>CALUVL010000001.1 GCA_944324225.1 Candidatus Gastranaerophilales bacterium
ATTCTGACAAAGGATTCACCGGAAAAATCTAAAAAGAAAACTTTCTTTGAAAAACTATTCGGCTGGTTAAAATAATCGGCTCTGCATCTATATTGCTTTTTTGTTGCGGTAAATTAAAATTTACCACAACCTACACTGACAGTTTAACAGGGAATATTTAACAATATTTAGTTAAATAAGTAGGTCGGATTTACTAATCCGACATTTTATCTGCACTTTAGCTCCTAATTCAAACAAAAGCACTCCTAGCCTAATTCAACTCCAGAGTGTAAGAGTGCACTTCGTGTAAAAACCGTTGCAAGTCAAGGCAACAGTTCCGAAACATTAATCGTTCCGAGCGCCTTTGCCTAATCCTGCACTTTAGCTCCTAATCCAAATAAAAGCGCTCCTAACTTAATTCCGCTCCAATGTATAGGGGTGCACTTCGTGCACTAGCGGCGGTCTGTAACTTTGATTAAGTGCCAGCCGAACGGTGAAAATACAGGGTCGGAAATTTGCCCTACAGGCAGTGTAAAGGCTTTTCTTTCAAACTCCGGAACCATCTGTCCGCGTCCGAAGCAGCCGAGATCCCCTCCATTTTGGGCTGACGGGCAGATTGAATAAAGTTTTGCATAGTATGCAAAATCCCCGCCGTTATCAAGTTCTTTTTTTATATCCATTGCTTCTTTAGCAGTTTTAACAAGAATGTGGCTGGCGCAAACTTCCGTAACGTCATCATCTGCGAATGCAACAGAGGTCAGAAGTACAAGAGCCAAAAATAATTTAGTAATAGTCTTAATCATAACTTGATATTACAACAAATAAATAAAAAGGCAATCCATCATATGAATATTTTTTATTGCATTTAATCTTTTGAATTTGCACCCTGCAACCCCTCTTCACTTGCGGGAGAGGGGTTAACATATATGATTTTCGACCATCAGAAAATCTGTGTCAGTATTTTTACATAATATTGTCAAGTCCATATACAAAATTGTTTGCATGAACCGTATGTCTTACGGCAAGAAGAACTCCAGGCATATAGCATTTTCTGTCCATGGAATCGTGTCTGATTGTCAGAACCTGACCTGAAGAGCCGAGGATAACTTCCTGAGAAGCTGTGTAACCTGGCATTCTGACAGAATGTATATGGATGTTTGAATAAGAGTTGCCGCCTCTGGCACCTTCAACGGTTTCAACTTCATCGCAGGTATTTATGGCAAAATCTGGCTTAACTTCGGCCATCATCTGCGCTGTTTTAATCGATGTTCCGGACGGAGCGTCTTTCTTCTGGTTGTGGTGAAATTCAATAATTTCAGCGTTATCAAAGTATTTGGCTGCCTGACGCGCAAACATCATCATCAATACAGCGCCTGTAGAGAAGTTTGGGGCAATGAAACATCCTGTATTTTTTTCAACGGAAAGCTGCCTTAGTTTTTCAATTTGTTCGTCCGTAAGTCCTGTTGTACCAATGACTATTTTGATACCGTTATTAAGGCAGTAAAGAGCGTTTTCGTAAATTGATTTGGGCTGAGTAAAGTCTATCAGGATGTCGATATCTTCAACCCTTGCGGCTTCTTCAATTGTTCTGTACATGTTGTCTGCTGCAATGTCGATTTTTGCGACAAGTTCCATATCTTCTGCCGCTTCTACTGCATTTACGACTTCGCATCCCATTTTGCCTAAAGCTCCGCATACTGCAACTTTTATCATAAGTTTTCTCTCCTTGGTTATTAAAGATATAATTATTTTTTTACATTCATTCTAAACTTTTTCAGGATTTTTTATATCTTAATTTTAAATTAACATAAAAACAATTTTTCTGGTAAAATAAAAATCGTAACAGTTATTTAAGGAGAGAAGAATAATGGCAGATGCAAAAATTTTGGCAACAATTGAAAGATCTGATACTGAACAGCTTCAGATTTCAATCAGTGAGTATAAGGGAAGAAGCTATTTGAATATGAGAATATTCTATACAACAGACGAAGGTGCAAGTTGGCTTCCGACAAAAAAAGGTGTAACTTTTACGCCTGATCAGCTTGATTTGCTGGAAGAAGCTATTCAGGAAGCTAAAAAAGAGTTTATGGAAGAATAATGAAATATGCGCTTGCGCTTGTAAATATTACTGGTTTGGGAGTTAAGACTTTTTCGTATTTAATTCCCGATGAAATTAAAGAGAAAATTCAAATTGGACAGGCTATTTCTGTACCATTTGGAAGGCAGGGGCTTGTCCATGCTTTTTGTGTTGGGTTCTCGGACTATTTGCCGGAAGGGATAAAGGCAAAAAAAGTCAGCAAAATTCTGGATGAAACCCCCTTGTTTTCTATTGATTACCTGAAACTTCTTGAGTGGATTGCAAACTATTATTGCTGCGATCTTGTTACAGTTTTAAATGCTGCTATTCCGATGAAATTGATTGAAAAAGTTTCTAAAACGGAATTTTCTATTGAATTTATAAGTGATGACGGGGCGTCAAAGCGTCAGTCGGAAATTCTTGCAGTGCTTAAAAAATCCGGTAAAATGCCTCTTATAATGTTCGAAAAAATGGCAAAAACAACAAGAACAACGATTAAAAAGCTTGAGTCGCAAGGGTTTGTAAGACTAACGGAAGAAGATATTTACAGAAATCCACTAGATATACTTCAAATCAGTACAAGAGAACCGTTGTTTGAACTTTCTGGCGACCAGCAGAAAGTTTATGAAGGGATAGAGCAAAAAATCGGCGGGTTTAATCTGCCAAAAGAAGAGTCGATTTCGCAAACACTTCTCCTTCACGGAGTTACAGCTTCCGGAAAAACTGAGGTTTATTTCAAGCTTATTAAGGATTGTATTGATGCAGGCAAAAATGTTCTTTTTCTTGCGCCAGAGATTGCACTTGCCTCCCAGTTGACCAAAAGGTTAGCCAAAAAATTCGGAACTGAGGACGTTGCAATATGGCACAGCAGTATTTCCGACGGCGAGCGCTATGATGTCTGGCAAAAGCTTTACAAAAATGAGATTAAAATTCTAGCAGGTGCCCGCTCGGCCGTTTTTGCACCATTAAAAAACATCGGGCTTATAATAATTGACGAAGAACATGAAAGCGCTTATAAACAGACTTCTCCGGCACCAAGATATGACGCAAGGGTTGTGGCACAGAAGCTTGCAGAATTTCACAACTGCCCGATGCTTTTAGGCTCTGCAACCCCTGATATTTCATCCTACTACCGCGCAATAAATTCCGGAAATCTTTTTGAGCTTAAAAAACGATTTAATGATGCAAAGGTTCCGCCGGTTACTGTCATCAATATGCAGGAATACGGCCGTGCCGCATACAAAAATGTGATTTCAATCCCGCTTCAAAATGCGATAAAAGAAACCCTTGAGAAAGGTCAACAGGTTATACTTTTGATTAACCGTAGAGGATTTTCGACCTTCACCCAGTGCAAGGCCTGCGGGCATGTTATTGAATGCCCGAACTGTGCGATTCCGATGATATGGCACGCAAAAGACCAGAGGTTAAAGTGCCACTATTGCAACCATATTGAATATTTTCCGAACAGGTGCCCCGAGTGCGGGTCTGATGCTCTCAAAAACAGCGGAACGGGAACCCAAAAAATCGAACAGTATATTCAGGATCTTTTCCCTGACAAAAATGTAGAAAGAATAGACAGCGACATTCTGGTAAGAAAAGGAGAACATATAAGGCTTCTGGATAAATTTCAAAAGGGAGGAATTGATATTCTGGTCGGAACTCAGATGATTGCAAAAGGGTTGGACAACCCTAATGTAACTTTAGTCGGAGTAATTTCCGCAGACGCAAGCTTTAATCTCCCTGACTTCAGGGCAAGTGAGAGAGGTTTTCAGCTTTTGACTCAGGTTGCAGGGCGTGCCGGAAGAGGCGAGTTTTCCGGAAAAGTTTTCTTTCAGACTTACAACCCTGACTATTACGCACTCGCAAGTGCAAAGTCACAAAATTACGATGAATTTTATGCAACGGAAATTATTGCAAGAGAAGAATTTGATTACCCGCCGTTTAGTCAGATAATTAGGCTTATCTTAAGCGGACAGAATAATTTCCGTGCTGAAAAATCTGCTCAGGAAATTGCGCTTAGAATGTGCACCATGGTCGAAAAGTACGGAATTTCAGAAAGGCTTGAGGTTCTCGGCCCCACCCCCTGCGTAATCGAGAGAATTAACGGTATGTACAGGTTCCAGCTTATTATCAAAAACAAAATGGGCGATAAAGGTCATCAGTTTGTTTCAAGTTTTCTGGGCAGAATAACAATGCCAAAAGATGTAAAACTTACCGTAGATGTTGACCCGCTTGATATCTTGTAAGTTCTGTTTAAGTCAAAAAATGTTTTGTCCTTCCTGCTGCTATAACTTGCTCCAGTATGTTTTATCAGTCAGAGCCCTTTGTGTGCAGCCTATACCATTAAGAGTGTTTGTTGAAGTTTTGGAGCAGTAATTGTCATAATCATAGGCGGTTCCGTCAGCACCCATGGGCAAAAGTCTGCCGTCGCTTACGATTTGGAATGTAAATAAATCGTGCCCCCATGCATTCGGATTTTTGTTTTTGTTTTTGCCGTTGACGTCAACTGAAATTAATAAATCTGCAGGGCTTATTTCGGGATTTTCAATCAGAATTAACATTCCGTTTTTAAGTGCAAATTGACCGTCGTCAAGCAGATTCGAGCCGATTTTTTTTGAAGCTTTATTAAATGTACTATAAGCGTCAGATAGTTCACCTTCTGATCCCCAGGAACCGTCTTCCGCCTGTTCGCCCGTCATACAAAGATCAGAATTTGTAGTGGTCCAAACTCCGCCGGAGCCGCAGTCTATCGGACTGTCAAAATATTTTATAAAAGATTTTTTAAAGGTTCGCCCTTTGTAATTAAAATCAGACGGAAGTACAGGATATTCATTGTCAGCATTCATTCTTGAAAGCGCCTGAGATATAAGAGAATATGCGACCTGAAGCTGGTTATAAAGTTCTGTTCTTCTTTTGTCTGCTATTAAGCCCGGAAGTGTCATTGCCGCAACCACTCCGATTATTCCGATTGTTATCAGAACTTCTGCCATGGTAAACCCTTTTGTTTGTTTTATAACAGTTAATCCACAATTCATAATATACCTTACTGTATTAATTAATATTGCTAATTTATACATCTATAGTTGTTATTATAACATGTATAGATGTATTTTGCAAATCTAAAGATTTGAATTGCTAAAATGAGAGCATGATTAAAAACAGGCTGTCTATAATACTAGGTGAACAGAGAATGAGAATTTCAGAGCTTTCTAAACTTTCAGGGATAAGTCAGAATGCTCTCAATAAGATTTACCACAACAAGACAAAAGGTATTGATTTTGATACTCTTAACAAAATATGTAATATCCTTAACAGAAATACGCAGGAAGTTTTTGAATTTACGCCGGATTAAATATTTTAATATGAAATTTTTTGTAAGCATTCGAATAGAATTTTTGTGTCATAACAATTAATTCTAAACATAGATTGCAACATTAAGATTTGTAACATTATACAACCGTAATGTAAATATTTTTTACCATTGTGCTAATAATGTAATAGATTTTAATTTGAAAGGTAAACGAATGAATATTGTACCCCTTGGAACAGTGAGTAATACAATGCCTGCTGCTAAACGAGTTTCATTTCAAGCTTTAACACTTAAAAATGCTTCCGAAACTGATAATAACAGGATGAATCAAAGAACTAAAATAGTATCCGGTATTATTGCAGCGGGTGTTTTGGCTGCCGGCGGTATAATGTTGCACAGGTATTTTAAAGCTCAAAAAGTTTTAAATACAGCAAGCAGAACTGATGATTATTTGAATATAACACAAGAAGATGTTATTCCGCAGATTCTTCGGAATATTGAAAAGTCAAAAGATCTTCCAAAAGGGCTTCCTGTTTCTGTAAACACGTATTCCCCAATAAGTATTTCTCAAAGAATTTCACAATATAAGACAAATGTAAATAACTTTATAAAAAAAGAATTATTACCTGTATCAAATATGAGGGGTACTGTGCAGGCACTGCCGCTGGAAAATTTTCATAAATGGGAGGATGCGGCTAAAAGACTGAATAATGTTACCAAACAGGCCGTTACAGACACATATAAATCTTTCAAGATTTGTTTGAACACTTTTAAAAAAAGATACGGACTTCAGGATAGAGAAATCGGTTTTATTAAGGAAGCCATGAATATGTTTACAGACAGAACAAGGATGGCGATGATTGCAAAAGAGGATATTGATCCAAGAATTCTTAATAAACAAATTACTCCGGAGCAGCTGTTTGCTGAAAAAATAAGCAGTGCTTTTGTGCCATCAATGGAAACCAATAACGCTACAGTTATAAAAAATCTTTTAACAAAAGTTTCGGAAACTATTAATTACTAAATTTTCTTATATTGTTCTGAGTTTTTTCTCTAACTTCTCTGTCAACTTCAAAAATCTCGTCTATGGACGGATTTTGAATAACTTTGTGTTCTGAAAGCATTTTTTCTACAATATCAACAATCTTGCAGAGTGTAATTTTTCCATCTAAAAATGCAAATACAGCTTCTTCATTTGCAGCATTAAGGCAGGTCGTGGCGCTTCCTCCGGTTTTGCCGGCATGGTATGCAAGGTTAAGGGCCGGAAACTTTTCAAAATCCGGTTTTTCAAAGTCCAGCCGCGCAATTTCCGCAAAACTGAAGCTTTTGGATTTTATTCCTTCAAACCTTTCGGGGTACGAGATTGCATATTGAATCGGAATATGCATGCTCGGCAGACCTAATTGTGCGATTACGCTTCCGTCTTTGTATTCAATTGCGGAGTGAACAATGCTTTGCGGATGTACAACAACTTCAATATCGTCATAATCCATTCCGAAAAGATGGTGCGCTTCTATTATTTCAAGCCCTTTATTCATCAGGGTTGCGCTGTCAACGGTAATTTTTTTGCCCATGTGCCATCTGGGGTGGGAGAGTGCTTCCTTTACTGTAGCTTTTTGCATTTCTTCTCTGCTTTTGTGAAGGAACGGGCCGCCGCTTGCAGTTATAATAAGTTTGTCAACCTGTTTTATGTCTTTAATGCACTGGTGAATGGCACAGTGTTCGCTGTCCACGGGAATTATTTTAACTCCATTTTCACAGGCTTTTTGCATAACTATATCGCCCGCCATAACAAGGGTTTCTTTGTTTGCCAGTGCAATATCAATTCCGTTTTTAATGGCTTTCAGGGTCGGTTTAAGTCCGATTTTTCCGGAACATGCAACAAGAATGATGTCGTTTTCTTTGTTGGAGCAAATTTGTTCTAAACCTTCTTCGCCGTGTAAAATTTCAGCTGAAAGTCCGCTCGGCGTTTTGTCCTTTGCGTTGTGGCATAGGTATTTGGGGCTAAATTTTTTTGCCTGATGTTCCAGAAGTTCAACATTGCTGCCGCCGGCAAGTGCAATGATTTCAAATTTGTCTGATAATTTTTCAATAACTTCCAGCGCCTGGGTTCCGATTGAACCTGTCGAGCCTATGATGCTGATTTTTCTCTTCTTTTCCATAAAATTATTATATTACAAACAGATTTTCTTCGTCTTTGAGTGAGATTTTTTGAAAATAAGGCGCCCCGCTTTTTAAGCGGGGCGCCATTTGTTATATTTAAACTTTATCCATTTCTTTTATTGATTCGCTTGAATTTACGTAATTTGTCAACTGTTTAAGCGCCGGTTTGTAGGCGTTGACTGTAGCATTTCCGCCGAGACACCCTCCCGGGCATGCCATAACTTCAATAAGGTTTCCGAGTTCACACATACCGTTTTTGGCATATTTTTTCAAATCACGGATTGATTGCTTGTCAAGCCCGTCAATTACAACCGGATGAGCCGGAATTTCTTCAGGCAGAAGTGTTTGAACTGCCTTTGCAACTCCGCCTGTGACTGCATAATTTCTGCCTTCAGCAGAAGCTTCGGTCTTAAATTTGCTTTCAGAACATTCTGCAACCTGAATTCCAAGAGCAATGAACCATGCACCGATTTCTTCGTAATTCAAAACATAATCAACATTCGGGTTTTGAAGTGCTTCACGGCGTTTTGCAACACATGGGCTGAAGAATACGGTTACTGCTTCCGGATGTTCTTTTTTAACAATTTCTGCAGTGTAATAAAGCGGAGTTTTTGTATCTGATCTGAATGGTTTCAGTTCGGGAATATGTTTATCTACGAGTTCATTATAGCCTGCGCAGCACGATGTTGTCATAAATTCTGCACCGTGTTCCATTCTTTCCACAAATTCAGCGGATTCATTTTTTGTTGTAACGTCAGCACCCTGCGCAACTTCATAAACATCGAAGAACCCGAGTTCCTGAATTGCTTCTTTCAATTGTTGCGGAGTGCATGGAAGTTGTCCCATTATTGCAGGTGCAACCATTGCTATAACTTTTTTGCCAGCTTTGATATTTTTCAAAACATCAATTATCTGGCTTTTTTCATGAACTGCGCCGAACGGACAGGCTGATACGCATTTGCCGCATGAAATACATTTGTCAAAATCTATTTTTGCATGACCGTCTTCCCCTTTTGCTATTGCGCCTACAGGGCAGGCATTTTCGCAAGGAACTATGATTTTTTGAATTGCCTGATACGGGCAAACCTGAGCACACATTCCGCAATTTTTGCATTTTTCGGGATCAATGACGGATTTTCCGTTGATTACGCTTATTGCACCGAATTTGCAAGTATTAACACAGGGTCTTGCAACACAACCCTGACAGAGATCTGTTACATAAATTCTTGATGGTACACATCCTTTGCAGGCTGTTGTTAATACTGTCAACGGTTTTTCATCAGGTTGTTTTCTTTCAAGAGCGTTTTGAGCCAAATCTGACAAAAGTTCACTGTCATCTGTTTCTTCAATAGAGTGTCCGAGTCCTGCCACCGCTCTATCTCTTAAGATTGCACGTTCTTTATAAATGCAGCATCTGTATGGAACTTCATGTCCTTTCGGTCGCATATCGAACGGGATAAGTCGTGTGTTTTCTTCAAAATTGTCACTCAAAAATGCTTTTATAAGCCTTACCAAAATCTCTCTTTTCAGGTGAGATGTTTGTTTCGGGGTGTTTATTGCCATATTCCTAATTTCCTTTTAATTTTATTCCACTATACAACCATTATTGCATAAACAAGAATTTTTTCAAAAAACTGTAACCTCGATAGATTTCTTGATACAAAAATCCCCTGCTGTTATTGCCGGCGGGGGATTTTTGTAAACTCTTATTTCATTGCTGCTAGTTTGTCGTCGATTGCTTTTAAAACTTTTTCAACAGTTGCTTCTTTAATTACTTCATCGTCAACTTTTACATAAGGTGCTTTAGAAAATTCCCAGTCGATTGAGCATAACCCAAGACAAGGAACCCCTGAAACATCTACTTTGTCGCCGTATTTCTTCGGAACCATGTCAATCAATTCCTGCAAATTGGCAGACCCCATTACAAAACATGTTGTTCCCAAACACACTTTCACACTAACTTTCTTTTCCATTTTTTTATCCTTTCCGTAAATTGTAGTCAAACTTTTTAAATTTTTGCCGGAGGTTTTGCCTCTGTTTTATCCTTTCTTATCAATATTAGTAATTTTTTAATTGTAGTCGAATTAATTTGTAATGGTTACATATACTGAACATTGACCTTCTTGAAATATTTATCCTGTAGTATGTTTGCCATTTTCTTGATAATGTTCTTGCGGATTTCAATTTCTATCGGAAGCGCTGGATCATAATGAGCCTGATTTAATTTCGCTCCGACCATGAAATTTATGCAGTCACTATCTAACAAGAATTTTACCAACTTACCCGCAGCATTGTCAATATCTGTTGTATTTGATTCCAGATACTCTAAGGTTTTGGTAAGTGTCAGAATACCTTCCGTTACAAGATCCACGCCTTCCATATATGAACACGCCGGAAGTTTGCCAATACTGATTGTCGAATCCATTTCTATCGGACGTTTTAGTTCTCTTGATATTAGGTTGGCTGTTGTTCCGCCACAAATTGCTTTTTTACCTTTAAATTTGTCAAAAAGTTGTGCGTATTCAGCGTCTTTCTGCTGATGATACGGGGGGCCTGTAAAAATCAGAGATTCTCTTGGCTCTCTGAAATATAAAACGCATGCAGAAATGTCATCTTTAGGGTTTCTGTCAGTTTCGATGTTGCGGGCTTGATTAACAATATATTGTGCCAGCTCCGAGCTTGAAATATCCGGATGTTCTTTTAATTTATCCTCCAGAAGAACTATCAATCCTTCCCTTCTTAATCCGAGTTTGAGTCTTCCACCTCCTAGTCCTGCCTGTGTTACACCGTCAGAACAAAATATCAGTCTGTCGCCAAGGCGAAGTTGAATTTTATAAAGCTTCATCCTTCTGTTTTTAAAGGTTTTGGATTGAACTGTTTCGTATTCCGGCTTCATAACCTCGTTGTTGCGTATCCAGATGAATTCCGGGTTGCCTTCTTCAACTATTTTGGCGCTTCCGTAATCATCACAGTCAATTGCGGAAAATGTTGAATAGCTTATTTTTCTTACCTTGCACACCGGAAGCGAGTTCATTATAATTTCGGCGGCTTTTCGTATCGGAATCTGTCCGTTTTCTATAAATCTCAAAAGCATTGTTGCCGTCATGCAGGATAAAATGTTTGCCTTTATTCCGCTCCCGAGCCCGTCTGACAAAACCGCAATCAAACGTGCTTCGTCAGGGTATCTTTTGGAAATAAAGTAATCCCCGTAAGCATTCTGATTATATTTTTTCATCTGACTGCAATCTATATCAATAAACATGTTTTACCCTTATTTTATTTAAAGTCGTTTTGCTGTTATTAGGCATTTTACTTCTTCATATATTTTTTGCAGATATGCTGAAATAAATTCAGTCTGACAAAACACCTGATTATTTAATTTCCTCATTTTCATCTTTGTCATCAAAGTCATTAGCAATTGAACTCAGCAGAGTTTCTGTTTCAACCATGTGCTCGCCTAAGAGGCATGCAATTTCCTGAACAATTGAGATGTTTTTGGAAATTACTTCGTGAGCTTTTTGGGAAATCTTTTCTCTGTTTGATTCGATCTGGGTTACGTCAGTGATGACAGCGCCGACTATTTCGTGTTCTTCAATTGTGAATGCGCTGATGTCATAAAGTCTGTTTTTGCTTGGATAACGTTCTTTATGAAGATCTTTGCCGGTGTCCAGAATTGTTTTGAAGATGTCTGCAAAGTCTACAATTCTGTCTATGGCGGCACCTGCTACTCCATCGGGTCTTGTTTTGAAAACATCATACATATCACCTGTAAACATCCGCATAAATGCATCATTAGCTTCAATAATGTTCATATTACTGTCAACCATTACGGTGGCAGAAGGCATACATCTGAGCATTGCATTAGCTTTTCTCATTGCGATTTTTCTCATATAAGAAACACACATTGACGTTTCTGCATCCCCGTCAAGAAGTGCTTTTGCCAGATCCCGGCATGTTGCATATCCGCAGCCGCCACAGTTAAGTTCGTCATCAACCGTGTGTTTGCCGATTTTTTTGAGGGTTTTAAGGATGTCTTCTATCGGATATTCGCTTGTGACCACTTTCTTCGGTACAACGTCCATATCAACGACGGTTTCCGGAACTTTTGGTATAATTTCACGTGTTTTAACATTAGCCAGAACGTCCGATACGATACTGATTCCCGCTTTTTCCGTTGAAATGCACGGCCCTGCAACACAGCCGCCTTCGCAGGAAAGTGCTTCAACAAAAATTATCTTATCCAGTTTGTCGGGATTAAGCTGGTTTAAGGCTCTTTCAAACGATAGAAGCCCGCTTATATCCATCAATTGGACTTCTTTTTTTATGCCGATTTTGCGGATTGTTTCGTTCATTCCGCCGTCTATAGGGTAAAGAGAACCCTCATATGCTGATTTTGGCACAAATTTGTTCTCAGGATCGGCCGGAATTGATGAAATATCTATTGCTTCATCATTCAGCCAGAGTTTTAATTCTTCAAACGTCAAAGCAACGTCGAAAAGTTTGTATTCATCAGCTTCGTTTTTTTTGCCGATACAGGGGCCTATGAATACAATAGAAATATTTTCGCCGTATTTGTCCTTAAGCATTCTGGCATGTGTCATAGCGGGCGAGCCTACGGGAGTTACGCATGCTGCAAATTCCGGACGGTATTTTCTTATAAAGTTTACAATGACGGGGCAGGCGCTTGAGATAAAAAGCCCTTTTTCTGCATTGTTAAGCATTTCCGCTGTTTTTATGGAAACTTCCTGTGCGCCGAGGGCGGTTTCGGAAACCCCCTTGAAGCCGAGTCTTTTCAGGATGGAAACCATCTTCTCCTCACTCACATCAAAAACTCCGCTCCAGCTTGGCGCAAGTGATACATAGACATCTTTCTGTGCTCGGATAAGGTTTTTGGCTTTATCTATATCTGTGCGGACTCTTTTTGCATTGGATGGACAGGCTTTAACACAGTTTCCGCAGGCAATACAGCGTTCGCCTATAACTGAAGCATGTCCGTTTTCAATTTTGATTGCTTTGACAGGACATTCCCTGATGCATTTGTAACAGTCGTGACACTCGTTTGAAAGCGTGTAAACCGGATTTGTACTATTCATCTTAACCCCTGTAATTTAATTGTAAGGATGTTTTTAAAATAAATTTTATTTAACTTTAACAAGTTCATCTAAAGTTTGTTTGAGTTTTTCTTCATCAACTTCAGTATATTCAATACCGTTGATAATAACATTAGGTCCTGTAACACATTTACCTTCGCAGCGAGAGCCTGCAAGGTCGATATCTGCTTCAAGTCCGTTTTCTTTAATGTATTTTTCAATAAACTCAAGATTGGATGCATTTCCTCTTGCAAAACATGAACTTCCCATACATACGGTAATATTTAATTTTGCCATGTGACCCTCTTTTAAGTTTACCTGATATACATTTCTTTCTATATATTACTCCAATTAAAATTTTTAAGCAAGCTTTATTTGGTTATATCAGGTAAATTACCATAGGCCTAATTCGACTATGGATACGGAGATGCACTTTTGAGTGCAAATATGGAGTCCACTCACCCGGCAGTTCACTTTGTGCACAAAAATAAGCCCCTAAATCCTAAATTTAAGGGCTCCTATTTGCACTAACCTGCTCTTCACTTTCGTTCTAATTTGCTGCGGTTTGAGGAATTACCAAATCGACAGTTTTTAAGTTGCACTACAACAAATCTTACAGGATTTTTAAATCTGTGTGATTGTATTTTTCCCGTAAGATTTGTGCAATCTGATTTCATAATAAACCTCTTCCTATATATTTAGATATAGAATTTTTTTCTTGATTAACCATTATTTTCCCCTATAAAAAACTGTGTATAACTTTTTTTTAATCAGGCTTGCTGAGATTTGCTCAGTCCTAGTCTTTTAAGAATTTCTTTTACATTAACAGGAGCCTTCTCTAATGCTTCTTTGCCATTGTATGTGAATTTTACTGTCAGAATTTTACCGGAGGTATCTTTATCTATTGAGGCTGTTATTTTATCTGCAATTTCAGGAACTGCATTCATAAATTGCTGTGACATGACATTCAAATATTCATCAGGATATTTTTCAGCGAATTGAACCGGAGTTAGTTGTTTACCAGTATTGTCACGATATAAAACGTTTTCTCCGTTTGCCCAAACTCTTGCTGAGTATCCGTCTTTCAGTTTCATTTCTGTACCGAGAGCGTATTGAGCATTCAGTTCTGTTCCGTCATAGGCGGAGTAATATTTTCCTTCTTTGATAATTGTACCGTTCGGGCCGGCTTCTCCTTCAATTTTTGTGCCGTCTGTTTTTACAACTGACTGTGGTTTAATTTCAGTTTTTGGTTGTTCCGGTTTTTCTTCTGCGGCCGGAGGTGTTGTACCTTCCGGATTTTCAGGAGCTTCAGGAGCTTCTGTGCCGGAAAGTTCTTCTTTTATTGTTTCAATAACATTTGCGGCTTTGTCATGAAGTGTTTTTATGTCTTCCTGAATTTGTTTGAAATCCTCTCTAAGAGCATCTTTGTCTGCATTTGGTTTTTGCATTGCTTTTTTGTATTCAGAAAGTTTTTTCTCCAAAGCTTTTGCTTCATCTATAATTTTTTGGATTTCTGCTTTTTGTTCGTCATTCAGGTTTTTGTCTTTTATAAGTGCTCCAAATTGACCTTTAATTGTGCCAAGGTTTTTAGTGGCTTCATTAAAGTTCATTCCGTCCATGATTTCTGCCATTCGGTTTTTGCCCCAGTCATAAGCCTGTTGAAGTCCTTGCTGTGTTAAAGCAGGATTTGTAACATTATTCTGAATCGGAATTGAAAACAGAGGGTTCCACTGGCTTACATGATTAGGGTTAAGAATGCCATGAAACAGTCTTGCTTCCTGCGGTGTTGCATATTCAGGCAAAACATTCAGCTGCATTTCATATCCGTAATTTGAAGACCATGCGTAAGGGCCCATCCCCATCCATATGTATGGATTTGTAAAATCTGTAAGTCCAGACATAACTTTTAATCTCCTTAATTAATTCCCGTACTTATATAAAGTATTTTCAGGCGGAGATATTGCTTATTTTAAATTTTTATTCTTAATGAATCTTAATAATTTGAAAATAAATCTATTAGACTATCAACAGTCAAATCGGGTGCAATTTCTTTTATAGAAGTGATTTCGGCAGTATCAATGTTTTCACGGAAAATTTTTTCCAGTAATGTTTTATCATAATCCATCAGGATGGAGCCGTGCTGTAAAATATAACCGTTTTTGCGGCACTGGGCGGAGCCGATAAGCTTCTTGCCGTTGTAACAAAGGTCAGCGCCTGTTGAAAGAAGCATGCAGTATTCAAATTTGGTTCTTACGGCCTTTTGGGTGCCAAAATCAAGATTTATGCCGAGTCTGGAAAATTTATCAATTAAAAATTTAGAGATTTCAATGTAGGATTCTTTAATGTTTTCGCCATGTTTGAGGTATTCGGCCGGACATATAAAGCTATAGGTTAATTCTTTGTCATGCAAAAGCGCCCGTCCGCCTGTCATCCGTCTTACGATATCAATGCCGTTGGATTTAAGAAATTCTTTGTCGAGAAAATCATCTTTCTGGTTTCTGCCGAGGCTGACGCAGGCGGGCGACCAGCCGTAAAGTCGAAAAATTGCGTCTTTAAAATTAGTTTCAATGGCCTCATCAAGCAAATCGCTGTCGATTTGCATGTTTTCGGCGCCTGTTTTGATTTCAAACGGAATAAATTTCACTATTCTTCTTTTTTATCTCTCTCATTAAGTATTTTTTCAAACTCGACAAAGGTTTCGTTCCCGACAAATTGTTCTAAGGCCGCACGTTTTGCCATATAATCCGATCTGGCTTTTGTCTGCTGATCTACAGCAGATCGGTAGTAGGCATCTGTTATCATAATTACATCACGGGATTTTTCCTGAGCATTGTCATAATTTTTCTTCCGCTGAAGGACTACTTTGTCAAGCAATCCTAGCATTTTTCGTGAAGTCATGTAGTTGTAATACAGGTTTACTGTCGTCTGCTGAAGCTCTTCAATTTTTCTGACCAGAATTATCATGTCGGCATCCGTAACACGTGTATATTTGTAGTTCATTGCTTTTGTGTCCTGCGACATGATGCCAAGGATATTTCCTCCAACAAGGGAGCCTGTTGCGATAAGAGGATTGCCGATTCCGGCGCCGACAAGGGTCGACATGCTTGCAATAGTCGTTAGAATATTTTTTACTGATTTTTCATCGGGTTTGTTTTCATCAGGATTTGAAAGTTTATACAGGGCAAAGGCTATCGTGTCGCTTTTTGATGCTGCACCACGCCATAGCAGCGATAAATCCTCCATCATTGTCTTTTCTTCATAACCCAGTTCCTGTGCGATTTCTTTTGAGATTTTTTTTATGCTTAAATCCGCATAGGTTAAGTCTGTTGAATCGTAATCGGTTTCTTCTTTTTGAACGTATTCTTGCTCAAGCGGAGCCACTTCTTCAATATATTTTTTCTCAGGAAGTTCGGAAAGTCCTGTTCTGTATGCCGGCGGTTTGGGGTCCGTAATCTCATCGAGGGTTACGGCATAGGAAGGCAGGCAGAGTGAAACAAGCAGTAATAAAACAAATATTTTCTTCATTATTTTTCTGCTCCTTTCAGTAATGCAGAATCAAAATTATACTGGTATAAATTCAGGTTGTCTACAACCTTTTTTCCTGCAAGACGCTGAAGTTCCAGATGATATTTTTTTGCGTTCTGCATATAGTAAAATTCTTCAAGTGCCATATTGTCATACAATGATGAAGAAATGGTTATTTCAAGAAGGTCATCATTTTCAAGTGCTTTTGAGTAGTTTTTGTTGTAAAGAAGAAGGCGTTCCCGGGTTTCTTTGAGCTGTGTAAGAGAACTTTTGTAGTTATAATACGCATCAATAATTTTGTCCTGAAGGTTTTCAATCAGCCCTGCAAGCTCAATCAATTCCGTATCTGTCAGCGGAATTTCCTGCGGGATATTTTTGCGGTTGATGAGATTTTGCGCAAGTCTTCCGGCGGCAAATGCCGACGACTGTACAAGATAGTCCGACCCCATCATCATAGGAGCAAAAGAGGCTCCTGCAATTACCGCATTCAAAGTTTTTGCCATAAGAGAGGAGTGAATTCTTCTCTGACTTTCTGGTGTTGCAAGTTTTTTGAGGGCAAATCCGATTACCTGATTGTTTTCTACTGTTCCTTTCCAGAGGTTTTCGATGTCTTCAAGGTCTTTTTCCCGCTGGCGTTTTATGAGTTCCTGCATAACCTGTTCATCGCTTATGACAAGTGAACTTTTCATCTTCACATTTGTTTTTGGAAGCTCAATCTGCTGCTTCTCGACATTCCCGAGAGTAACCTCGTTACTTTCCGCAAATACAGGCATACCCGCTAACATAATCAACAAAATAAACAGCTTTTTCATACCAACACTTATAACACAATCAAATAAATAAATCCAATGATTGAGTTTTCTCTACACCAAATGGTGGTTAAACACAATTGCCCTGAAAAGTATAATCAATGTATAAGAAGAAGAGGCCGGAGTGGGTAACGATAATTTTAACAAATCGAAATATATGACGACTAATGCCGGAAAAAAAGAATTGAACTTTTTTGAGCGTGCTGATGGGCTTTTACGTGAAAAATCCTACAATGAAGCTGCTGCAAATTATCTGAATGCAATTTTGATATCAAGAGATGATGCAAAGTCTTACTTTGGACTTGGAATGTGCTGCAAAAATACGAAAAATTATGCAAAGGCAATCAAATATCTTGATAAAGCTGTTCAGATTGATGAGAATTATTTTGAAGCTTATTATGAACTTGGAATTTGCCATCTTTTGGAGGGGATTCCCTGCGGTGCAATCAAGAATTTCGTCCGTGCCGTGCAGGTTAATCCTGAAAATCCGGATGCAATTTTGCAGCTTGGAATTGCCCATGAAATGTGTGATGAATACGATATGGCTTTGATGATTTATCAAAAACTTATCGAGAATTCTCCTGAGTACAAAAAGGCTTACGAGCACAAATCCGCACTTTTGATGAAGATGAACAGGTATAAAGAAGCTTCGTTTGTTTTGAATGAACTTGTTAAAAGAAATCCGTCCGACACGGAGGCTTTTGCGGGCATCGGAGTCTGCTTTGACAAACTCGGCAAGCGTCTTGAGGCTCAAAGATATTACAGAAAATTTTTGCAGAAAAATCCGCTTTCATCGCAGGCGCAGTTTATTAAATCCAGACTTGAAAAATTGAAATCTTTGTCTGTTGAAAAGGTCAAAAAATTCAGTATTGTGTAAAAAATGTGCCGGATATGGCTAAATAATGAAAATTATAAAATTCTTTTATAAATCTCGTTGATGTTTTTCAAGAATGCCTGTTTGTCAAAAATTTTGTCGATTTCTTCAACAGAAAGAAGTTGTGTCACATCTTCGTCTTTCATAAGATTTACTTTAAAATCGCCGTCGTTTTCGAAAGCGTCGAGGGCATTGCGCTGAACTATTTTGTAGGCGTTTTCTCTGGTCAAACCTTTTTCGACAAGTTCAAGGAGAACTTTTTGAGAAAATACAATTCCTCCGAAACGGTCTGCGTTTCTGAGCATATTTTTTTCGTGCACAACAAGATTTTGTACTATTTCGTTGAAGCGGTTCAGCATAAAATCAATAAGAATAAGACTGTCAGGGAAGATTATTCTTTCTGCCGAACTGTGCGAGATATCTCTTTCGTGCCAGAGCGGAATGTTTTCAAGTGCCGCAAGCGAATTGCATCTGACAACACGTGCGAGCCCGCATAGGTTTTCGGACAAGACCGGATTTTTCTTATGAGGCATAGCAGACGACCCTTTTTGTCCTTTTGTAAAGCCTTCTTCCACCTCAAGAACTTCTGTTCTCTGGAGGTGTCGGATTTCTGTTGCGAATTGTTCAAGTACACTTGCAATCAGAGCGAGCGACTGCATAAAGTATGCGTGATAATCCCTTGCGATTACCTGAGTCGAAATTCTGGCGGGTTTAAGCCCGAGGTTTTTGCAGGTATTTTTTTCAACTTCCGGTGAAATATTACTGTAAGTTCCCACGGGGCCGGAAATCTGTCCGACACGGATTTGTTCGAGCGCGTGTTCAAAGTTGTCCCTCTGACGTTCTAAAATATCTATCCAGCTGCATAGCTTAACCCCGAAGGTCATAACTTCCGCAATAACACCGTGTGAACGTCCGATACAGATTGTATCTTTGTGTTTTTTGGCCAGTTCTTTCAATGATTTAATTGTTTCATCAAGGTCATTTTTGATAATTTTTCCGCTGTCTTGAATTTGCATTGCAAACGCTGTGTCAATTACATCAGAACTGGTCATTCCGACATGCATGTGGCGCGCAAGATCTTCGCCGAGGCTTTCGTTCACGCAGGTCAGAAAAGCAATAACATCATGCTTTACTTCCCGCTCAATTTCGTCAATTCGTTCAATGTTAAATTTTGCACGTTTCTTAATTTCTTCTAAATCTCTTTTAGGGATTCTGCCCATTTTGGTGTAAGCTTCACAAACAGCAATTTCGACTTTCAGGTAGTAGTCGAATTTGGTGTTCAAATCCCATATTTTCTTCATTTCTTCACGTGAATATCTGTCAATCATAAGTTTATATTAGCACAAATAATTTTGTTTTTGTTTTGTAACATTTCTTCATAAAAAAGGCAATTTTTCAGGGAATAAATACTTTATATATATATATATTAAGAGAAAAGGGATCGGCTATGGCAATAGAATTTGTATCACTGAGTAAATTTAATGAAAGTCCTGAACTGCAAAAAGAATACGGCAGTTATGACAAGTTTATCACAGCTTATACAAATCAGTTGAGCAAAACATCATTGATGACTTTTGTAAAAGAGAACAAAAGTGCACTGTATGCAGTGCCAAAATCAATCCGTGATGACATTTGGTCCCGTTCAAAGGAAGCTGATGCGAAAAAAGCTGCAGCGGAAGATGCTTATTATACAGCAAGAGATGCTGAATATGCCGCAAACTGGGCAAAAGATAAGGCTTTATCCGAACTTACCAAAAGACAAACAGAATTAAATCAAAACCAGAACAGTTTCAGAGCCGAAAGCGACTATAATAAAGCGCAGATTGCTTATGTTGATGCAACAAGAAGCGCTTCAAGCGCAGAATTAAACAGAGAGCTTCTCGGTGAAAGAATGGTCAGAGCTTCAAAAAATGCAACAAATGCTTTCATGACCGGAATGTTTGCCGACAGGGCTTTGAATTTTGATGCATAATTTTTTAGTTAAAAAGCTTAATTTTTATTAATATATCTTGAGTTTGCATGTTGCAATTTTTTCTTGATATAATAAAATTCCTTATGTAGAGTGCTTACGCCAATAATCACTCAACAAGAAAAGGAAAAACATTATGTCAATCAATTTGAAAAACAAGCAGGAAATAATCAAAGAATTCGGCGCAAACGAAAAAGATACAGGTTCAGCAGCCGTTCAAATCGCTTTGATGAGCAAGAAAATTTCTGAACTTACCGAACATTTGAAAAATAACAAAAAAGACTTTGCAACAAAAAGAGGTCTTTTGATGATGGTAGGTAAAAGAAAAAGATTGCTTTCTTACTTGAAAGATCAAAACCTTGATGAATACAGAGCTCTTGTTAAAAAACTCGGTATCAGAGGTTAGTCTTACAAAATCGACAATGGAAAAGGCTGTCATTAGACGGCCTTTTTTAGTATAAAAAGGAGAGGGATTTATGAAAACTTTAAAATCAATGCGGCTGCATATTGGAATTTTCGGCAAAACAAACGTCGGAAAATCGTCGCTGCTGAACAGAATTACCTCCCAGAACATTTCGATTGTGTCTGAAATCGCCGGAACAACAACAGATGTAGTTGAAAAATCAATGGAACTTTTGCCGGTCGGGCCTGTAACGTTTCTGGATACGGCCGGGATAAATGACGAAACAGCACTCGGAGAAAAACGGCTTGAAAAAACAATGTCAGTCATAAACAGAACGGATGTTGCGGTTATCGTCTGCGATTTTCAGGGGATTGACGACTATGAAAAAGAGTTGATAAAAAAGTTTGAAGAACTAAAAATTCCATATCTTGTTGTGGTTAATAAAATTGACGAAAAACCGCTTTCTGATGAGAAGTTTGAGGAGATTTTGAAAGTTGTTCAGAATGAAAGCAGAATCTTGAAAACGTCGGTCAAGACAGATAAAGATATTGTTTTCAGATTTAAGGACACACTTGTAAAGCTTCTGCCGGAAGATTTTGTGAATTCTCCGAAAATCGCAGGCGACCTTGTGCCCCAGAAAAGCACCGTAATTCTTGTAATTCCGATAGATAAAGAGGCGCCGAAAGGAAGAATAATTCTTCCGCAGGTGCAGACGTTGAGGGATTTGCTGGACAGTGACTGCCTGACTTATGTCGTCAAAGAAACCGAACTTAAAGATGCGCTTGACAACCTGAAAACTCCACCGTCGCTTGTCGTAACAGACAGTCAGGCATTTAAGCAGGTGTCGGAAATTGTGCCTGAGAATATTCCGCTCACATCTTTTTCAATTCTTTTTGCAAGGCTGAAAGGTGATTTACAGGCGTTTATTGACGGCGCAAGAGCGATTGAAAACCTCAAAGACGGCGACAGAGTTCTTATTTTGGAAAGCTGCACACACCATGCAATTGAAGATGATATAGGCAGAGTCAAAATTCCTCGCTGGCTTAAGCAGAAAACGGGCAAAAAACTTGTGATTGAAAACTTTGCAGGACATGATTTTCCTGATATCTCTGGTTATGCGCTCGTAATCCACTGTGGGGCATGTATGACAAACAGACGTGAGGTTTTGTCAAGGATTTTAATTGCGCAGGAAAAGAATATTCCGATAACAAACTACGGGATTGTGATTTCGTATTGTCTTGGAATTTTACCGAGAGCAGTGAAGATTTTTAAGTAATTATTTTAATAATTTTTAGGTGCATAAAGCTCAATATTTATTTGCTGGATGTAATCAAACAGGTTTTCGTCAGTTTTTTCGAGCATAATGAGAAGAATTTCGGAAAACACAAGCGCATTGGAGCAGGTTTCATTGCAGACAGTATTTGCGTCAAGGTAAGTTTTCAGTACAACTGCAAGCTGGCACAGCCTTGTAAGCTCGCTGCTTATGTCAATAAGTTTTTTAAGGTTATGCTTTATCATACAAAATTCCACCAATACAATTCATTTTGAGCATAATAATATTCAAAATTTCACCTGTAGAGTATATATTTATATCTATAACATATAGAACCATGCGTGTCAATAGAATAATATACTTTTATGAATAATGAATCTCTTGTAACCTTTGGTGCCAATTTATGTGCGGAAAGACACCGCAAAAAGCTTTCACAGGAAGATCTTGCGGCAAAAGCCGGTTTGCAAATGCAGCAGATCAGTAAAATCGAAAACGGTAAAGCGGATTTTAAATTTACTACATTGCTCAGATTGATGAAAGCATTGGATGTGAAATTCGAGCAGTTATTTGACATTGATGCTCAGTAAATTCGTCATTTAGAGTCTGTAATATCAGATTCTTCGGTCGTAAACTCCCTCAGAATGACGTACAAGAGTCCCTACGTCATCAGAATGACATGCCTAAATTTAACTGGATTGTTCGCTTCCTTCAGAATGACAATAAGAGTCACTACGTCATCCTGAGGCGCCAGCCGAAGGATCTTCAAAAAATTCGAGTGGATTCTTCGATTTGCTCAGAATAACAAGAAGCCATTTTGTCATGCTGAATTTAGGCGACTGCTTTTGTCGAAATCTTGGATTCCGTGCAAAATGTATGTTTACACAGCATCTCAAAGTAATCCTGAAATACAGATGTTAATCTGAACTTCAGAATGTCAGTGAAGACAAAAGGATATAAAAAATGAAAAAATCCTGCAATTTGCCTAATTAATTCAAAAATATGATATAAAAATAACTGCTTTCGGGTAAAATAAAATTATGTACGACTATCTGCCCGAAAATGAAGATAAAGATTTACGCGCTGTCGGCCTTGAATTGATGTTTATGACTCCTCAAAAGGGATCTAAAGAAGAAGGTGTGACAGCGGTTGAGCTTGCCAAAATGGTGGATTTGCCATTGGAAATTGTAAAAAAGAAGCTTACCATTTTGAAAGATGCAGGTATTGTGAGGGTTAAGGGGATAAATCCGAAGTATTGGAAGTTTGACAATTACAGTTTCCAGAGAATGGATGAGCACGACGAAGTTTTTAAACTGTTGTGCAGCTTTGACGATGTGGATTTTGACAAGTATTTTCAGTACTGATATGGAACCTGAATGGTAGGAACTAAAAAGAACAAATCCCTGCAAAAGTCTGTCACCGTTTTATTTACCGATGCAAAAATGGTCAAAAATATTGTTCAAAATGTCGTCTGTGATTACTTCGCCTGTAATTTCGTCCAGAAATAAAAGCGCTGATTTCAAATCAATCGAAATCAAATCCTGAAGTTCACCTATTCTTGCCGCCTCTAACGCTCGGATTAAACTTTCACGGCATTTTTTAAGACAGTCTGCCTGACGTTCATTTGTTATGTATTCGGTGTCTTCCAGCGAAAAGTCACAAACTCTGGTCTTTATAAGTTCTCGGAGTTCAGAAATTCCTTCGCCTGTTTTTGTTGAAATATATATTTTGTCGTCATTGCGCTTATCAAGCAGATCGCATTTGTTCGCAACTTCAAGATGCGGTTTGTTTTTGACAAGTTCAAAAATTTCTTTGTCTTCAGCTGTAAGCCCAGCAGAGGCATCATAAAGAAAAATTACAAGGTCGGCTTCATCTGCTGATTGTTTGGAAAATTCAATGCCGATTTCTTCGACCTTTCCGACGTCTTCCGAATCTCTTATGCCTGCTGTATCAATCAGTGTGACTGCAATGTCAAGGTCAAGCGTTTCCTTAATTACATCCCTTGTTGTGCCTGCAATGTCTGTTACTATAGCTCTGTTTGCATTTAATAGCGAGTTGAAAAGTGATGATTTCCCGACATTCGGACGTCCGACTATTGCAACTTTTATCCCCTGCCGCATTATGTTTGATGAGCGAACGCAGGATAAAATTTTATCAATTTCTGACAGAGATTTTTCGAAACTTTCTATCAGATAAGAATATTCAGGCTCGGCAACGTCTTCAGGAAAATCAATGCCGGCAACTATCCTTGATAAAGTTTCAAAAATACCGCCTTTAATCTCAAGAATTTTATCTCTCAGAACTCCGGAAAGGTTTTTAGCTGATTGAATTGCGAAATTTCTTGTTTTTGCATGTATTAAGTCCGCAACCGCTTCTGCCTGCGAAAGATCCATTTTTTTATTTAGAAATGCACGTTTGGTAAATTCTCCTCTTTCGGCAATTCTTGCGCCATTTTTGAGCACAAGCGAGAGGATGTTTTTTACTACATTAACTCCGCCATGGCAGTGGATTTCAATAACATCTTCGCCTGTATAGCTGTGTGGTTTCTTGAACGGAAGAACAAGCACTTCATCTACTTTTTTATCTCCGTCCAAAATCCAGCCGTGTGTAATTCGACCTGCTTCCAGCGTTTGTTTTGAAAAGATTCTACTTATTATTTCAAAAGTTTTGTCACCTGAAATTCTGATTACTCCGACTCCGCCTGTACCAAGAGGTGTGGCTATTGCTGCTATTGTGTCAAATTCCTGTAAAATATTCATAATATAATTATACACAAAAAAAGAACGGACTTAGCAAGTAAGCCCGTTCTCCTTTTACATCCGAAAAATAAAAGAAATGATTATCTTCTTGTGAATAATGTTGAAGCAAGGCTTGCCGCAAGTCTTGCGTAATCTCCTATGCCCGAACTGCTGGAATAGTTGCTGTTATTATAAGAATTTCCTGAATGGCTATTGTTTGCGGCCTGCTGCATATAGCTCAGGATATTTGAGGTGGTCTGGTTTTGAATTCCGTTTAAGAAATCAAGATAATTGTAACGTTTGTTTAGTTCATCATTTATGAGTTCATTTTGTTTTGCCAGAATATCCTGTGTCAAAGAGTTCATTGCATCAGCTCTGTTGGATTCAATAGAGTTGAGGTTGTTCATAAATATTGAATTGTCAAAGTTGCCGAAACGTGATGCGATGTCTGTCTTCATATCATTAAGCATCGGAGTGTAAATGTCATTAATCGTATCAATACCTTTTTGAGTATATGCACTAAGCTGATTTTGCATCTGCTTTTGCGTGTCTTCTGAAAATACATTTACTTTTGGAAGATTTTCCAGAAAAGAATTCTGCGCATAGTCATAAATATTCTTTTCAGCATCAGACATATTGTAATTGGAATAAACAGTATTTCCGTTTTTGTATTGAGAAGCTTTTTCTTCTCCGTTAATTGTAACTACACCGCTTGAATATGCGGGTTTTGATGATTTTCCCATTTTTGTCCCTTTCATTGTTTTTAAGGGACAACATTTGATATACTGATAAGGCTGCATTTAATTATACCATACTTTTGGGGATTTTGTCCAGGGGTAATGATGGTTTTGTCAGGAGAATAGACTTTAAAATTTTTATATTATAATAAAATTATGGATAAGATGAAATTAGATGAAATTAATCAGCTTGTTGTAGAAAAGAAGTTTAAAGAAGCAAAAGCTGAATTGGAAAAGTACAATCTTGATGAAGAGAAAGAAACGGAAGCTCTTAAACTTTTAGGGCTTTGCAACGTAAATCTGGAAAAATATAAGGAAGGTCAGAGTAATTTTGAAACAGTTGTCAAATATGATCCGGATGATGCCTCAAGCTGGTTTTACCTTGCAAACTGTTACGACAATCTTGATGATGTAATTCACGCAAAAGCAGCCTATCAGAAGGTTATCGAATTAAGAGAAAATTTCATTGATGCTTATAAAAATCTTTGCGTGCTTTATGTGAGATGTGAAGAACCGGAAAATGCCATTGAACTCGCTAAAAAAGCACTTGAACTTGAAAAAGAGGACTACACGCTTTATTACATAATCGGCACGGCCTATATGTCTATGAAAAATTTTAAAGACAGTGTTGAGTATCTGGAAAAGGCTCTTAAATTAAATCCTGAGCATTCGCAATTATATAACAATCTTGGAACTTCCTACATTACAATAGGTAAACTTGATAAAGCTTACAAAAATTTTGTTAAAGCAAGTGAATTAGATCCGAATAATTCTATCACTTATTTTAATATCGCCTCAATTTTGCAGTTGAAAAACAAACACAAAAAAGCCTGTGAATACTTTGAAAAAGCATATGCAATCGAGCCTGCGGACAGTTATTTAATAGCGCTTGCGCTTTCTGAAACCAAATGTGGAAAATATGATAGTGCAATTAACCACTATAAAACTCTTATAAGCCATCATCCAGAGAAAGATACTTATCAGTACAATCTTGCCTGCTGTTACGAAATGAAGGGTGACTACAATTATGCTATCGGTATTCTTGCACATCTTGTTATGCTCAATCCGAAATCGGTCAGTATGGCACAAAAACTTGCAAATCTCTATGTTAAAGTTAAAAAGCCTGTTCAGGCAAAAGAGATTTATGAAAAGATTCTTCTGCAGGGGAACGTAAATGTTGATTTGTATTATGAATTTGCCCATATTTGCATAATGACAAACGACACAGACAAGGCAGAAAAAATTTTGAGAAAAGTCATAGAACTTAATTCCAACCATGCGCAGGCTCATAAAGATCTCGGTGTAATTTATCTTAGCAAACGTCTTTTTGACTATGCAAAAGATGAGTTTGAAATTTCATATAAAATTGCGCCGGACAATTTCAGTATAGTTTTTGAATATGCAAACTACCTTCATGCAACAACTGATTTTCAAAAGGCTGACGAAATGTATGCTAAAGCTCTTGAACTTGAACCTGAAAATCCTGAAGCACTTGCATTTTCTGCATTGAATAAGCTCCATACAAATGATTACGAAAAAGCTCTGGAGCAAATTAACCATGCAATTGCCCATTCTGTGCACAATGCTTTTATGCTTTATATTGCAGGCAAAGTAAGATTTGTTATGAAAGATTATGAGGGCGCAAAAGACTTTTTGATTAAATCTTATGAATTAGAAAAAATTGAAGATGTGGAAAATTTGCTTGGATTTTGTTATATGGAACTCGGTAATTTCGGTCAGGCAAATGTTATTTTTGAAAATCTTTTAAAAACCAATCCCGGCAATATTAATCTTATGCTTAATCGTGCAAAATGTTTTGAAGGGATGAATGACAATGAATCTGCGCTTGCAGAGCTGGAAAAAGCCGTAGAAATTTTCCCTGATTTTGAAGAAGCACATGAGATGATAAGAAGGCTCTCTTGACTTTTCCTAAATGCTAATTTCCTGAAGCCATCCTTCTCAGATACCTGTTCACGGTTGAATATGAAATGCCAAGGGCTTTTGCTATTTCTGTTTTTTCTAATCCTTCATTGATTTTTTCTATTATTTTTTTCATCATATTTTCTTTTTTTCTTTTGATGTTTCCGAGGTGATATTTTTGTCTGAAGTATTTTACAGTGTTAATACTCAATTGCATTTTTTCAGCTATTTCTTTATTAGTAAGATCTGATTTCAACAGTTCTATAGTTGTATTAAGTTTCATTTTGTGCGGACTTGATGAGAAGTTGTCTTTATACCATTTGTTAACCATGTATGCGCTTAAGCCTGTTTCCTGTGTTATTTGTCTTAAAGAAGAATTCTGCGTTGTATAAGGCATTAAAACCTCATCAATATTTTCTTTAATTTTTTTGCCCGGGGTTTCTATGTCAAAATTCTTAATTAGCCTGGAAATTGTGCTTGTACTGACTCCGAATTTTTCGGCAATTTCCTTTTTTGTCAGACCTTCTGCCAGATACTGCTCTAATCTGGAAAGAGATATTTTTTTATAGCCCGTGAATGTTTGGGGTGTAATGTTGTAA
The DNA here is from genome assembly GCA_944324225.1 of Candidatus Gastranaerophilales bacterium. Taxonomy (GTDB): domain Bacteria; phylum Cyanobacteriota; class Vampirovibrionia; order Gastranaerophilales; family Gastranaerophilaceae; genus Scatenecus. The sequence goes on from CALUVL010000001.1 coordinate 27,464, forward strand.
TTTGTGTTAATCATACTTATATAAAACAGCAGAAAAAAAATTTGTTATCTGATTAATCCCCTGAAAATATTATTTTTTGAAATTCTTTATTTAAAGTAAAAAGGCGATTTAGTTTTGAAATCGCCTGATAACCAGATTTACACTATTGTAAGTGTTCAGAAAGGAAGTCTTTTAATATAGCTTACGGTTTCTTATGAACCGCCTTGTCATTGTTTTAGTAATCTATTGCCAACTTGCATTCAGCCGGCTTTATTTGTTTTATGCACCCGAGTATTCCCTTTTCTATCAAATACTCTTTTGAAAGCAAATTTACGCTACAGGTAAAATTTCACTTCCATTTCCTGTGCTTAACTCTTTAGTCACCCAGATTTAGTTGTGAAAACTGAACAATTTTATTTTTTCCGCGTTTTTTTGCATTGTACAAAGCGTGTTCTGCATAGCGGATGATTGTATTTACATCTTCGTCAGTATCTTCAAGGCACGGGTACGTTGAAATTCCGCCTGAAATCGTAATAGGATGTCTTTCTTCTTCTCCTGCCGGTATAAATTCCATCTTCTCGATGTCACGTCTGAATCTTTCGGCAAAAAGAAATGCATTTTCTTCTGATGTATTCGGAAGTATTAACAAAAACTCTTCGTCCCCGTAACGTGTCAGAATATCTTCTTTTCTGATTAATTGTTTGAGTTTGTCTGCGATAGATCTTAAAAGAACATCCCCCCAGTCATAGCCGTAAATATCGTTTACGACTTTGAAGAAATCAAGGTCAAACAACAGGCATGAAAGCTTTGTTCCGTAACGTTTTGCTCTGGATATTTCCTGCTCAAGACGTTCATGAAGATATTTTCTGTTGTGAAGTCCTGTTAATTCGTCAGTTGTTGATACCTGAAGAAGTTTTTCTCTAAGGTCACGGATTTTGAGCATTGATTTTGCTCTTATCAGAAGTTCGTCATTATCAACAGGTGTTTTTATCATATCGTAAGTGTATGCTCTGACTGTTGAGCCTTTGAAGACTTCACCGACAAAAAGTACAGGAGCTTTGAATTTTACAACCATTAAAACATCTTTGATATCAGGCACATCCTCAACCACAATCAAAGCAGGGTTAAGCATTTCATAATCCCTTAACTTTGATGCGTCTTCTATACGTACATTAACTTCCTCAAGTCCGGACAATACATCAGCCAGCGAGGATGCTTTTTTGCTTGTGTAAACAATTATATTTCTCATCTTAAATCCTTACTGTCAACTTACTCTTATTTTGAATATTATCACGCACCGTACTTTAAAATCAATTTGTAAAGAATTTTTAATAAAGCTAAAGTTTTGATGATTAAAGCCCGTAAGTAAAATTATTATGACAGAGGTTAGTAAAATAAATTCGGCAATTCGTTCTTTTTTATCCAAAAACGAGTCGCTAAAATCATTGCCGAAAGGCAAACTATTATCAATAATGGTTATGCAGGGTATAATCAGTCATACTGATGCCTCTGAATATTTAAAAAATTCTACATTTGATACAGGATACGCAAGTAATTTTCAGGTTATTCCGCAGTGGGAAGGGGATAAGAAAGCATTTGATGAGTCCCTTGGAGTTCTGAATTCTGCACTGATGAGTGCCCGCCAAAAACTTGCTAATCAGGATAATTCAGAAGGTGTTGTATCAAAAGCTGTGAATTATTTTAAGGAAATTTTTGATACTGATAACAAAAAATCTGATATGACCGCCGGAATTAGTGATACCGAAAAAATTATATCAGAACTTGAAAAGTCATCAAGTCCGGAGGAGTTCAAGGCAAGGTTTAAAGATTATCTCGGGGTTGAATTCTCAGCCTCAAAAGTTCAGGACTGCAAAGAAAAAGCAGAGATTTTTAATAAAGCGGAAAGTATAAAATCTACGCTCGACGGGATAAAATCAAAACTTAATACAACTTCATTTAATGATCTGAACAGCGGAATTATTGAGTCGTTTCAGGCACTAGGTATCAGTGACATAGATGAAATAAATGCAATTATAAAAGATATTGAAGCCTCTCATAAAGATGATGAAGCAATTCAAACCTGGGGCGGGGATTTCAGGTTTGAGAAAAACTATTACGGAAATTATGTTCTCAACATGACCCGCAAAAACGGAAGACCGTTGACTGCAAACACTGAACAATTAAAACTGGTGGCAGAAGAAATGCTTTTACGGCTTAATAAAGCAGAAGCAGCCGCAATGGGGGTTGAAGTTCCGGAAGAGGCCACAAGCAAAGATATAGAACAACTTACAGAACAAAAATACAATAAAGTAAGAAGTGAATATAAAGATTCTTTTAAGGAGGCCTACGGGAACAAAAACATTGAAACTATGGCCGAGGATTATATAAATTCTCAAAAACAAAATACGGCTTATGTACAGACAGCACTGGATGTGGCATCAATAGCGACTATGTTTATGGGCGGCGGAGTTGTTTTGAAAGGTGTAAGTTTATTAACAAAGAGCGGTAAAGTTTTGAAAGCAGTTCAGACTGCGACAAATATTGCTGCCAAGGCGGCTCCTGCAGCAGCGGCCGTTCAGATTACAAGGCCGGTTGATCTTGTTGAAAATCTGTCATCAAAGGAGCCGGACTGGAAAGCTTACGGTATGAGTGTGGCAGAAGGCACAATGTGGATGGCTTTAGGTATGGCGACAGGAGCCATTGGCGACAAGGCAAGAATGTTCCTCGGACAAAAAGGGCTTTCGGCTGTTGCAAAAAATTCTGGCAAATCAATTGATGAACTTATTGATGTGTATAAATCAGGCCATAAATTGCCTGCGAATTTAAAAAAATCTTTAGGCTTAATAGACAATGCCTCCAAAATCAGCGGTACAAGCGCAGAATTCACGGCGGATATCCTTGCAACCTACGCAATTCAGAAAGGCAGAGGCGAAGATTTAACTTTTATGGATTATCTGGGATCTGCCAACGGCGCTTTGATGGGAACCGTTATGCACAAAACTTTCGCTAAAATTTCCGATTCTGAAAAGCTTAAGGTAATCCAAAAAGGGCTTGTTGAAGCAAATCCGAATATGTCAAAAGCCGAACTTGAAAAAGCATCAAAAACGCTTCTGGAGGTTCACCGGCTTGCAGAAGAAAAGAGAGCGGAAGGGGTTTCAGAACCTGAAACAGCTGCAAAACCCGCCGGAACGGAAAAACCTGCGGAAGTCAAAAAAGTTGACAATTCATCTGAAATCGTTCTGGTAAAAGAAGCCTTGGATAAAGACGGAAATAAAATTTTGCTGTTAAACGAAGCAGGTGAAGCAAAAGCCAGAGCTTCAGCTGATGAAATTCACGCAAAAGCAGTCGAGGCAGAATCCGGAATTTTGAAGTTGATGAAGGACGCAGGACTTGGCGAAGCAGGAGTGAATATGACCCACCGCCCCAAAAGCGCCCAGAGTCTTTATGACAAAATCCGGAACGCAATGACGGATGTAAAATCTCCTGCAACATTTGACGAAGCCCTCAAATCTGTCCGTGATGCCGTCGGTACAAGAACGGAACTTGCAGATTTCGATTACAAAAAACATCCGGATATTGTCGAAATGTATAAAAAAGACCCCAAAAGAGCAATTCAAATGGCTTCTGAAAGACAGTCGGAAGAATATGTTCAAAAAGTGATGAATGTAATTAAAATGCAGGCTGAAAATCCGACGGATGCTCCTCTTAGTGCGATTAATATTTCAAACTATATGGGCAAAGACGGGATTCCTTATTTCTCGGCAAAACAGGTTGCAATATTAAGAGATTACGCAGCGCAGTTTGGAATTGAACTTAATGTGAAAGATAAACTTACAAAAGTGCGCCCATCAGGTTATACTGCACTCCAGATGAATTTTGTAACCCAAGAAGGATTCACATTTGAGTGGCAGTTAAGGGGTTCAAAAGTCAACACCTTTGCAGAATGCGAACATGTCCCGTATGACATTAGAGAAGGCAAAGATGTGACAGGGGGCAAAAAGATTCTGGAAAGGCTTTATGCGCCGATTAAAGATGCAGTTGAGCATTTGGACGACAAGCAGTATGAGAAATACAACAACTACCTGACAGTACATTATGAACACCTGAGAAAACAGGAACTCGGTTTTGAAAGCACACCGCCGAAACTTGAAGATTACGGTCTGACAGACCCGAAACTCAAAGCCGAAAATCTCGAACTTCTACATGATTTGGCAGAAAAACTTAAAAAAGGCAAGTTAGACGAAAATACGGCACTTTACACCTACGTTTCAAAGACGGAAAATAAATCGGGAATAAAAATTCCCTCAGGACGCCTTGCAGCCGAAAATGAAAAATTTGCAGAAACTGATAATGCTTTTGCAAATTTCATTAAAAACAGACAAGAAGATTTTAAAGCACTTTCAAAAATAGAAGATACCGACGAATTTATTGAACAGGGCGCAAAGTTGATTTTTGCCGAAATGGGGCTTGAAGGAGCTCCTATCAAAATTGAAATTACTGACAACCTGAACGAGTTTGATATGAATAGCGCTACTCTCAGAATTTCACGCAATTGGACAGGAAAAGGTCACACCGCAGGCAAGGGCGACCGTGCTGAAATTCTTGGCGGAATTGCGCATGAAATGAACCATTTTCTTCAAAATAAAGAAATTTATCTGAATGCACTTCTTAGGGCTGATGAGTTCAAATACAAACTTGCTATGTCAGATGAATGTCAAAATTTGATGCTTTGGACTCTCGGTGCGGATGACTCTGGCAGCGCAAAATTCCCATATCCTCAGGAACAGCCGGACTACAATTTTGACAAAGCTAACGAATATATGGAAAGCTTTTTGAATTATATTGAACCTTACAAAATACAGGACTCTAATGGCAAAATGGCTTATGCACAGGATAAAAACGGAAATTATGTTATAAATGATGAAGCCTTTGAAGCATATCAGCGCCAGCTTGTGGAAGCAGAATCAATCAGGCGTGGCGATATTGTCAGAGATGAATACAAAAAATTAATAAACGGACAATAATTGCAAAATAATGTATAATAAAAAGTGAGGTAAAAATGGAACCTGTAAGAAATTCAAAATTGCATAATATAACCCAAACCGGAGCAAAGATAAAAATGGAAAAATTTGAAGATCGACTTGCCAGAATGATTAACGCCCTTAAGACCCGTGCGGAACGTGAGGTGTGCGAATACGGAAGCTTTAAAATCGTCAAGGAAAGCTTAAAAGCCCAAAAGCCGGAAAGTCTTGTACGGGAACTGACACTTCAGGTCACTCCGCTCCCGAAAGAACTAAAAAGCGAGGTTGAAAATTTTGAAAAGCTCCGCTACCTTGAACTTGTCGGAGAAGGCCCGCAGGGACAGACTTCAAGCGTTATTCTAAAGCGCGGCACAAAAGACGATATCCTTAAAAAACTTTCGGAAGATGATTTGATATCTAAATTGAGAGAAAAGACAGACGATTTTAATATAAGTTTCAGAGAAGATCAATTATAAGATATTTTTGAATACAATTAAAGCCGGCTGATTTAATTGCCGGCTTTAATTTTTACCAGATAACTTTTTCTATTAATTCGATTTCGTAACCGTCTGGATCTTTAATAAATGCGATTTTAGTGCCTTTGCCGTTCAAATCAAATGGTTCGTATAAATATTCATAACCAAGATGATTAAGTTTTTCAGTGAATTCATCAAGTGATTTTACCGAAAACGCAAAATGCCCGAATCCTGATCCCAATTGATAGCCGTTTTGTGGAGTTTCGTCGTTCTGGGTCAGTTCAATCTGACAAACTCCGTCTTCGTCGTTTAAAAAGTAAAGCCAGCAATCGTCAAGTCTTTTCTTTTTGTCCAGAGTCATATTCAAAAGTTCGGTATAAAATTTGACTGATTTTTCAGCATCTTTTACCCTGATCATCGTGTGTAAAAATCTCATAATTTTCTCCTTATTTTTGCACACCTATTTTAGCATAAATTCTGTGAGATTTTAAGCTTACTTTATGTCTTTTGCTATAACATCGGTGATATCTTCACCACCGTAGAATACCATACTTTTGGGAAGAACCAGATTGTAATTAAGACTTTTAGCTTTTTCCACGACAGCAGTACGGATTTCTGAGTCGATTTTGGTCAGCTTGTCATTGTAATCTTTATCAAGTGCAACTTTTTGCTCGTTAATCTGGTTTCGGTATTTTTCTTCTAAAGCTGTAATTTTAGCAGGATCCTTTTCTTTAGAAATTTCGGATTGTGCCTGCTGGATAGTTTTTTGCATTTCGCCAAGTTTCTTTTCCTGATCGGCTTTAAGCTGTTTTACCTGAGAAGAGTTTGCAACGATTTTTTGAACATCAACGACCGCAATTTTTGGTGCCGTATCCGAGATTGCTATGTTGTTAATCGAGTAGCCGAGCGCAAACGCCATAAGACAAACAAATAAAAAACTGATTTTTTTAGTCATGGTAAATCCTTTCTTTTTTAGTGCGATTTAACAATAACGCTTCAAATAAGAGATTTGAATAGCCTGTCCGGGGAATAAATTTTAATGAAATCTACCTGATTGAATTCAAATTATGTTTTTCGTAAAATATCAATGCAGGATTTTTTATTTTTAAATAAGGAGAAAAAATATGAAAAAATCTATTCTTGATTTAGGAGACATCAAAGGTAAACGTGCATTAGTCCGTGTTGATATTAACGTTCCTCTTGATGCAGACAAAAACGTTACTGATGATACAAGAATTCAGGCAATTTTGCCGACAATCAAATACTTAAAAGATAAAGGCGCAAAAATTATTCTTATGGCACATTTAGGTCGTCCGAAAGGCGAATGGAATATGGAATTTTCACTTGCTCCTGTTGCAAAATACATGTCAAAAGTTCTGGGTGAAGATGTGTTGTTTGTTTCATCAAAAGTTGGCGAAGGCGCAGAAAAAGAATTGGCTGATTTGAAAGACGGACAGGTTGCATTGCTTGAAAACATCCGTTTCTACAAGGCTGAAGAAGCAAAAGATGATGATATGACTTTTGCAAACGAACTTGCAAAACTCGGCGACTTCTACGTAAATGACGCATTTGGCGCAGCACACAGAAACCACACTTCAACAGCTAAACTGGCTAAAGTTCTTAAACCGGCAGTTTCAGGTCTTTTGATGGAAAAAGAAATCAGATGTCTTTCTCAGGCACTTGACAATCCAACCCGTCCGTTCACTGCAGTTGTCGGCGGTGCTAAGGTTTCATCAAAAATTGGTGTACTGGAAAACTTGTTAGACAAAGTTGACAATATGATTATCGGCGGCGGTATGGCTTATACATTCGTGAAAGCTAACGGCGGCAAAATCGGCAACTCAATTTGCGAAGACGACCAGCTTGAAGTTGCAAAAGCAATTGAAAAGAAAGCTGCTGACAAAGGCGTTAAACTCGTTATGGCAACAGATGTACTTGCAACAGACGACTTTTCCGGCAACGGCAAAAACGAATTCGTAAAAATCAACGAAATTCCTGACGGATTTGAAGGCGTAGACGCAGGCCCTGAGTCAAGAAAAGCATTTGCGGAAGTTTTGAAATCTTCAAAAACAATCTTGATGAATGGACCAGTTGGCGCATTTGAAAATCCGAAATTCGCTGAAGGTACAAAAGCTGTATTACAGGCTATTGTTGACGCTACAAAAAATGGTGCAACTTCAGTTATTGGCGGTGGTGACTCAGTTTCAGCTGCTAAGAAATTCTTCAAAGCTGAAGACTTCACACACGTATCAACAGGCGGTGGTGCTTCTCTTGAATTTATTGAAGGAAAAGTTCTTCCTGGCGTTGCAGCTCTTGATGACAAGTAAGTTGAATAAATTTTACAAACCAAAAGGACCGATGAAAATCGGTCCTTTTGTATAATTAAAAAATTATAATTAAAGTTTATGAATGCGGCATAGTTGACAAAGCTGCACCCATGATGCTTAATACTATGAACAGAACACCAAAAATTGCGAACAGTATAAAGATAGTAGCCACTATACGCAAGTTTTTACTTACTGTAGCATCGGCATTTATCAACGGTTGGTCGCTTGCGTCTTTGTATTTATTCAGCAATATTGCGATAAGATCAATAAAAACCCAGATTGCGCCGATACCAAACAAGCTCAAAATCAGCTGCAATATTCCAAGTCCAATATAGCCTGTGTAATATCTGTGTGCGCCAAATCCGCCTAAAAACATACAAAGAAGCAGTGCAACAGGATAATCTGCACGAGCTGTTTGTACTTGTGTACTTTCATTAGCCATAGTTTTTCTCCTTTCATACTTTAACTATTTATTTAATGCAGTAACTGTATAAACTTTGTGTACTATATCATTGGATTTGAAATAAGTCAACGAATTTTGTAAAAGTATATACTTTAGTTTGAGGTAAATCCTTCAATTGAATTTCTGACAAGTGCACTGTGTCTGCATAATTCTGATGGGGGGTAAATATATCTTGCAAATCTGTAAAACATTTCTTATAATGTTGGTGTAATTAAGAAAGGAGAGTTTAATATGTTTGAAAAAGATATTAACATTAAAGACATTAAAGAAATAAGAACCCGCACCACAGTTTATTTTGGTGTCGGCGCAATCCAAAAAATTCATGACATTGCGAAAGTTTTGAAAGATAAAGGAATTGATAAAGTAATCGTAATGTCCGGCAGAAACGCCTATAAAGCAACTGGCGCATGGGATGTTGTAGAAAAAGCCTTAAAAGAAAACGGAATCGGATACGTAAACTATGATCAGGTAACACCGAATCCGACAACACACCACGTAAATGATGCTGTAAAAATGGCAAGAGATTTTGGTGCAAAAGCTGTTATTGCAATAGGTGGAGGCTCTCCGACAGATGCAGGCAAATCTGTTACAATTTTGCTTGAATATCCTGACAAAACTGCAAATGACATTTACGAATTTACATTCACACCGGAAAAGGCTGCTCCGATTGTATCAATCAACCTGACTCATGGAACAGGAACAGAAACGAACAGATTTGCAGTAGTAACCGTTCCGGAAAAGAACTTCAAGCCGGCAATTGCTTATGATTGCATCTATCCGATGTTCGCAATTGATGACCCGCAACTGATGACAAAATTAAGCCCGAAACAGACAAGATACGTTTCAATTGATGCAGTAAACCATGTAATTGAAGCTGCAACTTCAACAGTAATGTCACCATACAGCATCACACTTGCCCGTGAAGTTATCTCGCTTGTCCACAAATACCTTCCGAAAGCAATTGAAAATCCGGATGATTTGGAAGCAAGATACTATCTGGCTTATGCAGCAATGATGGGCGGTGTATGTTTTGATAACGGTCTGCTCCATTACACTCATGCGCTTGAACACCCGTTGAGTGCCGTAAAACCTGAACTTGCACACGGCCTCGGGCTTGCAATGCTTCTGCCTGCCGTAATCAAAACTATGTACAAAGATAGATCTCACGTGCTGGCTGAAATTCTTAAACCGATTAACCCTGATTTGGAAGGGTGCCCTGAAGAAGCTTATCAGGCTGCAAAATCCGTTCAGGATTGGCTGTTCTCTGTTGACGTAACTTCAAAACTTGAAGATGAAGGCTTTACTGACGCAGATGTTGAAAAATTGACTAATCTTGTTTACACAACACCTTCTCTCAGCGGACTTCTTGATATTGCACCGTCAGGAAATGGCAAAGAAGTTGTTGAAACTATTTACAAAGAGTCAATCAAACCTTTGTAATTGTTGAAAATTATCATAAAGAGGGCGCCGCAACTTTTGTTGCGGCGCCTTTATTTTTTCCTTCTTTAAATAAATAAACTTTTAACCTTCTTTTCTGGCTCGCCAGAAAGCCATTGCGCCCATAACAGCACCAAAAACACCGTTCCAGATAAGTGAAGATTTTATATTAGTTTTCATAGGTTTGAATATTGCTCCGACAAGCCTGTCAAGTCCTACTCCAATCCCGAACCATACTAAACCGCTGGTCAGCCCGACAGCTGCAGGAGGCATGTTTTCAAATTTTTTAAGAAATTCATCTGCTTTTTGTTCACCGTTTTTTTGTGGTGTTTGAGCTGCAGACTGCTGCTGAGCCGTAAAGGCGGTATTTTTATTTGAAATATTTTGATTGTTATATGAAACCGGACTAATAGCCATAATACTACCTGCTTTCTTGTTTATAATAAATAAAAAAGTTTAAAAAATTGCTAATTTATAATATAATTGCTTTATGAAACTTAACAAGACAGTTGAATTATTGGCGCCTGCAAAGGATAAAGAAACCGCTATTGCTGCAATAAATTCAGGTGCTGATGCGATTTATATAGGTGCCGTAAGGTTTGGAGCAAGGCAGAACGCTTCAAACTCAATTGATGATATAAAAGAAATCGTTGATTATGCCCATAAATTTAATGTCAGAGTCCACGTAACTTTGAATACAATTTTGTCGGATTATGAGCTTCAAGAGGCGGTTAAACTTATAAATGAACTGTATCAAATCGGTGTTGATGCAATAATCGTTCAGGATATGGGGATTTTTGAACTTGCAATAGAGGGTAAACTTCCGCCGATAGAGCTTCATGCTAGCACCCAGTGCAATAATAGAACTTTAGAAAAAGTTAAATTTTTCCAAAAAATGGGAGTGAAGCGTGTAATTTTGGCACGGGAACTTACACTTGGCGAAATAGAGAATATCTGTCAGGAAGTAAGAAAATCGGACTTTAACCCGGATATGGAAATCGAAGTTTTTATCCACGGTGCACTTTGTGTATCATACAGCGGACAGTGTTATTTAAGCGCCTCAATTGGCGGAAGATCAGCAAATAGAGGTGAATGTGCACAACCTTGTCGCAAAAAATATACACTTGTGGATGAAGATGGCAACGTTTATGCAAAAGATAAATACCTTTTGAATTTGAAAGATTTCAACGCCTCAAAACATATTGAAAGACTTATAAATGCCGGCGTAAAATCCTTTAAAATAGAGGGCAGGCTGAAAGATTCAGGTTATGTAAAAAATGTGACAGCTTATTATCGAAAAGAAATCGATAAATTTGCGGATAAAACTTCCTCCGGTACGTTTTTTATTGATTTTGAGCCGGATTTGAACAAAAGCTTTAACAGAGGATTTACGGATTATTTTCTGCCCTCTGCGACGCCTGACAGAAAAGGCAGACGAAAAAATATCAACAACTTTGACACTCCAAAATCTCTCGGCGAAAAACTTGGACGGGTTGAGAAAATATTTAAAGACAGTTTTATTTTGAACGGAGGAAGGGTAAATCCTCAGGACGGGCTTTGTTATTTTGAAGGCGGAGAGCTTTTCGGATGCCTTGTGAACCGTGCAGATGGGAGCCGAATTTATCCTAATAATATCGGAAAAATCAAAGCAGGAACGGTTATTTTCAGAAATTTCAACAGTGAATTTAACAGGGTTTTGCAACACAGCAAAACAAAACGCAGATTAGGCGTGAAATTTTGTTTGAATGCTCACAAATTAACAGCACGGGATGAGGACGGAAACTCCATAGAAATACAGGTTTTAGCCACAGAAGAAGCCAAAAATCCTGACAAAATGAAAGAAACATTTTCAACCCAGCTTGCTAAAACTGGAGAAAGCGGCTTTTATGCCAAAGATATTGAAATAGAGGAACTCCCTGGTTTTATGCCAGTTTCCGCAATTAATGAAGTCAGACGAAAAATTCTGGAAAAATTGACAGCAAAAAGACTCGAAAATTACGCCCGCCCGGAGCAAACTCCGCTGAATTATGCGGAATTTCCGCTCAAAACATACGGATATCAAGCAAATGTTATGAATGATAAAGCAAAAAATTTCTACCATAATTGCGGTTGCGAAATAATCGAATATGCGCCCGAAAAATCTCTTGATTTCGGAGGCAAAGAATTAATGTGTACAAAATACTGCCTGAAATTTGCTTTTGATATGTGCGGAGTTAAGAAAAAATTCTTTCTTATAGATGCAAAAGGGCACAGGTATAATTTGAATTTTGACTGTAAAAACTGCCGTATGATAATCTCTGATTAATTTTGTTGCATTTGGATTTTGTCTTGACTATAATGTTGGTGGCTCGTTAACAAAAAATAGGAGAGAAATTATGTCAAGAAAACCAATTATTGCAGGAAACTGGAAAATGAATCTTATCCGTTCAGAAGCTGAAAAAGTTTTTGAAGGAATCAAAGAATTCGTAAACGACTACACAGCAGTTGAATTGCCGACAATCGTAATTGCTCCGGTATTCACATCAATCAGCGCTGTAAGAACAGTAAAATGCACATGCGGATGCGGCGGAAACAAAATTTCAATCGCCGGACAAAACTGTCACTGGGAAAATTCCGGTGCTTACACAGGCGAAATTTCTGTTGAAATGCTTAAAGATGCAGGATGTGATTATGTAATTATCGGTCACTCAGAAAGAAGACAGTATTTTGCAGAAACTGACGAAATGATTAACAAAAAAGCAAAAGCTATCCTTGCAGGCGGCTTGATTCCGATTATCTGCTGCGGCGAAACTCTTGAACAAAGAGAAGCAGGCATTACTGACAAATGGATTGCTGGCCAGATTAAAGCAGCATTAGACGGTATTTCATCAGAAGATGTTGCAAAATCAGTAATCGCTTATGAACCTATCTGGGCTATCGGAACAGGTAAAACCTGCGATTCTGACGAAGCTAACAGAGTTATTGCTATGATTAGAGGAGTTGTTAAAGAAGTTGCAGGTGCTGAAGCTGCTGATTCTATCAGAATTCTCTACGGCGGTTCTGTTAAACCTTCTACAATAGCAGAACAAATGTCTAAATCAGATATCGACGGCGCTCTTGTTGGTGGAGCTTCTTTGAAAGCTGAAAGCTTCAACGAAATCATTGCTAATACGATGAAAGTTGCTGCTAAAGTTTAGTTTTTTACAGAAACAAATATATAATTAAAGAGGCCATATTTTCGGCCTCTTTTTTAATTCTTTTCGCAATTAGCCCTTGACGTACACAATAGTCATTGTTAGTCTATTATAAAAGATCCTTCGGCTGGCGCCTCAGGATGACGTAGGAACTTTTCTGTCATTCTGAGCGAAGCGAAGAATCCATTTAGATTTTCTTTGAATCCTTTGGTTGGTGCCTCAGCATGACAGGTTTAAGAATCGGATGGATTGCTGCGTCTTTGGCGCGTAATGACTGAAATAATTCCCTCCCCGACTTGGGATGGTTGTGGGGTGAGTGGTAGGCTTGTAAGTTGTGCTGAAAGCCCAACCAGCATTTTTATTAAGCCCAAAAAACTGTGGCATTTTTCTCTCCGAATGATGGAAAAACAACTAAAAATCAGAATTCTTTTGGACAAAGCACCAAAAATGACCGTTAGGCAAAAATCCCATAACTATGAATAATTAGATTTTAAATACTGTCGGATTACTTAATAACTTCAATATATTCATAATCCTGAAGATATGGAAGATGTTCTTCGGTTATGAGTTCGCCGGGGAGAAGAATTGCAATTCCGGGAGGGCATTCTGCGATTACTTCCGCCGCAATTCTGCCGATTGCCTGAGTTTTCGGAATTCGTTCTTTCGGCGCATAAAAGCTGTCCTGAAGACTCATTTTGATAATTGGTGTCAGCATCGGCATGTGTTTTTTCTTTTCCAGATAGCAGATGTCCGAGTAGTTTGTTTTGTCGATTTTGTAGAGGCAGTCAACAAGATATTTTATGTCGTTTCTTGAGTTGCCGATATTTGAAAGCACCAGAAGTCCTGCGTCTGAAGCGCTTTCAACCTCTATGTTAAAATCTATTTCCAAGATGGATTCAAGACGCTTGCCTGAAAGTCCGTCAGCTTTGATGAATACCTTTGTAATATCAGTCATATAGCCAAAATCAGGCTTAAGATGATGGATATGTTCCATATTATCAATTTCACGTCTTAAGAATTTTGCGTTTTCAACAGCACGGCTCAACTGTTTTCGGCCTCTGGGACTGTCGAGATTTGCACGTGCAGCGTCAAGGCTTGCAAGAAGCATTATGGAAGGGCTTGTTGTATGAAGAAGTTTCAAAGCTTTTTCAACCGCATCAACATCAAGCATAGAGTTTTCAGCTATATGGAGCATTGAACTCTGACTCATGGAACCGCCTGTTTTGTGTAATGAATGAACAACCGCATCAGCACCGAGTTTGAGGGCAGATGTTGGAAGGTGTTTGTTAAAGTTCCACAGGCATGCGTGTGCTTCGTCCACAATCAGCGGAACATTGTATCTTTTGCAGACTGCTGAAATCGATTTGATATCAGACACAACCCCTTCATAAGTCGGGTTTGTAATCCATACCATTGAAATATCGTTATTGCGTCTGAGTTGTTCTTCAACGCTTTCAGGTGTAACGTTGCCCCAGATTCCCCATTCTTCAAACCTTTCGGGTATAAGCCAGACAGGTTCGGCACCTGAGATAATCATACCTGTCAAGACCGAACGGTGGCAGTTTCTGTTTGTGAGAATTCTCTGGCCTTTTTTAGTTAAACCCATTGCAAGAGCAAGGTTTCCTGCGGTTGACCCGTTGAGAAGGAAGAAAGTTCTTTTTGCGCCAAACGCCTGAGCTGCCAACTCTTGAGCTTCTTTAATCGGGCCTGTCGCAGGGTGAAGTGTGCCAAGACCGTCAAATTCATCAGTTGTATCAAGCGCAAGCGCTTTTTTGCCGACAAGTTTGCGAAAATCAGGCAGTGTTCCGCTTCCTTTGGTATGTCCAGGAATATGAAACTGGTAAGTGGGGTTTTCATAAGCTCGTTTAAGAGCTTCTACAATCGGGGCTTTTATTTTGACCGCTTCTTTAGCCCTGGCCGGGTTTTTAATTTTTGTTACATCTGTCATAACTACAATATACAATAAAAAAATCATGAATTTCAATATGTTTTATGATATAATTAATATTTGTGAACAGAATTTTACGAATAGCTTTGATAATACTGTGTTTTTCGGCATTTAACTGCCTTCCAGCATCTGCCAGGACTTCCTCAAAAGTCAAAAAAGAAGATGTAATAATTCTTGACGTAACAAAAAATGAAACAATTTCTTCTGACGAAAACAAAGAAAAGAGCAAGCATTCAAGCAGTTTAATGGATAAAATTAAAAATTATGACGCCGGAGATGTTGAAAATGATACAGTGAATGACAACGTAGACGTTGAGTTTTCAATTTTTGATAATCTTATTGACAAAGATAAAGATGCAGATCATCCTTTTAAAATAGAAGAAGAATCTTTATTCGGGCGTATTTACAACAAAAAGCTTGAGCGAACTTCAATCCCGTCGTATCTGTTGCAGGATGAATTGACTTTCAGATATAAAAAGGGACCTGTGGATAAAGTACAATTTTACGGTGCATTTCAGGGAAATTTTAATTCTTTGTTTGCGGGAAGTGATTATGATACAACTTATGACCTGAATATTTTTGAGGCCGGTGTTGTCGGAAGTCTGAAAAAGGTGAATACTGATTTCAAATTGCAGATGAATTTTAAGCCGGTCGAGGGCGTAAATTTTTTTCAAGGGTTCATAACGGATGCGTATTTGATGAATCTTTCAATTCCTCATCATAAAATAATTGTCGGAAACTCCAGAAATCAGGTCGGAGTTGATGGAGGTGCAAGCTCATATACCCTTCCTTTTGCAATGCGCTCCCAGATTGCAAGGAATTTCGGCAACACAAGGGCTCTCGGTGTTCGTGTTGTAGGGGATTATTCTCTTGTTGACTACAGTTTGGCATTGAACAGTTCTGACAGGTTTTTTCAGGAGTTTTTCCCCGGAGCCGAATTTACAGGCTGGGTAAACTTTAAGCCTCTTGGCAGAACCGGCGGTAAATACGGGCATCTTGTTCTGGGGACGGGGTTGAATGCAGGGCATAGAAATGAAAATTATACTGTAGGCGGTGCTTATGTCGGATATTCATACAAAAAATTTGCGGCAAATGCTGAGTATTCAATAGCGGACGGATATAATGGGCGTAATTTCAGTACAAATAAAGCAACAGGTTTTTATACAACCGTTTCTTACCGTCTTACTCAGAAACTACATGTTCTGGCACGTTTTGATCAGTTTGATCCGAACCGTGACATAAGTGGAGATTTGAGAAGAGAATATACCGCGGGTTTAAATTATTTTATAAAAGGTCAGGCTCTGCGTCTTATTTTAAATTATGTTTTCTGTGACAATGAAAATGAAGAAGACAGCCATAGAATTATTATGGGTACACAGATATTATTATAAAATACAAAAAGACATTAAGAAAAATCATGTAAATCGTCACTGTCATGTTGCATAAATTTGAAAAATACGGTATAATCTGAAAAATAAGAAGAATTTAGCAACAGATTTTTCTTAAAAAGTACTAAATCAGGAGATTACAACAATGTACCAAGACGAAAAATTAGTATGTGAAGATTGCGGAGCAGAATTTATCTTCACAGCAGGCGAACAGGAATTTTATGCTGAAAAAGGGCTTGTCAACAAGCCGAAAAGATGCCCTGATTGCCGTAAAGCCCGCAGACAGCACAACAGAAGATCAAGAAAAATGTATGATGCGGTTTGTTCAAAATGCGGAGCGCAAACTCAGGTTCCTTTTAAGCCGATTCCCGGTAAAGAAGTCTATTGCAAAGATTGTTTTTCAACTCTAAAAGCTGAATAGAATTTTATATATAGATTTTAATAATTTAATAGGGCAAAACCATTTTATGTGTTTTGCCCTATTTTAGTTTTATTATAAGAAAAACTAAGCCCCGATACAGCTGTTTAAATATTCTATAGTACTGATTTTTTCGTCATAGAGATATTTAATAAAGTTTAAATATGCTGCATCATAAGACGTTATGACAAGGTTTATTTCAAACCCGTCGGTGCAGAATGGTTCGTAATCATATACAACATAGCTGTTATATTTGCTTTTCCATTCTTTTCTTTCTACATGACTGTTGTTTTCCTCGACTATGTCTTCTAGCCAGGCAACAATATCTTTATTTACATTTTTCATTTCCATTCGATTGTATCTTGCACAATCATGACAATTATTTCCCATCAGCATAAAAATTACTCCTTGTCTAAGGCAGATTTCTTATATTGAAATTGTAAATGTTTTTTTTACTTAAATAATCCCCTGCAGGTATAAGTCAATATAGTAGGTTTTGCTAATATTACAAACTTTAACATTTTGCCTATTTACAGCTCTTATGCTATAATTCTGCCAGAATGGAGAGAGCTTAAATGAATTTAGCGCATATATTTACCGATATTCCTATTTTGATTGTATTGTCAACTTTTGTTTTATCTATAATTTTTTGTTTAAACAGATACCTTTTTGTAAATAAAAATTTGCGCAACTTTCAGAAATTTTTGGCTAATTTTAAAAAGACGGATCTTAACTTCCGCTTTAAAGAAATTGATGAATGGATGTCAATGAATCCTTATGTTTCTGGAGCTTGGATGGAGTTTAAAAACACTCTTGTTTTCTCGGAATCCGTAGCCTTAAGAGGTCAAAACAATAACCTTACTTACAAAGAAGTTTCTACAACGGTGCAAAATATTCAAACAACAGTTGATCCATTATATTTCTTTAATGAAGAAACTTTAATTACATCAAAATTCAATTTTAAATTTCTTCAGACTGTGCCGACAATCCTTACTGGTTGCGGTCCGTTGTTTACATTTTTGAATATCGCAATAGCATTCGGTAAAATTGACTTTTCATCTCAGGAAAAAACAATATCTTCAGTTGCCAACTTGATGACATCAATGCAGGTTGCTGCTCTTGTATCAGTATTTGCGGTAGGATCTTCTCTTTTGTTTTTGATTATTGAAAAAGTTACTTACAACAATATTTGCAAAAGATATCTTTTTAAATGTCAGGATTTGATTTCCAAACTATTTGATAATGTATCATCAGAAAAATTCTTATTTGAACTTCTTCGTGAAACAAAAATCCAGAATAATAATCTCCAGCATTTGATTGCGGGAATGCCGGATCACTTTAAGGTAGCATTGAATTCAGGTATTGCCGCAAATCTTGTACCGTATTTGGAAAACCTTATTTTTGGTATAAACCTTCTGAATAAGCAAATGAAAGAATCCGTTAAAAAAAGTGGCGGTGATGAAGTGGACGAGCTGTTTTAGGAAGGGGATTAGCAGATGGCGATTTCGGGCAAAAAATCAGTACAGGAAGAAGCTGCAGATAATATTTTTTGGACCACTATGGCTGACTTGATGCTTGGTCTGGCAATTATCTTTATGACTTTATTTGTGTTTGCAATGACAGGGTTTACGCAGGAAACGATCAAGCTTCAGGAAAGCCAGATGAAGGCAACCGAAGAACTTGCTGCCAAGCTTAAAGAAGCAAAAATTGACGCTGAAATCGATAGATTGACAGGTAATGTTAAAATTTCAAACCTTGAACTTTTTGAATTGAACAGTTATACTCTTTCAGATAAAGGTAAAGCTTATCTTGATAAATTTATACCCATTTATCTTGATACAATTTATTCAAAAGAAATTTTGCGTGACAACATTGCGGATATTGTAATTCAGGGGCATACCGATTCACAGTCCTTTGCTGGTCTTAAGACAAAAGATGAGCAGTATGCCAAGAATATGGAATTGAGTTTGTTGAGAGCTAATTCCGTTGCGCAGTATGCCTTATTAAAGACAAACTATGACAAAACAAACAGTGAAAAACTTCGCAAAATGCTTGTTGTAGAAGGAAAAAGCTTTTCCGATCCTATTATTGTCGACGGGAAGGAAGATTATAATAAAAGCCGTCGTGTAGAG
Organism: Candidatus Gastranaerophilales bacterium; assembly: GCA_944324225.1. Lineage (GTDB taxonomy): Bacteria > Cyanobacteriota > Vampirovibrionia > Gastranaerophilales > Gastranaerophilaceae > Scatenecus. The sequence goes on from CALUVL010000001.1 coordinate 46,226, forward strand.
TTGAAATTGAGAGTTAAGGCACGTAATTTTGCACAGGTATTCGGATTGAATTTTGGAAATGATTAACGAAAATTATATATTGGAAACAATAAATATGATAAAGCTTTACAACCTTGATATAAGGACAGTAACGCTTGCTTTAAGTTTAAGAGATTGTATAGATTCTGAAATTGAAAGAGTTTGTGAAAATATCTATAACAAGATTAAAAAATACGCTAAAAATCTTGTGGAATATGCGAATGAACTTGAGAATGAATATTCTATACCGATAATAAACAAGAGGATTTCTGTGACACCTATATCTTTGATAGGTGAGGCTTGCAAAAATCCTGATTATGTAAGAATTGCACAGATTTTGGATTTGGCGGGAAAAGAAGTCGGGGTGAATTTTATCGGAGGGTTTTCGGCACTTGTAGAGAAGGGCTGTACAAAAGGCGACAGACTGTTGATAGAAAGTATTCCTGAGGCATTATCAAAAACGGATTTTTTATGTTCATCTGTAAATCTTGCTTCGTCCAAGGCCGGGATAAACATGGATGCTGTTTTGAAAATGGCAGAAACAATCAAAAAATCTGCGGAATTAACTAAGGATAAAGATTGTATAGGTGCGGCAAAGCTTGTATGTTTTTGTAATTCACCTGGAGACAACCCGTTCATGGCAGGAGCATTCTGCGGGTATGGCGAACCTGAATGCGCTTTAAATGTTGGGGTTTCAGGCCCGGGAGTTGTCAGAGCGGCAATAGAAAGTTTGCCCGGGGATGCTGATATGAGCATTCTTGCTAATAAAATTAAACAAATAGCCTTTAAAATAACAACAACAGGGGAACTTGTCGGCAGAAAACTGGCCAAAAGATTGGAAATTCCTTTTGGCGTAGTTGATTTGTCGCTCGCCCCAACCCCTGCAATCGGGGACAGTGTTGCAGGCATTTTTCAAGCAATGGGGCTTGAACATGCAGGTGCACACGGTACAACTGCAGCGCTTGCAATGCTGAATGATGCCGTCAAAAAAGGTGGAATTATGGCAAGTTCACATGTTGGCGGATTATCAGGTGCTTTTATTCCTGTATCAGAGGATGCCGGAATGATTGAGGCCGCTTCAAGAGGATGTTTGACATTTGATAAACTTGAGGCAATGACATCAGTTTGTTCTGTCGGACTTGATATGATTGCAATACCGGGTGACACTCCTGTTGACACAATTGCAGGTATTATAGCTGATGAAATGGCTATCGGGATGATTAATAAAAAAACAACCGCTGTCAGAATTATTCCGGCTATCGGAAAATCAATAGGGGATAAAGTAAGTTGGGGCGGATTATTGGGGGAAGCTCCGATTATGAGTGTAAACGGACTTTCATCCACAGCGTTTGTAAGACGTGGCGGAAGAATTCCAGCACCTATTCATGCCCTTAATAATTAATAATACAAGTGAATATTTTTATATATATTGGGAATAATAATGTATATATAGCATATTAACAAGAAAGAGATTAAAATGGATAAGTTGTAAAGATGTAAAATTGATATTGAATTAGGACATCAAATATGCTATGATTTTAGTATCAAACGTATGTGATTGGATAAGAAATATGGGTAAAACGTTTAACGAGTTGGCATTAGATTTAAAAGATTATATTGTAGAAAAACATTCAAACTATCGAGGTTTGAAACACATGAGTTTGCAAAGATACAATAACCTTACTGTTAGTATGAACACCAGAAGATATTCAAACCCTCATGTAATAATAAAAGTAGGTATTTCTGAAGCAGCATTTTCTTTCCCGTATGTTAATAAAATAGACGGTGGATTAGGAATGGACGAAAGATATGTTATGCAATGGATTGGTACAGATGTTGTAATTCAGTCTTTGAACGATCAATGGAAGACTATTAAACTTGCAGAATTGGATAATGCTTAATTGGGATTTGCTTTAGTCATAGATTTAGATCTTAATGTTCTATGATAGGTAATAGCAAATCTGTGTGCTTCATCTCGAATTCTCTGAAAAAGGAAGAGCGCACTGGAATTTTGCGGAAGAATTACTGGATCTGATTTTTTTGGCAGGAATACTTCTTCATGTTTTTTTGCCAAACTTACGACGTCTATTCCTGTGATGCCGAGTTCTTCAATAATCTGCATTACGCTTGATAACTGGCCTTTTCCACCATCAATTATCATCAGATCGGGTTTATCCCAGTTTTTATCGCCGAGGTGTTTAAGCCGGCGGGTCAGAACTTCTTTCATCGAAAGAAAATCATCTGGTTTTCCTTCTGTTGTGCGGATTTTGAATTTTTTATATTCGGATTTTTTGCTCTGCCCGTTAATGAATGTAATCATTGAGGCTACTGTATTTGTACCTTGAATATGTGAAATATCATAGCATTCAATCCGGTGCGGAAAATTTTGCAGATGTAATTTTTCTGCAAGATAGGAGCCGATTTCATTAAAATCGTCACGAATTTTGGACATCTTTTTGAGTTTTGCATTGTCAAGCACAACTCTGGCGTTTTTGTCAGCAAGAGCTTGAAGTTCTTTCCCTTGAGCGGATTTACCATAGCTTATTTTTACTTTCTTTTTGGCTAATATTTCAAGCCATTCTTCGTAGAGGGCTTTTTCTCCGATGTTTTCCAGTTCGTTTGAAACGATTTTTTCAGGGTAGCCAAGGGTAAGCGAATTGTAGTATTCCTTGAAAAATGTTGCAAAAAATTCTGTTTTATCTTCTTCTTCAACCTCGTAGACAAAATCTTTTTTGTCAATGAGTCTTCCTTCTCTTATCATCAAAATTACGATTGCGAAGATGCCATCTTCAGAGAGAAATGATATTATGTCTTCATTTAGCTTTGTATTTTCATAGACAACCTGCTGTTTTTCGAGAGTTTTTTTAAGATCCAGATAGCTGTCCCTGAGCCTTGCAGCTTTTTCAAATTGTTCTTCAGAGGCATATTTTTCCATTCGGGTTTTAATTTGTTCCATAAGTTCTGATTGTTTGCCGGAGAGGAAGAGTTCTGCCTGATGTACAAGTGCCTTGTATTCTTCGCTGGACACTTTTCCCTGACATGGTGCCATACAGCGTCCTATATGATAATATAGACAGGGGCGGTCTTTGAATTTCGGGGTTTTGCACTGTTTGAGAGGAAAGATTTTTTTCAGAAAATCAAGTGTGGAATACATTGCCCGAATGTCTGTGTAGGGGCCATAGTATCTGCCTTTTTCGGGGTTCATGTTTTTTTTGCGCACGACCTGAATACGTGGAAAATCTTCGTCCGTAATTAAAAAATAAGGGTATTTTTTGTCGTCTTTCAGCAGAATATTATATTTGGGCTTATGCTTTTTAATCAGATGGCTTTCTAAGATAAGCGCCTCGACTTCCGTGTTTGTGATGATGTATTCCAGACGTTCGATTTGCGATACAAGCACCTGAACTTTTACGCTGTCGTGGTGTTTTTTATTAAAATAACTCATTACACGGCGCTTGAGAATTTTTGCTTTTCCGACGTAGATTATCTCATTATCTTTATTGTAATAAATGTAACAGCCAGGAAGCGATGGCAAAAGTTTTAATGTTTGTCGTAAATTTTCATTCATAAGCCTGTTACCGTAATTATCTGAAATTCACTTCTTCCATAAAAATGCCGACCCATTTGACAAGATTGGAAAGCTCATAGGGTTTTGGAAGATAAAGATCAGCCCCGCTGTTCAGGATAAGTTCCTTGTCATGTAAAACGGAAGTCATAATTATTTTTGTGTTTTTAAATTCCGGATTTTCGCTCAATTTTTTGCAAATTTCCAACCCTTTTAAGTTGTCGGCACTTCCGGCATCAAGAATAATAACGGCTGGAGCTGAGCCGTAATTCTCAAATCCTTCATGGTGTTCGATTATTGTTGTCTGGTACCCCTGAAGTTCAAGAATTGTTTTCAGGAGAACTTTCATTGCCTCATCAGGTTCAATGACAACAATTTTGTTGTTAAAAATATTTTCTTCAACAGAATTTTTGCCTGAAATCTTTGCTCTTTCTATAAGATAGTTTGACCTGTCCGGAAGATTTGCAAGATTATGGATGTGAACAAGGGAAGTTAAAAGCGAATTTACATCTGTGTATTTCCTGAATTCATTAGTAACAATCCCGATTGTTGTATGAACAAAGCTTGACCTTCTGCCTGCAAGATCGTCGCCTTCAACGATTATGTAGCCACGTTTAAGGTCAGGCTGAGAGTAAAACTTTTGGGCAACAGAATCGAAGGCAAAGGTTAGAAAATTTGCAATTTTTTCAGCTTTTAGAGGGTTTGTGATGATAATGAAGTCATTTTCTGACAGTCCGCCAAGATAATCATTTTCGTTCAGCGCAGATTGTATGATTGCGCAGAAGGTTTGCACGAGTTTGTCTGAAGCAAGCGGAGTATAAGCTTCTTTATATGTTTTGAAATTTTCAATACTTATATAAAGACATCCCCAGATATTTTTAGAGGTTACGGTACGTCTTAGGGCGCGCATTGTGTAGTTTTTATTCGGCAGAAGGCTTTTGCTCTCTAAGTTAGACTCAAATTCACGTCTTAAGTGCGCTTTCATCCTCATTACAAACTCTTCGTTATTGACTGGTTCACTTAAAAAGTCATCTGCTCCGCAGGTAAGAGCATCCAGACGATCTTGAATTTCCGAAGACTTTGATAGTGCTACGATTACGGGACGCATGTTATATGTCAAAGCCCTTATTTTTTTGCAATAATCCCCGAGATTGCCGTCAACACTGTCTGAAATTATTATCAAATCCGGCTCTTTGTCCTGAATAATTTTCATAGCAGAAAGCAGGCTCCGGCTGATGATAACTGTTGAAAGTTCATTTTCCAGAAGCTTTTTATATTTAACCGAAAGTTCACGGCGTTTGTCGATAATAAGAGTTACATACTGCATTTTGCCCTCGCCTGTTTTTCAACGTCGCTTGCGGGCATCAGGATTTCAAATGTGGTTAAATATCTGCCGTTTTTGTCCGGAACTGATTTTACGGATATTTTTCCGCCCATTTTGTCTACAAGTGTTTTTGTTATGTACAAACCCAGTCCGCTTCCTTGAACCCTGCGGGTCAGCGGATTGTCCAGTCTTGAAAATTTGGTGAATATTTTGTCGTAATCTTCTTCACTGATTCCGATGCCTGTGTTTGTGATTTTCATTGATACAAAGTCTTCATTGCCGGAAAAGCCTGTGTTAATATGAATTGTCGAATTTTCGTCACCGTATTTCGCCGCATTTTCAACTAAATTAGTTATTATTTGAAGAAATTTATCTTTATCCGCCAGAATATATGGTGTTTTAGGATCTATTTCAATAACAAAATTTTTATCGGGATACTGACTTTTTATAACCGAAACTGCCATTTGCGCAACCGGTTGTATCGAAATTTCTTTCAGAACAAGATTATCCTTGCCGTGAGAAAGTTTGGTGGCTGAGAGCATGTTCTCTACAAGATTTATCAATCTGTTTGACTGGTCTTCAATTATTTTGAGAAATCTTTTTTTGCTCTCATCGTCCAGTTTGTCCCATGAGGCAAGCATCGTTTGAGAAAATCCTCTGATGGAAGTCAAAGGTGTTCTCAATTCGTGGCTTACTGTTGAGATAAAGTCTTCGTAATTTTTTTCGATATCGCTCATACATTCATTATAGCAAATTTTTATCGAATGTGAATACTACATCATTTGGAGGATATTTAGGAGTAATTGTTAAATAATTTTTTTGCGGGGTCGTATAAAAAAATATAGATATGAAAAACGAAAGTTTTTCATACCTCCTCCCCAAGTCTGGTAGCCGTTCTTATTAAAAAGACGGCTTTTTTTTGTGTAATTTTTTCTGAAAATTTTAAAATTGATACCTCAATTCTTTAGAAGTAATCCTTAAGAGTGTAGAAAAGCCGTGCCGGATACGTTATAATAATACAATACATTAGGGGTAATATGAAATTTAAAAGGAGAAGGATTACATGAAAACTGCAGTAAAAAAGGATATGAGAACCGGGAAAGTCAGATCAAAATTTAATGATGAATTTGAAAAATATCTTAAAGCTCAGTGTTTGAAAACTACGTTTAACGGGCTGGAATTGGAAACATTTTCCTGGTACAAAAAAGTTTTAGGTCTTGTATAGTGTTTATTAAATAAAGCAAAACGTCCGGTAAAATTGCTTTTGCCGGACGTTTTGTTATACCTATATCAAAAATTTTCCGTTTTCATAGATCAAAATATCGTCGGCATAAATTTTGCCGTCTGATTGCATGCCTTTAATCATGTCCCAGTGAAGACCGGATACGTTTTTACCGCCGGTTTCGGGGTATGATGCGCCTGCTGCCATATGGATTGAGCCTCCGATTTTTTCGTCAAATAGAATATTTCCGGTTACATCTTTTATGCAGTCGTTTGTGCCGATTGCGATTTCTCCGATTCCTCTGGAGCCTTCGTCTGTGTCAAGCATGGCATTTAAAAAGTCTTCGCCTTTGTCGGCTTTTGCTTTTACGATTTTTCCGCCTTCAATCCACAGGTGAACCCCGTGAGCTTCATTGCCTCTGTAAAGCTGTGGAAAATCAAAGTAAATTTCGCCGTTTATATCGTTTTCGACCGGAGAGGTGAAGACTTCTCCGTCAGGATAGTTGTTTAAGCCTGAACAGCTTATCCATTTTCTCCCTTCGACTCCGAAGGTTATATCTGTTCTGTCGCCTGTGATGCGGACTTTTTTGACATTATTCAGATAATCCGCCCATTTGGTTTGTTTTTCGTCCATTTCTTTCAGTTTTGCAACAGGGTCGTCAAGGTCAAGATAGCAGGCTTTGAAAAGAAAATCAGCATATTCATCAAATGACATTTTGGCTTCCTGCGCCAGAGCATGCGTCGGAACATCTGCAATAACCCAGCTTGCTTCTCCCTGTGCGGAACGGGTCAGAAGTTTTTCAGATAAGGGTTTTGTCGCAGCTGACCTGCGGGCAAGTTTTTTCATATCTGCACGTGCCATGTTTTTTGTGTTCATAGGCCCGCCGATTGAGATGAATTTGTCTATTGTTTCGTATTCAAGTTTTGTTATCGGGTCGATATAATCCAACTGTTCGTCCGTTGCGTATTTTATGAATGTATCTGACAAATCTTCGATTGAAGTTCTTACAATCGGGTGTCCGCCTCTTTCCAGAACCCTTTTATAAACTGCTTTTACAAGTTCTTTTGTATAAACGCTTGTTCCTCTGATTTGAACAAGGTCGTCTTTTTGAACATTTGTTGAATAGTCGACAAGGACTTTTGCGTATTTTTCCCAGATTGGATTTTCCATAGTTTTTCCTTCTTAATTTATCTGCATAATCTATAATATATTTTTTAATCTTGCAATAAGCTGGATTCTTTCGGGCTTCGCCCTCAGAATGACGTCATTGCGAGCCGGAGGCGAAGCAATCCAGCCTTTTAAATCAATTCTTCATATAAATCCTGCCAGTTTGGATTTATAGTTTCTATAAGATCAAGTTTTTTCTTGCGGGAGGTGCCTTTTAATTTTTTCTCCCGTATTATTGCTGAAGCTATATCGTCATAGACTTCATAATAATCAAGTTTATCGACACCATATTTTTTGTAAATCCGTCTATAAGGTTATTTTTATGTTTGTATATTCTTTTTACAAGGTTTGACATCACTTCGACAAACAAAGTTCCGTTACGCTTATTAAACAATATATAAATAAAAACGCTTATAATTTGTCTTTTAGTTAATTGCTCCGGTATTTAAACCGGAGCAATTATTTTATTTAACTTATTCCTCGCTTTCGAGGGATTCGTGGCCTGATTTGTGCGATTTGAGAAGTACACCCCGTTTTGATGTTTTGATAAATTCTATCATTTTTTCAATATACGGGTTCATCGGGATTTCAGCCTTAATTTTTTCAATTGCCTGAGTTGTGTTGTATTCTTCCGAAATCAAAAGTTTGAAAGCTTCGTTTGTATGTGTTCTGATTTCCAGCGGAACCCCTCTGCGCTTCATCGCAACAATGTTAAGTCCACGTGGAACCGGCGGTCTGCCTTCTCCTTTTGAGTATGGCAAAATATCCTGACGTGAGGCTGAAAATCCGCTTATGATAGCCATATCGCCGATACGAATGTTCTGATGGAACACACTCATTCCGCCGACAAATGCGCCAAATCCAACGTGAACATGTCCGCCTAATGTTACAAGGTTTGCAAGGATAACTTCGTCAGCAAGAACACAATTGTGTGCAACATGCGAGCCGACCATTAATAAACATTTTTTACCGACTCTTGTTGTAAAATCTCCACAGGCTGCTCCTCTATGGATAGTTACGTTTTCTTTAATTATTGTACCATCACCGATTACAACTTTTGTCGGTTCACCTTTGTACCCCAGATCTTGAGGTTCAGAGCCGATTGTCGCAAATGGGGATATTGTACAATTTTCTCCAATTTCTGCAAACTCAATGTGTGCGTTTGATATTACTCTTGTACCGCTTCCGATTTTTACATTCTCGCCTATTACAACATAAGGTCCTATAACCGCATCATCCGCAATTTCTGCCGATGGATGGATAATTGCTGTTTTGTCTATCATAAATTACCTCTCTTACTGTATATGTGTCAATTATAGTACAAATCGAGGTATTCAACAAGAATTTTATATTATTTTAATATGCCGGATTAATTAATTTATTGATTTATCGATGATACTTTTATATACAATCCATGCCGATATCGTGTGTTGAACGTAATCTATTCTTATCTCTTTTTCTGAATTTTTGGCTTCAGGCTTTTCCCAGTCCGGGCTTGACGGAATTCCGCCTTCAAATGGGCCTGTTTTAATCTGATGTTTTGATAAAAATTCAACTCCTGATTTTATTGAATACAGAACTTTTTTCTGTAAAACTTTATCGTCAAGGCACTGATATGCAGCAGTTAGACCTTCAAGTATTGTTGCATTTCCGCATAAGGAACGGGTATTTGTGAATGATCCGAACTTTTCATCTCTGGTATTAAGGTTTTGTTTTGCAATAACTGATTTTATGTTTCTTTCTACAAAACTTCTGAGATATTTTTTCTGAGGAATATTCAAAGCATTGTCTGGAGTCGCAAAAAGTTTTTGAACTGCAAGCATGCCCCAGTGATCGAATTTCCAGCCTGCGCCACCGGTTGCTTCAGCTTTTTCGGCAAGTCTGAATAATCCTTTCTTTGCTGTATCCAGCCACTTGTCTTGTTTGTCAAATTCATACAAATACAATAACCCTAGACATGATTCTCCTGGATAATATCTGGCAGAATGAAGTTCTGATTTTTCTTTTTTTACAAGTTCAAAACTCGGGCAAAAATCTCCTTGAGGGGTTTGCATAAATATCAAAAAATTCCCCATTTTTTCAAGAATATGTTTTGAAATTTTGTTGTCTTTCAGAAGATTTGAAAGTGCTATTAAGGCAAGTCCTGTTCCGCCTGACGTTGCAAGAAGTGCGGGGGCTTCTTCTTCCGGTTTTGATAAAAGGCCGTACATATCCTTACCAACTTTTTTAATATAATTTTTTACAAGATATTCTGAAGATAAGAGCCGTTTATTATAGAGTGCCTCTTTCCCGAGCAGTCTTTCGCAAAGATACATTGAATACAGGGTGCCTGCGTGTCTTAGCGAACTGTAATATTTTGCGGAATATTTCTTTTTGGGATTCAGGCTGTTTCTATAAACAAACCTGCCGTCCTGCTGAATATTTTTGGATATATACAACATAGCAAGAATTATGGCATTTTCCAGCTCATCCGCACTCTCGGGTGTAAGTGTAATGCTGTCTTTTTGTCCAAATAAATTAGAAAGTATGGGAAACGGATTTCTCATACTTTCTATTATACGCAGAACTATATAAATTGTCTATTACTTTAATGCGAAAGTCATATCTGCTTCGACACAAATTTTGCCGTCGACTTTACCGATTCCGTGAGCTTTGCATACAGGGCCTTTCACCTTTGTAAGTTCGACTTCCATTTCAAATTTGTCGCCGGGGCGGACGATATTTTTAAATCTTACACCGTCAACACCTGCGTAAAGTGTTAATTTGCCTTCGAACTCCGGCATCGTCATCAATATGGGTGCTGAACATTGAGCCATGGCTTCAAGCTGTAAAACCCCAGGCATTATCGGATTGCCTGGAAAATGCCCCTGGAAAAATTGTTCATTCATTGTCATGTTTTTGTAGCCTTTGGCATATTTCCCCGGAACGCATTCTGTAATTCTGTCTACAAGCAAAAACGGATATCTGTGAGGGATCATTTCCATTATTTGCATTGTATCAAATTGCAATACTTTTTCTTCCGTTTGTTCTGTCATAATCAATCTCTCCTATTATCTTTAACTTTTAATTATTTACATTCTATCAGTTTATCTTTTAACATTCTGGCTGTTTTGATATGAACAGCATGTCCGGCTTCTTTTACCAGAATCTGGCATTTCATATTAAGAGGATTAACTCCTGTCAGATAAAAATCTCCAATTAAATCAAGAATTTTATGTTTGACAGGTTCTAAGTCGCTTCTTAATGGCGATGTATAGCCTTCGTCCTGAAGCCCAAGGGTGTTTTCAATATTCACACCTCTTGCAAACCCGAGCATCTGGAATTTTTTCAGGTCTTTATAAAATCCGAATGTTCTGGCTTCTATAATTTCGTCTTTATTTTTAGGATTGTATGCAACCCAGCGTCTTGTTAAGTCCGGATGGTCATAGTTTACGGCATATGATATGTAAAGTTCATCCGACGGCAGGACTACAAGACTTGTTTTTCCGTTTAAATAATATACTGGTTCTTTGACAGTATAATATTTTTTCTTTTCAAAAAGATGTTTTTCAATTCCTGCTTTTTCAAAAAGTTCAACCCACTGTTTTGAACTTCCGTCGAGTGCCGGAACTTCTTCTTCGGTCATAAAAATATCTATGCTGTCTATCCCGCAAAAGGCCAGTGCTGCTGTTAAATGTTCGGTCAACATGGCTTTTGACTTTTTATTTCCGAGGACAACACAATGATCTGTTGACAAAACATTATCCGCTATAGCTTCAAAGGGTTCGATTTTTCCGTTAGCGCAAAGTTTTGACAATTCTTCCTTTGTTAAATTCGGGGTTGTGTCTTTACAAATGTAATATCTGATTTTTCCTGAGTTTGACGGGAAAAATTTTACAGAACACGGTTTGTTTTTCATCAAACCGTGTCCATGAATTGTTATTTCATTAAGAATTGTGGTCATTATTGATATTTTCCTCAAATTCTTTCAACAAGGGTTCGTATTTTCTGAATTTTGCAAAAATTTCCTGTGCATCTTTCATTGTCTTAAGCTGTTTTATGAATTCTTTTCTCGGAACAGCCGGAATGCCGACAATGATTGATTTTTCAGGGAATGATTTCGTAACACCGGCTTTTGCCGTAATAATTGTGTCGGAACCGATTTCAATATGATCGGCAAGACCTGCCTGACCTGCGATTACAACTCTGTCGCCGATTACACAGCTTCCGGCAATGCCTACCTGAGAAACTATCAGGCAGCCTTCGCCTATTTTACAATTGTGGCCTATCATTACAAGGTCATCAATTTTGGTGTTGTCGCCGATTGTGGTGTTTTCTATGGTTCCTCTGTCGATTGTGCTGTTTGCACCGATTTCGACATTGTTGCCGATTTTAACCGAACCGATTGAAGGAATTTTGAAGATTACATGTTTCTGGTTAGCTTCTTTGATTTCGCCTTCTTTTCTTGCCTGTTCGATGTTGTCGGGATTTTCGGTTACAAAGCTGAAACCGTCAGCACCTAATGATACACCGTGATGAAGGATTACATCATTCCCGATATCTACTCTGTCACCTATGTTTACGCCGGCATGAAAAAAGCAGTTTTTGCCGATTTTAGCACCGCCGCCGATGTAGGAATTTGCAAGAATTTTGGTGTTGTCACCGATTACGGCATCGTGTGAAATAACTACATTCGGCCCTATTTGAACATTTTCGCCGAGTTTTGCGGTTTCATGAACTACAGCTGTAGGGTGAATTCCTTTATTAACTTCAGGTGCTGTATAGAAAAGGTTCAGAAGTTTCATCATCGCAAGACGCGGGCGCTCAACTTCTATGGTTGTTAATCCGTCAATTTGTACACCTAAAGGTACAAGTGCTGCTTTGGCCTTTGATTTTGCAAGATTGGCAATTTCATCTTCGCCAAGTGCCAATGCAAGAGTATTTTCATCCGACAATAGAGGCGGAGCTATCTGCGAAATTTTTACATCCTGTGCTTTTGTAAGCATTCCGCCCACAATCTGTGAAATTTCATCAACCGTAAAACTTTTCATAAGCTTATCTCCTTAATTGTAATTTTTGTCTCTTGAACTTTTGTTTTATTCAGGAAAACATAATTGATAAAGTTTTCCGTGAATATTATTGTTATTTCTAATTTTTGATATCAGAATTTTGTGATATTTTTTCAATGGTTTTTGTAGTTGATTTTCCCTCAACAAAGTCAATAAATTCAACTTTTGTTCCGTTTTTTTTCATAATATCCGCTTCCGGAAGGGTTTCCATTGTGTAATCTGCGCCTTTTGTATAAACATCCGGCTTTATTTCATCCAAAAGATTGCGCGGGCTGTCTTCATCAAAAAGAACAACATAATCTACACACCTGAGTGCACATAAAATTTCAGCACGATCATTTTCGTTATTTATCGGGCGGCCTTCGCCTTTTATTGAACGGACTGATTTGTCTGAATTCAGAAGAACAATCATATAATCAGCAAAGGTCTTTGTTTTTTCCAGATATCTGACATGACCAACGTGCAGAATATCAAAACAGCCGTTTGTTGCAACAACGGTCTTTCCGCTTTTATGAAGGTTCGAAACAAATTCAGCAACCTTTTCTCTTCTCAAAACTTGTCCCATATTACTCCTTATTCAATTATTCTACCAGAAACAAGGAATAAAAACCCTACTATATTAACAAAAAGTAATAAATTTTTTTGTTGCGATTGTCCCTTGACGTACAGAACAGTAGCGGGATTCTTCGCCTAACTGTCATTCCGGAGGCAAAGCCCAAAATAGATTCGGAATGACAAATTTATTCTACTTTCGTGTCTACCAAGGGGTAATTGCGATTTTATAAAAGTTTGTTTAGTTTTTCGCCAAGTTTGTCGCCTAATTTGTAATAGGAAATTGAGGCGGGAGATTTCATCAGCTTTTTGTATGCTTTAACTCCGGCTTTATCCATACGTATTTCTTTTGTGATATCATCAAATCTTGTGGGGATTTTTTGCGCAAATTTTTCAGCATTTTTTTCAAGAATTTTTATATACATACACTACCTTCCTTTTATATAATTTAAAGGAAATAATTTTGTTAAATTGCGTGTTTTAACTGTTTATTTAATTTTTGTTAAGCAATTTGTAAAGTCTGCTCAAGCATTTCTACGGTTGAGCGGGGGTAATTAAATTTCTGTTCGTCTTTAAGTTCTTTTTTGTCATTTTTTTTGTCTTCTTTTTCCATTATTAAAGTCCGGTTTTTCATTATGTTCTCCTTAGGGGCATTATTATAAAATTCTTGAATTTTATTTTTTTGCCATTATGCAAATATATTGTTTTTTATTTTATTAAATTTATCATTGGATTTTTATTTTAACCTGTCCGCCAGTTCTAATTTAGTACAAAAATTAAAATAAATCCATTTCAATTACTTTCCGGCAGATTCTGACAGTATTCAAAGCGGCGCCGATTCTAAGGTTGTCTGCAACGCACCAGAGTGAAATTCCGTTTTTGAAAGCCAGATTTTTTCTTATTCTGCCGACGAACACAGGATCAACCCCTGCTGCGTCTCTTGTGGTTGGATATTCATAGTTATCAGGGTTGTCAATAACTTTTACACCGAATGAATTTTTCAAAATTTCACGTACCTCATCGGGGGTAATTTCTTTTTCAAATTCAATGTCGACAGCTTCGCTGTGGCCTTTGTAAACCGGAACCCTGACTGCGGTACATGAAATCGGAAGGTCTGACGGAAGATGAAGGATTTTTTTAGTTTCATTTACAACTTTCATTTCTTCTTTTGTGTAACCGTTTTCGCAAAATACATCTATTTGCGGGATTACGTTGAAAGAAATCGGTTTTTTGAAACATTTGTTTTCAAAAGGTTCGCCTGCCAGATTAGCTTTTGTATCTGCGGTGAGTTCCTTCATTGCGGCAAGACCTGCGCCTGATACAGCCTGATAAGTTGATACAAGCAATCTTTTTATTACAGCTTTTTCATGGAGAGGTTTTAAAACCAGCATTAACTGGGAAGTTGAACAATTAGGGTTTGAAATAATGCCTTTATGTTTTTTTAGATCTTCGTCATTAACATTGGCAATTACAAGAGGCACATCTTCTTCCATTCTGAATGCTGAAGAATTATCTATCAAAACACCGCCTCGTTTTACGATTTCCGGAGCAAATTTTTGTGAGGTTGAACCGCCTGCTGAAGCAAGCACTATATTTACGCCGTCAAAGCTTTCAGGTTTTGCTTCTTCTACAATATATTTTTTCCCTTGAAATTTAATTTCTGTTCCTGCACTTTTTGCACTGGATAAAAATTTAATTTCATTGTAAGGGATTTTCATTTCATCAACTATCTGTGTAATTTCCCTTCCTACAACACCTGTTGCACCTAAAATTGCAATGTTTGGTTTTCTCATTTGACAGCCTCTATCATTATTTGTAATTATTTTTTATTATATATTATCAGAAACAAAAATGATTAAAACTTCATATTACAAAACGTAAAAAAAGGCGGTTGAAATTTTCAACCGCCGATTACTTTTACAGTAGAAATTTTATTTATTTTTCTTCGTCTTTCTTTTCTGACTTTTTAGGAGCTGGTTGAACCGGTGTAGTTGTTACAATTGGTTCAGCTTCAATATCTTCTTGTGATGCAACTTTACCGAGAATTTGTGGAAGTTCTATTCCAGCCTGTCCTGCAAGGTCATGCATTGCAGGAAGAGCTTTAATTAAATCTCTCATAAAGTTTGCGGTTGTGCTGCCGCCTTTGGAGCCTGCGCCGCCGTCCCAAACAGTAATTTTATCAAATTTGATATTTTTAATTGCTTCTACCTGCTTGCCTACAATATCTTCGATTTTTTCAATCATTAAAAAGCTTGTTGCTATTTCAGGTTTGTTATTTGAAATCTTAACAAGTTGATCGTAACCTTTTGCTTTTGCTTCCAGTACTGCACGGACACCTTCTGCTTCCGCAAAGTATTTGGCTTTGATTGCGTCTGCTTCACCGTTTGCAATGCGTCTGAGTCTTTCTGCTTCTGCGTCTGCTTCTACCTGAATTTTAAGTTTTTCAACTTCCTGACGGGCAAGTTCTTCTTTTTTCAATCTTGCTTCTTCACGTTCTTTTTGTGCCATTAAAACATCACGTTCAGCGTTAGCTTTTGCAACTTCACCAAGTTTCAGTGCGTCTGCCTGTTTGACGGCCAAGTTTGCGTTTGAATCTGCGATGTTGGCTTTTGCAATGTTTTCACCGTCTACTGCTTCTGCTTCAAGGCTTGCGGTTTTAATACGCTGTTCTTTTTCTGCGTTTGTTTTACCGATTTCTGTCTGGGCTGTTTGTTCTGCAACCTGAACTTCTTTTTCTTTATTAGCTTCTGCTTCACCGATTGCACCGAGTTTTTCCTGTTGTGCAACTTCTACTTTTGCCTTGTTAATTGCTTCTGCTGCTGCTTTTCTTCCGATTGCATCAATGTAGCCTGATTCATCAGTAATATCTTTGATGTTTACGTTGATAATTTCAAGTCCGATTTTGTTAAGCTCTGTATTTACGTTTGCGTTAATCTGTTCAAGAAACTTTTCTCTGTCCTGGTTAATTTCTTCAATAGAAAGGGTTGCAATTGCAAGACGTAATTGACCTAATATGATGTCGCTTGCCTGAACGATTATATCGGGTTTTGTTAATCCCAGCAAACGTTCTGCCGCATTAATCATTATGTTTTCTTTTGTCGAAATTCCGAATGTGAAGGTTGAAGGAACTGCTACACGAATGTTGCCTTTTGAAAGAGCACCTTTCAAATCAATATCTGTTGTCATAGGTTCCAGCGACAAAACCCCGTAATCCTGAATAAGCGGGATAATAAAGGTTCCTCCGCCGTGAACGCATTTTGCGGTAGATGTTCCGCCTGTTTTACCGTAAACAACAATGACTTTGTTTGACGGGCATCTTTTGTATTGATTGGCTATAAATATGAGTGCCGCAATTAATATAAGTGCGGGAACCACCACAAAAGCCATAAAACTTGCACTAAACATTTTTCCTCCTCTTAATTTTAAACTCGTACAATATAAATTTTGTTATCTTCGACTTTTTCTATTTTGACAGACATAAATGCATGAATTTCTTCATCTGTCATATTGATTGCATCAACCACTGAAAGCTGATCGTTGATGGTAATTTCTATCTGCCCCTGACCTTGCGGTTTGAATGCTGTGTATGCTCTGCCGACTGTTCCCACAAAATCTTCCAAATTAATTTTTGTTCTTTTGTCCAGTTTTTTGATTAAAAACATCAGATATGCAGATAAAAACATAAAAATAAGTCCGAATACAACTGCGGATATTATTGATATTGGAATGCTAAACTTAAACTGGCTTACTGCCGCAAGTCCGACCCATCCAAAGCCCATCATAAAGGCCAGTATTGATTGAATGGACAAAAAGTCAAATGAAACATCAGTTTCACAAATAGATGTGAAATCGGTGTGAACTTCCACATCTCCGCCGGTGAAAAGGAACAGACACATTTTTATAATGTAAAACACTGTTGCAAACACTCCGACGGCCAAAAAGATGTTTGTAATATTCATAAATTCAGGCATAAAAACTCCTTTCAAAGAAATATTGTACTTTGAAAGGAGTTTTTTGATGTCATACGTTTATAGTAAATTTTAGCCGATTACCGGAGCAACAAAAGTTCTTGCTGCAAGTTCTTTGTCAAGCATCAAAAGAGCTTTTGCGTCATCTTTTATCAATTTCAATGTCGCAAGAACACCGCCGACGTTTGATTCTTCTTCAACCTGTTCTTTCAGATACCAGTCAAGGAACGAAAGTGCGGCACGGTCTTTAACTTCTTCAGCTGTATCCATCAATGCGTTGATGCGTGAAGTTACGTATTCTTCGTGTTTGAGAACTTCTTCAAATACATGCAGAGGAGATGTCCAATCCACTTGAGGTTTTGCAATAGCTTCAAGTTCAACTTTTCCGCCTCTTTCGTGAACGTAATTAAACATTCCCATTGCATGAGCGTGTTCTTCCTGAACCTGTACCGTCATCCAGTTTACAAAGCCTTTGAGGTTAAGTCTTTCGAAATATGCCTGCATTGAAAGATAAAGATATTCTGAATAAAGTTCTTTGTTAATTTGATCATTAAAAGCTTTTTCTAATTTTTCTGAAATCATTTTTCTCTCCTTTTTGTTAAACAACTATTCTATCGATTTTATTCTAACACTGAAATGAATAAATAAATATTAATTTTTAATTAAATTATCTTAACCTTATAAGTGAATGTAAAAATTATTGGAATTTTTTATAAAAAGTTTGTTATGACAGTAAATTTTAACAACGGCAATTTACGTCCTGTGGAAAAACTTCTTTTAGTTTTGAGCGGGAGCACAAAACTCCATTTTGACACCTGGGCCGAGGGAAGATGTTTTAGAGGTGTCGGTCGTGCTTCGAACAAAAGATGGATTGCCGGAGTGCATCCGTCAACTTTGCTCGGACGCACATTTAAGAGAACTGTGGATTCTGTTGTGACTTTGAGCGAAGGCAGGGAATTTTTCAGAGAATTTCCTAATCACATAAAAACCCCTGATTACGGCGACAGGTGGGGAAGACTTGCAAATTATATTGAAATAAATAATCGTGCGATAGCCAAAATGACTTATGAACACTGCTGCTGTGGAATTATTAGTGCGATAAAACTTCTGCCTGCCATTCCGCCGTCTGCCTTCAGCTGGGCAAACTGCGTTATACTCTCGCAAATCTGGCCGAATATTTTTGGCGATGGCTATAACAAGGGGTTGGAAGAAAATTCGATTTATGGTGTAAGGCTTAATGCAGGTTACAGTAATAATATTATAGATTTTTCAATTGTTGATAAAGTCAGTCCTGAAGAACAATTTAGAGCATTTAATGATATTGCGCATTTTAGAGGACTTAAGACCGGTTTCAGAGTCGTGATTTCTGCAGACCAGATGAAAATAGCTCATCCTGATGATGAGGATGAAGGTTTTGACTGGTGTAATGCCGAGCATCAGGAACTGTGGATTAATGAGTGTGTAAAACTTTGCAGGCTTGGTTTTGAAGCAATTTTTATTGATTCTGCAAAACATATAGGCGGTTACGACTGTGAAAATTATACAGGTGTCGGTGATTTGCCTGAATATGCTCAGATGCAGTATATCTTGAACGAAATTAGAACCCGTTCAGGAATGACAACGCTTAGTTTTGTCGGGGAAAAAAGTTCCGGCGACTTTGACCGTTACAAAAATTTAGGGCTTACTGCCGGAACGGCTTTTATTAATCCGGACAATTATGAATATGTAAAAGATTGGTCGGAAAAGCTTAAATACAACAGAGATTACGCCCCGGGGATTGAAGTTTCCAATGACAACGACACCGGCGGAACACCTTATGAAGTAAAAATTGAAAGGATAAAAAATTCTCTGTTCGGTTATGAATTTCCAAGCGACAAACTTCCGAGTTTTATGCAGATGGAAGATTTATTTCCGCTCAGATACGACGCAAACACGCACCTTTTGATGATGACAAATCCGTCATACTCAACAGACGGTACTCCGGAAAGCCACTGGTACAATCTGTTTACCCATGAAGACGGGATTGAATACAACAAAAAGGTTGGCGAAATTTTTGCGTATGCATTAGAAAGGTAAAAATTATCATTAAAAAACAGAAAGGAAAAAGAAAATGACATTTAATCCTCTGAAAGAAAAAGGTATATCGCTTGATAAACAGATTAGAAGCTGGTACAAAATTGTAAAAAGGCCGTTCGACAAACATAAGGTTGACTGCTACACCAGAACCCGCCAGATTCTGATGAACGGAATTGAAGTTGAAGCGTGGAATTTTAAACACGCATTTGCAAGGTTTTGCCCTGATGCAGATGTCTGCAAAACAATTGCCGAAATCCGCAGAATTGAAGACACCCAGCAAACGACTGTAAACTGGATGACACCGGCTGAACAATCCGTTCTTGAAACGACTCTGGGGTATGAACAGGTCGCTGTTGATTTGACTGCATGGCTTGCGCAGAACGAGCCTGATGAATATGTTAAAGAAACATTTGACTTCGGGCTTCTTGAAGATTTTGACCATCTTTACAGATACAGTCAATGGGCATATATGATTCACGGAATAGACCCTAATGACATTGTCCAGCATCAAACGGATATTCTTGTCAGCCGTCCGACTCAGAATCATCATAATGACAATAAAATAAGACTCAGAAAACACTATGACAGAAAAATAGCCTCTCCGCAGACAAAAGTTAACATTCTTACCCTTGTTTCCGGAGAACAGCAAACCCATAATTTCTATGCCGAACACGGTATGATGTACGGTAACGATGATTTGAGAAGAACATACGGCGAAATCTGTGACGTTGAAGAAGAACATGTTTCAATGTATGAATCTCTTATTGACCCTGAAGAAACTATGTATGAAAAACTTCTTCTGCATGAGTTTACAGAAGTATGCACATACTATAACTGCTACAAAGACGAACAGGACGAACAGTTGAAAATAATATGGGAAGAGTTTCTAGCTTTTGAACTTGAACATTTACGCATTGCTTCAGATTTAATTAAAAAGCATGAAAAACGTGATCCGGAAGAAATAATAGGAAATGAAATAATAGAGCCCTGTCATTTTGAAAGCCAGAAAGAATATGTTGCTAATATTCTAATTAATGAAGTTGACAAGCGTCTGGACGGAACAGATGATAAAAGTTACACTACAATTGACAAACTTTCTGATAACTGGCCAAGTTATGAAGTTCAGGAAAAATTTGGCGAAGATGGTGCTCCGACTGAAAAAACAATACAGCTTATTACAACAGCCACAGGACGGGATATTGTTTTTGGAGCATCGAAGCTTATTAAAAAACAGTCTGAACTAATTGAAAGAGGGCTTGAAGAAATTGCTCAGGCTCCTGATACTGTTTCTGCGGACGATTACAAAGATATGGAAAGTTTAGATATAGTAGAACTTTAAGCTTGAAAGGATAAATATTTATGAACAAAATTATTAAATTTGCGGGCGGAACATTACTTTTAGGATTTGCTGCTGCTTCAATTGCAGGAATAATCATGGCAAAAAACGGAACATTAGATTCGTTTATTGAAAAATTCAAAAAAGAACATCCTGCAAAAAAGAAAAATCCGGATGATATTTTTGATGAACGCATCTGCATGATTTCAGAAACTGATTGTGATGAAAACAAAGAAAGTAAGCATAAAACGCTTTACGGGGCAAATAATTTCAAACCTTCAACAAATGGTAAATATTAATAATTTAAAATAAATAGTAAACAGGACAAGTTATAGTTTTTCTTCGGCTTATTTGTCCTGTTTTTTTTTTATGCTTCTAACATCAATCATTGTGACAGTTTTACTTAATTTTATTTAAAAATATATTAACTTTAGAATTTCCGGAAAACACTTGTGACAAATATTTGTAAGGTTCGGATGAAAACAAAGCAGAATTATTGAAGAAGCACTATTTATGAACTGCACACAAAAATCTGGAAAACTAAGTCTGATATATAAAAGCCCTTCTGCTATATCGCTGAAAAGGCTGCTTTTGAAAAAAAATACCCTCTGGCACGCAAGATTAGAACATGGGCAATTCTAAAAAGCGCTGCATGATTTTTATTTTAGTCAACACAATGTATTGACAATTGCAACACAATATGAAATAATATAATTATGCAGCACAAGTACAAGATGTTCAAAATTAAAGGTCAAAAGTTCGTTGTCAAAATGGACTTGAACCCTCTCACCAACGAGTTTGAATATCACATGTACATCCGGCATTTAGTTACCCCGCAGCAAGCAATCGCCGCATACTTTTCCAAAACATCCGAAATCTACAATGAAGAACGCTGCCGCTATGAGTTGTACAGCAGCAGTCTAGACATAACAGTTTACTACATATATCTGAAAGAACAGGATATATTATTGATTACAGCATTTCATCAAGGAGGTCAAGATGGATGAAAATAAAATTGAACATATTCCCACTGTCGGAATGGCAGAGATAAGTGATTACATTCCGTCACCTGCCGAAGAAGAATTAATTCAAGCATTTGAAGCGCAGGCGGATTTCGACATCGCCGCCATGAAGCAGACTGCAAACGTAAATTTTCGCTGGTCTGAATTTGAGATTAAAAGAGCGAAAAAAATCGCTCAAAAACTCGGTATGCCTTATCAAACATATCTAAAATCCACCCTGAAACAGGCTATGGACAGAGATGAAAAGAAGTTGATGTAATTAAAATAGCTACAGTTTCGGTAGGGTCATTTCGGCTGTAAAAGCACAAAACATCACTGCTTTACAGAATCATGAAACAGATGTTATAATTGTAGTACAAAATTGAATAAAACAAAAAATTAGAGTAAGGTAAGATATTTTAAATTAATTAAAATTTAAAATTCTGCCTTACTCTTTTTTTTATAACAATAATCCAGAAAGGCGGTGAGATTTATGGGAAAATAATAAAAATATAATATTTTTTGTTTCCGGAGATATTTTTAAATTTGAATATTGACGGAATAAAGAAACAAATGGTAAAATAAACAGGACGTTTAAATAAGGAATATGTGGTTAATGAAAAAATTTCTAATCATTGTAATGTCAATAATTTTATTCGGACAAACTGCGTTAGCCTCCGGCACATATTGCAAGCTGGATTTTTCGGACGGAGAATCAGACAAACAGGCAGGCAAAATTCTTTATGAATATGTATTGAAAGAATTAAATAAAACGCCGGAAGAAGCAAAAGAGTTTGCACGAATAGAACCGCAGTCAGTCAGGGCTTTTGAGATAGACCTGAATGATGACGGAGAAAAGGAAATTGTGGGTATGGTTTATTCAACGCTTTACCTTGGAACTGCCGGATATTCCCTGTTTATTTTACAGTTACAGAATGGCGAGTATAAAAATATAGCTTATGTGCTAAGCATTGAACCGCAAAATGAATTAAAGATATTGAATGCCAAAACAAACGGCTACAGGGATATAAAGTTGTCAGGTTCAGTAGCATATAACTTTAAACCGTTTATTGCGAAGTATAAAAACGGGTATTATCAAAACAATGACCAAACGAAAAGTTTAGAAAGAAAACTTCAGCAGTAAACACAGAAATACAGATATTACACTGGCAGACGGGTATCAAGAAAGGTACCTGAACTTTGCAATGAAAACTTGAAAGGCGGTGAAAAAATAAAAATTTAAGAAAAAACATACCGGCAAAATGTAACGAAGAACGTTAAAGTTAATAAAATTGATATGAACATTCCAATTAGCCAGAACACGTTGTAAATTTTGTTTTCAAGAATGAATTTGTTTTGTATTTTGTGATTTAGAGCATACTCAATACAGTAAATGACGATTGAAATGCAAATAATAATTTCAACAATTACAGCCAGAAGAAGCAGAAATAAGCCAAAAACACTATTTTCATCGGTATTTCCGGATAATACAACCCAACAGTAGTATGCTCCAAAAACAAATCCGCTTATTCCAATTAAGTTCATACCGATTTTATTTTTAAGATTAAAAACTTTCATACAAAGATTATACACTAATTAAAAAGGAAAGGAATAAAATATGGAAGAAAGAACATACATAGACGATGACATCAAAAAAGATATGACTTATAATATTTATCATCCGGACAATCCAGTAAACTTATCCGGTTGGAAGATTGTTGAATACAAAAACTCAAAAAGCGGATTTGAAGGTTTGATATATAAAAAAGATAATCATATAATTTTAGTTTATAAAGGAACAGATATTACAAGCAGAAATGATTTAAATAATGATCTTCAAATGTTTTTAAAACAAAAACCGTCACAGGAGGCTGAAGCTATTGAACTTGCCTTTTATGCAATCAAAAAGTATAAAAATGCCGTTATTGAAACAACAGGACATTCTTTAGGAGCCAGTCTTGCACAACTTGTATCTGCAAAAACGGGCATAAGAGCAACAACATTTAACGCTTATGGCACGGCAGATATCCTAAAACGTGAAGGATTTACTGACGAACAAATTAAAAATATGAATATTAAAAATTACGGAAATCCGAAAGATCCTGTATTTTTATATAATTTGTCAAGTCAACCTGGAAGAACCTATTTAACAAATACAAACCTAAATCCGATAGAAAGTTATGAATTTGAACATAAGAAAAAGTTCGGTTTTAATAACAATTTAAACAATCATAGTTTGGAAGCAATGGGAAGTCTTGCAGATGCTGTAGCGATAACACCTGTTACAAAAAAGTCAGAGTCTGCCGGAATGCTTTACGGGTATATATCCAACATCAATGATATCTACAAAGACAATAATTCAATCAGGCGTCTGTGGAGAGATATTCCTTTGGCAGATCCTGTTAAAAATCAACAGGTTATGCCTGAAAAATTAGAACCGATAATTAATCAATTTCTGAAACAAAATTTGTATGATTTTGACTACTCCGGCTACCTGAACCCAGCAACGGGCGACGGCAAAATCTTTTCACGTGAAGCAATTTCTCAAATGACAGGTGATGAATACACCGGAAACGAATCAGCCATTATGGCACAGTTGAAAAGTATCGGCATACCTTATGAATCAGACCTTGAACTTGCAAGTATGCACGGCGGCGGACTGGTGTATGTAAGACCTTACACCAGATCCGACGGCACAGAAGTTCGGGGCTACTGGCGCTCTGCACCTTCGGTATAAAACTAAGCAGGCGGTCGAACAGGCTTGCAATCCTCGTATTAATTTCCTCCGCCTTCAGCTCGCTCGTGCTGTCTTGGATTTTCTCCACGCTCGAATAGTTTTCGCCATTAAGCCTGACGGCTAAGCCGGCTCAATATTCTCGCTTTCTGACTAACTCGCTTGCGCTAATATCGTTCGTCTGCAAATCCGTATGAACGCAAGGTGCGTTCTCATTGCTAACCATAACAAATAAGACAGGATAGGAATAACCTATCATGTCTTATTTACCCTCTGGCACACAAGATTAGAACCTGGGCAATTCTGAAAGATGTAGCATGATTTTTAATTTAGTCAATACAATGTATTGACAATTGCAAACATCAGGGACTTATATAGCAAATTCCACTAATATTATAAAAAAGCACGTCATTCTGAGGGCTTAAGCCTGAAGAATCTCATTTATTTAGATCCTTCGCCTTCGGCTCAGGATGACGCTGTTTAGAAATTTTTTGTGGAATTTTTGCTATATAAATCCCAAACATCACTGCTTTACAGAATCATGAAACAGATGTTATAATTGTAGTACAAAATTGAATAAAACAAAAAATTAGAGTAAGGTAAGATATTTTAAATTAATTAAAATTTAAAATACTTTCTTACTCTTCTTTTATAACAATAATCCAGAAAGACGGTGAGATTTATGAAAACCTAAGGAGAAATTCTGAAATCGGGGCTAATATCAAGAATAAAACTGCACATGCAAATCTTGACAACGGGAACCACATCCCAATCCAGAACACGATAGAATGAAGTATTTCTATAAATAATGGCGGTTTGCATTTTAAAAATCCATCAGGGAAAAACTTTTTTCTTAAAAAATATTCTACAATACCTAACATTGCAAGAAAAAAAGAACTTATCATAAAATTTGCTAAAGCTATTGCGCAGTCAAAAGTATGCATAATTCCAGCATCTGTAGTGTCAGCACCAGGAGTAGAATAGACAATTGCATTTTCTATATTCAACTGATGCAGCGTTACAGCATAAAAATACCCGCGGATTGCCATTAAATTAGGAAATACATAGTTCTTTAGTTTTGCTAGATTTTTCAGAATATGAAAAAACTTTTTGAAAATCAGATTTTGCATACTATGAATTTTACATAAAAAATTTTAAATAGAAAGGAAAAATTATGAAAAAATTATATGACGAAATTAAAAAAATCAATGAAATGGTTACCAAAAAGCAAAAACAAGAAGATTTTAAAGATGATATGGTAAGAAAAACTTGGGAATACCAGAAAAAATTCGGGTTTGAAACAAGCCCGAGACAAGGACATGAATTTTGGAATAACGAAGCTGATGCATTTAAACATGCATTCGGAAGTGCAGATATGGCATTAGATATGGGATATTTAGGAAGTCTTATAGGCGATATATACCATGAATTCAAAACCAAAAACAATCCTTATGGAGAGTGGAATATGGACTCCTGGAACAACAATGAAGGCCGAAAAATAGCAGATGAAATAAAAAAAGAATACGGCAAAACTTTTGACAGATTATCTGACAGGGAAAAATCCGCAGTAATTGCAACAAAAGTTATGATGAAAATGCGAAATGGTGAATTGATTACGCATCCTTCTGATGAAAGAAAGTTTAAAGGACTGCTTGAAACTTTATTTTACAGACTAACTGACAAACCTACCGGCGGAGCCGCACCAATGCCAGTATTACCTCATCAAGTTGACTACTCCGGCTACCTGAATCCAGCAACGGGCGACGGTAAAATCTTTTCGCGGGAAGCAATTTCTCAAATGACAAGTGATGAATATACCGGCAACGAATCAGCCATTATGGCGCAGTTGAAAAGTATCGGAATACCTTATGAATCAGACCTTGAACTTGCAAGTATGCACGGCGGCGGGTTAGTTTATGTAAGACCATATACCAGAAGCGACGGCACAGAAGTCAGAGGCTACTGGCGCTCTGCTCCTTCGGTATAAAATTAAGCAGGCGGTCGAACAGGCCTGCAGTCCTCGTCTTAATTTCCTCCGCCTTCAGCTCGCTCGCGCTGTCTTGGATTTTCTCCACGCTCGAATAGTTTTCGCCATTAAGCCTGACGGCTAAGCCGGCTCAATATTCTCGCTTTCTGACTAACTCGCTTGCGCTAATATCGTTCGTCTGCAAATCCGTATGAACGCAAAGTGCGTTCTCATTGCTAACCATAACAAATAAGACAGGATAGGAATAACCTATCCTGTCTTATTTACCCTGGATGCGATTCGAACGCATGACCTACCGCTTAGAAGGCGGTTGCTCTATCCAGCTGAGCTACCAGGGCTTGGATCCAGAGGGTCTAGACAGACGTTTGGTTTTGTGGGGTATCTGTATATTCCCTCCGTAAATTATGCTATCATAAAAATTTCTTTTTGCAAGGTTAATAATTTTTTGATTTATATAGCAAATCAAAACAATGTCATACTGAGCGTTAGCGAAGTATCTAAATAAAAAAGATTCTTCGGGCAAAACCCTCAGAATGACGAATTTTTAATAATATTTGTGGAATTTGCTATATAAGTCCAAATGTTTTTTCAATGTTAACTAATGTAAAAAAGTGTTCTAAATAATTGAAGAATTTATTTGCTCTGTCCGAGATATTTAGGTGTTAGTGTACTTAATCCAAAGGAGAATTTAGATGGCGAATGAAGTAAACAAAGTTGGTGGTGTGCAGCATCCTGTTGAAATCAGGAAACAAGCGCATGTTACAGTGCAGGAATCAGTAAAAGTTGAGATTTCTTTTCCTAAAGGCGCTCAGGAAAACAAACCTGTGGAGTTCAACTTATACGGAAAAGATCTTGAAAATTTTGAAAAATTTAAAGGTAATGATAAACATGATGCAATGCGAATGACGACTTCGGCTGCAAATGATGTTAAAGTTGCTTATATGCAGCTTCAGCATGAATTTCCTGACGTGTCGATTTCATTTGAGCCGATGCCCGATCCGAAAAGATGCGGCAAAAAACGTGAAGGGTTTATTACATATCAGCAGCAGTTGGAAGACTGGAAAGACGTTGCTTTAATGCAGATTGCCAACGCAAGAGAAGCCAGCACAACTTCTAAAATCAATGATGCTGCGGGTGCCGTAATTGCTAACGACAATGCAAATGCGGCAATGAATGCAGAATTAACTGTAGCCGCTGCAGATGCAATTGTTGAAAATGATAATAAAAATGCTGAAAAAATTAACCGGAACATTGATCAAGAAGGTGCTTCAACCCGTGCAGCCGTAGGCGAGGAAGGTGTAAAAACCAGAAACGCAGTACACGCAGAAGGCGCAATTACAAGGGATACCGTAAGAGGTGAGCATGCACGCACACGCAACCTTGTTAGAGATGAGGCTATGGATAACCGGAATGCTATTCGTGAAGAAGGTGCAGATACCCGCAACACAACAAAAGAAACAGCAAAGCAAACGCAGGAAATTCAATCCTTATCAGAAAAGATTTCAGATATTTTGAATAACGGTTCTCAGCTTCACACGACAGAAACCATGAAAAAAGTCGGAGAACTGCGGGACAAGATTATAGCAGCGGATGTTTTTCACGAAACAAAAGTTGAACTGTTGAACAAACTTGCAGATTTTGCAAATCAAGGAATCATAACATCAAAAGAAGTTGCCCGGATGAATAAAATGATAGATGAGGAACTAAACAATTCAGGGCGAGAACTTCCGGAGGAACGCTATCCTGAAAAAGCAATGCATGAGCTTCCTCCAAGAAAAGAGCCTCCGATAACAGAATCAGCAAATGACGGTGTTGAACATCCCGCATCGGCAGAACCTCACCCATCAGGCAATTCTAAAAAGCAACCTTCGGAAGATTTGCCTAAAGGGCCACCTATAATTGAGTCAGAAAAAGTCAAAATCAAAAAACCGGAAGAATTTGATAACTATAATTAAAATCTAATGGTCATAATACATAAAAAACAGGGGATTAAAAAATCCCTGTTTTTTAAATATATAAGAAGCTAAAAGCTCTGAATTTTTTAGGATCCAGAGGGTCTAGACAGACGTTTGGTTTCGTGGGGTATCTGTATATTCCCTCCGCAGATTATGTTAGCATAAAAAAAATTGAATGCAAGAGTTTTTTGCTGTTACGAAACAAACTAACGAAAAAACAGGAGATGAGACACTTCTGGAAGGAAAAACAAGAGCGGATGTTCCGCCGGAAAAACAGAAATGGCTCAATTATCTGGAACAGCACGGCCTGCTGTTAGAACAGTTTAAAAAATAAAAACTTAATTTCGTTTCTGAAAAACTGCACCTTAAGGTTGCAGTTTTTTTGTTGTATAATTTTTCTATAATGTAAACAATTTTAGAGGAATTAAATTATGCTAACCGGAAATGAAATTCGTAAATTATATTTGAATTATTTTAAAGATAAACACCAGCACACAATTGTTGAAAGTTCAAGTCTTGTTCCTGACAATCCGACAGTTCTTTTAACAACGGCCGGAATGCTTCAATTTTTACCAATATTTCTCGGTATTGTAAAATCCCCTTATGAGCCTGCACGTGCAACTTCCTGCCAGAAATGCGCAAGAGCAGGTGGGAAGGATTCAGATATCGAAAATGTCGGACGTACTCCAAGACACCATACTTTTTTTGAAATGCTCGGTAACTTTTCTTTCGGTGACTATTATAAAAAAGAAATTATTCCGTGGGCGTGGGAATTTGTAACAGAAGTTTTGAAACTTGACAAAGACCGCCTCTGGATTACAATTTTTGAGACAGATGATGAGGCTTACGAAATCTGGCGTAGTGTAGGAGTTCCGGCAGAAAGAATTAAACGCAAAGGAAAAAAGGACAACTTCTGGGGGCCTCCTGGTGCTTCGGGTTCCTGTGGGCCGTGTTCCGAAATCCATTATGACTTAGGAGAACAGTATAAATGTGACGATCCGCGAGGATGCGGAATTGATACCTGCGAATGCGACAGATGGGTTGAAATCTGGAACCTTGTGTTTACAGAACTTTATCAGGATGAAGAAGGCAACCAGTCGCCTTTAGACAGCAAAAACG
Organism: Candidatus Gastranaerophilales bacterium; assembly: GCA_944324225.1. Lineage (GTDB taxonomy): Bacteria > Cyanobacteriota > Vampirovibrionia > Gastranaerophilales > Gastranaerophilaceae > Scatenecus. The sequence goes on from CALUVL010000001.1 coordinate 75,298, forward strand.
TTGATACCGGCATGGGGCTGGAACGTATTACAATGGTTTGTCAGGGGGTTGCTTCAACTTTTGAAACAGACCTTTTAAGACCTATTTTGGATAAAGTTTGCGAGATGAGCGGAGTCCCCTACAAGAAATCTGAAAAAACAGACATTTCTCTCCGCATAATCACAGACCATGCAAGATGCGTAACTTTCCTTATTTCAGATGGTGTAATTCCGGGAAATGAAGGAAGAAGCTACGTTTTGAGAATGATTTTAAGACGAGCACTAAGACATGGCAAAATCTTGGGAATGGATTTGCCGTTCCTTTACAAACTCGTCGATGTTGTTGTTGATAATTATGGAGAAGCTTATCCGGATCTAGTTAAAAATAAAGCTAAAATTATTGATACAATTAAAAAAGAAGAGGAACGCTTCAACAAAACTCTCGACAGAGGCTATAAACTTCTTGATGAATTTATCGTAAACAAAAAAGATATTGACGGTGAAAATGCCTTTAAACTTTACGACACATACGGATTTCCGCTTGAACTTACAAAAGAAATAGCGGAGGAAAACGGTCTTAAAGTTGATGAACTAGGCTACAAAGCTGCAATGCAGGAACAGAAAGAACGGGCAAAGGCTGCGACCGCAAAACTTTCTGTAACAGGCGATATCAAGTATGCCAAAATTGAAGACGAAGTCGGTTCAACAGAATTCGTTGGATATACCGAAAATGACACTGATGCAAAGATTCTTGCAACTGTTGAAGGTGACGGATACATTGATATTATTCTTGATAAAACCCCTTTCTATGCAGAATGCGGCGGTCAGGTAGGCGACAGCGGCGTCATTGAAAATGACAACATGAAAGCTGAAGTTTTGACAACTTTCAAAGTCAACAAACTTTTTGTACATCGTTCAAAATTGATTAACGGAGATATCACAATCGGCGAAAAAGTTAAAGCACAGATTGATGTTTCACGTCGTGAAGAAATCAGACTTCATCACACATCCGCTCACTTGCTTCAGGCGGCATTAATAAAAGTTCTCGGTGATGAAGTTCATCAGGCCGGTTCGCTTGTTGAAGAAAACAGAATGCGTTTTGACTTTACATTCAACCGTGCAATGACTCCAGAAGAAATTTTCAAGGTTGAAGAAACAATGAATAACTGGATTGCAAAAGGTTATGATGTAGTAACTGATGTTATGGATATTGAAAAAGCAAAACTTACGGGTGCAACCGCGCTCTTCGGCGAAAAATATGATGATGTCGTAAGAGTTGTTTCAATTACGGATGGCAAAACCTGCATTTCAAAAGAATTTTGCGCAGGGACTCACGCACGAAATATCCGAGATTTAAGGCTGGTCAAAATCGTAACAGAAGGTGCAATTGCAGCAGGAACAAGACGTATAGAAGTTGTTGTCGGACGCTCGGCGTTTGAATTTATGAATGCCAAAGTCAAAGAAATGGACAAACTTTCTTTGATGTTCAAAGCGCACTACAATGAAGTTTTTGAGCGTGTTGAAAAGCTTGCCGACGAAAACAAAGAGCTTTTAAAGAAGATAGAAAAACTAGAAGAAGAAAATGCAAGAGCAAAATTTGCGACATTTGCATCAAAAGCTCAGGATTTTGAAGGCGGAAAATTGTTTATAACAAAAATTGAGGACGTAACACCTCTCGGTGCAAAGATAGGTATTGAATTTCTTGCAAACAAATTCGGCGAAAGCGTAATTGTTCTTGCAAACTCAAAAACAGTTATGGCAAAAGTTTCAGACAGTTTTGTTAAAAAAGGTGTTAATGCCGGCAAGATTGTCGGAGAAATCGCAAGATTTACAGGCGCCAACGGCGGCGGGCGTCCGAATTTTGCACAGGGCGGAATTAAAGACGCTTCAAAACTTGATGAAATTCTGGCAAAAGTCGAAAACGAATTGAAAAACTAAAAATTAAATCTTGTTCAATCAATAATAAAAAAAACAGAGGTTGTGCAACCTCTGTTTTTTCTGGCGAAAGGAGATTCTATGCCGCCAGTTCTGTCAGTTTTACATCTTTAAAATCTAGTATAATATCCTGAAATTCAAGATTTACCTCTGGCATATCCATGTTTATATCTAAAAACTCAAAGTTAGATAAATTATCGCAAATGACATTTCCTTTATTTTTTTCTTTAACACAGCCATGTGCAAAACATTTTTCCAAAAAAACAATGACATCTGCAATAGTGATTTTTTTGTTTAAAATTTCATACATAAATATACCTCTCTTTTCTTATTCTGTACGGTATATATATAAAGTATTTTGGGAAAGTCTATTTTCAGAGAAAGTGTTATTTGTTACATAAATTAATAATTTTATAAAAACATATAGTTGTATTAATATTAAATAAATGGAGGAATAAAATGACGGTATTAAAAATAGAAAGACTTCCGCATAACAAAAATTTGCCCGAATATAAAACGGAAGGAGCTGCTGGAATGGACTTGTGTGCAGCAATCGCGGAACCTCTTACCTTGAATCCTCTGGAAAGAGTCCTTATTCCGACAGGAATTAAAATAGAATTGGAACAAGGTTATGAAGCACAAATCCGCCCACGTTCAGGATTAGCAATAAAACACGGGATAACACTTATCAATTGCGTCGGAACAATTGATGAAGATTACAGGGGGGAAGTGTGCGTGCCGGTTGTTAATGTTTCAAAAGATGCCTATACAATACTTCCGGATGAAAGAATTGCACAGATGGTAATTGCTAAAGTTGAAAGAGCTGAAATTGAAGTAACAGTTGAACTTTCTGAAACTGTAAGAGGTGAAGGCGGTTTTGGATCAACAGGCAGAAATTAGTTGTTTTTTATCTTAAATACAGACAAATCTTCAAGTCCTTTGCCAAAGTTTGCCTTAACTACGCTGTCAAAAACGTTGTAATTTTCTTGCTTTTCTCCTCTGTTTGTCTGATTTTTCCAGTAATTGTCCGGTAGTTCCGGGATGCCCTGGTTGTTTGAATAATCCGAATACAAGTTTGTCATTTTTAATCCTTTTATTTATTTATCTTTTAACGGATGAAAAAAAATAAACTTTATAGTAATTGAAGTTATTTTTTACAAATTTTCATAAACTATTCTCTTTTTATTGTCAAAAGCATATCATTTGGAATGAAAAAGTTTTTTATTCCGTAATTTCCGTCAACAAGGCAGAATTCCAAAGATTCATTCATCGAAATGTCAATCAAATCAAAAGGAATACTCATATCAATTACATTTTTATAACCGTATTTGATTTCTTTTACAGGCTGTAAAACCCATAGATTATTCGGAATTGATTTAATTAGACGGATTAATTTTACTTTTTCTCTTGTTGTTGTAATCTGAAGTTCATTATGGAATTTTTCTTTTGAAATCGGCAGTATACTTTCTGTTTTGTTGATAAGACGAACAGGAGAAAGCGATTGTTTTCTGTCTGCATTTCGCATGTAGATATAAATCTGGAAAGTTTTGTCAGTTATCTCTGTATTGTTTTGTATGTAATCGTTAATATGAAATCTTAAGTAAAAATTATTTTGGTCATATCCAAAGCAGATTTTGTCAAAGAATTTTGATTCACTAAGCAAAGGTCCGTCAGGAATATCGATGCATCCGGCGTTTAACCATGAATCGTCGGCAGAAGCGATACCGGAAATAGAGGGTGTGATTTCTCCTTTGGGGTAACGTGAAGGTTTTGCTATTGCTGAAGTCAGCGGGGTATTGAGGTATGCCGGAGCCTCAAGGTTAAGGAAATAATAGATATTTTTCAAATGTTCTCTGAACAGGTAATCGAAAATATTATCTCTTCCAGAATTATTAGGTTCTCCATACCACCAGAACCAATCACTTCCTTCGCAGATGAAAAGTTCTTTCTTTGCTTTGTCTATGTTTTTATCCAGAGGATTTTCTTTTACAAATTTTGAAAAATCATCTCTAACCTGTTTAAGGTATGTCCATGCAAGGTTTTTCAAAGGTTCATCTATCCAGAATTTAAAGTTTCTGTTTATCCATGAACCTGAATGTATTTTCTTAAGCGGTTTTCTTCCTTTTTCTTTTGCAAGATAGTCGCTTATAAGAACAGTTTCAAGCGATTTGTCTTCTTCAATTAATTTATATAGAGTTTTGAGGAAAACAAAGCCGTTTTGCGGGTAATTTTCCCAGCAGTTTTCACCGTCCATTGCGATAGTCAGAAGGTGATCTTCATCCGGGGACGTCAGAAGTTTGCTCTGGATTACCTTGATTCTGTCGTACAGATCGTTTGCCGCAAGTTCTGCGTTGTGGTTCGGGTATTCAAAGCTTATGAGGTTTGGGATTACGGCATCTCTGAATATGATTTTTAAACCGTTTTTGTACTCGTAAGATTTGAGAAGATGATACGGGTCTTCCAGATACCCTTTGAAATCACGTACAAACTCAAATCCGATACTGTTTGAGAGAATTCCCTCATCGGAAATTGTCCATTCTATCCCGATATCTTTCAACATATCAAGAGTTTTGGGGCTTACGCAGTGTTCGGACGGCCAGATACCTTTCGGACGTTTGCCAAAAAGGTTCTCTATCCTGTCAAGTGCCAGTTCTGTCTGAACTTTTGCGTCAAGTTCCATTTTTAATTCAACCGGCAGATCATCCGTAAAGCTCTTTTTTATTCCGTTTATGTCCAGAAGTATCGGCAAAATCGGATGGTAATAGGGGCTTGTTGTTATTTCAATTCTGTTTTTCTTCAAGAATTTTTTGTATGCAGGGATAATTTTTCTTATTATATCCCGTTGTATTTCTATAATTGTACGACGGTCGTCAGTTGTGTAATTTTTGCCTTTTTTAAATAATTTTCTTAATGCCGGATATTTATTTTTGTAAGAAAAATCAAACCACGCAAGATTAAACAGTGCCAAAAGGTCTGAATATTCCTGATTGGTGAACATATCGAGCGTAAAGTCAGGTGTCGAAATCCTTTTCTGATAAAGCCTGTTATATTCTTCAAGCGGAAATATCATTGTTTGGTAATTTGCGTCAAAAAAGTTATTCAGTATAAACTCTTTGTCATCGTCGCTGAGATCTTCAATTTCTTTTACCGTAATTCTGGAGTGCAGGTCGTGAAATCCGTTTTCGCCATAATTAATTAACGAATCAAGTAATACCGGCACAAGATTGAAATTCAATTTAATATTTTTAAATTTATCAAGAAGAGTGACCATTTCAAGGTAATCTTTTACGGCATGAAGCCTTACCCATGGCATCAAAAAATCACCATCAGGTGTTAATTGATATACCGGCTGGTGCATATGCCAGTAAAATGCTATGGACAACTTTTTATTTTGGCTCATCATAGGGCTTGCTTAACTCCGACTGTAGTTATTATATCATTGAAATTATTTTTTGAAAACATCATTTATATAATAAAAAGTCGTCAGAAAGTCCTCCGGCAGAAAAGCCTTCTCTAATTATAAAAAGCACTGCTGATTTTTACGTGAAACAGTGCTTTTTCAAAAGAAAGGTGTGGTATAAAGTTTTAAATATTATGCATATTATCGAAAATTTCTTTTCTCTGAACCCAGACTTCCATTCCGAGTTCTTTGCCTGTATTAACGAGAGAGTCCTTAATTTCTTTGAATGAATATTTTGATTTTTCTATATTGCCGAGCATAAACATTACAAAATGTCCCTGCATAAGTGTTTGTTTGATATCTTCAATATTTACTTCATATTGTGCCATAACAGAAGTTACTTTGGCTACAATACCAACTTTGTCCACTCCGGAAACGGTTACAATTATCTGGCTGTCTGACATTTGCCCTCCTCTTCTTCAGTTGTAACGGCAGCAGGAGCCGGTGTCAGCCAGTCACGATTAACAAGTTTGCCAAGCTGATGTTTGATGCAGTATTCTTTCAAATCTTTCTTAACTTCCGGTGCCAGAATGTACATTGCAATAATATTTGGTACTGACATTGCAATCATCATTGCATCTGTAATGTTGATAACGGATGTTACATTCAATACTGAACCTATTACAATGAATGCGCAATAAATGAATTGGAATGTCAGAGTTCTTTTCTTACCTTCACCGAAAAGGAAGTTCCATGATTTCTGCCCGTAATATGCCCAGCTGATGATTGTTGATAGTGCATACAAAAGAACAATTCCGGCAAGCAAAGTCGGGAAGAATGGCATAACTGAAGAAATGGCTTCTGAAGTCATCTCAATTCCTGATGTTTCGCCGGCGTGAGTCTGGTAAACACCTGTAATTACGATTGCAAAAGCTGTAAGTGTGCACATGAAACCTGTTAAGAACGGATCCAGAAGTGCGACAAAACCTTGTGATAAAGGCTCATCAGTTTTAACTGTTGCATAAACAATCGGAGCAGAACCTGTTCCTGCTTCATTTGATTGTACAGATCTTCTCAATCCCATAATCATTGCTACAAACATTGCGCCGTAAATAGGTTCAGGTTTGAATGCTTCTTTTACAATAACCCATGCCGCATGCGGAATCAGTTTGAAGTTACATACAATAACAACCATTGCCGCAAACAAATAGATAAATATTTTCAGCGGAACGATTTTTTCTGTAACTTTAACAATATTTTTGATACCGCCTATTACAATTAACCCTACAACAACAGCCATGCCTAGACCGATTACCCAGTGGAAGTGATTTAATGGCCCGTTAGCGCCTCCGCATACATTCACAAACTGGTTAGCGGCCTGATTTATCTGAATCATATTACCGCCCGTGATACCACCGCAGATACAAAGTATTGCAAAAAGTACCGAAAGCGGCTGTCCGAGCCATCTTAATTTTTTTCTTGTCAAACCGTGCGCCATATAGTGCATCGGGCCGCCTGATATTGACCCGTCAAGGTTGAATCTTCTGTATTTAACAGCCAGAGCGGCTTCAACAAATTTCAATGACATACCGAGAATAGACCCGACAATAATCCAGAAAGCAGCACCCGGGCCTCCCATGGAAATTGCGATTGCAACACCTGCAATGCTTCCAAGCCCTATTGTTCCTGACAGTGCTGTCATAAGAGCCTGAAATGATGAAACTTCTCCAGAGCCGTCACCTGATTTTTTAGGTTTGATAAGTAAATCTATTGCATGTTTAAATCCCCAGACAGCTATGCCTCTTAAATAAAATGTGAAAAATACTCCCGCAAGTAATATCCAGAAAATAATTATCGGAACATCGGCTCCGAAAATATGAATCGGATGAAAAATAAAATCCGCAATTGCATCAGAAACAGGCGCAATATTTTTGTCCATAAAAGCATCAATACTAAAAGCTTTTGCCTGTTGAATGTTTAATAAAAGTGTCAAAAGTACAATTAAAAATTTGTTCATTAAATTAATTCCTTTCGGGTTATTCCTCGCAGGTATTTCGGCTATGTGTCCACAAGGGCAAATCACCAACCCAGATTTATACTACCAAAAACATGCTTAAAACTTGTCAAATCTTTACAAAATCTTAAAAATTGTTGCAATAACTTTCTGGTAAAATGCTTTGTAAACTATTGCCAGGCAAAGGTTTAAACGATATTCATTTTTGTTTACATTTAAAGAATTTCTTTATACTTTTGTTTAAGATTACAAATTAAATTGTAAGAATTTTCTATCCCGTTTCTGAGTTCAGAATCCGTTCGGGCAAGTTCAGCGATTTCTTCAATAACAGAGATAGTTTCGGGGGTTGAATTTCTGTAGATAAACATATTCAAACCTGCTTTTATGCCCTTAATGCAGGCTTCGGTGCTTCCGTATGCCGAAACACCTTTCATAATCATATCATCCGAGATTATTATTCCTTTGTATTTGAGATTGTTCCTTAAATAAGAAAGAACGTTTCGGCTTAAAGATGCCGGAAGGGGTTCTTTGTCAAAGCAGGTGCAGTGAAGATGCGCTGCCATAATCATTTCAATCCCGTTTTCTATTGCGGATTTGAACGGTTTAATATGAATTTTTTCCATTGTTTCAAGCGGCAAATCTATGACAGGGAGGCTAAGATGGCTGTCTTTGTCAGCATCGCCATGTCCCGGAAAATGTTTTACGCACGGCAGGATTCCGTTTGCCTGATATTCTTTAATCACAATAGTTTGCGCTCTTATAACCTCGTCCGGATTGTCAGAAAAAGAGCGTTCTCCGATAATCGGATTGTTCGGATTGGTATTCACATCAATGCACGGTGCAAAGTTAAGGTTTATCCCGAAACTTTTGAGTTCAAGTGCGATTTCTCTTGTCTGATTGCGCAAAAATTCACTGCCATTTTCAAAGGCAAATCTTGCAGAAAGATATTTTTTGCCGTTATGGATGTTTTCAGTTCTCTCAACCCGTCCGCCTTCTTGATCTATGGAAAGAAACAGGGGGGCTGAAGCTCCGGTTTTTATTTTGCCAACAAGATTTTTGAATTGCTCTTTTGATTGAATATCGTGCGTAAAAAATATCAAACCGCCAAGAGGATGCGAAAGTGCTTTTTCGTATCCTCCTCCGTCGGTTCCTATGATAAACATTGAGTAAACTTTATCTTTTATGTCCATAAAATTATACGTTAGCTGTCTTTGCAAAAAGTTTGTCATTCAGCGGGTAAAGTTCTTTGAAGTTGCCCGTTTCAACAACGTCTGCGATTGTGTTCAGAATAGAATCTTTTTCAGCTTGTGAAAGTTTTGCCATTTCTTTGTTAAGCTGAATATCAGATGTGTTTTGAACCGATGTGAAACCTTTATTAAGTTTTAAAAATTCCATATATTCATCAAGGACTTTCATCATAAAGCCGTCGATTTTGTAATCCTGTCCGAGATAGTATTTTACATCTTTTTGGAATTGTTCAATATATTTTTTTACAAAATCCGCTTCTCCGATAGTTTCGTTTTCGTCGTATTCAATGCCGTAGCAAAGGTTGTTTAATACAGGTTTGTCAAGATCTTTGATGCAGGCAGCCCATAGCATACAGCCAAGATAAAAGCCAGTGTAAGTTTCTATAAGATGAACGATTTTATTATACTGCATCTTAAACTGCATTTTTTTCTGGCTGAAATTTTTAAACCTGTAAAGGTTTTGATAAATATATTCAATGCTCGGCACAAAAGCATTCAGATGTCCGATAAATCCCGGATCAAATTGTGCGCCGTCTGTAAAATCAAATTTTTCTGTCATTTTTCTCCTCTCCATATCTTAAATTTGTTATAAATTTTGCTCTTTTTGTTGTAAATTTTTTCTGTATATCGGATCATACTGGTATCTGTATCCTTTTATTACACTTTCTACAACTGCTTTAGAAAATTGTTTTCTTGCTGACCAGTAAGAAGTATGAGCCATAAAAAACGGTCTCCAGCTCCATACACCGCTGTTGTCAAATACAAACCCTTTCGGATCCGCAAAATTTAAGCCTGTAATTTTTTCCATTTCTTCGTAAGTGAGGTTTTGCGAAGACGGAAACGCAAGCGGATCTTCTCTGAAATTTACGGAAAGGAGGAAAAGTCCATTTTCCATAATATATTTGAGTACATATTTGTTGAAGTAAGTTTGTTCATAATCCGAATCCGCCAGATCTGAATAAAAAAGTACGAGCGGGTTTGCAAAATTTACCGCTCCATGAACTGCTCCGGGCGGAGAACAAACGTTTTCAGTGGAAGAATCAATATTAAGATAGTGTTCTTTTAGAGAATTTTCATCGTGATTAAAGATAAATTTGCCGTCTGCTGTAATTGTTCCTATACCTGCATCCGACAGTGCTGTAATACAGGTATTTTTTCTTGGATTTTCTTTGATAAAATTTTTAAAATCTTCAGAAACATTCAAATAGTTAAAAAGGCCTTGCAGGTCTATATAAGGAAGGGTATTAACAAGGTATTCATATGTAATGAAACTTCCTGCAGAATATCCGTAAAGGATTACTGTCCGGCCTTTTGCATATTCTTGTTTTACCGTTTCGTTGAGGTCTTTAACTATCGGCAGCATATGGTGGGATTTTTGAACCCATATGGCGTCATGAAGGCATTCTGTCAGGAGCTTTCTGACCTGAAATGCTACGGTCGGGCTGAAATCTTTTGATAAATCAAGTCGTTCTGTTACAAAATCCAAATCGTTTTTGCTCTTGTCGCCCCAGAAAAATATTACGGGCTCTTCAACGATATTCATTTCTCTTTGGAGCATAAGCTGTTTGACCTGTTCATCAGATTCAAACTGATTTTTTATCGCAGGATGAAGTTTCCTTACCCCTTTTTCAAACCAGTTTTTCATTTTTTCATTGTTGTTGTTTGAACCGTTAATATAAATGAAACTAATGTCAGATGCATAACTTATGCTCTGAAGTGTAGCAAATATTAAAATCCCCGTCAAAATCTTTTTCATAACATAAATACTAGCACAAATAACCTTTCAGACAAATTATGAACAGTTGTAAAGTTTTTGCGGAGTACTGTCAAAAATTAATATTTTGATGTTTAATGATTAAAAAAGAAAAATATGAAAATATTACCTGTAATAAACTATAATATTCATTTACTTCCCGTACAAAAACAACAACAGTTTCGCCGAGAGAGTACTTTAAGTACTTCTTTTTTATCTGCCGGTACATTTTATACTTGTCCGGTGAATTTTGCAGGTGCCTCTAATAATCTGCAGGTACAGCTTTTGAATTTGGATGGAGTGCATTGTCCGTGCTGCGGGGAGGCAATGATCAGTACTTCAAAGACAGGTGAAATTTTGAAAAAGGCATCCCGTGCAAAATCTTTGACTGATTATGCCGGTATATTGGTTCAAAACAAAGAATATTTTCACAAAAAATATCATCCTTTGATAAATTCAATAAACGGATTGGCTAAAAAAGCTCCGGAAAAAACAATTCCTGAAGCTTTGCAAATTGTCAGGAACGGAAGCTTTAAGATTGTGATTGGAGCTATGCACAAGCAGGGGCACTATCTTAATGAACTGCTTGAAACCGAAAAATTATCCGCATCAGACCAAATAAAGATAAAATCTTTTGCAGATTATTTGAATAACATAACTTTAATCCCGAAGAAAAAAGAATATGATGAAAAATTTCATGAAACATTTGACAATTTGGACTCTGCCGACAAAAAAAAGTTCGCATATTTGGTAAATAACTCAATAATGTCAGCTTACAATTGTCGCGGGGTTCTCTTTTACGATAAAGAACAACTGAACGGGCTTTCTCCGCAGACTTTTATTGTTAAACGAATGCTTGATTTTTCACAGAATACTTTGAAAAAAATATTTATAAACAGACCTGACAATAATGGAGGTAATAATATACTTATATGCGGTGAGTGTGCTCCAAGATATAAAACTTTTAATTTCATAAGAAACGCTCCATATGCTAAAGAAAGACTTGAACAATATGCACAGGATATTTCTAATGCAATAAACGAAAATAAACTTTCCGGAAATAACGGGTATATTTATGATTTTATCAAAGCAGCTAATGTTCCGGGCAAAAATCTTTTGAAAATGAGCAATGTAAGCGGAATTACGCAGAGTAAAATTTTTTATGAAAGAAAACGCAATTATATATTCGAACAATACGAAGGAATTCCCTGTGCAAGCTGCGGAATCGAGACAATTACTCATGATCAGAAAGTGAAACTTTTTAATGAAATAAAAAAATGTGAAAATGTTTATGAACTTAAAAATTTAGTAAAAATAAATGAAAATCATATTCCGTCTGATTTTAGGAAACTGGTTAAAAGGTTTAATGCTATTATTGACAAAAACCCTGATATTAGCGAGTCTGAGGTAATGGAATATTTACAAAAAGCAGGAAAAGAAGATCTTTCAAAGCATATGCTCAAAGTCTGTGAAAAGATTAAAACGTTTGTTGATAATAATAATTTTAATTTTGTAGAAAAAGAAATAATAAACGATTTTATTTTCTGGGTTAAGCAGGAATGCGTTGATATGCCTTATGGGCAGGAATTTCATTACTCCAACTATAATAAAATGATAGAAGATACTCTCGGTACTTTACACAATTCAAACAGAGCAAAGCTTATAGATATGGCAAAAACAAGGTTAAAAGAGGTTTATATGGAAGATTATATACTTCATCCGCCTGCTGAACTGGCAAAGCAGACCGGAGGAATACTAAAATCTATGATGCAAAATGTTTTTAAATTGACAGTAATAACTGTTGATCATACGGAAGCTCTGGCTGCCGGCGGAGCAGATGAATATTTTAATAAAACCGGATATTGCAAATTTTGTAATATACAGAAGGGCAAGAAACCGTTAGAAGTTTGGGCGGCTCAACATCCGGAGATAAACAAAAATCTTCCGAAGCATTTAAAATTTATAAGCGAGATTATAAAACGGGAACATATGAAAGAAATGTATGATTATCCTGAAAAAGCGGCAAGACAGGCTATCCGTCTTGCCAGAGGAAAAATTCATATTCCGACTGATTACGATACTAGAGATTAATTTCAATTTTATCGGGATTTGTATAGTTGTAAATTAAAGCTGCAATTGCTCCTGCAATCAGGTTGGTGATAATAGTTACAAATACACTCGGCCAGCAGGCAGTGTGCATCATCCCTAAAGCCATAGCGACAGCCGGATTGAATGCACCGTAACAAAGAACGCTTCCGACTGCAAAAATTCCGACAGTTACTGTCGAACCTATTGCAAGTCCAAAATAAGAATTTCCTTTTGTATTTCTGCTTGCAGCCGTCATCAGTACTACATAACAAAGTGCAAATGTGAACAAAAATTCGCCGACAATCATAGGCAGAAAATTAAACGCACAGCCTTCGTAATTTGCAACGTGTCCAGAAAAATAATTTACAAGAATGACCGCACCTGCGGCTCCCAGAAGCTGTGAGATTACATATGGTATAAGTTCTGCGGCGGACAAGGCTTTTCCTATTACTGCCGCAAGCGAAACTGCAGGGTTGTAGTGCCCTCCGCTTATGTGTCCCCCTGCATAAACCATAATCATTAACGCAAAACCTATAGCCAGCGCATTAATTACACCATCTCCGCCTAAAAGTGATACACAACCTATTGTAAATACCAGAAAAAATGTTCCTATAAATTCTACAATACAATTTCTAAAGTTCATTATTTTCTCCTTATTAAATTCAAACCCTGTCAAATTAACATCAAATCAGGAAACTTTCTATTCTATGGCAGAATTAGGACTTTTGGGGTAAAATATAGAGAAGAAAGATTATCCGGAAGGAGAGATATGTTTTATTTTGAAAAAATAAACGGGAAAACCGTTATGAAATCTGATTTGCTCAATAAAGTCGACCATTTTTTCACAACCCGGGAAAGTATTATAAAAACAAAAGAAAAAGATATGGAAAGTCAGGTTCAGGAAAATAAAAAAATGTTTTGTGAAATCCTGAATTTAAAGCCGGAAAATTTTATAAATCCATCCCAGACGCATTCTGTAAATATAGAAATTGCAGAAGTTTCAAGGAATTCTTATCCTGACTGTGACGGTTTGATTCTGGCGAATAAAGAGCAGGGGATTTTTTTGAATTTTGCAGACTGTACTCCTTTAATAATTTATGATGAAAAATTGAATATTGGAGCAGTTTCACATGCAGGCTGGCGGGGAACTGCCGGTAAAATTGCGGGTTTGACCGTAAAAAAAATGACGGAAATCTTTTCTTCCAATCCTGAAGATTTAAAGGCAGCAATCGGTCCTGCAATTTCTTTCTGCTGTTACAATGTAGGTGAGGATGTCCTTGAAAAGCTTACCGTAACAGTTCAGGATAAAGACGGAATTTTTGAAGAGCGAAACGGGGAGTTTTTTGTTGACTTAAAGGAAATTAACAAACGGCAGTTACTGGAAGCGGGAGTAAAAGACATTGATGTATGCCCGTATTGTACAGTGTGTGATAACGACCTGTTTTTTTCTTACAGAAGAGAAAATGGCACAACAAACCGCCACAGTGCAATTTTGAGGTTGAGATAAAATCTGCTATAATATTTGGTAAAGGAAAAAGAATAAACAGAAAGGTGTTTTATGAAGCAGTCAATTTATATTTTAATGTCATTGTTAATGATTTTTGCAGCAGCATATTCAGTTAAAAATCCTCTTCCTGCAGAAGCTGCTGTAATACCCGAATTTGTTCCTGATGAAGAAATTAGCCTTTCAATGCATTATCTGTCTGATAAAACACTCCCTTCAGGCCGATTTGTTTATAATGCAAATATAGACCCCGCTGTAAAATATAGCGATAAACAATATAATGCTTTGCGTCATGCCGGAACGTTATATGCGATGTATCTTTGTGAAAGATATCTAAATGATTATTCTTTGCATGAAAAACGTTATCTTGCATCAAAATATTTTATTGAAAATTATGTAAAACCATTGCAAGATGGCATATATGCAGTAGTTTCAAAAACAGAAGAAGAAAAGCTAAAAGAGCCTACCGCCAAACTTGGAGGAACAGGGCTTGCTCTTATCGGACTTTCAAACCTTTATCCTGAAGGAAAGATTGATTTGGAGGTTCTCAGAGGCCTCGGTAATTTCATTCTGTATATGCAAAAAGATGACGGTAGTTTTTATTCTAAGTATAATCTTGATAAAAAAGAAAAGGATAAAGAATTTGTTTCTTTGTATTATCCTGGCGAAGCAGCCCTCGGACTTTTGTATCTTAATGAGGTTGACCCGCAGGATAAATGGGTATTGTCGGCCAAAAAAGCTCTGCTGTATCTTGCAAATTCAAGAAAAAATCAAACTAAAAATGTTCCGTTTGACCACTGGGCAATGCTTGCGACAAGAAAGCTTTTTGAAACACCAAACAATGGACTTCTGCCGGAAGAGAAGAAGCTTTTGCAATCTCATGCAAAACAGATGGCAAACATTGTGATTTCAAAGCAGATAGTTGAAGAAGGAAATACTTACCGGGGGGCATTTATTGAGAACTTCCGCTTATGCAGTATTGGAACCATTATGGAAGGCCTTGTAGGTATTTATTATGTAACAGATGATGAAATGTTGAAACAGCAGGTGCTTTTTGCGCTTAAACTCGGGACAGAATTTTTGAGCCGCTTTCAGGTAAAAGGAGGCGGTAGCAAAGGTGGAATTCCGACAGACGCTTACTGGCCACTCATAAATGCTTCAGAGAAATCAAGGGTTATTAGAATAGATAATGTTCAGCATGTGCTTTCTGCATGGATTACATTTAAACAAATCGGAAACAAGTCTGAGTAAAAGTTTATGTTTAAATTAGAGAACTGAGCTTGTAATTATTTTGTTACGTCCGTCTTCTTTTGCATGATATAAGGCTTTGTCGGCGTTTCCGAGCAGATCAGAAGATGTAAATATATCAGGATTTAATGTTTCTACACCTATACTTACAGTAACTTTTATATTGTTGTTGTCATAAAAGAACGGATAATCCTCTATTGTTTTGCGAAATCTTTCAAGAGGTATTACAGCCTTGTCAATAGGGGTTTCAGTCAGAATGACAACAAATTCTTCCCCTCCGTAACGGAAAAGAATATCTGTTTTTCTAAAGGTTTCAAGGGCAATGTAGGCAATCTCTTTTAATACATAATCTCCGCAAAGATGTCCGTAAGTGTCGTTGATTTTTTTGAAATAATCAATATCAAAAACCGCTATACTTAAATCACTTGAATATCTTTTGGCTCGCATGAATTCTCTATCAATAGTGGATTCAAAATGTCGTCTGTTAAACAATCCTGTTAATGCATCTGTTACAGACATGTGTCTGGTTTGTGAATACATAAAGTTTATTTTCTTTATAACATCAGTCTTGTTACTCTCGGAAATAGGAAAGCTTTTAATTATTTCCTCAATGTTTGCCTGAATCTGATCAAGCAATTCCGGAGATAAATCAAAACCCTGCCCCTGAATATTGTCCATAATAGTTCCTCACGTACAAACATTATAGCATAAAATTTGTCCCTGTGTCATTTTTTTGATAAAATTCAGGTATGGAATTATCTACGGAAGAAATTTTTGAAAAGTTTTCAGGCGGAGCATCTTCGCATCCTTTTGAAGTTAAACGGCTTTCAATTATGATATTTGATGAGGCTAGCGATAAGCTTTTCGGGATGACAAAAGATGAAAAACGGCTTCTTGAAAGTGCGGCTCTGCTTCATGATATCGGGTATTATGTGGAATGCAAAAATCATAACAAGCACAGTCAAAAGTTAATTATTGAATATGGCCTGAAAGGTTTCACAGACCGAGAAACCGAGCTTGTAGCAAGTATTTGCAGATACCACAGAGGAAGTCTTCCTGATAAAGAGAAACACGAAATATATTCTGATTTTGACAAAAGAGAACGCAAGATTGTAAAGCGTCTGGGCGGAATATTAAAACTTGCGGACGGGCTTGACAGAGCGCACCTTGCATTAATAAAAAAAGTCAGAATAGATTTTGATCCAAAATACAATGTTGCAGAATTCTGGCTTACTCCGAACACTCCGGATTATCTGCCGGATTTGTCTTCTGCAATAAGAAAACGTGACCTGTTTGAAATCGGATTTAAAACGCAGACAGTGTTGAAGTTTGATTTAAAATAACTTTTATAAAGTGATAATAGTATGGTGCCGGCTTTAATAAGCCGGCACCATACCTTAAATGACTATTCACCTACTTCACCTGAGACAGGATTTTTTCCCGGCAGGCAAACACCAAATTGGCAATTAGAGTTGTAATTATTTTGTCCGCCTTGTGTGCTTATAGCGGCCCCGGTTTCAGTGTTTATAAGTTCGTCATAGTATGGCGTAATGTATCGGGGGCGAAAAGCATCCGGTTCCTGTAGTTCCTGAACGTGATCAGGAAGATATTTTTCCTGTAGCGGAGGTTTTTCAATTGAATAGGCGCAGGAATTTCCACTTATTGCGCATGCTGCAAATGAGGCAAGCGGCATTAGCATTAATGCAGAAATCAAAAATAACTTTTTCATATTTACCAACCTTTCGCATATCCAACCATCTATATCTTAAATGTCCGCCAATATTTTTTCATTCCCTGAAAGTATAAAATTTGTTTCAAAAAAAAGACCTCCTATTTTGGTTATCAGAGGTCAAGGTTGGTTATTTTGGTTATGTTATAGTATGTTATTTATTCAGGGGTACGTTTTATTAATTCTCCTGAAAAAAATTATTTGCCAGTTATTTACTAAAAACTTTACAAAACTTTATAATTTTAAAAATTAAAACTCTGCTATCATGTAGTTATGTTTCTGAAATTTAAAAAATGGTTTTTATCAACGGTTTTGAGGCGGAAATATTACCGGACAGGCAAGTGCAACGCTTGTGGCAAATGCTGTACTCAGATTTATGTAAAACATTTCAGGCATGTAATTCAGGATGAGAAAGAGTTTGAAAAATTACAACTTCTTCACAGATTTTATACATATCTTAAGGTTATCGGCAAAGACGATATAGGATTAATCTTTGAATGTACTAACCTTGATCCTGTAACTCATAAGTGTAAAATTCACAAAACTCGCCCCGGAATATGCAGGCGTTATCCTCAAGAAGAGCTTTTTTCTATGGGCGGTGCGCTATCGGATGATTGCGGGTACAAAATGGAGCCGATTATTCCATTTGCTGAAGTTTTAGAAAAGACAAGAAAGAAAAATCACAGGCTGCCTTTTTAAAAGATGTCATTTTTGTTGTGGCTGACAAAATACATAATTCGGGATTTAAAGTCATTAAAAGGCATAATTATTTCCTTTGAACTGTCCCATGGATTTTTAAGGACGACAGCTTCAATCCCGCCGCTGCTGTTCTGTAAAACAGAAGATATTGAATATCCGTGATCGGCAACAATATTAGGATTTCCGAATATTTGGTCGAACAAACCTGGTTTTTTGAATGAACACATAGAGGCATATTGATCCGAGGAGGACGCAATATTTAAAAGTGCTTCAGTCAACGAGTCATTAGTCAGTTTGTCTCTGTCAGAGGCAAGTGCACTCTTCGGAATTCTTTTATCGATTTTAACAGACTTCAATTGCAAAACGTGCCCTTCGCTTCCAGTAAGCATGTAGGCAAGCGAAGTTTTTCCCTCCATTAAACCTTCAGTAAGCGGATTGTCTGCGTTTTTAAAGCTGTAAGCTTCTTCATCAGCATGTGCTGCATAAAACTTTTCAGCAGCAACTTCTATAATTTTTATATCAACATCACAGCTTGAATATTTTTCCGGATTTGCCGAGAGTTCGTCTGATGATACAGTGATTTGTTCCAGTTCTCCATCCGCATTATAAAAGGTAACGTTATAACCGCCCTGTCCGTCAGATTTTATAGCGTTATCAATTGCTTCTTTGCCCCAGGAAGTTTCACTTAGAGCGTTCAGGCTGCTTAACAAATAGCAGTCGCCGGTCTGTTCGCTTTGTTTTGTAGCTCCAATTGTTCCGTCGCTAATTATCCCGAGTTTTTGTCCAAGACTTGTAAGGCTGTCATTTGACAGTAAATCAATGTCATCAGTAAGACTTCCGTTGCCGTTTACATCAAATTGTTTGTATTCATTCCAGATGCTGGACTCCGAAGAAGATGAAATTTCAGATGCTTTTGTTTTATTGCCGATAGGGTTTCTGCGCTTACCGAGGAAACATTGTTTACTGACATAAATACTCTCTTTCTTTTTATATAAAATTTTTTGTAAAAACAAATATTCAATAAAATCCAAAAAGTTAACATAATTTTACAAAAAATAGGAATTATTCTTACTTTACAAAAATAATTTTATGTTGTATAGTAAAATATGTAAAAAGAGATAGATAATTTCACGAGAAATTAAGAAAGGTGGTAAAAATGGCAAAATTTGTATGTACAGTATGCGGCTGGTCGACAGAAGCTGATAAAGCACCGGAAAGATGCCCGCTTTGCGGAGCTACAACTTTTAAAGAAATAGGCGGCGGCGAAAAAGTTTACGCATGCGAACACAACGTAGGCGACGGTGTTGTTGAAGATAAAGAAGTTATGGAAGGATTAAGAGCTCATTTCAACGGCGAATGCACAGAAGTCGGAATGTATCTTGCAATGTCAAGAGTCGCTGAAAGAGAAGGATATCCTGAAGTTGCTGAAGCTTATAAGAGATATGCTTTTGAAGAAGCAGAACACGCTGCAAAATTTGCTGAACTTCTCGGCGAAGTTGTTACAAATTCAACTAAGAAAAACCTTGAACTTCGTGCAGAAGCAGAACACGGTGCCTGCGAAGGCAAACTTGCTATTGCTAAAAGAGCTAAAGAACTTGGATATGATGCAATTCATGACACTGTTCACGAAATGGCTAAAGACGAAGCCCGTCACGGCAAAGGTTTTGACGGTTTGTTGAAAAGATATTTTTCATAGTTTGCGGCAAATTGTGTAGATTATAAATTAAAAACGCCGAAGGATTTCCTTCGGCGTTTAGTTTAGTTAGTATGTAAAATTGTGACCAATTCAGTAGTTAGGTTTGTCAATGACAATACCTCTGTTTTTGTAGTTAATTTGTTTTCGTTGTTGTTCATACATTTCATTGCGTTCAAGCTCTGCGTTTCTAACGCCTTCATAGCAGAAACTTTTTTCTTCATCAGTTAAAGTATTGCAATGATCAATTGCTTTTTCAAAATTAATACGTCGTTCAGCCCAGTAGTTGCTTTTTGTCTGTTCTGCATCAACAAAATTTATTATGTTAAAAATATTTTTATTTGGTCTAAGTTTTGCGTCTTCATAGCCTGATTCGCAGAATTCTTCCCATTTGGGAACTGAAACTGTTTTCAATGAAGGCTGCACCCTGCGCGATTCTTCCGGAGTTCCTGCCGGAAATTCAAGTGTATCAGTTTCGTCAAGCACAATGTCACCGTTGATTTCGTCTGCTGCAGCCGGAAGTATAAGCATGCTGCACAAAACAAAAAGTAATAATTTTTTTTTAATCATAAACTCTCCTGTAAAAATAATTTTGGGCAGACACACAATGGCGGAACCGAAGAAATTATGCTTTTACAAGCTCTTTCACTTCTTTTCTTTTAACTTTTCTGGTAGCGGTTCTCGGAAGCGGAGTCTTGCTTACAACTATATTAATAGGACGTTTGTACGGTGTCAAGCGTTGTGACAATCTTTTAACTTCCTCTCTGCATTTTTTTTCAACTGTTGCATCATCATATTTGGAGAGAAGTTCTGCTGAGGGAACGATTACTGCCGCAATATCTTCCGTGCCGTCTTTTGCGCCGAATGAGTGAGAGTATCCGATTACGCAGACTTCTGCGAAGTAAGAACTTTTTTCAAGAACGGATTCGACTTCTTCCGGAAAGACTTTTTTCCCTCCTGAAAGAACTATCATGTTTTTGATACGGCCTGTAATGTAGATATGTCCATCCGGTGTAATTTTTGCGATATCTCCTGTATGGAGCCAGCCGTCAGGGTCTATAGTCTGGGCGGTAAGTTCAGGCTGGTTGTGATAACCTTTCATGACGCACGGGCCTTTTAGCTGAAGTTCACCTGTTTCAGCATCAATTCTTGCCTGAAAACTTTTCAGCGGCCTGCCGACAGAGGCAAGGTCGTGGCGTTTATCAACGTTTACCGAGGCGACCGGGCTTGTTTCAGTTAAGCCGTATCCCTGATAAACTTTTATTCCTATTCTTTCAAAAAATTCTCCGACAGAAACGTCAAGCGGGGCCCCGCCCGGGATACAGCCCATGAAATGTCCGCCGAATTTGTCATGAATTTTCCTGAACATAAGTTTTTTTATTCTGTAAGAAGGAATGAATTTTGCAATAGCGTACATCATTTTAAACAACATTTTTGTACGTTTTGAACCTGAGTTGATTTCGGACTCAATTCCGGATTTCAGAAGTTTCAAAAATGCTGGTACAACTATCATAAAGTCGACTTTTTTTGCTCTCATAATGCCTAAAATATCTTTAGGTTTAAGGCTTGGAGTATAATAAACACTGAATCCGAAATTCATAAATGCACTAAAACCAACAGACATTTCAAACAAATGATTCATTGGCAGAATAGAAAGGACTGTTCCTGTATTGTGGTTGGGTAGAATACGATTTAGGGCATCTTCAAGGTCGTCAAGCTGTGCCATCATATTCTGGAAAGAGATTTCGACACCTTTGGGTGAACCTGTTGTGCCGGAGGTGTAAATTATAAATACGGTTGACTTTGAAGAACGGGGTTTCCATTTGGCTTCGTAGTTTTCTGGAATGTTATAAAGACTCATGAACTTGTCGGCATAAGCAGGTTCATCCATTATAATAAGGTTTTTCAGGAACGGAAGTTCTTTTTGGAGTTCTATTGCTTTTTCAAGATGCGCCCTTGATACGAGCATAATCGTCGGTTCGCAGTCTGAGAGAATGTTTGTCAACTCATATTTTGTAAGCTTTATGTCAAGCGGCACAATTGTCATACCTGACATGATAGATGCAAAAACACAGGCTCCGTATTCAGGTTTAGATTCTGAGAGGATTGCTATTCTGTCGCCTTTTTGAACTTGAAGATTTTCAATCAAATAGCAGGCAAGCTTGCGTGACAGAAGCCCGATGCCTTTGTAGGTAAATTCTTTCCAGCCTAAAGGTGTTTTGGTGCCAAGTGCAATTCTTTCACCGTATTTTTTTGTGCGTTCATCAAGCAAAGAAAGTACGTTTTTTCTTGTTAATCCCATTATTTATCTTAACCCCTTAATCAAAAAATTAATAAAACATCTTTCTTTCAGAATATAATTTTTACCGCTAAAAGTCAAGTGTTTTAAGGGGAAAGGTGAGGGAGAGTGGAAATACTTTTTTATTATTTACTCTTCACTTCTTATTCTTTTCCTTTAATAATCCGCAAAATACTTATTATCTTTTTTATATTATAATTAACTTACAGACAGATAATTTTTAAGGAAGTTTCAGATGAAAAAAGTATATATAGAAACAATGGGCTGCCAGATGAACAAGTCTGACAGCGAAAGAATGTTCGGAATGCTTCAGCATTCAGGCTATGAACAAACTGAAAACCCGAAGGAAGCCGATCTTGTGATGGTTAATACGTGTTCAATCAGGCAGTTGAGTGAAGACAAAGCCTTTAGTCTGATAGGCGTATGGGGTCAGTGGAAAAAAACTTCCAAACCGGATTTGAAAATAGGTTTTTGCGGTTGTGTTGCACAGCAAAAGATGAAAGAAGTTTTCAGAAGAGCACCTTATGTAGATTTTGTTCTTGGAACTCACAAAATCTATGCTTTGCCGGAGATTCTTAAAAAAGTTCAAAACGGAGAGCGTGTTCTTGAATGCACAGAAACAAATGCAACTGAAGATGACAGGGCTGCCGAGTATGAGATTAATCGTGTAAAAAGCGTTAATGCTTGGATTCCGATAACAGAAGGCTGTAACAACTTCTGCACATATTGTATTGTTCCATATACAAGAGGGCGGGAGCGCTCCAGAACTCCGGAAATTATTATTAAGGAAGCAAAAGCCGCACTGAAAGACGGCTTTAAAGAGATTACGCTTCTCGGGCAGAATGTGGATAGCTACGGTAAGGATTTTAAGGACAAAAATTATCATCTTGCGGATTTGCTGAAGGAGTTGAATGCTCTTGAAGGTCAATTCAGAATTCGTTTTGTGACATCTTATCCGACTGATATTACGGATGAACTTATCGATACGGTTGTTGCACTCGACAAGGTTTGTGAATACTTCCACATCCCGATGCAGTCAGGCTCGAGCGAAGTTCTGAAACGGATGAACAGACGCTATGACAGAGAAACTTACAAAAAAATTGTTGAAAAAGTCAGAAACAGAGTTCCGGATGTGACGATTACAAGCGACTTTATCGCTGGTTTTCCCGGCGAAACAGAAGAACAGTTTGTAGAAACTTTATCTGCAATTGATGAGTTTGAGCTTGATTACTCAAACACTGCCGCGTATTCTCCCCGTGAAAAAACAGTTGCCGCAAGATGGGTTGATGAATTTATTGACGAGGACACAAAAACCGAACGTCTTGCAAGGCTTAATGAAAAGGTTCGCGAAAATTGTCTTAAGTCCAACAAGAAATATGTCGGGCGCACAATGGAAGTTCTGATTGAAAACTTTGAAAATCACAAGGGCAAATATGTGATTACCGGCAGAACCCGCAATAACAAAATAGTTCATATTCCTTGTAATACGGATAGAACAGGTGAGTTTTTGGATGCTAAAATTACCGGTACAAAAACATGGTATCTTCAAGGTGAACTCGTGTAGGGTTTAGAATCTTTTGCATAGTTCATCCGAAAGTGTAAGCAAATATTCAGTTAAGACCGTCATAGAACAAATCCTTCTGCTTTCATTAAGATAATCCATGCAATAGTTATGCAGGATTTCAGCAGCAGCATAAATATCGTGCGCCAGAAGGTCGTTATTTTTATCTTTTAGATCCATATATTCCTCTTTTATGCTTATTATATGCTTTTAAATTATTATCATAATAAGCATAAAATGTCAATAAGATAAGATATAATATTGACATTGAGGTAAATATGCATAAAAGATTAAGACAGCAGGGCACAAGCTGGGGAATAATTATCCCGAAAGCTATTTTGGAACTTCTTAAAATTAATCCGGTTCTCGATGAAGTTGAACTCATCGTAGAAAATGATGAACTTAAAATTCGTAAATACAAAGCTGAAAAGTAACTGCAGTCCGATTTCTGTGTCAAAAATTTCGTCTGCAAAAGAAGGCGTTAATTTTTTATCCGGTTCCTATTTTTTGAAGGCTTCTGCAATTGATTTTTTGTAATCAGGACGTAGAATTCCAACTTCCGTAATAATTCCGGTAATAAGTTCATGCGGGGTTACGTCGAATCCGGGGTTGATTACATTAACCTCAGGAGCACAGATAATTTTGCCGTTAATATGAGTCACTTCTTCTCTTGAGCGCTCTTCAATCGGGATTTCATCATCTGAATGAATGGATATATCAATAGTTGAAAGCGGTGCCGCCACGTAAAACGGGATGTTGTGATATTTTGCAGCAATTGCAACTGTGTAAGTTCCGATTTTGTTTGCGGCATCTCCGTTTGCTGCAATTCTGTCGGCTCCTACGCAAACCATATCTATCATGCCTTTTTTCATAAAATATGAACACATGCCGTCTGTAATTAATGTTGTCGGAATACCGTCCATTGTAAGCTCGAATGTCGTAATCCTTGCACCCTGCTGGCGCGGGCGGGTTTCATCAGCAAATACCTGAATTGTATTGTCTTTTGCAAATGCGCTTCTGACAACTCCGAGCGCTGTTCCGTATCCGACCGTCGCAAGTCCGCCTGCATTGCAATGTGTTAAAATAGTTGCGCCTTCGGGAACTACTTCTGCGCCGTAGTCACCGATTTTTTTGTTTATCGCAATGTCTTCATCCTCAAGCTTTATACCGTTTTGTTTAAGTTCTTCAACAATACCTTTTATGTCAGAGGTCGAATTTTTAATAACTTCTTTTTGCTTTTCGACAGCCCACATAAGATTTACCGCTGTCGGGCGGGATGTTGCCATATAATCGGCTTTTTCCAGCAGTTTTTTGACGAATTCATCCCTTGACAGGTTTTCTTTTTCAAGTTCCTGCGCGTACAGCACAACCCCGTGTGCGCCGGCTACTCCGATAGCTGGTGCACCCCTTACAATCATTGTTTTGATTGCATTATACATCTGCTGTCCGCCTGTTATGTTTATATATTTGAACTCGTATGGCAAAACTGTCTGGTCTACCATTTTGGAATAATTGTCTATCCATTGAATTGTCTTTATTTTAGAATGAAATTCTGCCATTTTTATCTCTGCTTTCTTAAATCATACCGGTCAAAACTGTCTTTTTGCTGTGTTTTGAGTGATTTGTTGAACTCAATCAGATAGTAAGTTACAAATCCGCTGAAGGCATTTATGGTCGCCGATAAAATTCCCATAAACACAGCAAGCATAATCATAAGCCCAAAGGTTGCATTTGTCAAAAATATTGATACTCCGGGGTTCACCGAATAGTTGAAAAATTTTGCAAGCACAATGACTGCGGGAATGAAAACCGCACAGAATGCTAGAAATGAAACAAATCCGATTAATCCTCCTATAACAGCACTCTGCCTTACGGTTGTGATTTCAAGAACTTCCATTCTTGTTAAAAACAAAATTACCAGAGGTGCTGCAACCGTAATCAAAAGCCAGAAAATAATTTCTCCCGCATACGGGACAATAGTCAGCACGCCGCTGACTATTCCCAAAAATATGCTTAGTAACATAATTATTTTAAAAACAGACTTGTTCATAAAGCTCTCCCGTATTTTAAATTACATAATTATTCTTTGTAATAAATAGGGCTGCTATCCATAAAATGTTCTTTTGACTGCTGCACCAGAGCGTTAAGTTTATCTGTATTTTCCTGTTTTTTATAAATTTGTGCTAAAACACTGTATGCATTTATGAATTTCGGGTATCTTGCCAGGAGATTTTCAAGATTAGCCTGAGCTTCGGTTTCATTTCCTGATACAAAGTTAATGTAGGCTGAAAGGTATTTATTTTTAGGGATGGGAGATATTTCAGTGGCCATATTTGCATAGTTGAGAGCGTCAGGATATTTTTGTAATTTTATACATATAATTGCAAGACAATTGTTTATGTAAGCTTTATCAAGGGCATTTTCTGCTTTGTTTAAAGCGGTAAGATAAGATTTTTGCGCCTTTATATAATTCCCGTTCTGATAATACTCATACGCTTCATTTAATGTAGTCTCAAGAGGATCTTCCGGTTTATTTGCGTTTATGTGGGTGCTAAGTATATTAAGAATTTCATTAGGCTTTTTGTTTTTTACATCTGCCAGTCTTATCATCTTGCGCATTTCTGTATTTGTATAATTTTTGTTTGTTACTGAAGGAACAAAGTTATATAAAAGTTTTAGTGTTGTAATATCAATATCTGATAAGATGGTATTTTCATAAGAAAGCGTAGAGTACATAACATCTGCAGGTCTTTGGCTGTGAGTATTTATTCCTAAAATATGGCCTATCGTATGTTGCAATAATGTATATAAAGAAGCTGTATCTACATCAGTTCCGGTGCAGCTAGTTTGTGGGACTACAATACTAGCACCAAGCAGGCGATTATTTTTTTTATTAAATTCATATTCAATTCCGTTTTCACCAGGGCAGTCTTCCTTAGGTTTTTTCGGTGTAGAAACGACTATTTCGGCGATTGTGGGATCTGTAACATATTCAAATTTCACAAATTCTTCGGAGGCCTGCTGCCAGTTATTAAATGCTACTTTTATGCCGTCTGCAAATCCTGCAGGCAGTTTGTCTTCTCCTTCTATATATATATGAAGAGGAAAAGTCGATATATTCCATAAAGTTAATCCGTTAGAAAAATCGAACTGATCGATGTAATTTCTACCGAGAGTATTACTTTGTTCTCTTTTGGTTATTGTTGGTACAATGTTAGATGTATCTATTACGAGATTGCTTAGCTGTGAATTTTCGGAATCATCAGCTGTATCCTCATCTTCTGACGGTTTTTCTTCCTCATCCGTGATTTCTGTAATTTTATCAGGTTCAGAATTTTGATCTTGCGCTTGTGGAAGTTCAACGCCTATAACATTGTCATCTTTTTGTTGTGAATTATGATCAGCTACAACATTGGCACTCCATATCATTACTCCAAGTAGTAAAGCAATTAAAATGGTTGTAATTACTAAAATTTTGTTTCTATACATTAATCTATCCTCATATTCCTAATAAATTATTCACAAAAATTATACCATTACAGCATGCGATAGGCAAGAACGTGTATGACATATTGCTATTGCAATGCTATCTATAGTGTCGTCAAGTTTAGGAAGACTGATATTTCCAAGAGCTATTTTAACCATTTGTTCAACTTCTTTTTTGTCAGCTCTTCCATATCCTGTGAGCACTTGTTTAACTTCTATAGGCGTATACTCATAAATTGGAATTCCAAATTGTTCAAGGACTGTTAGTATAACACCTCTGGCATGAGCGACCGGCATTACGGTTGTCCTATTTCGGAAAAAGAATAATTTTTCTATTGCACAAATATCCGGCTTATATGTATTTATGATTGTTGTCATATCATTAAAAATTTCCAAAAGTCTTGCAGATTCCTTTAAATCTTTTGAAGTTTGAATAGAACCAGATGTTTCAAGACTGATTTTATCGTCATTATAGTCAATTAAGCTATATCCGACAATTGCCATGCCGGGGTCAATCCCAAGAATTCTCATATATATAATTATAACCTATGGCAATATCACTTGCAACATTTTGTCAAAAATATGAACAAACTTAACATTTAACTTGATTAAAAATAATACTCATGATACCATACCGGTAAGAACAATTTATTAGGGTTGTGAGGTAATAATGAAAAGCTCTACAATTAGAAGATCAAACTTATCTAAGGAGAAAATGGCTGTTTTGGAAGCACTTTCAAAGTATAGGCAGGACAGTTATGATAATACTCCAAACGTTTATGTAAGACCTAACAAAGAGAAAGAACTGGATGTATTGTGGCAGAATTTTAAAGTAAGCCAGAAGTCTGAAAAATCACCAAGCGTATATCTTGCAACAGGTTTTATAGCCGGTGCGGTCGCTATGTTGATACTTGTAGGTCTGGTTAATATTTCAACTGGACATATATCTTCAACAGATGAAAATCAGATTTTTAATCCGGGAAGAGTTAAGGCTCAAAATGAAAAACTTAACCTTATACCGGCAACAACTGAAACAACTGCAACTACAGAGGACGAAAACGCAGCTTCAGAAGTTTATACTGTTCAGAATGGTGATACTTTAGAAAGTATTTTGATTAGATTTTACGGCGGATATAGTCCGGCTAAAGCTACAGCTGTTATGCAGGCAAATCATATGGCTAATCCGAACAAACTTTCTATCGGCCAGAAATTGACTATTCCAATGGCACAATAGTTTAATGAAATTAAAAGTTATATAAAAAGCATCATTTTTAAAATGGTGCTTTTTTGTGATTAATTCTTTCGGCAGACAAATAAAAAGGCTTTATGCTTTAAATTCAATTATTTAAAATTATAAATACTTTTTGTTTTTCAATTCATCAGGCATGAATTGCTGGTAAACATCCGGAGCGTCATGGGTGTAGACGTAACCGATTCCGAAACCATATTTTTTAGCATCTTTGTAGTGTGCATCTCTCAGGTGCATGGGAGGTGGAAAGTCTTTACCGTTTTCAATGTCCGATAAAGCTTCATCAATTGCAATAATGGCCTTGTTGTTTTTGGGTGCTTTTGCAACGTATATTACTGCGAGCGCAAGCGGTATTCTGCCTTCCGGAAGCCCGAGAAGTTCAACTGCTTTGTAGGCATTTACCGCGATATTCAGGGCGTTCGGGTCTGCAAGCCCGACATCTTCTGAGGCACAGACTATCAGCCTTCTTGCGATAAACCTTGGGTCTTCACCTGCAGCAATCATTTTGGCAAGATAATAAATTGCCGCATCAGGGTCAGACCCCCTCAAACTTTTTTGAAATGCAGACGCACAGTCGTAATGTTCCTGCTGTGAATATCTAGTGTTACGTTTCTGGCAGATTTCTTCTATAATCCCAACCGTAAGATTTCTGCGGTTGTCTTTCAGATTGCTTGCAAAGTATGCATTTTCAACTACATTTAGTGCATATCTTGCATCCCCTCTTGATAAGTTAACAATAAAATCCAATACCCCACTTTCGCAATCCATTGCCGTGTAGTGTTTAGCAAGATATGCAAAGCCTTTTTTAATAATTGCCTTCATGCTCTCGTCGTCAATTGAATTGAGTCTGATGACCTGAACTCTTGATAAAAGAGCCGGAACCACCTGAAAAGACGGATTTTCTGTTGTTGAACCTATCAAAAACAGAGTTCCGTTCTCAAGATGCGGAAGAAGTGCATCTTGCTGGGTTTTTGAGTATCTGTGAATTTCATCAATGAATAAAATTGTCTTAATACCGCTTCTGAGTGCATTTTTTGCGCTGTCAACAGCATCTTTAATATCTTTAACGCCGGAGGTTACGGCAGAAATCTCTATGAAATTCGCATTTGTTTTTGTTGCAATCAGCCTTGCAAGCGTTGTTTTGCCGCATCCCGGGGTGCCCCAGAGGATTATTGAAAACAGCCTGTTTGTTTTTAAAAGGTTCAAAATCGGACTCTTTGGCGAAACAACATTGCTCTGCCCAAGAAATTCTTCCAGCGTTTTCGGCCGAAGAATTTCTGCCAGCGGAATTTGTTTGTTCTGATTTTCAAGTTCCGTAAACAAATTATTCATAGTATAATTGTAGCATTAAAACAGAAAGGTTTGGTAATGAAAAAGTTTCTCTATATCTTAATCATAGTGTTTCTCGTAATACTGACAGTTCCGTCGGGACTTCACGGAAATAAAAATGACGACGGCAGAAAAGAAGTTACGTTGTGGACGCTTCAGATGAGCGATTTTTCAGGCTATATGAATTCTGTGATTAAGGATTTTGAAACTGAGAATCCGGATATTAAAATCCGTTGGATTGATGTTCCATTTTCGGAGGGTGAAAAAAGAACTCTTGCCTCGGTATTGAGTGACAACCCTCCGGATTTAATTAATTTAAACCCCGATTTTTCTGCAACTCTGGCACAGAAGGGTACTCTTTATGAAATTCCGCCGGAAAATATAACTCAGTTTAATGAAGGTGTTATTGAGTCTCTAAAGTACAAAGGCAAACTTTATTCTGTTCCGTGGTATGCAACTTCAGCCGTCACGATATATAACAAGTCTTTGACCGAAAAAGCCGGCATTCAAGTTCCGAAAACTTATGAAGAACTAAGGCTTGCAGCTTTAATTGTCAAAGAAAAAACAAATGCTTATATTTTTCTTCCAAATATAACCGAAAACGATACGATGCTTAGAATTTTGAACAAATACGGAATAAATTCTTACGAAAATATTAATTCCGCCAAGTCAGCCGAAGTTTTTAATATGTTTAAAGATTTATATCAAAAAAATCTTATCCCGAAAGAAAGCATAACCCAAACTCACCGCGAAGCTTTAGAAAAATACATGTCAGGCAATATTGTATTGTTTCAGGCTGGTGCCAATTTCCTGAATATGATTAAGGAAAATGCTCCTCAAACATATTCCCAAACCGATGTTGCACCTCAATTGACAGGAGAACTCGGTCAGAACGATTTTTCACTGATGAATTTTGTAATTCCTTTGAGAGCAAAGAATAAAGAAGAAGCCCTAAAATTTGCACTGTTTTTGACAAACAAAGAAAACCAGCTTGAACTGGCAAAACTCACAAACGTAATCGTCGTCAATAAACAAGCGCTTGAAGACGATTTTTATACCGGATATTCCGGAAATGATTTGATGTCGAAAGCCCGCGTAATCAGTGCAAAACAGCTCAATAAAGTTGAACCTGTTATGAAGTCAGACAGAAATCAGAAAGATATAAACAATCTTATTAACGGCGCTGTTCAGGAAATTCTTCTGGATAAAGAAGAAACACAAACAATTTTGAACAGGATTTCAAAAGATTGGAAATCTCTCACAGATTAGCAAATAAAGTGTCTGTGTGAACAAAATGTTGTAGTTACCTGCGTCGGTCCAAATGAAAAGAAACCGAATGTCGGCATAACAGGTGGTGCAAAATATCCGCTGAACATAGAAGGACCGAAGACACCTCCGCTGTACCATCCTGCATATGGGCCGGCAATTGAGCTTAGAACAGATGCATTCATCAAGCCAGATGTGCCGGCTGCATTTGCTTCAGGGGAGCCATATCCCGCAAGATTGTTTACCATGAACCCAAGATTGATGCCTGTAACTTTACGCATATCATATGCAACGGAGTTTCTAAATATTCCGTTCATTACATTCAATCCGAAATTCATGGAGGCCGTGCTAGAGTCAACACCCTTGTTTCTGGCTTGAATTGCGCCTGCTGTACTGCCCAGAATAGCGTTGATATTACTCAAAATGTAGTTTGTTTCAGGTAAACCCATAATTTATCTCTCTATTATATATCTTGTATATATATTAAAAATATTATTCCCGAAAAATTGCCTGAAATTTTCCTTTTTGTAAAGTAATATTAAGAAAATATTTTAGTAAATTAAAGTTTAATGCTTGATATGCCGATTAAGAAGTTAAGGAAATGTTTAAAAAGGGATACGAAAAAATGGCTCTGAATGTTTACAATCAAAACTACAAACTTGGCATCGACACTTCCGTTCTTAAGCAGGTATCACAGGAAATCTTAAAAAGGGCGGAAGCGAAGAACAGCCAGTATCAGGTAAACAATTCATTCGGCAGTGTTTTGAAAGCTACCGATATGGGAGTCGATTTGTACAAAGGCAACATTGATACACAGGTTGCAAAACAAATCGCATTGAACAACAGCGGATTGCAGATTCAATTAAGCGAAACCGCACAAAAAGCCATCCAGTTCTTGAATTCACAGGCAGCGCAGAATGTTGTGAAAAATGTTGAAGGCAAAATGACAATTTCGGTAAATGAGGTCAACAGCCAGCCTCAACCTGCTCAAACACACACCTTCAATAGTATTATAAGCAACAGTACAAGCAAAGATAAAAACGGTTCAAATCCTTTTTATCACGGTGAATTGTTAATGCAGAATTCCAAGAAAGGCGAAAAAACTGACGAAATCAAAAGTGTATTTGATTAGTCGTTCAAAACAAGTTCTAAATTATAGGTTTTGCCGTTAAATTAAATGGAATCCTCGGGATTTTGGGCAGAACCTGACGATTTCTCAATATCGTCCTCGCGTTCATCTTTTTTTTGTTTATTTTGCCGGTTATTTTTATTTTTTTCGTCTAAGACAAGCTGTTTTTTCTTGGCATTGATAACATTTGCAACATTCATCATGGCAAGAGAATTGAGAGTTGCACGAAGAACGGCGCTTCTGTCCATATATTTTTCGGATTCATTTTGTTCTTCTTCTTCATCCTCTCGTCTTTGCTGGGCAAAATACTCCCCGCCCTGTCCCATTTTATCATCCTGAGTTCTAGCCGCGGTACCAGAAATGTCGCCGCTCTTAAAATTGAAAGAACCGCCAATCCCGAAAAATCCTGCTGACCTGTTATCGACCATAATTTTTCACCCTCGCCACACTTTTGTTATGTGTTTTAGTTTTCTACGTGTTTACTAGAGTATAGATGATTCAATGGTATATTAACTCATCTAAATAAATTATTTTGCTACGATATTAATAAAAATTTACAAAAATTTTCATTATCCACACTGGTTATAGTATAATACAAAATGAATAAAGCAGCCGGATAATCGCGCATTGCGCCGGCAGCGGTTTGATTGAAAAATTAAACAGCAAGAGGCTGTAAACGTTTACAGCCGGCCGACAATGTGAGGAAAGTCCGTGCATCCAAGGACAGATCGCCGGGGAAACCCCGGACGGCGTGAGCCGGTGGATAGGACCACAGAAAAAATACTGCTAACGGCTTAGTTTTAAGTACGAGCGATGGTGCAACGGCGAGGTAAGAGCTCACCGGCGGTGTCGAGAGGCATCGGCCAGGCAACCCCCGATAGGATGCAAGATTAACTCGAAGGCTACAAAGGCTGTCCGCCAACTTCGGAAATATCGCTTGAGATTGCGGGTAACCGTAATACCAGACAGATGATTATCTATAAACAGAACACGGCTTACGGGCTGCTTTATTTTTATCTTTGTAAAATATCCCAGTATTTTTTATCATTTAGTGCTCTGCTTGTACAGCCGACACCATTAAATTTGTTTGTTGATGTTTTTGAACAATATTCATCTTCGCTATAGGCTGTCCCTTCCATTCCCATAGGTGCAAGTCTACCGTCATCCATCAACTGAAAGGTAAATAAGTCATGTCCCCATATGTTTGGAGATTTTTTTATTCCGTTTACATCAACTGAAATATATATTCTGCCTGTATCCCAGTTTTCGATAAAAATTATGGAACCGTCAGTAAGGACAAATTGACCATTATTTATAAGCGTATTGTCAATTTGACTTTTTTTGTTAAAGGTTTTGTAGTGATCTGTATAGCGTTGGTTGGAATCGTCAAGTTGTTCAGTTACACAAAATTCTGCGGCATTTTCTTTGTCTGTAACATCTGTAGAACCAAGTCCGCAGTCTATTAGAACATTAAATTGTTTTATATAAAGATCTTTAAACTCTTGTCTGCTATAAATTTTAGGGGAAGGCGGAACTCCGGCATTTTCAGCCTGCATCTTTAATAGCGCCTGCTGCATAACGGAATAATTTTTTTTCAATGCAGTTTCAAGTTCTGTTTTTTGGTGTTTGCTTATTAATGAAGGTAAGGTCATTGCGGCTACAACACCAATAATGCCAATAGTTATTAATACTTCGGCCATTGTAAAGGCTGTTTTCATTTTAACCTCAAGTTTGACTACTTTATTAATCATTTTCTCATTATTTGAGGTGCATTTCAATATATTATCATAGTTTTGTAACGATTTATTGTTTCTAAAAAGACCATATATTATACTTTTTAATCTGACAAATAGTCGGGTGCAATCAATATTAATCCCCCCTGTCTGAAATTCAGTGATGGTGCGGGTTTTCATGGCTTATCCTCCTATTGCTTTCACGTTTATATCAATTTAAATTATAGCATATTTTTGCAGGTATTTCAATATTGAATGTTTAAAGTTGTTCGATAAAAGCTATACATTCATTGCTTTAAGAATATCGTTCATGTCAGAAGAAGTCTTTTTAACGTTTGCATTAGAGTATTTGATTGCGTTATCGGGATCTTTGAGTCCGTTGCCTGTCAAAATACAAACGATTTTTGAGTCTTCTTTTATTGTATCTTTGACTTTAATCAACCCTGCAACAGATGCTGCACTTGCGGGTTCTGCAAGAATGCCTTCGGTTGAGGCAATAAGTTTGTAAGCTTTTACTATTTCGTCATCGGTTACAAAGTTAATCATACCATTACTTTCGTCGCGAGCTGCTTCGGCTTGTTTCCAGCTTGCTGGATTGCCGATACGGATTGCTGTTGCAAGAGTTTCAGGTTTCAGAATTCTTTCGCCTTTAACTATTGCTGCAGCGCCTTCAGCTTCAAAGCCCATCATCTTTGGAAGTGCGGAGATTTTGCCTGCTGTGTACCATTCTTTGTAACCTTTCCAGTAAGCAGTGATGTTTCCTGCATTTCCCACAGGTATAAAGTGGTAATCAGGGGCCTGGCCAAGTGCATTAATTATTTCAAATGCTCCTGTTTTTTGTCCCTCAATTCTATACGGGTTTACTGAATTAACTAAGGTAATCGGATATTTATCAGCAATTTTTCGGACAAGTTCCAGTGCCTCGTCAAAATTGCCCTGGATTGCAATAATTTCTGCACCATACATCATCGCCTGAGAAAGTTTACCAAGCGCAATGTAGCCGTCGGGAATCAAGACAAACGTTTTCAATCCTGCTTTTGCGCCATAAGCGGCTGCAGAAGCCGAGGTATTTCCGGTTGAAGCGCAGATGATTGCACCCGAGCCTGCTTCTTTTGCTTTCGAAACAGCCATGGTCATCCCGCGGTCTTTAAAACTTCCGGTCGGGTTGCAGCCTTCAAATTTTAAATAAATTTCCGCATCAAGCCCGATTTTGCGTGCAAGGTTGTCTGCTTTGATAAGCGGAGTGTTGCCTTCATTAAGTGTTACAACCGGCGTTTTGTCAGTTACCGGAAGATATTCTCTGAACGTGTTGATTAATCCCTGATAGTACATTTATTTGATACCTCTTTTGTTAATTTATGCATTAATTCTAGCACAGAATATAAATTTTTAAAATGAAAAATCGAACAATATTTTTACTTCGACATCAAGAGCATTGGCTAATAATTTCATTGTTTTAATCGTAACATTTGCTTCCCCGCGTTCAATTTGTCCTATATAGTTAAAATTCATGTCAACTAATTCTGCAAGTTTCATTTGTGATAATTTCTTGGATTTTCTTATATAGGCAAGTTTTGCTCCAAAGCGTTTTTCCAGATCAAAATTCTTATCCATAATGGCCATTATAAATTTTGTATTAACAGATTTCTAATGAGTAATAATGTGTTTTTAACATTTAATAACTATTAATTTTTGTAAATTCTTTTTTTAAGTATGGCAATTTCAAATATTAAATAACGTTTATTTAACTTGTATATAATATTTATTAACTATTAATTTGCAATACGAGATTAAGAAAGGAGATTGAATTATGACAGTTGATGGTGTTAATTCAGCAAAAACTATTATGGAAGCAGCCGGCGTTAAAGTGGCAGAAACCCCAACAGAGCAGCAAGAAAGAATGAATGCTGTTAATGCCAAAATGAATTCGGTTTACGGTGATGAAATTAAACCAAAGAATGAAAAAGACGGCGAAATTTCTTATCTTCCAAAAGATCCGGCGGGCGGCGAAGTTGAAAAAGAGGAAAAAATGTCACGCAAAGAAGCAAAAAAATGGCTTAAGCAGTACAGAGAAGAAAATGACTGTTCGAAAAAAGAGGCGAAAGCTGCATTTGAAGCTGAATTTGGATATGAATTTCCAGACAGCAAATTTGTAAAATATTTAAGAAATGCAGTGCTTAATGGAAGTATGTTTGGGGTTATTGTCGGGGCATTCCATACTGGTGAGGAAAGAGATAATTTTGTTGAAACCGGCAGGTGGAATTCATAAGATTAAAATTTAAAGGCCTATAAAAAATAAAAGACCGGTTCTGACCGGTCTTTTTATTATCATACCTGAACCCGAATAAGGCTGTTGACTTTGTTTATGAATTTGTCTTTTTCAAAAGCCTCAACCGCACAGCGCATGTTCTTTTCAAGCGCAAGTTCCGTAATTACCGTAATGTTTGCGGTGTTGTCATCATCAACACCTCTTTGCACTATGCTTTGAAGGCTTATGTCATTGTCAGCGCAAATTTTTCCGATAGTGCCGATTACACCCTTGTTGTTTTTTGCGTTAATAGAAAGATAGTATTTGTTCATTGTGTCTTTTATATTGACGCACTCGGCAGTTTCTTCGTGGCGGCAGCGCATCATCGGCAGAAGATAGTCTGTTTTTCCGAGTTCTGCGGCTATTGCAAGAATATCGCCGACAACTGAGCTTGCTGTCGGAAATTCGCCGGCTCCGGGGCCTGAGAGGGTTATGTCGCCTATCGGGTGCCCTGAAAGACTTACTGCATTTGTTACATAATCTATGTGAGCCAGAGTTGATTTTTTAGAAATCAGCATCGGGTGAACTCTCACGTCTGCTTTATTATCTGCGTTTATTGAAGCAGAGGCAATGAGTTTAATCTTGTAGCCTAAGTCATTTGCGGCA
This sequence comes from Candidatus Gastranaerophilales bacterium, assembly GCA_944324225.1. GTDB lineage: Bacteria > Cyanobacteriota > Vampirovibrionia > Gastranaerophilales > Gastranaerophilaceae > Scatenecus. Next base: position 111,552 of record CALUVL010000001.1, read on the forward strand.
TGCATATCCTGCGCACGGATTTTCGTAATGCCTTCGCGGTAGACGTTGTCGAGTTTAATACGTTTTCTGAAGGCGATAGTTGCAAGAGTTGTAATTTTGTAAGCTGCATCAAAACCTTCAACATCTCCTGTCGGGTCTGTTTCGGCGTATCCTAATTCCTGCGCTTCCTTTAAAACATCCTCATAAGACGCGCCTTGGACATCCATCTTTGTCAGAATATAGTTTGTTGTACCATTCAAAATGGCTTCGATTTTATTGATTTTGTTGCCTGCCATAATCGTTTTGATTGGCATAATCAGCGGAATTCCGCCTGCAATTGCAGCTTCATAGAGAACAACTTTGTTATATTTTTCAGCAAAGTTGAAGAGTTCTTCGCCGTGTTTTGCAAGAAGTTCTTTGTTTGCTGTTACTATATGTTTGCCGTTTTTGATCGCAGTTTTGATAATGTCAAATGCCGGCTGTACTCCGCCTATAAGTTCACATAAAACGTCAATTTCTGGATCTGTGGCAACTTCGTAACAGTCTTCTGTCAGAATTGATGTGTCAAAATTTTCAATATTGCGCGGTTTGTTGAGATTTTTGACCGCAATTTTGGTAACTTCAATGTCTTCAAATGGTTTTAATGTTTTATAAACCCCTGTGCCTACGGTTCCAAGACCGATTAATCCAATTTTAATTTTCTTCTTTTCCATAGGTTAATTTTATCATAAAAATGTAAATGATTAAGTGCAATTTTGTTATCTGGAATTTGTATTACAAAGATTCTTAAACATTTCAGAATAACAGTGGCTGAAAAATTCTACACAAAACGGATGTCTTTCAATATTTTTATTCTATCCGAGCCAGTCAAAGCACAATTTTAAAAATCTTTCCGGCTCTGCCAGAAACAGGTCTTCTGCATGAATTCCGTCTTCAAAAATTTCAAGTTTTTTTTCGCAGACTGCCTTTTTAAAAAGCTTTTCCGTATGCCACGGACAGACTGTTACGTCATTTTTGCCTGCGACAAACAGCGTTGGTGATTGAATTTTGTCTGCAATATCAATCGGTTTGACTTTTTTTCTTATTATTGGTGAAGGCCTTACGGAAATCCATCTCTTCGGCTCAAACTTTTTAAATGTCGGAATCCATGCATTCGGATGCCACATTCTGTTTTCAATTTTGTAAAAATCGCACGGCGGAGATACGGCAATAATGCGGTTTATCTCTTTGAATTCAGCACCGTAAATCAAAACAACAGCACCGCCTAATGAAAAACCGGCCAGATTTACTTCTTCATAATTTTTATGCGCAAATTCCACAACAGCCTTTAAATCAAGGATTTCTTTTGAAGTAAAAGTGTAGAATCCGCCACTTTTGCCATGGCCACGAAAGTCCATTGCAATCACATCATATTTTTCAGACAAGCCTTCTGCCAATATTGAAAAAGCTTTACTGTCTTTTGTCATAAACCATCCGGGACAAATTATTACAACGCTTTTATGCCCTGTCCGGTAAAGATTAAACGCAATTTTGACATTATCTTCGGTTTTTACAAATAAACTCTCCATCAGTGAAATTATTCCACTAAAACAAAGCTCTGTAAAGGTTTCAATTCTTTTTTCTTTTGATTAGAACATTTTTTTCAGTTTCAGAAGAAATTTTAAGATGTATTTTTTGAGGCTGAATTTATATTCTTCGGGAATTTCAATTTCTTTTCTGCTTACAAATACATCAGATTCCGTTTTTTTGTCGAAAATACTTTCTTCAGATAAAAATCTTTTTTCTTTTTCTTCTTCGTCCTGTCTTTCTCTTTGCATGTAACCGAGATTGCCGCCTCCGCCGTCATTGTTCATATTGGCGGTTTCTCTGATTACAGGCTTGACGCTCAGTACGTTTGCATCGAAACTCATTTTTTTCACCCAAACTTACGATTTCCCAAATTCCATTGCTGGATTAATTCGGATTTTCGTAACCCTTTCATTTTTTCCCTTATATATATAAAGTATTTTTCATGAAGAAATGTTACAATTTTTCGAATTTTTGTTACAAAAGTTAATAATCTGTTATACAGGCATTATGTCAAATTTTTTGGCCGGAGAAATTAGCAGGCGGAAATATTAATTTTTTGTTTATTTTTTTAAGTTCTTTAAAAAATGGTGTTATAACAAAATTATAGAGAATCAAGTAATTAATTTGTAAAGGAGATTATAGATTATGGCAAAAACAATTGGTATTGACTTAGGTACAACAAACTCCGTTGTAGCAGTCATGGAAGGCGGTAAGCCGACAGTTATTGCTAACGCTGAAGGTTCCCGTACAACCCCTTCAATCGTTGGTTTTTCTAAAACAGGCGAAAAACTTGTCGGTCAGCTTGCAAAACGTCAGGCTATTTTGAACCCCGATAAAACTATCGCTTCAATCAAAAGACACATGGGCGAAGATTATAAAGTAAACATTGACGGCAAAGATTATACTCCGCAGGAAATTTCTGCAATGATTTTGAGAAAACTTGCAGATGATGCTTCCAACTATCTGGGAGAAAAAGTTACATCTGCGGTAATCACGGTTCCTGCTTACTTTAACGATGCTCAAAGACAGGCTACAAAAGACGCCGGCAGAATTGCAGGTTTGGATGTTCTCCGTATCGTGAACGAACCGACGGCGGCCGCTCTTGCTTACGGACTTGAAAAAGAAAAATCAGAAAAGGTTCTGGTATTCGACTTAGGCGGTGGTACATTTGATGTTTCTATCCTTGAAATCGGTGACGGTGTTCACGAAGTTCTTTCTACATCAGGCGATACTCATTTAGGCGGCGATGATTTTGACCAGAAAGTTATGGATTGGATTTGTGAAGAGTTCAAAAAACAGGAAGGTATAGATCTTAGAGGCGACAAACAGGCTATGCAGCGTGTTAAAGAAGCCGCTGAAAAAGCTAAATGCGAATTGTCTTCCGTTATGGAAACAAATATCAATCTTCCGTTTATTACAGCTGATGCTAACGGCCCGAAACACCTTGACTTGAATTTGACAAGAGCAAAATTTGAAGATTTGAGCCGCGACTTGTTGAACAGATGTAAAACTCCGGTTGAAAATGCTTTGAAAGATGCCGGAATTACCAAAAACGATATTAATGAAGTTGTACTGGTCGGCGGTTCAACCCGTATTCCTGCGGTACAGCAGCTTGTAAAAGAATACACAGGCAAAGAACCTAACCAGTCAGTAAACCCTGATGAAGTTGTTGCTGTTGGTGCTGCAATTCAGGCCGGTGTTCTGGCAGGTGAAGTTAAAGACATCGTATTGCTGGATGTAACTCCGCTTACACTTGGTATCGAAACTTTAGGCGGTGTTATGACACCTCTTGTTCCGAGAAACACAACTATTCCAGTTTCTAAATCACAGGTGTTCTCTACTGCCGAAAACAACCAGACAGCCGTAGATATTCACGTTCTTCAAGGTGAAAGACCGATGGCTAAAGATAACAAATCTTTAGGTATGTTCAGACTTGATGGTATTCCGCCGGCAATGAGAGGTTTGCCGCAAATCGAAGTTACATTCGATATCGACGCAAACGGTATTGTTAACGTTTCAGCTAAAGATAAAGCAACTAACAAAGAACAAAAAATTACTATTACAAATTCTTCTAACCTTTCTGAAGCAGATATCGACAAGATGGTTAAAGAAGCAGAAGCCAACGCTCAGGAAGATAAGAAGAAAAAAGAAGAAGCTGAAGTTAAGAACAATGCAAAAAGCTTTATTGATTCAGCAGATAAAATCGTTAAAGATTTTGAAGGCAAAATTGACTCAGCCGACAGATCAAAACTCGACGAACAAAAAGCCGCTTTACAGAAAGCTCTTGATGAAAACAAACCTGTTGATGAAATCAAAAAACTTTCTGAAGAACTTCAACAGACAATGTTCTCAATTTCACAAAAGGCTTATGAAGCTGTTCAGAAAGAAGAACAATCAACAGCCTCAAGTGACAGCGCATCTTCTTCATCATCTTCAAACGACAACAAAGATGACGACGTTATTGATGCTGAATACACTAAGGAGTAGAATTAATTTAATTTCATACTTATTTGCTCAAAATAAGGCGAAGCCGCAAGGCTTCGCCTTTTGTTACGCAATGTAACAAAATAACGGCATGCCGAAATTCCGGCTCTTTGAAATTTTTATATTAAATATAAGTAAAATGGTTGCACAAAAAGGTTCAAAGAGAGGAGTCGGTCATGTCATCAAATATCAGCGCATTAAGGGCACTTGCAGAGCTTAACAAAATTGCTGAAGCAAGAAATTCAAATTCAGAGCCTGCGCCTGTAGAGCAAAAACCTAAATTTTCACTGTTCGGGTTTGGTTTTACTTCATCAAGGGCAGAAGATGTTCCGCCTGAAGAAAAAGGATTTAATCACAGAATTTAAAATTACACATGTTATATTTTATTCAGACTGTGGCATATTATAAATTAATTTGACCCCAAATAGTTAAGGAGTATGTTATGGCAGATTTAAAGAAAGATGACGCAAAAGTAATTTTGTCCGACAGGTATGAAGAATATGAACCCAAAAGCGGTGAATACTGGTACAGTATAGTTTCTGCAAAATACGGTGCTGACAGCGAAGAAGCAAAGGCAATTGTTAAAGACCTGAAAGAATTCAACGGCATAAATACATTCTCTTTAATTGTTCAGCCTGATATTATGAAACTTCCGCAGACAATTAAACTCGGCAACAAAGAATTTAAGCTGGATTTCGAAAAGAAAGTTGATATTCGAAATTATAAATTAAATGCAATATAAATTTACAAATCCTTCTCCTAACGTGTGTAAAACAAGCTTTTGGTGTTACAATCAAAAGCTTGTTGACATTTAGAGCTAAAATCGCTATGCTATTATTTATGGCACGACATGTATTTTACACGCAAATAAAGTCATCATTGTTGTATAGCGAAAGATTAATGGATTGGATTATTGCTGCATCTTTTATTTGGGCGGCAACAGTTTTGTTTGTTTATCACACGGATACATTTGTATTTATTCCGTTTTTTGCTCTGGTTTTATACAACATTTTTTTGTACAAGCCGACCATTAGAGAATGGGATATGGGCGGTTTTCAGAAGATGGTTATTGATACAAACAGTGGTTATATAATTTTTGATGATCGTGTAAAGTTAAAAATAGATAATATTGAGCGTGTCAGGATTGAGGTTGATGAAAGACCGAGGCTGTTCTGGCTTCTCGGGCTCGGGGCGCAGTATACAAGCATTGTAAACTGTGAAGTTATTTTCAGGCTTGACACTAAAACAAATACTGTTGTACCCATGCAATTTAGAAAAGATATTTTCAGATTAATTGAAGTAATCAGAGGACTTGGAAAACCTTGCAGAATTCAAAATGAAGAGTTATTAAATGAAGGAGTGCCTGATTATATCTGGTACTTGTTAGTTTTTGTAATTGTTTTAATAGCTATTGGAACGGTTATTGTGAATTTCTTCAGAAATCTTGTTACAATGTAGCTATGAAATGTTTTAGTTAAAAAATAAGGCGGGATTTAACCCGCCTTAAAATATTTATATTTTTGCAAGCTGCAAATAATAATCATTATTCCGTTCAAATTTATGTGCTGCATTGAACAGTTTCTTTTCCTGCAATTGAGGAGCAAGAATTTGAAGTCCGATTGGCATGCCGTCTTTGTCAAATCCTGCAGGAATACTCATACCTGGAATACCGGCAAGGTTTGCTGAAATGGTTGCAATATCGGTTAAATACATTGCAAGCGGGTCGCTTGATTTGGCACCGAGTTCAAAAGCTGTATTCGGGCAGGTTGGAGAGATGAGGATGTCAGCTTTCTTGAATGCTTCGATAAAATCCTGAGTAACCAGTGCTCTCATCTGCTGGGCTTTTTTATAGTATGCATCATAATATCCGGAAGACAACGCATAAGTTCCAAGCATTATACGCCGTTTTACTTCAGGCCCGAAACCTTCCGCTCTTGTTTTGGTGTACATTTCCAGAAGGTTTTTGGCATCGGGTGTTCTGTAGCCGTATTTTACACCGTCAAATCTTGCAAGGTTTGATGAACATTCGGCTGTTGCCAGAATGTAATAAATTCCGATTGAATATTTCAATTTTGGCAGTGAAATTTCAACGATTTCAGCTCCGAGTTTTTTGTAATCTTCAATAGCATTTTGCATTGCTTTTTGAACATCATCGGAAAGTCCTTCTGTCATCAACTCTTTAATAACTCCGACTTTCATGCCTTTGATGTCTTTATTCAGGTCTTCAGCATAGTGTTCTACCGGAAGGTTAAGCGACGTACTGTCTTTTGTGTCATGACCTGAAATTACTTCAAGAAGGTTAGCTGCATCTTCAACCGTTCTTGCAAACGGGCCTATCTGGTCGAGTGATGATGCAAATGCGATTAAACCATATCTTGAAACTCTTCCGTAAGTTGGTTTCATGCCAACGATTCCGCAGAAAGACGCCGGAAGTCTGATTGAACCGCCTGTGTCAGAACCGAGTGCAAGGGTTGCTTCACATGCTGATACGCTTGCTGCTGAGCCGCCTGATGAACCGCCAGGAACTTTATTCAAGTCCCAAGGGTTGTGAACTTTTTTAAATGCTGAGTTTTCGTTTGAAGAACCCATTGCAAACTCATCCAAATTAGCTTTTCCGACAATCGGAACAAGGTTGTTTAAAAGTTTTTCTGTAACTGTTGCGTTGAAAGGTGATACAAAGTTTTCCAGAATTTTGCTGGAGGCGGTTGTTTTTGAACCTTTCATATTCATATTATCTTTCAGGGCAAGAGGAATTCCGGCAAGAAGCGGAAGGTCTTCTCCTTTTGCAATTTTTTCGTCAACTTTTTTTGCCGTTTCAAGTGCGGCTTCTTTTGTCAAAGAATTGAATGCACCGAGTTTTGCGTCAAGTGCTTCTATTCTTGCAAATGCAGCGTTGGTCAGTTCAACGGCTGAAATTTCTTTATTTTTTAAAGCTTTACTCTGTTCGGCTGCTGATTTTTTTAAAACCTCGTTCATATTTTCTCCTTAAAGCTATTGTTTTTCTAAGCCTGTTATTAAAAGATTCTTTTGTTTTTGTTTCTTGCCGCTGTTCGGGCTTCAAAAGCCAAAGAACCTCTTTAAAAATAATATGACAAAAACATTGCTTTATCAAGTAAAGGTTTTAAAAAATTATAGTTATTTCTTAATTTCAACAGGAATTTTGTTCAGGTGGCAGAATGTTTTCAAAACAGCTTTTGCTTTTTGTATTTCTTGGTGAATGCTGTTATTTTTAGTTGTTTTTACTATGCTTGAAGCTTTTTCATAAACTTTTGCTGCAGCGGCAAGATAATCTTTCTGGCGGCTAGATTTGATAAGCCCGAGTTCCTGAAAGTATCTTCCGTACTGAAGATACAGTCTTGAGAGTAAATCGTTCAAACCGTACTGGCGGGCTGTAATAATTGCATTTTCAAGGTGGATTTTTGTGCTTTCAAAATCCGAAAGTGCCAGTGTCGCTTTTGCCATCACAGACAACAGAAGGATTGCAAAGAAATGATTGTTGATTTTCGGGTTCTGTGCAACGTCAAGTGCCTGAGATGCAATATCAAGCGCCTGCTGGGGACCTTCAGTAATTATTGTTGCATCTGCTATCAAATACCACGTCAAAAGTGCTCCGAGTGCCATTTTTTCTTTTGAGAAATAAGAAATTTGATCATTATAAATATCCATAGCTTGATTTGTCTGATCATTATTTCTAAAAATAATACCAAGCATGGTCTTAAGCATGTTTTTGGTGAAGTTGTCGCCGTTGTTGTTTGCAAATGTTACTACCTGGAATAAGTCTTCCTGAAGTCCGGTGTATCTTTTTCTTAAGAAATTGTTGATTATATTGACAAAATTCCAGCGGATAACACTTTCAGCATCCATGGATTTTGACTGATATGCTTTTTGAATTTCTTCAAGAACTTTTTCTGATTCAGGAATATCTCCTTTCATTGTATTTGCAAAAGCAAGCGCAAGATGTGCTTTGCAAACCAGATTTGTGTCTTCAACATGATTCCTTTCTAAGATATCAAACAGAATTGTCAAAATTTCGAAGCATCTGTTGTTGCCTTGAATTACGAGTGCATTTGCAAGAACCAGATAGGTCTTAATCCAGGTTTCAACTATTATATCCATCGGAATTGTCGGGTGCGGTTCGTTTTTGCTTAAAAATTCATCAAATGCAGGCATAATATCATTATCAATAAGGTTTATTATTTGTCCGCAGTTGCCAATATTAAGAAGAGCATTTAATTTTGTTGATCTGACAAGTGCTATTTCAAGCTTATGTTCGGGATTCATCTTTTCTAATACCGCGTCGGTGCATTCAACTTCTCCGAAATAAGTGCCTGTTTTTCTGCAGCAGCTTGCCATATAGCCGAGAAGTTCAATTTCTCTGGGGGTATCGCCTAAATTTCTGGCATTTGAAATTGCATCCGGAAGATAATCCATTGCTTCTTTAGGATTGAAATCAGCAAGAAGTTTGCCGAGGCGTTCACAAATATTATATCTGATTTTGAGTGTTGCTGTGTCGTCAAGCTCGTTAATAAGCGCAAGACACTGTTTTTGAGAAATTGCATACAGATTTGTATCACCTGTGTAGGATGCAAGTCTTGTATTTTTTGTCCAGATATCAAGTGCAAGTTGCGGGTGTCTCAGGTTTTGTGCAATAATCCCGAGAATTGCCGTTGAATTCATTGTGAATCCTGTTATTGACGTGAAGATTTGTTTGTTTATATCTTCATACTTGTCGTCGGTTTTAACTGCTTTTACAATTGTTTCCCAAAGGTACAGACTCTTGAAACGATAATAAATATCGTTCATAGGTTCAATATAGTTTCTCTGATGGAGATATGCTATTACATCGCTAAAATCTTCATCTCTGTACTGGAATATTTGTTTGATAAGATTGAGATTGATTTTGTCACCTATCATTGCGCAGCCGATGAGGGTTACATAAGCCCTCAGGTTGTGTGTTTTTAAAACTGAAAGGCGTCTTTCTACAACATTTGTGTATGTTTGCGGAATTACAAATCCTTGAGTTTTTACTTTTGGGAGTTCTTCTTTGTAAAGTTCAAGTGTTTGTTCTAAGTATGCCGGATTTCCGTTGCTTTGAAGGAAGATTTTACGCTTGGTGGTATCATCAATTTTGGGAAATCCTTCTTCAGCTTCTTTTGTGTCTGCAAATATAAACATTTGTTTTGCATCAAGCGGCGCAAGATAAACATCTGTAAAAATTCCGTCAGCTTTGTTGTCAGGAAAATAGAAAAATCCTTTTGCCGGTTTGTGCTCGTTATACACTATCAAAAGTTTCAAATCACCAAATACATCGTCTTTTTTGATGTAATTGTTTAAAAATTCATATGAAAATCCGTCAATGTATTCAAAATTATTAATAACAATTACAAAACGACTGTATTGGATGATTTTGTCGAAAATTTTTGTTAAAAGTTCAAAATGTCTTGCTTTGCCTGCAAACATTGTTTCAAAAGTACCGTTCTTTGTCGGATATAAGAAGTTTAGCAAATCTCCTACTTCAGATGTATCAAGATATGGAAATTCATTTTGAAAATATTTTGTGGCATCTTTTCTAAACTTATTATTGTTTATACAAAAATTCGGCAGGTTGAATATATTCATAATTATATCCTGCAGAAGACCACCGGGTGTCAACTGGGTAATGGGGGTGCAATTTCCGTAAAACCATACATAGTTATTTTCTCTAAGTTCCTGAATAACGTGGGAAATGACCAGTGTTTTTCCTGTACCTTTGGAACCGCTTAGAGAAAATATTTTTTTGTCTTCTGATTGTATGCTTTTAACAAGAATATTTTTTGCACTCTGTTGTGCAACAAGATTTTGTGTTGCAAATTCAAAAAGATTTGGTTTGTGAGCTTGCGGTTCTTCTTTTTGCGGAAAAGGATATTTACATTTTCTGCAATTCAAGGCGTTTGGAAAATTTACACTTTTACACTGCGGGCAAATTTTCAAAATTTCTTGACCGCAATTTTTACAAACTAAATCAAAAATGGTATTAACAGTGTTGCAATTTTTACAAACTAAACCGGTTCTTGTTTTGCAATATGGACACTTTAGCGCATCGTCCGGAATTGTTTTTTTGCAAATGGGACATTTCATTCTATTCAATCCTGATTAATTGAACGCTTGTTTAATCTTTTCCATCAGCTTGAACAAACGTTTAGAAATTTCCGACTGAGAGAGATTTAATTCTTCGGCAATCTCTTTTTGTGTCATACCATTATCATATCGCAATTTAAAGATTTGTAAATAGTTTTTCTCAGGAGTTTCTTTATCAATTTTTTCCAGCGAATTCATAACGTGCTGTAAAATTTCTTTTCTGATAAATTCGTCCTCTGGAGTGTTATCTGTATCTACAGGTTCATATACAATTTTCGCATTAGCATAATTATTTGGAGAAGTGTGCTCTTCAAAAGAAACTTCTCTTGTTGGGGTATATCCTTCTCTGGTTCGACGCAACCTGCCTGAATCCTTCAAAACATTAAGGATTGATGTTGTTGCAATTTTCTTTAGATATGCCTCCAATGTTACATCTGAAGTTATTGTCTTAACAATATTAACTGATCGTTTGCAAGTTTCGTTGAAGAAATCATCATATAAATCTTCATTATTTGCAAATTTCCGATCGTTTTTTATTATTCTCTCTATTAAATTGATTTTATCTTGTGTAAATTCCACTAACAATAATCCTTTATAACTGACAGTATTATAACATAATTACAAATTAATGATAAGCCCTAATTTAAAATCAGGCGTAGGAATCTCTCCCGGAGCGGGTTTCACTACTTTTAAGGTATCTTTAACAGTTCGTAACACAATATCATTTATCTGATTTGAACCGCTGGATTTTGTAATTTGTGCATCCTGAACTGTTCCGTCATTTTTGAGTTTCAGTTCAACTTTTACCTGATTTGAGTATGCATACTCATTTGTCAATAAAAGATCACTTGAGAGTGTCAACCTGATACTTTTGCCGGCGGTTTGAAGATATTTTTTTACTTTATCGCTGTATGACAGATAGTCTGGAACTTCCCAGGCAACACTTCTAACTGTTATATACGGAAGCGGTGTGCCTGAAGGTTTTTGTTGGCCTGTTTGAGATGGTGTTTTTGGCGCAGCTTTTGTCTGTTGTGCCGGTTTTGCAGGCTTCTGTTGTTGTGCAGGGGCATGGGTAGTTGTACTTTCCGATGGCTGTGGTGCTTCAGAAACAGGTCCATTGGTCATTAAATTCGTATTATCTTCTGTTGCCGGTGCCGGAATATTTGTGGTATCAGATTCAATAGGATTCTGTGCCAGAAGATCAGAGGAGTTCTTGCTCTTTAAGAATAAACCTGCTCCACCAGCAATTGCAAGTACTGCTACAATTGCAGCTGCTGCCAGGATTGCTTTTTTGCCTTTTTCTGGCGCAAAATCAGGTTGTTGTAAATTCTTACCAGGATATTGGCTGTTTTCATCTTCATCTATAAAGTCAGCATGGTCTGTATAATCCGAATTCGCATCAGCATTTGCATTTGTATTAAAAAGCATCCCAAGTTTATCTTCAGTTTCGGTGATATTGGGTTGTGCTGTTTTCCCGGTAGTTTCTTCAGTTCCAAGAAGGTCATCTATTTGAGAAATTAAATCATTGGTTGAAATGTCTGTATTATTGTGTAATTCTGACATTTCACCTATTCCGGCAATGTCATCAGTTGAAATGGATTTTTCTATCTCATTAGCTTCAAGATTCAGGTCGGTTATGGTATCTTCAGCGCTACCTAAATCTGGTACTGTTTGTTCAACTATTTGCTCCGGTGTTTCTGTAAATGCATTGCTATTTTGTGTAGCTTCATTTTCATTAATAAGATTTTTCTGGTCGCCTAAATTTTGATTTTGTTCAGGTAGAATATTTTCCGAAGCCAGCATTTTGTCAAGTTCCATATCTTCTTGTGAAATTTCAGGAAGTTCCTGCTGAGCAGAAACGGGCTTTTCAGCAGCAATATTGGCATTATTATTAGCCTGTTGTTCATCTTCCATCAGTAAATTTTCGAGGTCATTTAGCTCTGGTAGATTATTTGATGCGGAAACAGTTTTGACAGGTTCTGTTGCAGCAGGTTCATCCGAAATATCAAGAAGCGGTTCTTCTAATGATAATGTTTCATCATCGAAGGAAAGATCTTGTAATGGTTCGGTAAAATTTATCTCAGGGTCAACGTTAAATTCATTGTTTATATCAACAACTTCTGTTCCGAGTGTAAGTTCGTCGTTATTTGACTCAAAGGAGGTGGCATTGTCTGTTGAAAGATTGTCAAAGTCTGCCAATTCTTGAGAAGGAGCAGAGGAAAGTTCTGTGGTGTTTGTTGCTGTACTTTGTTTGATTTCTCTGTTATCGGCAGGGATTTCATCAAAACTTACAGTTTCAGGTTGTGACTCTTGTTTAGAGTCAATCGTGCCCTGGGTAAACTCTTCTGCCGGAGTTATGTCGTTAAAGTCTATGGTTTCATTCGCAGTTTTTTCGATTTCAGTTTTTGGGTTGTTTGTATTTGCCTCCACAGGCATTATTTCGTCAAAATTAACTATATCATGCGAATTTTGTTGTTCGATTATTCCTGACTGTGAAACAGTTGTTTCGTTTGAGTTGTTGTCTATGATTTTGTCTGCTTCCAGGTTATTGAAATCAAGAGTCAAATCATCAAGATCGCCGAATTCAAGTAAATCATCCGAATTTGTGGCAATTTCATTAGAAACTTTTGCGGAATCTGTGGTTGATGATATGGAGGAATTTTGTTCTGAATTTTCAAGATCCATTAATTCAGAAAGGTTTTCTAAATTGTCAGGTTCTTCTGCCTGATTTTTTTCAGATTTGGTATTTGCTGGTGTAAGATCTGGAATGTTTCTTGCCAAATCATTAAAGCCGTTAATTATGTCATTCTCATTTGCGATTTTTTGTTCGTTTGTTATGCTGCCGCCAAAATCCATCTGCTCAAGGGCTTCTGCTGTTGCAGCAGCTGCCACATCCAGTGATGGAATGGCTGACACTTCTGGTTTTTTGATATCCGTGGAGCTTTCTGCTCTGTATGAAATGTTTTCAAAATTTTCAAATTCAATAAATCTGTCTCTTAATTTGGCGGATTTGACAAGATTATTGAGAAGTTGCTTTTTCTCTTGTTCGGTTATATCCTGATCAATCATGGATATAATCAGCATGTCAGAAGAGTTAATTTCGGATTCGGACAGCTCCTGATCTGTATTTCCTGCAAATTTGCTTATGTATTCTTTAAGATTTGTTGGAGGAGTAAGTTTTTCTTTTTCTATAAAATAATATTCTTCATTTTCGTTGTTTTTATTTAAAAGTTTTGGCTCGAAAAATCCAAGGAACTTTACATATTTTTTATCATTTGACATAAGAAGGACAAGGTAAATATCAGGAAGGATTTCATATTTGAAGTGGCTTTTTGGGATGAAAATAAAGTTTTCATTGAAGATTACTCTGACATCTATATGAATGTTTCCGAGCATAATATCTGCAATATCAAATTCTTCAAGAATTTTTTTGATGCTGTGAATGTTATAAGTATTTGCGGCATCAACATTTTCGCTTGCAAGAAATTTTTTGATGAGCTGGGCGCCTAAAGTATTGTAATATGCGCGGTTTTTTACATCATCTTTTGCAAAGTGTTTTGCGTTAATTCCTGCCTCTTTTTTGTCATTTTCATCAATATAAATTAAAGTTTCCTGTCCTGTCATGTTCTTTATATTTCCTCCTCTTTACAATAAGATGACACGGGAATTGAAAATATTCCAAAAATAATGTAAACTTTTGTAACAAATATTGAAAAAATACACTTTTTAAGACAAAATATTTATGTTTCAGGTTTTATTTTAGTGTTAGAAGTAAATATAATTAAGTAGATGTGTAATTTTATATAAGGAGGTTTTCTCATGATAAGTGCTGTTTCAGGTGTTAATTTTCGCGGTGAAAAGACGGATTTTAACAGTTTAATCAATCAGCCGGGCAAATATGCAGCTGGTGCTCCTGCTTCTCAGCCGGCACAGCCGGAAGGTGATAAAGCAGAGTTGTCTACATCAGTTCCGAAAGAAGAAAAAAGCAATACAGGTAAAGTTATCGGCGGTATAATCGGTGCTCTTGCTCTTGTATGGATAGGGCTTGGTATTGCTGTTGGACATAAAGGATCAAAATGGACAAAATTAGATGCTCCGGAAGGTTTAGCTCAGAACGCTAAAAACTTCTTCTATAAAATTGGAAAATCAGCATCTGATGCTTATGACAGCACCCTTGGCAAATGGTTCGGCAAAAAAGCTGATGATGCCGCAAATGCAGCTGAAGAAGCTTCCACTGAGGCTTCAAAATAATATCTTTTTAAGATGAACATAAAATTTAAAAGCCGTTTCACATTGAGACGGCTTTTATAATGCAGTTTTCTATTCCAGAAATTCCGACAAAATCATGTTGCTTACAAGAATTCCGTCAACGGTCAATTTACAGCCGCAGTCTGTTTTTTCAATATGACCCGTGCGAATATATTTGTCCAGAATTTTTGAATATTTTTTTTCAAAATTTATGTTGAATTTTTTATTTAGAAAGTTGAAATTTATGCCTGTTTTCCTTCTGAAACCGAGAAAAATTTCTTCTTCCAACTGTTCCTGCGGGAGAACATAATGTTCAAATTTTTTCAGCGGATTTGAGATGTAATCTTTGAGGTTTGTCTGATTTGAATATCTGGTGTTGTTTTCATATCCGTGCGCTGCGGTGCCGAATCCGTAGTAGTGTTCGTTGTTCCAGTAGTTAAGGTTGTGGCGGGAGTAAAAGCCTTCTTTTGCAAAGTTGCTTATTTCATAGTGGTCAAAGTCCGAGAGAATTTTTATTGCTTTTAAGTACATATCTGCCTGAAGGTCATCATCTGCAATGTTGTCGGGCGGATGGTTGTAAAAATAGCAGCCTTCTTCTATTTTGAGTCCGTAAAGAGAAATGTGCTGAACTCCAAGAGCTTTTGCGTGTTCAAGGTCCGAGGCAAAACTTTCGATTGTCTGATTTGGGAGTCCGTATATAAAATCAAGGCTTACGTTCCCAAAGCCAGCGTCAAATGCAAATTCGACGGTATTTTCAACATCTTCAGGGGTGTGTTTTCTGCCTATTGTTTCAAGAATTTTTTCATCAAAACTCTGGCAGCCGATACTTAATCTGTTTATGCCAAGGCTTCTGATTTGTTTTAAATATTCCGTCGTCAGATGTTCCGGATTAAGTTCCATTGTTGCTTCTGTTTGACTGTCAAAATTCAAAACTCCGAGAATTTTTTCAATTTGTTTAACATCCAAAATCGACGGGGTTCCGCCGCCTAGGTATAAAGTTTTGAGTTTTTCGTCTTTGTAAAAATGTTTGATTTCTTTTGCTAGAGCATCCAGATAATTTTCTATTAATTCCGGCCGTGCAAAAGAAACAAAAGAACAATATCTGCACTTTTGTCTGCAAAAAGGTATGTGAATATAAACGCTTTCTGTCATAAAAGAATTATATCACGGGTTGGGCACGAAAAAATTAAAATATATTTGCGTATGTCAGAAAGTAATCTGAAATTACGTCAAGAAGCATCGGTAAAATCCAGACCATAATTGCCGCTCCGAAAACCGGTTTAAACAGAAAGCTTAACTGGAATACGTTTACCTGCGGGGCTGTTTTTGAGATAACACCGAGAATAATATCTTGACCCAGTGTTGCAAGAAGAACCGGAGATGCAATTTGAAGACCCATAAACAGTACATTTGAACTCAATTTGACAAGATAATCCATGTTTACTATTTCTTTCAGAGGAACGCTTGTTGCAAAAAGAGGAAAAATTTCAAAGCTTCTCATAAAAGCCCTTAATAGCCAGTAAATTCCGCCTATGTGGATAAAAATTAAAACTCCTAGAAGTGACATAATCCTTGTTAAAATAGATACCTGGCTTGAGGTTGTCGGGTCAAGCACCATTGCTGATGAAAGCCCCATCTGCATGTTTATCATATCAGCCCCTGCATCAACCGCAATCAAAATCAATTGTGCAAGATACCCTATCATTGCACCGACTGCAAAATTTAAAAGAATAGACAAAATAAATGAATCTGTCGTGCCGGCAAGTGTGTCAGGCCTCAAAAACGGCCCGATAATAAATGTGAAAAGCAGTGCAAGACATATTTTAACCATTCCTGGGATTTCTTTTTTATTGAAAACCGGTGCAAAACGGAAAAAACCAATTAATCTTGCAAAAATATAAATTCCTGTTGCAAGTGCAGCGTTCAGGTGTGGAAACATTTTCATCAATTCAATGTAAATAGTATCCATCAGATAAATTATCTCCCGATAATAGTTTTTGTTTCATTAAAGTCTGGTGTTGGGTTTGGCATACCGTTAGCAGGAGTATCTTTCAGGCGTTCCTGACTATTGATAAACGGAATTTTGCCGGGATGACGCATAATGTAGTCTATGTTTGTACTGTCTTTGAATCTATCCTGCATCTCACCTTTAAACGGGGAAGTGTATTTGTAATAATCACTTGACAGTGCATAATTGTCATTCTTTGTTACACCGTTAAAAGCAAGTGCCATGCCTTCGTAAAAAAGGTTTGTCAGCATTCTGATAAATCCGAATCCGCCGATTATGATAATCAAAAATACCCCGAGGATTTTCGGAGCAGCCGCGATTGTTTGCTCCTGAACCTGCGTAACAGCCTGTAAAATACCTACTACAAGTCCGATCCCTGCAGCTACAAGTACGCATGGCATTGATATCGCAAGCATTACGATAAAACCCTTTGATAAATATTCCGCTAAAATTTCTATCATATTTCAAAATCCTTAAATCTTTAGTTGTAGCTTGTGACAAGCCCCTGTACGATTAACGCCCAGCCGTCAACGGCAATGAATATCAAAAGCTTGAACGGCAGTGAAATAATTGTCGGTGATAACATAAACATACCGAGTGCCAGAAGAATGTTTGCAACAACAAGGTCTAACACAATAAACGGTACAAATATGATAAATCCGATTTCAAAAGCTGTTTTAAGTTCGCTTATTATGTATGCCGGTGCCACCTGCCAGATTGTTATTTCTTCAGGAGTCTTTGGCGGTGTCTTTTGCGAAAGCTCTACAAAAAACGCAAGGTCGTTTTCTCTGGTCTGTTTCATCATGAATTCTTTTAACGGTTTGGATCCTTCATTTACGGCCTGAATAATATTATGATTCTGTTGATACGGAACACTTCCCATATCGTACATTTTTTGAAAAGTCGGACCCATAGTGAAAAACGTAAGAATTATGGATAATCCGATTATTACGATTGACGGCGGAACCTGCTGGGTGCCCATTGCTGTTTTCAGCATTGAGAATACCACAACAAATCTCAAAAAACTTGTCATACAGCAAAATACAAAAGGCAGCAGTGAGAACAGAGTCATCACTATAAGCATTTGTATTACGGGATTTATATCTTTTATAACAGAATCCATATTATTCCTTTACTTTGACTTTATTTACCATACTTTTAAGTACATTGTTGTTTGATTTTTTCTTGTTTGAAAGTGCCCTGATATCCGGAAGTTCGTCAATGCCTGCAAAAACGGCTGTTTTATCCTGCTGTGCCGCTGTTTGAGCCGGCTGGTTTTGTGTTTTTTGAGATTTTTGCGATTGGATGTTCACGGGAGGGCGGTTATAATTTTGCGGGGTATATGTAGATTTTGCTGCTGTTTGCAGCTCTCTTTCAAATCCGGAAGGCAGGTTAAAAGAGTCTGACGTTTCCAGTTTTGAAATAAGATT
This sequence comes from Candidatus Gastranaerophilales bacterium, assembly GCA_944324225.1. GTDB lineage: Bacteria > Cyanobacteriota > Vampirovibrionia > Gastranaerophilales > Gastranaerophilaceae > Scatenecus. The sequence continues at coordinate 129,387 of CALUVL010000001.1, forward strand.
TGTTTTGTCAGCATCAGATGCGACAAGAAACTTCTCTCTGCCGGCTCTTATTACGTAAAGGATTTTTCTCGGGCCGATTGAAAGAGTGTCTTCAACGTTCAGAAATTGTGAATTTTTGGAAGTGAAGCTTCCTGTGGCGAATTTTTTATATACAAACAATGCGAAAAATATCAGTCCGCACATTGCCATTGTGTATACCGCAAAATTCATAATGTAGCTACCCATAATTTATCCTCTATTTTTTAAATTGATATTGTGTTAGATATCTTCGTCTTCAAGTTCAAAATCGCTGTAATCAAATTCTTCTTCCTCGCCAGGCTGAGGTTCCGGGGCGGGCATCGGTTCAGGAGGTGCCTCTTGCGGCTGAGCCTGCTGCATCTGAGGTTGTGCCTGTTGAACAGGATTTGGCTGAGGTGCTGTGGATTGCATATCTTCAACTTCCTGTTGACCTTTTTCTACGATATCTGAAATTTTTACCCCGTAGCGGTCATTTATTATAACAAGTTCACCGTGGCCTATAATTTTGTTTTCAACGCGCAGTGTTACTTTATTATCGTAAAGGGCTGCAATATCTACTACAAGTCCTTCTTCTATTTTTTTCAAATTGCCGAGAGTAATTTTTACGGGATCGAATTCGGCATACATGTCAACTTCGATACTGTCCCATAAATTAGTATTTTCGGTATTTTCGTCCATTTTGTATCCTCCGTCTCCGTCAAGCGGATGTTCAAGTCCCATGTTCGGGTTGATGTTAAAATCTTTTTCGTAATCTTTTAAAACAAATCTCATCATATCGAGCCTGCTGTTTTCAAGTAGAATAATATCTTCTATTGCAAGCTCTTTCATTTCTTTTACGGTAAATCTTGTTGAACCGATTTTGATTTTTGCTTTTATCGGGCACTGGTAAAAGTCTGAGTATTCAAACTTGTCTTCTTTTGAAACCACTTTGTTTGCTTCCAGTCTGACCGAGGGAATTGAGATAATAAATTTTCCGGCTTCGCCGTCTTCTTTGTTTTTGACAATAAAGGTCAAATGAATCATGTCAAAGTTTGTGCGTTTAATGTTTACAACAGGGGTCGGGGTAAGGAATTTAGCCATAATTCTAAACATGTAATCATTAAATGCAGTTAGAACTTCACCTTCAAGATCTGTTAATTTATTAATATTAAATGTTTTGTTTGCACGTCCGAGGGCTTTTTCAAGAAGCATGCCGACTGTTTTTGCGGAAATTCTGAAAAACATATCATAGAGTTTGTCGATTCGGATTTTTGTAACAAAGTAGGGTTCTTTTGTCATCAGCAGGTTAATGTTTTTGCTGACTGCGACAAGTTCAAACCTGAATCCGGGAAGGAAAAATCCATCGCTGGATTTTTGTGCAGCGATAGGAAAAACTTTTTTAAACCAGTCGTATTCCTCATATAAGTTATCGCTGACCGGAATTTTTGTATGTTCCAGTGCCTGTAATATATTTTCCATTATTTGTTGGCTATCCCTTTAAACTAAGAAATGTATAATTTCCCTCTGATACAGTATAATATTTTTTTTATCCCTGTTTCAACTTTGTAATGTATTTTAACGAAAAGTCAATTTAATAAGTGAAGTGTGAAGAGAACTTCACTGGTTTGAAAAAGCGAGTAAATCCGGCTGTTCCTTTCCCTCTTTCCTTGCGGGATAGGGGAAGGGGTTTATTTCGGTCATTGAGAGTCGAATGCAAAGCAACACAGTTGAATAAATATTGGTGTGCCTCCGGAATGGTTCACTAAAAACAGCACCCTCACCGGAATTTCTAAACTCACCTTGTTCGTTAAGAAATTCTATCCTCTCCCGTCATCAGGGAGAGGAATAAAGAGCAGGATTCTTTTGGATTTAGCCTATAAAGTACCTGCTTCCATCTCCCCTTGCGAGGGAGGGGTTGGGTGAGTGGGATACCAGTAAAAATGCAGAAAATTTGAAGCGGTAGCTTCATTGCTGTACACCTCATCTTTTACTCCACAGCGCTGCGGTTGCCAAATAAAAAAATTTAATTTATAATAAAAAAGTAACTAAGTATTAGGAGGCTGAAAAATGGCGCTATTATTGAATTTCAGGGGGGGGGGGGCACCCCAAAAGTAAGCTCCTGAAAGGTTTTACAATGGCCGAGGTTTTGATAACACTTGGCATCCTTGGTGTTGTTATTGCAATGACTTTACCTGCACTAATTGCAAAACACCATGAAAGAGTTTGGCTGACCCAATTTCAGAGGGTTTATACAACCTTATATCAGGCATATTATAGTGTTTACACGGATTATGGCACAGCGAACGAATGGGGGATTGACGGATCCGAAGAATCATTAAAAAGAGCTTATGATATGCTTGCAAAATATCTTAATGTCGGTGTTGAATACGGATTTAAAAGGCCTAATTATATTGTATATAAGGATTTGAATAACGGTGATATTGGGAATAAAGGAAATACATGGTTTTTTAAGGCTGAATCTTATAATTTTACACTGTCGGATGGCTCAATGATAGGTCTTGAATACGATAGTGAGGTTCCGGGCTTGCTGCTTGATGTAGATATAAACGGCGAAAAAGGCCCTAATGTACTTGGAAAAGATTTATTTTATCTTTCTCTTGTAAGCAGAAGAAAGGCACCAGCAATATCGGGCTGGCCCAAATGGTGGGTTGCAACTCGTGTAAAATGTTCGATAACACAAGATAGTGATTGGTGGAATGGTGGAGCCTGTGCAAACTGGATCATAGCAACGGGTAATATGGACTATCTTCATAGAGAAATTCCTCTTGATGAGTGGCAAAGTATTGTAACTCCTCTTCTTATTCCTTATAATAAAGATGGTCAGCTGCCATAATCTGAGCGTGATTATTTATGTGAAATGCTGCACACAATAGAATAAATTTGTCATTGCGGGTTGAAGGCGAAGCAATCCAGCCGATTAATTGAGGCTTTAGCCGAAGGATCTCCAAACAACGCCTGTAATACTTCGGGCTGCGCCCTCAGAATGACGGATCCTATAAGGGGCATGTTAATTACGTTTAATAATCTCAAAACTGTTTGACAAAATCCGCAATGTCGCAGGCATCGATTGTGCCGATTACTATTTCAAAATCAAGATTAGAGGCTTGTATTTCCGCATCAAGTTCTTTTTTCATGTGCGCTAACAATCCGGGAATTATGATTTTTCTCGTCTTAACCTTTGAGGCTAAATCATAATCTTTTAATGTTTTAACAACCATTTTTGCAGTGAATTTTTCGGCCGACCAGGCTGTCAGAACACTCATCCCGTCGGCAGGTGTTACGATTAGATACGACGGTCGGTTCAGTTTTTCAAGTTCAGCGGCTACCGCAAAAAATGTTAATGCAAAATTTGTCGTTAAAAATATAAGCGCGTTTTCGTCTCCGCCGTTAAATTCATAAATCTTCGGCTCTACTTTGAGAGGTTTTTGCGGGTCAGTGAAGATGTTTTCTCTAAGCATCATCAATGACGCAAACATCTCTTCATTAAAATCTTCAAACAAAAGCATGTTCGCATATTTGCATAAATAAAACGAAGCTTTCGCCGTAAGATTTTCAAAATTTTGTATACTGTTTCCGCCGGACATAAAGTGAACACAGACCGGATTTGAATAATTTTCGTCCTTTTCTTTTACGGCTTTTTCTCTGATAAATTTCAATTTCTGTGCTGTTTTTTCAAATTCTTTGTCCTCAAGAATTGTGAGAGGAAGCTTTTTGAATTCTTCAAACGAAATTGTACGATTGTTTACGGGCGGTGTGGAAATATGTTCTGAATTTTTCAGAACAATGAGGTCAACTTTTTTTGTTTTATTCAAAAATTTTATTTCAAAATCTGTGATTCTGTTTAATTTTTCTTTAAAATTTCTATCATCACAGTCAAGCAGAATACAGAGTGCTGTCGGATTTATGAAGGTTTTTTCATGTCGGAAAAGAACGTTTTCTCCGCCGATTTTTATGTCTTGAATTTTAATTGTTTTTTGAGATATTTTTAGTGCATGTGAAACTTTTTCTCTCAAATCTTCCGGCATAAACGGACAGGCGTCAGGAGATACTCCGCCTTTTGCAAGTTTAAGTGCAAAAGACATACAGGTTGGAAATCCACAGGTTTTGCAGTTTGTGTGTTCTGCTTTTTTTGCGGCAGGAAGGTCTTTGAAAATCTGTAATCCTGAAAGTTCCATCTTATTTAAGCCCCTTTAAAGTTATGAGTGTCTGCGGCATGTTTATGACAATAAGGTTTGCGCCTGCTGCTCTTATTGCACTTGCGGCGGTAATTTCCAGTAAAACTCGTCTATCTTTTAGTTTCCCCCAGCTTTTTGAAAAATCTTTGGATTTTGCTTCTTTTGTCTTAAGAGCTTCTTCTCCAGCAAAAGAAATTACCGGCATATTAAGATATCTGTCATTTTGCGCCTCCTGCTTTATTTTTTCTATTATACTGTAGCCGTATTCAAAACCGTAGCCGAGACCTCCTATGTCTGTATCAATTATGATTTTGTCAAGCGGCTGTCCAAGTTCAGATGATAAAATATTAATCTCTTTTGCAATGTTTATGTCAATTGGAGATTTCAAAACAATATAATGTTTGTCCCTTGTATAAGGGATTATGTCTTTATAGGTGTTTTCGTTTGCGGAGGCGATTATTGAGGTTTGAGAAACCGCTTTTGCAAGTTCCGGCAAAAGTTCTCTGTCAATTTCGTCATTTCCGCTTCCTCTTATCATCAGCGGAATGGTTATTTGCTGAGAAATTTCATCTAAAAATTTTAATGCTTTTGATATTTTATTTTTGCTCTCAACATTGAATTTTAGTCCGAGAATATCAGGGGAATATTTTTGAACAATTTCCAAAGCCAAATCTGCGGCGCCTGCGCTTTCGGAAACGGCTGTTTGCGGTTTAGGATTTTCGGCGCAGGCGCCTTGTTTATATTCCCGCAAAAAAGGAAATCCGTTTTCAGGATTGAAAATCGGAAGTTCCAAAATGTATTTTGAATTTTGCGGAAAGCCTTTTTTTGAATCTTCAATAAGGCTTTCCAAACTTTTAATTTTAACAGGATTGTCTGTCACTTTTTACTTTTTCCATCAATTCGTTAAAGTCTTTTTCGTCTAAAGTTTCACGTTCCAGAAGATTTTTTGAAATATATTCAAGCATATCTCTGTTTTCTGTCAGAAGTTTTTTAGCGATTGCGTATCTTTCATCAACGATTTTCTTAACTTCTTTGTCGATTTCGGCGGCAATTTCGTCGGAGTAATCTCTTTTCATTCCGAAGTCACGACCGAGGAAGATGTTTTGTTCGTTCTGACCGTATGCCATGTTGCCCATTTTTTCGCTCATACCGTAAGCTGTTACCATATTGCGGGCCATTTTGGAAACTTTTTCAAGGTCGTTGCTGGCACCTGTTGTGATTGAATCTTTTCCGTAAACGATTTCTTCAGCAACACGGCCGCCGAGCGTCATTGTGATGGTGTCAAGAATTTGAGATTTTTTCATTGTGAGGTGGTCTTTTTCAGGCAGAACCATCGTGATACCAAGAGCCATGCCTCTCGGGATTATTGAAACTTTGTGAAGCGGGTCGCAGTTTTTGAGAAGTTTTGCAAGAAGTGCGTGGCCGACTTCGTGGTAGGCTGTGTTTTCTTTTTCTTCATCAGTAATCATGCGGCTTTTCTTTTCGGGGCCTGCCATAACTTTGTCTATCGCTTCTTCAAGATTGTCCATTGTAATAAGCTTCTGGTCGTGGCGGGCTGCAAGAAGTGCCGCTTCATTTAATAAATTCTGCAAATCTGCGCCTGAAAATCCCGGTGTTCTTTTTGCAAGTGTCTTAAGTTCAACATCTTTGTCGAGAGGTTTGTTTTTAGCGTGAACTTCAAGGATTTGTTCACGACCGAGGATGTCGGGTTTGTTGATTACAATTTGTCTGTCAAATCTGCCCGGACGCAAAAGCGCATTATCCAGAATGTCGGGTCTGTTAGTGGCTGCAATTACGATTATGTTTGTGTTTTCGTCAAAGCCGTCCATTTCAACAAGCAATTGGTTAAGAGTTTGTTCTCTTTCATCATGTCCGCCGCCCATTCCGGCACCTCTCTGACGGCCTACGGCATCAATTTCGTCAATGAATATAATGCAGGGCTGGTGTTTTTTCGCCTGATCAAACAAATCTCTTACACGGCTTGCACCGACACCGACAAACATTTCAACAAAATCAGACCCGCTGATTGAGAAGAACGGAACACCTGCTTCACCTGCAACAGCTTTTGCCATCAAGGTTTTACCTGTACCCGGGGCTCCTATTAAAAGCACCCCTTTCGGAATTTTTGCGCCGAGTTTAAGGTATTTGTCGCCGTTTTTCAAAAAGTCGACTATTTCTTCAAGTTCTTTCTTTTCTTCATCAATACCCGCAACATCTTTGAAAGTTGTCTTAACCTTGCTGTCAAGCATTAATTTAGCTTTACTTTTACCAAATGACATTGCCTGAGAGCCACCGGCCTGAATACTTTTTGCCGTTACGACGAGAAGTATTATGAAAAGCAGCGGCAGAAGCAGAGAACCTATTATACTCATGATCTGTGAGGATTCGCTCGGCTTTTTGACTGCAATTTCAGCACCAGACTCTTCAAGTTTTTTCATAATATCTGGATCATAAGGTGTCAGAACCTTGTATTGCAGTGTTGGTGATTGTTTTTCTACCGCCGGCATAAACGGATTCGGCGTTACTGCTGTTTCTGTTTTCTTTTCAGTTTTAGGCTGGTCTTTCGGAATTGCAATAAGGAAGTTGTCCGCTTTTTCAATTTTGCTGAATTCTTTGTTGCTCAGCTTTTCCAGAAAGTTTGAGTAAGATAGTTCTTTTGTTTCGGTAACAGGGCCGCCGATAAATACTGACGCCGTGAAAACTATTACGACGATTGCAAGTATTATGTACCCCGCAGATTGACTTTTATTCATTAAGTTCTCCCTTTAATATTTTTTGTTTCTCAAGTAAATTTATTATACCGCAAAAATTAAATATAGTACAGCCATGTAGAAGGAATGTTTTTGTAGTCAAAGAATGTTGTGATTTTTATAACAAAATTTTGTTGTCAAATGTGCTGAAATAAATTATAATAAAAAAGTAAACGTTAAATGTAGGATATAGGATATAGGAGGCTAAAAGTGGCGCTATTATTGAATTTACGGGGGGGGGGGGCACCCGCAAAATAAGCTCCTGAAAGGTTTTACCATGGCCGAGGTGTTGATAACACTCGGTATTCTTGGTGTCGTAATCGCAATGACACTTCCAGCATTAATTCAACAGTATCAGAAAAGAGAAATAACCGTAGCCTTAGAGAAGATGTACACAACCCTGATGCAGGCCGCAAACACATATCAGGCATTGAATGAGGTTTACATAACAGACTTTGATACGTCTTTATCCGCTAAAGATTTTATGGAAACGTATTTTAATCCGTTTTTGAATATTTCAATGGTTTGCAAGGACGATAAAGACTGCTGGGAAGGCAAGCGTCAGTCAAAAGCGATAGACCAGACTACGGACATAAAGTTAGACTATGGTGTAATTCTCGCAGATGGTCGTATTTTGGGAGTAACAAAACATAATGGCGGCGTTTTATTTTTCTTTGATGCAGACGGCCCATCAGGTTTTAACAGATCAGGTCACGATATATTCAATTATTTTTTAATAAATGCCCGCACCTTAGGAACACATGAAGGCTGTGAAAACACAATGAAAACCTTGCAATCTGGTATATATCCCGGAAGTTATGGTGCTTGTTTCATACCATTTACAAGCTATTCAAGAGAAGAGCTTCTGGGTACCTCAATACACAGATCGTGCAATAAAAATGCGCAGATGGTAAATAGTATGTCCGGTGACGCCTGTGCCGCATTGATTATGCAGGATGGTTGGGAGATGAAGAAGGATTATCCTGCTTGGTAATATTCCAGCCGGACTATATTGATATTTTGTTTGCTAAAATAAATAAAATTTAAGTAAACGGCTAAATCTTAAGATTTAACCGTTTTTTTATTTTGTAAAGAAATTGTATAGATTTGAAAATCAAGGCAATTTTTTTGTTATTGACGTTTTTATAATATTGTGTGTATTAATTTTTTAAGGTTATGACTTCAGTAAACAATTCACAAATTTCAACAAAAGATAATTTGATGACCTCCTCTGCAATAGGTCTGCTAAGCGGAGTCGGGTTTGCTATATGCGGTTATAAATCATTACCGTATATTAAAGATGGCAGAATTTCTGATGAGTTTGTAAGGAGTGTAGAAAATCAGCTTGCCGTCAAAAATTTTGACGGAAATATACCCGCAAAAGCCTTTGAAGAATTTAATAACCTGATAAAACAAATAGGCAAAGCCGAATCTTGTTCTCAAATTGCTGATATTCATTTCGAATACTTCCGTAAGTTTTCTCCGGATAAATCTTTTCAAGGGATTAAGGATTTTATTAAACAAAGCATAAAGTTTGATATGAGTCTGCATTCCGGAATTAAAAATGAAAACATGATGAATGTTATGCTGGACTATTTGTCGGATATTATGAAGGCAAATAATATAAATGAATTGAAAAAAAGTTCTTCTAATTATTATGAAAATTTAATGCAGTATTTTGACAGCTTTGAACAAATGCAAAGGACTATAAAATACGGTTTGGAACAAAATAAAAATTTTTTGCTGGGGCTTGATCCAGGTGTTTCCGTCAGGGATATGACAGAAACTCTTTTTGATGTAAAATCCCAAAAATTCGTGAAGGATACTACCGGAAGTATTTCCGACGAATTTTTTAAAGTTGTTGAAAAAACTGCCGGCAAAATGCAATGGAAAACAGCCGGCATCTGGGGCGCTACTGCGGCCGCAATTATCGGTGGCGCCATGTTTTTGATACAAAAATTCTCTGCGCCAAAACGTTCAAATCGTTCGCGGGTTCCGGTTTATCAAACGCAGCCGCGGGCTTCAACGACTGAAACACAGACTACTCCTAAAATCTTGACTAAGGATTCTTCTGCAGCACAGTATCAGCCTCAACCTCTAATTAAAAAAGCTCCGGTGCTTGCTGAATCAAATATGAATTCCCAACCCTTAATTCAAGCACATTCAAAAACAGAATCCAATTTAACTCCTCAGCCGCTGATAAAACAACAGACAGATAGATTGTCACATTTTAATAACCTGCTCAATAGATATAATCAGGCTAAAGCTTAACTAAAAAGACGGAATGTTTTTAACTCCGTCTTTTTTATTATAATTTTAAATTTTCTACTATTACACCTGTGAAACCGAAATGCTGGTTATGCCTGAATTCCTTGCGCTGTCCATAAGTTTTACGACCGCTCCATGGGTTGCTTCTCCGTCTGTTTCTATCATCATCCCGTCAGGATAGTTTGAAACATTCTGTTTGATATAGTTTTCAAGTTCATTTACAGGAATTTCTTCTCCGGCGATATAATATTTGTTATCTGCTGTTACATTCACAGTCAGAATTTTTGTATCCTGTTTAACCTGTTCTTCCGCAACATTTTCGGGTACCGTCAGGTTCAATCCCTGCTGGTCAAGCAATGGCGCAATTACCATCATGATAATCAACAGGACAAGAAAAATATCTGTCAGCGGTGTTATGTTTATTTCATTAAATTCTCCACGGTTACGGCTCATTTTTAGACTCCTTGTTTATTTTCTTTGAGGTCTTTTTGTTCTTTTTTGCTTAACGGTTCGCCTGCTACAATAAGCTTTTTATATTCTGCATCCTGCGCCGCATTCATTACTTTCATAATCTCGGCACTTTTTACGCTTTCGTCTGCCTTTACAACAACTTCAGGTTTCTCTATGGTTTCTTTTAAAGCAACAAGTTCATCAGTCAATTGTTCTTCTGTGATTGGTGTACCATTCAAATACATTTGGCCGTCTTTTGTAATTGATATGGTGGCATTCTTTTGCTCAATTGCAACCCCGCTGTTAATCTCCGGAATTGTGATTGCATTGTCCATTGACTGAAACGTCGGCGCTACAACCATCATGATGATTAACAGCACCAGAAAAATGTCTGTCAACGGTGTTATGTTTATTTCCGTAAAAAGTTTTCCTTTGTTATTTGAACTGAATGCCATTTTAATTTTTCCTTTGTTGTTTTGTTTTTATAAAGAAACATTTGAAGCGGTTTTGTTTGATTCGTCTTCTGAATCCACAAAGCTTAAGAATAACAGTTTAATTAACTGGAAGTCGTCTTCATATCGTTTTACGATTGACTGGAATGAGTTGTAGAATACAACTGCAACAATCGCAACACCAAGACCGAATGCAGTTGCTATCAAGGCTGAACCAATACCCATTGCAACTGCAGCTGACTGGTTGCCCTGAGTTGCCAGATCCTGAAATGTATAAAGAATTCTTACAACAGTTCCGAACAAGCCTAAGAACGGTGCAACACCACCGATTGTTCCTAAAATAGTTAGGTGGCTTTCAAGTTTTCTGGTTGCAAGTGCTGCTGCAATGTCAAAGGATCTTGAAAATCCGTTTCTTTGTTCTGAAAATATTCTGACTGCTTCTTCTGTAACTTCTCCGATTACTCCGCCGCAGTTTTCAGCAATGCTCTGTGCGCCCTGAAGATTGTTCTTGGCAAGTTCTCTTTGTAATTTCGGAATGAACAATACAACATCTCGTTTGTTCTTTTTGTAAAATTGAAATCTGTTAAATACTACCGCTACTACCAGTATCGAACAAATCAATATTGGCAGAAGTACAGGCCAGTCCATTTCAATTGAGTGTAATAGTAGTTCCATTTTTTTATCCTCTCTTTTTTATTATAGCTTACGATTTTATTGAATCGTCTTATTTAGATTGCTTCGTAGTTTTTGCTTGGAAGGTTGTTGTCAGATTTTGCTTACAATTTTATCAAATTCTCTTTTTATTGGTATCCCGCAGCTCCGAATACGTTGTAGTCAAAGGTGAATTGAATATCGATGCTTTGCCCTTTATATTCCGCAGGAAGTGGTCTGAACGGAGCTGTCAGCTTAACTGCGTTCAGGGCTGCATCGTCTGCGCTTTTTAACCCTGATGATTTATATACACTACAGGATAAAAGTCTTCCGTCTTTTGCAATTTTAAACAAAAGTACAACTCTTTTGCTTTCGTTGCCTTTTGGAGGATCCCAGTTCATTTTAATTCTTCTCTGGAGTTCTCTCATATAAGGTCCGAAGTCGGGTTCTCTGATTGTGTCAATACCGGGTGCGCCATTCGGATTCCCTGGACCTGGGTTGCCGGGGCCGCCTGTTCCGCCACCGCCGCCTTTAGCAAGCTTTTGTCCGGAGGAACTTCCGCCGCCTGTAGGCGCAAGTGAAGGTGCCGGTGTGTATTTTCCCGAACCGCTTCCTGTAAGCGGACCGCCTGAGCCTCCGCCTTTGTTTGCGCTGCCAGAACCGCTAATCGGGCCTGTTGCGTAAGCGCCTGTCTTTGTTCCGCCTTTGGGAACAGGAACCTGAAATGCTGAACTTGGTTTAGCTACAGGTTTTGGTGTTGCCGGCGGCTTTATGGAAGGTCTTGCGGTTGGCGGTGCCGGTTTTGCCACCTGTGGTGCCTTTGGCGCCGGCGTGGTGGGTTGTTCCTGTTTGGGAGGCGTTTTAGGCTGTATTGCCTGCTGAATCTGCTGAGCTATAGTTGGTTTCTTAGCAGGCTGAGGTTTCTGTTGAGGTTTGGGCTGAGATTGTTTTGGTGCTTGTGGTTGTGTTTTTGAAGGCTGCTGTGGAGCCGGTGACGGTTTTTGTGCCGCAGTTGGCGCAGGCGATGGCATTGAAACTTTCTTGGTCGGGTCATGATGCCCGCCCGCTCTTGAATCTCTGTCTGAACGATAAGGTGTATTCTTATTTATCGGCGTGCCTTCTTTTTCAACAAGCACAAATTCTATATCTTTCATCTTCGGTTTTGGTCTGTCAAAAATACTAAAATGTATCCCGAACAATAAAAGAATAAGCGAAATCAGATATATTGCACCCAGAACGGCAGGGTGAAGTATTGCTGAAATCGTTATATCACGTTTCAAGCTATCTTCTTGCTTCTTCCTGATTACTACAGGAAGAGTAAATCCTTGATTTTCTTTATTGTCATCGTCTTCTGTTGTGTCAGCGGTGTATTTCCCGATGATTGACATATCCCTTAACCTTTCGTTCTTATAACTTATATTGTTTTTATCTCTGCGGTGTAATTTTATTTTAATTCGATAACAAAGTTATCACCCTGTTTACTAATAATTGGTATTATAAATTGCAGGGTTCACAGTGATAGCCTGGGTAAGTGTAAGCTGAATTCCTGCATTTGCCGGAATTTCCACATTGTCACCTTTATCCCATATAGACTTAACCAGTCCGCCGCCTGCACCTACTGCTGTTCCTAATGCTGTTCCTCGTCCAAGTTCACCGCCTGACAGTGCACTCATAACAAGTCCTGCTGTTGCGCCTGCCGCCGAACCGACAGCAAGATCTTTGCCATAGTCTTTAACCACGTCCATTTTGGTTCCTCCGACTAAAACGCCTGTGCCGTCATCTGTTTTAATTACAGCTGATATTGGAATCTGGGTGCCGTATGGAGTTGTAATTTTGGTAAACCTAACCATAAGCTTACCATTCATACTTCCTCTTTTGGCCTTGGAAACTTCAAGAACCTGTCCGCTTATGGAACTTCCGGCAGGAGCTATAAGGCTTCCGTTGTAATAAAAATCAGACCCGAGAGCAACTGTTACATTCTGTCCCAGAGTAAGGTTTTCTGAACTCAGAGCCATTGTTGTTATTACAGGAATATTCTGGCCTGCGGGTACTGTGACAATATGTCCTTTGAGAGTTTGATTAGTGTTTACCCTATTTGAAGGTGTATTATAATAATTTTGTCTTTGATAATTATTGACGGGTGCTCCAAATTGAGCAGAAGGACTGTTTGCGTATTGCTGTTGATATGCCGGAGTTTGTTCTGTGTAACTAAAATTTCCGGCTGCCACAGAGATATTTGCGCTTAGCAATATTGCAGCCAGCAATATATTTAGTTTTCCTTTCATATTTATACCCTTCCCTTCTGATTTTTCTGATAATACTTATAACATTTTATTTTACTTTATGCCTGTTGTCAATTTGTTAATACATGTGTAATTTCAAGCGGTTCGGTTAATATAATCAACAAATCCAGTCCTGCAGGTAGTGTTGTATGTTCACCCATTTTCTTTTTTTCGCCCGGTTTAAGTTGAAGGGTTGCAGTTCCTTTCAGCCTATGCTGATAATGAGGCATTCTAATCCAGTTTTCAGGTTCTGAAATCCCGCCTCCTATCAGATTATTATTTGATGTATAAATATATCCCTTCATCGGTAGTTCATATCCGTCAGGTAAAATCATTTTAGATATCCGGATAATCATAGAGGCATTTGTTCCGATAACAGGTTCATTCATTTTTTCAATGTAACCTTCAAATAGAGTGTTCTCCGGAATGATTTTTGTTTCATACATAAAAAGATCAGTTGTGGCAATGAATTTTACTTTATAGCCTTCAGAACAATATTGTGTTGAAATTTCCTGAGCACTGATTACCGGAATGAATGTGCCGGCATTCAATATAACAGGATCAGGCTCTCTTATGTCAATCTGAATATTTTCAAGAGCGGGCGCTGAATAAGCCTCTAAACCGAAAAAAACGAATAAAATTAAAATGAAACACAATGCTCTCTTCATAAGACTAATTATAACATTTTTGAGCCGAAAATCAAGGTTTGTAAGTAATAAATCAGTGCTCAGGATTTGTAACAATTGTAAAAAAGTTTTAAATTCAGGCAATTTTTAAACGGCAAAATACTTTATATAAATGTAAAGTAGTGTGTAAAAGGTTAAATTATTGTGTTTAGTCCGGTAGCATCAACAATATTTGCATATAGAAATGCTGAAAAAACCAAAGATGGCGAAGTTGGAAGAAGTGTTGTCACAGTCGGCCAGTGCACAGGCGTTATACAGGAAATTGCAAAGTATGACAACGTGTTTTCAGCTTCAGCCCGAAGCGCACTGAAAGCGTTGGAGAGTTTTGCTGCTGATAACAAATTTGCCGGATATGCAGGCAAGGCTTTGAAGTTTACGGCTGACAATGTCAATCCTCTTATTTGTGCATCAAGTGTTTTGAAAGTCGCAATGTCTGATGATAAGGTTCATGATGGTATTACGGAAACGGCTGCTCTTGCAGGGATGTTTCTGGGAGAAGGCTTGATGAAATTGCATTTTAACGACGTATTTTCGGAATCTGCATTCAAAAAAGCCGCAACAAAGGTACAAAATAAATCAGCTTTAAAATGGATTGCTGAAACCGTTCTTAATTCAAAACATACAGGCAAGGCCGCATCAATTTTAAAAGGCGTTCTGTTTGTGTGCGGTTCTATGGGGTCATACGCCGCAGCCAAGGAAGTAGGCGAATTCTATGCGGAAGATATTATGAAAAAACTCGGTATAGAACGAAAGGCTGCTGATACAGATAAAGAAAAACCTGAAAAGACTTCCGAAAAAGCTGAAAATCAATCAAAGGATTTAGACCAAAAAGCCTGAGATGTGGTATAATATAAAATATGAAGAGGGCATTATTTTCAGCTGCAATAGTTTTTATGCTGTCAATTCCTGCCGCAAATCCCTGTTATGCTATAAAAATAGGGATTCAGACGGGTGTTGACAAAATAGGTATTGGCGCATCAGCAGAAACTTCATTGATAGACGCAAATACTAACAAAACGGTTTTGACTTTTGAGGCAATGAAGGGATATGAGATTATTCCTTACAAAAACACAATGGCGATTGCGCTCAAAGGAAAATTTTATCAAATTTATTCGGATTATGTCGTCCTCAAAGCTCCTCCAGGCGGCTTTGTCAGCGCAAAAGGCAAGTGGTACAGGGGACTTTTGATTGTCCAGAATAAAAATAAAAAACTTACAGTAATCAACGATCTTGATTTGGAAGATTATCTTAAGGGTGTGGTTCCGTCAGAAATGCCATCTGGCTGGGAGCTTGAGGCTTTAAAAGCGCAGGCTATTGCCGCTAGAAGTTATGCCCTTGCAAATTTAGGGAAACGAGCTTCATTAGGGTTTGATTTAAAAGATACTCCGGAAGATCAAGCATATGGCGGTGCTTCGGCTGAAACGACAAAAACCAATGAAGCAGTTGAAAGCACTACTGGTCTTGTTTTGACTTATAATATGAAGGTTGTGCCGGCTTATTATTCAGCGTCTGCCGGAGGCCAAACAATTAATGCTTCCGCCGCATGGGGAAATGATTTACCGTTTATCCGTTCAGTTCCGTCATATGATGATAATGTCAAAAAAAATGGGCATGGCGTCGGAATGTCTCAGCATGGCGCAAATAACCTTGCTAAAGAAGGCTATAACGCTTATCAAATATTGAGTTATTTCTTTCAGAATATAAAATTTGCAAAAGTCAGCGAATCTTCAATAAATTAGTTTTTGTCTAAGATAGTTGATTTTATTACCATTTCGGTATTGTGATATTGCCAGATTCTGAATATAAGTAGCCAAATAGCGGAAAAATTTCCTTAAAACCCTTGCCAAAATCAAATAAAGTGTTATAATAACTTTGTCGAATACAAAATGCATGCGGAAGAGAGAATGGTTTCTGTTAAACCGTAGGCTAAAAAGGTAAGAGTAAGAAGGAGGTTCGTAATGAACAAAGAAGAATTGGTAAAAGAAGTGTCAAAAAAAGCAAAAGTTTCTCAAAAAGCAACAGGTGATGTAATTGCTGCAACTCTTGAAACTATTCAAAAAACAGTTTCAAAAGGCAAAAAAGTTACTTTAGTAGGATTTGGAACTTTTGAACCGAGAAAAAGAGCTGCAAGAACAGGCAGAAATCCGCAGACAGGTGCTGCTTTGAAAATTGCTGCTAAAACAGTTCCTGCATTCACTGCCGGTAAAAAATTCAAAGAACTTTTTACTAAGTAATTAAACTTTTTTATATAAAAAGAGGACAACTTAAAAAAGTTGTTCTCTTTTTTTATGTGGTAATACTCTAAAAATAGAGTTTTTTAAAGTTTATTTAATAAAAACGAAACAAATTGCACTTCAAAAATTTCAGCCTATAATAAAAGTTATGAAAAACGTCAAACAATCAAATATAAATATTCACCGGGACAGCTGGGTTGAGATTAACCTTGATTATCTGGCTCAAAATATCAGAGCGATACGTGAACTTACACCGAAAAATACTAAACTTCTTGCGGTTGTGAAAGCGGACGCTTACGGGCATGGTGCGGTTATGCTTGCGCCGACGCTTCTTGCTAGCGGAGCCGATATGCTGGGTGTTGCTTCAATTGATGAAGGGGCAGACTTAAGAAATGCAAAAATAACGGCGGATATCCTTGTTTTAGGTGCGGTTCCTGTCTGGGCGGTTGAAAGTGCCGTCAAACTTGATCTTGCAATTTCAATTTTCTCAAAAGAACACATTCTTGCTTGCAAGCAGGCATTTGATAGAACTGGTGTGAAGCCGAAAGTTCATGTAAAAATAGATACAGGAATGAACCGTATAGGCGTTGCTGTCAATGATGCTGTTGAATTTATTAATGAAGTAAGAAAATCTGATTTTATTGATTTTAGAGGTGTATTTACTCATCTTGCAAATGCTGAGGATCGTGCAAAAACTAATCTTCAAATCCAAAAATGGGATAGTGTAATCTCAAAAATCAATACTGACGGCCTTCTGTTGCATATTCTCAACACCGCAGGGCAAATGTGCTATAAGGTGCCGAATTCCAATATGCAAAGAGCCGGGATTGCCCTTTACGGATTGTATCCTGACTTTCCGCCCGACGGGGAAAAGCATATACCGAAATTAAAACAGATTTTGTCGCTTAAGGCAAGAATTGTCCATATTCATGAGGCAAAAGATAATGAGGGTGTCAGTTACGGTCACACTTATATTGCTCATGGCACAAGAAAAATTGCAACTGTTCCTCTGGGGTATGCTGATGGAATTCCAAGAGGGCTTTCAAACAAGATTTGTGGAGTCCTAAATGGAAAAAAAGTTCCGCAGATAGGAAATATCACAATGGATCAGATGATGTTTGACATCACTGAAATCGATGCAAGACCGGGGGATGTAATTACACTTCTGGATGAAAATAATTCTATTGATGAGTGGGCAAAAATCCTAGGAACAATTAACTATGAACTTACCTGTCGTCTGAAAGTCAGACTGCCGAGAGTTTATACAAGATAATTGCCGCAAAAAACGGGGGAAAATTAATGGAGAATTTTGATTTAGGAATTGTCGGCGGCGGGCCTGCCGGATATACAGCGGCTTTTCAGGCAAGAAAAAGAGGGATGGATGTTGTTTTGTTTGAAAAAGATGAATTGGGCGGGGTATGTTTGAATCGCGGATGCATTCCTACCAAAACAATTCTTCATTCGGCAGAAGTTTTTGAACAAATGAAAAGTGCTGCAGAACTCGGTATTGAGTCAGATAATTTAAGAGCAAATTTTTCAAAAGTTATGGAACATAAAGATAAGATTGTTGAAAAGCTTCGAAAAAATCTTGCTCTTTCCCTTAAAAATTCAGGTACGGTTGTGATAAAAGAATTTGCTGAAATTCTGGATTCACATACCATTAAAGCAGGTGGACAAACTTATCATTGTGAAAAAATTATCTCAGCAATCGGTTCTGTTCCGTCGGATTTGCCGGCTGTAAAATTTGACGGCAAGTTTATTTTGAGTTCCGATGATATTTTGAATTTAAAGGTACTTCCTAAAAGTATTGTCATTGCAGGATCTGGTGCAATCGGAACAGAATGGGCAAGAATATTTGCGTCTTTTGGAGTTGATGTGACAGTTGTAGAGTTTGCCCCTCATCTTTTACCGAATGCCGATGTGGAAGTTTCAAAGAGGCTTGAGAGAATTTTTAAAGTCGGAAAAATTAAGTATTATACATCAACCGCAGTTGAAAAAGTAGAAATTATTAATAATTCAGTAGTGAAGGTTTATCTTTCAAACGGTGAAATTCTTGAAAGTCATTGTGTATTACTTGCTACTGGTAGAAAGCCTGTAAATTGCCAGAGAATTGATGGAGTAAGTTATATTGGAGATGTTTCAGGCTCAATTCAACTTGCGCATTATGCAATCAGGCAGGCTCTTGATGAGATTGGACAGGTTTCTTATGATGAAAAATTAATTCCATCCGTAATCTATGGATGTCCAGAAATTGCATGGGCAGGATTAAGGGAACAGGATTTAGCGGAAGACAGTTATAAAAAATCGGTTTTCCTCATCTCGGCTCTTGGTAAATCTCATTGTGACAACTGCACTGACGGGTTTGTTAAAATTTTAAGCAGTGACGGATTGATTGTCGGGGCTCATATTGTGTCTAAAGAGGCTTCAGCACTTATTGAACAGCTTATTATTGCAATGCAAAATAAAATTCCGGTTGAAAAACTCAAAGAAACATGCTTTGCGCATCCGACATACTCGGAAGGTATATTTGAAAGCCTGTGCAATTTATAGAAATAAAATTGTGAAAATATAAAACGACGGCACAAATTTTGTGCCGTCGTTTGGTTTGAAAGTATAAAAAATCAAAGATTAATATCCTTGGCTGAATCCTTTGCTTTTGAAACCTGTACCGCCAAAGTTATAGTGATTTTCACTGGCATTTTTGTTCCAGCGTCTTTTGGGAGCCTGCTCCTGAATGGCAGAAGAATTTGTTGTAGGGGCAACCTGTTCACCTCTTGCTTGAGCTTCTTTGTATTCAGGAGAATTGATATTTATGCCCTGATTATAATAACGGGTTTGGTTTGAAGCTGCTGTTCCGCCCTGTGTAGTTCCTGTTTCTGTATATACATAGTGTCCTTCTGGTTGTGTATTTTTGTAGGGACCTGATGTTCCAAAAACTTGCGGATCATAGCTGTAAGGCTGTCCCGGAACGTATAAGTTGCTTGAATCCCAGGAATTCAAATCTCTGAAGTATTTATCTGTTTTGCCTACTGAAAGCGGGCTTGTATCTCTTGTGTAATCAGCTTCAGCATATGCTGTTCCGGTAAAAGCAAGCAAGCATAATATTAAAAGTACCTTTTTCATTTTTACCTCCTTGTTATTTTTATTATATAATATAATTCAAAAAAAGGTAAGTGGGACATGCAAAAAAGGTTGCCAGATTATTTAAAAAGGCCGATTATTGACACGGAAAAAACGAAAAATGTAAGGCGAATTTTGAGAGAGAATTGCCTGAATACTGTCTGTGAAAATGCGAGATGTCCGAACAAAAATGAGTGCTATACTTGTAATACAGCGACTTTTTTAATTATGGGTAATGTCTGTACTCGAAATTGCAGGTACTGTAATATAGGATGTGAAAAACCTCAAAAATTAGATCTTAATGAACCGTTACATATTGCACGTGCCGTTAAAGATTTGGGGTTAAAATATGCTGTTATAACTTCTGTCACAAGAGATGATCTACCTGATGGAGGTGCCGAACATTTTGCTAATTGTATTTATGAAATTCGTAAACTTGCGCCTGATGTGAAAGTTGAAATTTTGACTCCCGATTTTAGGGGCAGTAAAATCTCTTTAGATAAGATTATTGAAGCAAATCCTGCAGTTTTTAACCATAATATTGAAACGGTAAAATCTCTTTTTAAAACAGCACGTCCACAGGGAAATTATGATATTTCGCTGGAAGTTTTGAA
The DNA here is from genome assembly GCA_944324225.1 of Candidatus Gastranaerophilales bacterium. Classification (GTDB taxonomy): domain Bacteria; phylum Cyanobacteriota; class Vampirovibrionia; order Gastranaerophilales; family Gastranaerophilaceae; genus Scatenecus. Next base: position 149,087 of record CALUVL010000001.1, read on the forward strand.
ATACGTAAAAGACAATAGCCAAATTATTATAAAATCAGGTTTAATGGTAGGGCTTGGCGAAACTTTTGAACAAATAGAAGAAACTTTGCTGGATTTGAGATCTTCTGGAGTTGATATTCTCACTATCGGACAATACATACAGCCGTCAAAGGCGCACCTTGAAGTTGCTAAATATTATACCCCTCAAGAGTTTGAAGAATTAGACAAACTTGCCTTGAAAATCGGTTTTACCCACCGCCAGATAGGCCCGCTTGTCAGAAGTTCTTATCGTGCTGCGGAATTGGTTTAAAAATTAATTATATATCCGTTTTATGAATGATTTTTAAAAATTTAATCCTTGTTATATTTAAAATGAAAGGGTGAAGCCTCTTGCTCATCTTCCTTTCCGGCTCAGACTGAAAATTTGTTAAACCGTTGAAAGGAGGTGATAAAGGATGATTTTCGCCACAAGCGAAAAAGCACTAATCATATTATTGCTAATACTGTTAGTGCTTAAACTAATCCATTAAGGGGGCTTATAAGAGGATGTTAGCGCATCCTCGCCCTTTCTTTTATTATAACCCGTTTTTTACAAATTTCAAGTGGATAAAAATTTTTAATTTATCTTGTCGTGATTTTTTTTTCATGATAGCATTTCCTCGTGTAGATACAAATTAAATTTAAAGAGGTATATATGCAAGCCCGCAGAGCAGCCAGAGAATTAGCGTTTATATTATTTTCACAATTTGATAAAAAATTAACCAAGTATTCAAAAGAAGAAATGGAAGATATAATCCTGAAATCAGTCAGGATATTAACAAGTAGTGCAACAGACGAACTTAAAACAGCCGTAGGATCTCTTATTGCATTTAGAGATCAGATTGAAAACTACGAGGCCGAACACGAAACAAATTTAAACAGACCGATTGGTGTTGCAAACGTTTCGGTTCCGCTTGTAATGACGGCTGATATGTCAGCAAGAGTCAACGAGATGATTGATATTGCTGATAAAGCTTTGTTAGCTCTTGAAATAGCGGAATTTACAACGCTTGATTCACAAAACGAAGTCAAAGATTACGCAATTCAAATTGCGGAATACTTCCAGAAAAATCATAAAGAAGTTGACGATATTATCCAAAAACACGCAAGAAATTGGGATTTACAACGTTTGGTCAAGATGGATAAAGACATCCTTCGTATTGCGATTGTTGAACTTCTCTATATAAAAGATGCACCGATGAAAGTTGTTGTTGATGAAGCTCTTGAGCTTGCTAAAAAATATTCAACAGATGACAGCGCATCATTTATTAATGGTATTCTTGCAAAAATAATCGTTGAAAACGGACTTAAGTAAATGTTTAATTTCTTTTCAGATAAATTTAATAACCTGAAACAGGCTGTTTCTAATACCGCTCAGGCGCTTGTTGGTAATGTTGTTAATACTGTTGGCGGGGAGGAAGAGTTTTCGGAATTTGTTCTTGATGATATGGAGGAACTTTTGATTAGTGCTGATCTTGGTGTAAATTATGCCTCGGAACTTGTCGATAATCTTCGAAATCAGGAGAAAATCAAACCCTCTGCGGTAAAAAATTATCTGAAAAACGAGTTTATGAAAACGCTTGAAGACGCAGGCGATAATAAACTCCATTATAAAGAGAACGAACTGAACATTTATTTTATAACAGGTGTCAATGGTGTCGGCAAAACTACATTGATTGGCAAGCTTGCATACAAATTTAAACAGGAAGGCAAGCGTGTTTTAATAGCAGCCGGCGACACATTCAGAGCAGCGGCTGAAGAACAGCTTGATATCTGGTCAAAACGTGCTGGCGCCGATATAGTAAGACGTGATAAAGCAGATCCTGCCTCTGTTGTTTATGAGGCAATCCAAAAGGCTAAAGACGAAAATTATGATGTAATTCTTGTCGATACTGCAGGCAGACTTCAGAATAAATTCAATCTGATGGAAGAGCTTTCAAAAATTAAGTCAGTAATCGACAAGAATGCACAGGAACAATTAAGAGAAACAATGCTTGTCCTAGATGCAAATACAGGTCAAAATGGACTTCAGCAGGCAAAGGTTTTTCTTGATGCCGTGAACCTTACATCTGTGGCACTCACAAAGCTTGATGGTTCCGCAAAAGGTGCTATAGTACTGGCAGTTGCAAGAGAGCTGAAGCTTCCTGTAAAATTAATCGGTGTCGGCGAAAAAATGGAAGATTTGAAACCTTTTGACAGAGAAGAATTTATAGATGCTTTGTTTGCCTAAAATTTTGGGGGCAGGAGATGAAGAAAATCAAGAATTGCAGTACGCAGGAAAAAAGAGAAATTGCGCTATTCGGTAACGGCAAAGTGTGTAAAACTCTTGTAATCGGCGTTTTTCACGGTGATGAACCTCAGGGTGATTTTTTGATAAAAGAATATATCAAAAAAAATCCAGAAAGCAGTCTTTATTTTATTCCTTGCCTTAACCCTGACGGAATGGCTGATAAAAAACGGACAAATGCTTCAGATGTAGATTTGAACAGAAATTTCCCAACGAAAAACTGGGAATATACAGCTAAGGACGAATTTTTTGGGGGAGTAAAACCTGCAAGCGAAATTGAAACCCGCTTTTTGATTGAAGTGCTTAAAGAATTCCACCCTCAAATGATTTTGACACTTCATGCACCTTTCAAAGTTGTAAACTATGACGGCAATGCAAGAGAAATTTCAGAAAAAATTTCTAAAATAATAAATTATCCGGTTGAGGAAAATATTGGATATCCAACTCCAGGGAGTTTTGGAACTTATGCAGGTATTGAAAAGAATATTCCTACAATTACACTGGAACTGGACGAAACCTGTCCTGTCGAAGAATTGATTTCGCCCGTTCACAAAATTTTTGATATGCTTTCATAACAAAAAGATTTGGATGAATACAATCATATCAAATGATTAATTATTTTTATTAAATCTGATTTGTTGAATTTTGCAGTTTAAATTAGAGTTATTTATTTTCATCAAGGAATTTGATATCAAGATGTCCACGTTCTCCTTGTGCATTTTCAACATTGGCATAAATAATACCGTGTTCAAGAGCATCAGCATCCCCGAATGGCGCCGGATTGTTGTAATCATCCTTTGCAACGTGATATTCGGATTTTACGTTTTGTAATTCTTTGTCTGCATTTTCTGCAAAACCTGCACCTATAAGGTCATTGCTGTCAAGGTATTGCCCGTTGCCGTCACCTTCGGCGGCTGCCTTAATCAGTGCGGCCTGATATCTTGTGACTTCAATTTCATTTTCTTTAAGAGTTTTGCCGTCTTTGTCGTAGACTTTTCCGTCTTTAATCGTCCATTCAGCTTTGTTGCCTTTAACTTTAGAATTGGTAAAGTTTATAACGAATGATTTGCCGGAATCTTTATCTTTGACCTTAACACTCGTATAATTCTGCTTTTGCAGTCCTGCACCTTTCACTTCATCAATACCCATAATTGTACCTCGCTTTTTTGTTTTGTGTGTTAATACTTTATATATATTTAATAAATACTTTGTTCCATAAAAATTGCCTTTATTCACAATTTGTTTACAATAATTAACATTTAAGATTGTTTGTTGTAAAATTTTATCGAAAGTTAAACGAGGGATTTTTTAATGAAATTACACAATTCTTATACAAATCAGATTGAGGAATTCAAACCGATAGAAGAAAATAAAGTAAAGATGTATGTCTGCGGGCCGACGGTATATGATTATGCACACTTAGGGCATGCAAGATGCTATATAACCTGGGATGTTTTGTACAGATATCTTAAATTCAAAGGTTATGATGTTACATATTGCCGCAATGTTACGGACGTGGACGACAAAATCCTTAAAAAAGCCGAAAAGGAAAACAAAACTCCTGAGGAAGTTTCTCAATACTGGTATAAACAGTTTGAAAATTCCATGAAGGCTTTGAATACCTTAAAACCTGACATTGAACCATTTGCCACAAAGACTCTCGGGGAAATGATAGGAATGGTCAAGGATTTGATTAATAAAGGTTATGCCTATGAAGTTGACGGAGATGTGTATTTCAGGGTTAAAAAATTTCCTCAATACGGATATCTTTCAAAGCAGCCGATTGATAAATTAGAAAGCGGTGCAAGAATTGAAGTTGGAGAAAAGAAAGAAGATCCGCTGGATTTTGCATTATGGAAAAAGGACGAAAAATTCGGCTACAAAAGCCCTTGGGGTATCGGCAGGCCGGGGTGGCATATTGAGTGTTCAGCAATGAGCCGCAAGTATCTCGGTAAAACAATTGATATCCACGCAGGCGGTGCGGATTTAATTTTCCCTCACCATGAAAATGAAATTGCGCAGTCTGAATGCGCAAACGGATGCAAGTTTGTAAATTACTGGCTTCACAACGGATTTGTAACCATAAATAAAGAAAAAATGTCAAAATCACTCGGCAACTTCCTGACCATAGATGAATTGCTCAAAAAATACGACTCAAATACAATCAGGTTCTTTATTTTGACAAACCACTACAGAATGCCGGTTGAATTTAGTGACGAAGCCTTGTCTTCAGCGTCTGCCGGTGTAAAAAGAATGCTGAATGCAAAACGTACTCCTGCGGATGAAAATTTGGACATCACAAAAACGGAAGAATACAAAGAATTCACAGAGGCCATGGACGATGATTTGAACACTTCTAAGGCGCTTGCTGTGTTGTTTGATCTTGCAAACAAAGCAAACAAGGACGAGGAAGGTGCTTTCACAATTCTTTTTAAGCTTGCACAAACTCTCGGCTTTACTTTTGAAAAAGCAACATTGTCAGATGACGAGATAAAAGGCGTTGTAGCGAGGGTTTCTGAAAAACTTGGTGAAGGCTTTAAGTCGATGGATGAAATTCTTTCCTACCGCAAAAAAGCCCGTGATGAAAAGAACTGGCCTGTTGCGGACAAAATCCGTATAGCATTTGATGACGAAGGAATAGTTCTGAAAGACACAAAAGAGGGTACAAAGTGGGAATTAAAGTAAAACACCGGATTTCAGGATGGTTATTTCTCGGGGCAATGATAATTACTCTGCCTGCAAATGCGGCCTCGTTTCAGCCGTTTATTCCGGCAGAAACTCTGAAAATAGCACATGAAGCAGAAGTTAGGGCTTCACAATTGAAACCTGCCTCTGAAGTTGTGCGGGTAGGTATAGGAAAATCAGGTTTTACGGGGTATGACTATACCGAAATTTCCATATTCGGAACTGACGGAATACAACTTTATAATAACGGAATGTCAACTGCTATTTTTCCTGAAAACAGTGATATAAAGGTAAAATATGAAAACGGGGTGTTTACGGTTTATGATTCTGACGGCAATGTGACAGCCGAAATTACGGGGCCTGTTACATTTACATGTGACGGCGGACTTTTAGGGGTTACCGGTTTGAAGCGTGCCGGCAAACAGACGCTTTATCATGGCGCATTACAGCTTGTCAAAAAAAATAACAGCACTTTTAATCTGGTAAATCTTGTTGAGGTTGAGGAATACCTGAAGGGTGTTGTTCCGAACGAAATGCCTGTGAGGTTCGGGTTGGAAGCTCTGAAGGCACAAAGCGTTGCTGCAAGAAATTATGTTCTGACTCCCAGAACAAAATCCTCTCCGAATTATGACGTTGTGGATTCTGTCGCAAGTCAGGTTTACTACGGTGCCAACACAGAAACTGAAATTTCTGACAGAGCTGTTAAAGAAACAACCGGAATTGTGGCGCTTTACGGCTGGGACTTAATTCTTGCACAGTATTCATCAACAGCCGGCGGATATACGGAAAGTTATGCATATGCTTTTTCCGACCCAAAGACTAAAGAATTTCCGTCGGAAGATAAACCGTATTTAAGAGCAAAACCTGATATGGTAAGCCAAACTCCGCTTGATAAGGAAGAGGCGGCCGCAGAATTTTATAAATCAACACCGGACTCTTATGATATCAGGTCGCCTTATTTCAGATGGACAAAAGAATGGAATCCTGAAGAATTAAGAACTGCATTGGAAGGAACTCTTCCTGCCCAATCAGCGACAGGGTTTGTAAAACCTGTATTTAATAAAGGTGACAAACTCGGCGATATCATTTCGCTAGAAGTCAAAAAACGGGGTAAATCAGGTAAAATTGTAGAATTAGACATAGTTACAACATCAGGCACTTATAAAGTTTATAAGGAACTTGTAATCCGCCGTCTGTTTACCAAGGATGGAAAGGCTCTGCCGAGTGCAAATGTCGTTTTTGAACAGCAGTTTGATGATGAGGGTAAACTCTTGTCAATCAAAGCTTTTGGTGGCGGTTACGGGCATGGTGTCGGAATGAGCCAGTTTGGAGCAGGGTTTATGGGTAGTGAGATGAAACTCCCGTTTTATAAAATTCTACAGCATTATTATAGCGGGATTACGCTTGGAACAAAACCGGTGATAATTTCAGCCGACGAAAGTCAGAGGGTTGTAACCCAAGCTTTCTATTTACCGGAAAAACATGCTGAAATTGTTGTTGATAACAAATATCTAGTATCAACTCTGGTTGCGGATATCAACGGCAAGGAGTACACCTTTGAACTTTGTAAAGGATTTCTCCCGTCAAACCGAATTTGCAGGATTGATATTTCAAAGTATTTAAAAAAAGGAATTAACACCATAACCTTCTCTTATCCTGAAAATGAAGCAAAGAACAAAGCTTTGAGGTTGTTCGTCGAACTTGTAAAACAGGATGATGCCGTTTACGACTGGTAGGATTAGGCACGTTTAAAGTAGTGATGAATTTATTTAAAAAGACAAGACCACAAGTATGGAAAATCAAACAGAATTAGATAAAGACACAAAAACAACCAGCGTTTTGAAAGCTGCGTGGCTGATTGCCGTTGTAACAATTGTGAGCAAGTTAATAGGGTTTGTGCGGGATGTTGTTATCGCAAACTATTACGGGGCAACAATGGTATCGGATGCATACTATTACGCATATCAGATTCCGTCGCTGTCTTTAATACTTTTAGGCGGAGTCGGCGGGCCTTTTCACAGTGCAACTGTTGCTATTTTTTCAAAACTGATCCCGTCGTTAAAAGAAAAACCGTCTGATAAAGTCAACAAACTTTATTCAACATTTATGACGGCGACGATTTTGTTCTTTCTTGTGTTGTCGGTTTTGATTTTCATTTTTCCGAAAGAAATTATGGGATTGATAATTTCAAACGGATCTCAAGAGATGATTAATCTTGCGTCAACTCATTTAAAGATAATGACGCCTCTTTTAGTAATCGGCGGCATTGTTGGAATTTATTACGGGATTTTGATTATATATAAACAGTTTATGCTTCCGAACCTGTCGCCGATAGTGATGAGTGTTGCAATTATTGTAATGTCTGTGGCGGCTGCTCCTGATGACAAGAAAGGGCTTGCGCTTGCATGGGCAACAACAATCGGTGCGCTTTTGCAGCTTGTAATCCAGTATCCGAACGTCAGAAAATTAGGCTTTAAACTCAGACCGAATTTTGAATTTACAAACAATCCGCATTTTAAAGAAATTTGTGAACTTCTTTTTCCGGCAGTTTTAAGTTCAACCGTCGGGCAAATTCATATTTACGTAGATATGTTTTTTACCTCTTCGATTTCGGAGGGTGCTTGGACCGCAATAGGTTATGCAAACAGAGTATTCCAGTTTCCTGTCGGAATTCTGGTGACGGCATTTCTTGTTCCGCTTTTTCCGATTTTTGCAAGATTGGTGGCAGATAAAGATTACGACGGTATAAGAAAATATTTTAATAAAGGTGTAGGGGTTTTATTTTTTGCAGCAATTCCGATAATTATAGGAATTCTTGTTGTTGGACTGGACAGTATAAGACTTGTTTTTGAGAGAGGTGCTTTTGATAAAGAAGCTACGTTTATGGTTACAGAAGCGCTATGGTTTTTGTCAGCTTCAATTTTGCCATACGTTTTCAGGGACTCAATCACAAGAGTTTATTATTCTTTCAATGATAGTGCAACCCCTTTTATTATTGCATTTTCGTCAATCATACTGAAATTCTTTTTAAATATATTATTTATCACTCACTGGCAGATGGGAATCGGTGGAATTACTCTATCAACTTCATTAGTGACACTTTTTAATGCCTGTGTACTTGGATTTTTGATGAAGCGAAAGATGAAAATGGATTACAAATCTTTGTTCAGAAATCTTGGCAAGATGATAGCAGCCGGAATTTTAGCGTTTTTGGTATGTATGTTTGCTGCATACACATTTGACAGTTACGCAAGCCTTCCTCCTGTGATTTTTGAACTGGTAAAAATTGCATTTATTTTTGTACTCTGTATGGCGGTTTATATTCCGCTTAACCTTGTGATGAAAATGGATTATGCCTCGGAACTTGCCGAAAGGATTAAAAGCCGGCTTGGAAGGTAGAACTATGTATGAAAAATTGTATTTTGTGTATCTTTTAACAAATAAAAATAATAATGTTTTTTATACCGGTGTTACATCTGATTTAGTAAAAAGAGTATTTGAGCATAAATCAAAAGCCGTAGATGGTTTTTCCAAAAGATACAACTTAAATAAACTTGTGTATTATGAAATATTCAATGATATAGAAGCCGCAATTAAGAAAGAAAAACAGATAAAAAATTGGCATAGGGAATGGAAAATAAATAAAATTAAAGAAAAAATCCGGAGTTTAAAGATTTGTATTATGATATAATATAATCGGCTTTGTCTTTACATGTCATTCTGAACTTGTTTCAGAATCCCGTTGAGATGCTGAAATAAATTCAGCATGACAAAGCCGGTTATATTATAAGAGGAAAAACAATGCTGGAAAACAAGGAAGAAATAAAACATATATTAGAAAACGGCGGAGTAATCGCATACGTAACAGATACGGTCTGGGGGCTGGGGTGTCTTCCGGAGAATGAAAAAGCCGTCAAAAAAATATACGAAATCAAACACCGTGAAGCGCAAAAGCCTTTGATTTTAATGTCAAACGAGGCATATCATCTTCTTGAATATGTGAAGCAGCCGCTTTCAAAAACAGCGTCTAAGCTTATCAAAAAATACTTTCCGGGTGCCCTGACGCTTGTGTTGGAAAAAAGTTCCAAAACACCAGACTTTGTGACGTCCGGCATGAATACTGTCGGGATAAGAGTTCCGGATAATGAAGTGTTCAAAGAAATTTGCGAAATTGCCCCTGACCACGTTCTTGCAACAACCAGCGCAAACCTTTCACATCAGCCTTCTGCCAAAACTTACGAACAGGCTCTTGAAAATATGAAAGATTTAGCCGATATTGTAATCCCCGATTACGGATATTTTGCCAAAGGTCTGGAATCAACGGTCGCCGGAATTTTTGATGATGAAATAAAAATCTTCCGTCAGGGTGCGATTAAATTAGAGCTTGACTAAGTTCTTTTAGTGCGTCAATGAGTAAAAAATTGTCAGGAATTTTAACATTTGTAAATCAAAAAAGCATCAAATTAGCAAAAATGTTCGATTTTATGTTTTTATAAATTCAGGTAGTAAAAACAGAAGGTGAAACTATGACATTATCGGTAAATCGTGTAAACAGCAATATTTATTTTAGAGCAAATGAAAGACCTTCGGTTGAAAAAGAGAATACCCCCCCTCCCCCCTCATCTAAAGAAGGCTTAACAACGGGGCAGAAGGCGCTAGTCGGCTTAGGCGCACTTGCGGGGATAACCTTAGGCGGAATTTTAGTTAAAAAACGGCTTGATATAAAAGCTGCCGAAAAGATTGCAGAAAAAGCCCAAAAACTTCTTAAAAAGCCGGAAGATTTTACGAGGGCTACTGCGCGTTCAATTGCAGACGAATGGAACAACGCAGGCAAACTTGCAGAGGGTGATGTGCTAATCATAATGGGCAAAAAGCTAATGGATGAGCTTGCAGTTGGGGATGCAAAATGGGGTAAACTTTTTAAAGCAATGAAAATGTCTGACAACGGATTTATGGTTGTTTTGAGAAAAGCTGACGGTAAGATAGATAAATCTACATACAAATATTTTGATCCTCAAAAAATTACAGATGATTTAATTGCTAATAGTTTGAAAGATGGCAAACTTGTAGTTTTGCCGATTGAGTAGGTTGGGCTTTCAGCCCAACAAAAGTTGACAGCAAGTAGGTCGGATTTACTAATCCGACATGTTATCTGTAACCGTTTCACATAAAGCAAGTGAACTCGTGCTTTGCACTCAATTTTCTCAAAGCCATTTTGTCATCCTGAATTTAGTTGACTGCTTTTGCCGAAATCTATGATTTCGTGCAAAATGTCTGGTTTTCCACAGTATCTCAATGAGATTCCGAAACACAGAGGTTAATCTGACGTTCAGAATGACAGTCAAAGACAAAATGGCTATTTTGTATATAGCACTTGCTTTGTTTATAGTGAAACGGAACATTGATTGTTCGCTCCGCAAAGGTCGGATGGTTTTAAAATATCAATCGGCTGGATTGCTTCGCCTTCGGCTCGCAATGACTGGAGATGTTCCCTCGCCCCTTGCGGCGGATTTTCGGTAGGGTGGAGCGAAGCGGAACCCGTAAGGTGCGGGTCGGACTTTACTCCGCTCCTGTCCCCGCCATCTGCGGGGCGGGCCCGAATAATCCAAGAAGGAGAGGGAAAAATTTCTTAATGAGCGTAGCGAATTTAGAAATTCGGGTGAGGGGTAGTTAAGTAGCTTGTAGGTTGGGCTTTCAGCCCAACAAAAGTTGACAGCATAATGTCGGATTAGTAAATCCGACCTACACTTTCTTGCCTGTATAAAAAAGCACCTTATAAACAAAATTACAAATTCTTGACTTGCCCCCTTCAGCGCATACAATAGTCTTGTATATAACCGAAGGGAGTATAGAAAATGTTGGATCGTATACAACTTACACACGAAGTAGAAGAAATGTGCTGCGTAAAACGCGGCGTAAAAGGCGAACCTGCTCCGATTCCGCAAGAAGGCGAATGGACAAAGGTTAAAAAAATCGAAGAAATTTCAGGCTTAACTCACGGCTGCGGATGCTGTGCTCCTCAGCAGGGTACCTGCAAATTAACTCTTAATGTTAAAGACGGTATTATTCAGGAAGCTTTGGTTGAAACTCTCGGCTGCTCAGGTATGACTCACTCAGCTGCTATGGCTGCCGAAATCCTTCCGGGCAAAACTATCCTTGAAGCTTTGAACACTGACCTTGTTTGCGACGCAATTAACGTTGCAATGAGAGAATTGTTCCTCCAAATCGTTTACGGCCGTACACAAACAGCTTTCTCTGAAGGCGGCTTGCCTGTCGGCGCAGGTCTTGAAGATTTAGGAAAAGGCCTCAGATCTCAGGTAGGTACAATCTTCTCAACAAAACAAAAAGGGCCGAGATACCTTGAAGTTGCTGAAGGCTATGTTCTTGAATTAGGTTTGGACAAGAATGACGAAATTATCGGATACAAATTCGTTCACCTCGGCAAATTCATGGATGCCGTTAAAAAAGGCGTTGACCCGAAAGAAGCTCTTGAAAAATTCACAAGCACTTACGGAAGATTTGATGAAGCCGTTAAGAAAATAGACCCGAGGGTGGAATAAGCAAATTTCCGGTAGAGTGAAGGGCGAAGCCCGAACTCGTAACATCCGCGGCTCCGCTTGAGCGGCTCAAATTTGAAAAATTTGAGAAGCGAAAACAAGGAGCAGGAAAGCCGGATAATTTGATAAAACAGGCAAAATCAAAAAATAATAAAAGTAATTAAATTAAGAGGAAATAAAAATGACAGTAAAATTTGAAGGACAAGACAGACGTCAGGCAAAATTGAACAAAATTTTACCGGAATACGGCTTCAAATCTTTAGAAGAAGCTCGTGACCTTTGTTTGTCAAAAGGCATTGACGTTGACAAAATTGTTAAAGGAATTCAGCCTATCGCATTTGAAAATGCTTTTTGGGCATACACTTTAGGGGCAGCTATTGCTTTGAAAAAAGAAGCTAAATCAGCTGCAGAAGCTGCAAGTTTAATCGGTGAAGGTTTACAGGCATTCTGTGTTCCGGGATCCGTAGGCGACACAAGAAAAGTAGGACTTGGTCACGGAAATTTGGCAGCTATGCTTTTGAGAGAAGAAACTAAATGTTTCTGCTTCCTCGCAGGCCACGAATCATTCGCAGCAGCTGAAGGTGCTATCGGTATCGCAAGAAACGCTAACAAAGTTAGAAAAGAACCTTTGAGAGTAATCTTGAACGGTCTTGGAAAAGATGCTGCTTACATCATCTCAAGAATCAACGGTTTCACATCTGTTGAAACTAAATACGATTACAAAACAGGCGAATTGAAAATCGTTAAAGAACAACCGTTCTCAGACGGCGAAAGAGCAAAAGTTAAATGCTATGGTGCCGATGATGTTTCAGAAGGTGTTGCAATCATGATTCACGAAGGCGTTGATGTTTCTATCACAGGTAACTCAACTAACCCGACAAGATTCCAGCACCCTGTTGCAGGTACTTACAAAAAATGGTGCTTCGAAAACGGACGTAAATACTTCTCAGTAGCATCAGGCGGCGGTACAGGGAGAACTCTTCACCCTGATAACGTTGCTGCAGGCCCTGCTTCTTACGGTATGACGGATACTATGGGCAGAATGCACGGTGATGCTCAATTTGCAGGTTCATCTTCAGTTCCTGCTCACGTTGAAATGATGGGTATTATCGGTATGGGCAACAACCCGATGGTCGGTGCAACCGTTGCAGTTGCAGTTGCTGTCGCAGGCGCGCTTAACAACTAATTATTGCTTAATAAAATATCTAAAAAAGGCGGATTTTGTCCGCCTTTTTTATTATGAAGTTTTGTAAGAATAAAATGGAACACTAGCAAAAAAAAATATGTTCATGATTATATATGAATAACAAGAATTAAAGGAGTGTACATGAAGATTTCAGCAATTCAGCCTAATTATGTAAACAGATTTTCGTTCAGAAATAACGGACAGCAGACAGTTACAACAACTCAGACGCCGGTTGAAAATAAAAATAATGGACTTAGTAAAAATACCCAAACAGCAATAGGACTCGGGGCAGGGATTGTAGTTCTGGCAGGTCTGGTTTACGCAGGTTATACAGGGAAATTGGGCGCGAAAATACAGAAATTCCTCGGCGGAGTGAAAAAAGAAGCTGCTAAAGCCACAGAAAACCTTGGAGCTGAAGTAAAACCTAAAGACTCCTCCTTAAAAACTCCGAAATCTGAAGCGCCAGCAGGAACAGCAGAAGTGGAATCTGTCAAAATTGATACAGATGAAGCTAAATCAAAAAAAGATATTCTTAACGGTATAGATGCTGAAGATGCTGAGGTTGTGGAAGAAATCCCTTACAAATTGACGGCTGCCGAATTGCAAAATTTACCGCATGAACAGAGTTTTGCCAAGTTTAAAGACGATATAAATACAATAGTTGGCAATAATGATGATTTTAAAAAATTTAACGAAAGTTTAGAAAATTATCTTGCAAATCTGGATATAGATATGGCTAATTTAGAATTAACAAAAGAAAACGCAGAATTGTATGACTTTTTTGTTGGGAAATCAATTGAAAAATTCAGCAAAGAACTTGATAATCTGGGGGAACTAAATAACTTAAAACTTGGCCGTTCAGCTGCTAAGCTTGCACTTGGTGATACAGAATCTGCACGTAATCTGGTTATGGATGTAATCAATTCCGGTAAAATGAACGATGATAGGGTTGATGCTTTTATCATGCTGAGAAATATTAGTGAAAAAACAGGCAACCTGGATGAAAGTTCAAAAATTTTGGATGAAGCCATGAATGGTGATGTCCAAAAAATCAATGAACTTAAAGAAAAAATTAACAAGATATACGAAGGTAAAACTGGTACCGTAAAAGAATTTACTGCGGAAGAAAAAGCAGTGCTGACACAATTTTCAGACGTGACTTTTTACTATGATTCACTGTTCAAAAATCTGCGGGATGTTTATGGTGAAACGTATGAAAACGGTGTAATGAACAGATTAAGAGATATAATGCGAGATGCTTTTAATTTTTATAATGGAAAAAAAATAAAAGCAGCGATTGAATAATCGCTGCTTTTTTAATATTTGTGCATAATAATTTGATACTCACCAGATATTTTAAGACCCTTTTCTGGCCTCAGTGATAAGATTTTTGACAGCAATTTCAAGAGCCTCAGTTTCGCTTATGTCGTGTTCTGCTGCGTAGTCTTTAATCTTCTGTATTGCTGCTTCGCTTAACCTTCTATTAAACGGGATTTTTTTATTTTCGCATTTTCTGCCGGCGCCGTCACGTTTGCCACCCCAGCCGCAGCCTTTGCCTTCGCCGCCATGGCAGTGGCCTTCACCGTGTCCGTGGCAGTTGTGTTCGCCGTTATTATTGTCGCAATGCTTTCCTTCTCCATGGCAATTTTCACCGTGATGGCAGCCATCGCCATGGTTATGCCCGCAGCCTTCTCCGTGTCTGCATTCTTCGTGGTCATGGTTACAATGTTCGTTCATTTGAATTCCTCCTTATAAATCTATGATAACTCCATTTTTGATTTTGTCAATACATAATCAAGTTAAAATGTAATTTCCAAAAAATTATGTTTGTCTTAAAATAAAATAAGAATCACAAATTTAATACAAACTTAAGGGGAGATAAGAAATGGCTAAAAACAGAATTGGAATTGATGTTGGCGGTACGAATGTAAAGATTGCACTTGTTGACACAAAAGGTAAAATAGTCTATTCAAACTCTGTTCCGACACGTGCGGAGATGGGGTATGAATACACAGTAAACAATATCAAACAGGCAATTTATGATTTGTTAAAAGAAACAAAATTAACTACAAAAGATATTGAAGGTATCGGATTTGGATTTCCGGGACAGGTTGACTACAAAGCAGGAATTGTCAGAAACGCTCCAAACATCCCCGGCTGGGTTGAAGTTCCGATTGCAAAACTTATTGAAGATGAGTTCAAAATTCCGACACGCGTGGACAACGATGTTAGATGTGCAGCATTAGGCGAATTGAAATACGGTGCCGGAAAAGGCTGCGAAAACATGATTTGTATCACAGTCGGAACAGGTATTGGTTCAGGATTAATCATCAATGGCAAGCTTGTAAGGGGTGCCTCAAACGCAGCGGGCGAAATCGGACATATAAAACTTCAAATGCATGACGGGCCGATTTGCGGATGCGGAGATACAGGATGTCTGGAAGCTTTTGCATCAGGTCCTTCAATCGTTGCGATGGCTGAAGATTATATCAGAGGCGGCAAGTCTACCAAATTTCGTGAAATGGCAAATGGCGGACAGATTACACCATATCTGGTCTGCGAAGCAGCAAAAGCAGGAGATCCTGTTGCACAGAGAATTTTCACTATTATGGGCGAATACATAGGAATCGGTCTTGCAAGCGTTGTAAACCTGTTAAATCCTGAAAGAATTATTATCGGCGGCGGTGTTGCTGATGCCGGCGATATTCTTATCGCTCCTTTGACCGAAACTTTGAAAAAACGCGCAATGAAAATTGCAGGTTCAGCAGTAGAAGTTGTTCCGGCTCAGCTTGGAAATACGGCAGGCGTTATAGGTTCAAGCCTTTTGATTGAAAGCTAAGTTTTTATATAACATGCAAATTTATATTTAATAAAAACGGCGGTTCAATTTTAGAACTGCCGTTTTGGTAATTTGTAATCAGAAAAAATTATTAAGCTAAAATCTTTTTAAATTCTTCGATTTTTGCGGTTGAGTCGCTTTCAAAATAAATTCTTAACAGCGGTTCCGTGCCGCTCGGGCGCACAAGAACCCAGCTTGCATTGTCTGAAAGATATAATTTAACTCCGTCTTTAAAATCTTTTTTCGAGATTTTGTAATCCCCGATTTGTTCAAGATTTTTGAAAGTTTCAAGAACTTTTTTAACTTCATCCGAATTGGAAACTTTTTTGTCAATTCTGTCGTTAAAAAATTTGCATCCGGCAAAATTTTCAAGCTCTTTTTGCAATTCGGTTAAGGATTTATTTTCGTAAGCCATAGCTTCAAGTACAAGCAGGTTTGCAAGAATTCCGTCTTTTTCCGGAATATGCCCCTGAATACTTAATCCTCCGCTTTCTTCGCCGCCGATTATCGGGTTAAATTTTCTCATTGCTTCTCCCACATGTTTGAAGCCGACAGCGGTTTCAATCACATCTACGTCAAGCTTTTCCGCTGCTTTGTTCAGCATAAGGCTTGCACCGACTGTTTTAACGAGAGAGCCGGTCAGGTTTTTATGTTTTTTCAGATGAATAAGTAAAATCGCAATAATTTCATTCGGAGTTACGTACTCGCCCTGTTCGTTAATAACTCCAAACCTGTCTGCGTCGCCGTCGTTTGCAAAGCCGATTGAATTTGTTTCTGATTTAACTTTTCCAATCAGTTCTTTTAAATATTTAGGCTTTGGTTCCGGCATTCCGCCTCCGAAATTTTTGTCGTGCCATAGATGCAAACTTTCAAACTTTATTCCGTGAAGTGTCAAAAGTTTGTCAAAATATCCTATGCTCGCTGAATAAAGTCCGTCAAAAATTATGTTTGTTTTAAGAGTTTTAATTTTTTCAAAATCAATCAAACTTTCAAGATGTTCAAAATAATCTTTGCTGAAATCATATTTTTCGATTTTGCCGTCAGCGAATTTTTCAGGCTTGTCTTCAAGATATGCAATGATTTTGTCCGTAATTTCAGAAGTTGCGGGGCCTGCATAATCCGGAATGAATTTAATTCCCAAATATTCAGGCGGGTTGTGTGAAGCGGTAAACATCAAAGCGCATGCATTGAGATGTTTGGCATTATAAGCAAGCACAGGTGTCGGAACAACTTTGTCGCTGTACAAAATTTCAAATCCCATTTGAGACAAAATTTCTGCTGCAAGATAAGAAAATTCATCCGCCATATTTCTCGGATCGTACCCGATTATAATTTTTTTTGAAGCTCCGAAGTTTTTGTAAACATATTTCCCGACAGCATTGCAGACCTTTGTAACATTGTCTTTGTTAAAATCTTTTCCGACTATAGCTCTCCAGCCGTCCGTTCCGAATTTAATCCCGTCCATAATTAATTGCCCTTTTATCTTGTGTTTGATATAATTATAAAAAAAATACGGAGTTAAGTAAATAATGGATTTTTCATCTGTCGAAAGAATTGCATATCTTGGTCCGAGAGGATCTTTTTCGGAAATGGCGGCGGATATATTTTGCGGAAAATACAACATTCATCCTTATCCGGAGCCTGTGAATACAATCCGGCAGGTTATAGAATACGTTGACGAAAATCCAAATGTTCTGGGTGTAATTCCCCTTGAAAATTCAATAGAAGGCTCTGTGAGAGAATCCCTTGACCATTTGATGATGACAATAAATCCGAATATCAAAATCCTTTCTCAGACCGTAATGCCGATAAGACACTGTCTGTTGTCACGCAATACGGAATTTTACAGCATAACCGGAGTTATATCACACCCTCAGGCGCTTGCACAGTGTCAGAACTTTATTCATGACGAAATGCCGAGGAACCTTAACCTGATTGAAGCATCGAGTACGGCTGAGGCGGCCAGAAGTCTTGCAAATTACAACCTTACGTATGCTGCAATCGGCAGTGAAAAAACAGCTGAACTTTATAATTTGAATATATTGAAAGAAAATATAAATGATGACAAATCCAATCAAACAAGATTTGCCCTTATCGGAGATTTTGAAACGGAAGTAACAGGGCACGACAGAACTTCTCTGATTTTTGCAACCGAAAACAAACCGGGGGCCTTGCTGGAAATTTTACATATTTTCTATCAGAATAATATAAATCTTTCATATATAGTTTCAAGGCCTTCCAAAATAAAATTCGGGGATTACAATTTTATTGTGAATTTTGATGGACACGTAAAAGAATCTAAAATTTTGAATACCTTAAAACAAATTAAAGAAAAAACAACGTTTATGAGATTTTTTGGTTCATATGAAAAATAAATAAGTTCTCCTAAATAGCGTCTTGACAATTTTTAAAGTTACGTGTTATATTTGGTTGTTGCGTCTTATTAAAATAATTAATTTACAGTAGAGGTTCATCAAATTTGTCAGAAAGGAAAATATGACAAATTCAATGATACCTTATTCATTTACTCCTGGAACAAAAGCAAAAGCTCAGGAAGTAAACGCTAATTTTGTAGCACTTGCCGATAAAATTGATGAAAATAATGCAACAGCTATGCATTATAACAGCAGTGCAACAGTAAGCGGAAATATGACTTTTACCAAGCCGATAGTTTCGAGCGGTATATTTTCTGTTACACAGGGAAATTTAACAGTCAAAAATCTCACAAACGGAGGTTCGACGGACGCTGTTATTGCAATAAACAGTGACACAAATAAGCGCTGCGGTTCCTTAAGATTTACAAATGGCGATGGATACAATGACGTTATGCTGACGGCGGCTAAAGAAAACGCGGATATCAGCCCCATGGGTATAAGAAACGACAACGGAAGCGTTTATGGTTATTGTCCGACTTATACCAACTACGCTGACAGCTCAACGAAAATAGTAACAACACAATTCCTCACCAACCGCTGGGTAACTTCAAAAGCTACAACGAGTTCAAGCGCTTCAAAAGCCCGTCCGGCTGTAGTTGTGACAAACTATGTTTCCGGTGCAAGCTGGTATCGTATCTGGTCAGACGGTTGGATTGAACAGGGGGGATTTATTTCAAACGCTTCTAATAATGCAGATACAACAGTTACACTTTTAAAGAAATTTAGTAATACAAACTATTCCGTACTTACTAATGCTTCTGTTATGCAGCACTGGGCTCCTGTAACTAAAAAAACGGCTACTTCAATGGTTGTATATATATGTGATTACGGGAACAAAAATCCGTCATCTTTTCATTGGCGTGCTTGCGGATATTAGGGAAAATGAAGAGTGAAGAAGTGAGGTCAGTTTCTTGACCATTCACTTCACACTCAAAAAATCGAAAGGAGAGAATTATGGATGAAACATTAAACGAAATAAACGAAACAGGAAACCCGCCGGTTGAAACCGAGCCGGAAACAACAAATCCTTCATCTGAAGAAATTCAGGATATAGATATTCCTCAAGAAGAAGAGGAAATTGTCGTTCCGGAGGACTGGAGTGAATGGGATGAGCACGAGTTCATAGAAGGAGAAATATTCACAACCGAATACCCTCCTCAGGCGGCGGTCTGGTGCAACGAAGGCGGAACACACCACATTGAAGAAATCGAGCCTGATGAGGATGGAAACAGACGCTTTCAGATAGTCAAAAATCCCGAGCCGACAGCAGAGGAGATTGCCGAAAGAAAAGCAATGCTAAACCTGACGGCGGCAGATGTAGAGCGTGCGATTTACAAAGCCAAAGGAATGGACTTTGACGACGTTGTTGCTCTTGTTGAACAGTACAACCAAACCGCCCCGATGGACGCTGAGGGTGAGGGGGCAACTATTGACATCAAGGCTCTCAAAATCGAACTCAAAGCTAACAACTTTTACCGCGGGAACCCCTACATTGACGCTGTCGGCCAGCTTCTGGGCTTTACGTCCGAACAGCTCGACAACTTCTTTGAAACAGGGGATTATACGAAATTGTTGAATGGGTGAAAAGTTAAAAGGTTTAATAAGTGAAGGGTCGCTTCACGCCTCACCTCTCACGCTTCGCACCTTACTTTGTACATTGAAATCGACAACCAGGCAGGATTATGGTAATATAATCTTGCAGGGTAAAAGACAGCTCTTTTTGAAACGGAACTACCTACAATAATTTGTAGCCTTCGGGTTAGTTCCCGACTAGAAAGGGGGTCAATATGGATAACTTCAATATTAGTTTATTACTAATCTTTTTGATTTTGTGCATATTAAAAAACGGCTCTTACCTGAATAGATAAGACCCGTTAGCCTTCTACAGAGCTGTCGGCAGCTTAGGAAACTGCCACCCTGTAATTTTATTATTTACGATTTACTGCTGTTTGTCAAGGGGTTGATAATTATTAAAAAACAGGGCGCCGGCTTTATGCCGGCGCCTCTCTTTTTTGTTCAAAAGGTCAGAAGGCTTCCTATTATGTTAAATATTTTTACTTCTGATGCTCTGCGTTTTTTGTTTTTGATACAATTAAGTCAACAAGGAGAGAACAAATGGTTGATATAAGAGAAGAATTTATAGAACAGGCAAAAAAACTTTCAAGAGGAGCAGAGGTTCTGCCCGGAGGCATAGAAGAACTTGCAGTGAAACTTCAGCACGCAAAAGATACAAATACTCCGTTAAGAGTAAAACTCGGAATGGATCCGACCCGTCCTGATTTACATCTGGGGCATACTGTTGTTATGAGAAAGCTTAGAGAGTTTCAAAAACTAGGGCATAAGATTGTTTTGATTGTTGGCGGCGCAACTGCAATGGTCGGTGATCCTTCAGGAAAGTCTGAAACCCGTCCGTCGCTTACAAAAGAACAGGTTGAAAAAAATGCCAAGTCTTACTTTGAACAGATGTCAAAGGTTGTTGATGTCAGTAACGCAGAAGTTACAAACAATGTAGACTGGCTTCACAAAATGAGCTTTACTGATTTGTTGAAACTTGCGGCGCAAATGACGGTTGCACAGATGATGACACGTGATGATTTTGCCAAAAGATATGCAGAAGGAAAGCCTATTTCTGTTCATGAATTTTTCTATCCACTCATGCAGGCTTACGACTCGGTTGTAATTGATGCAGATATTGAACTTGGCGGAACCGATCAGAGATTTAATACTCTTTTAGGACGTCAAATTCAAGAAGCATACGGCAAAAAATATCCGCAGATGGTTATGCTTTTGCCTTTGATTGAAGGTACTGACGGCGTTGTCAAAATGTCAAAAACTTATCCTGAGCATTGTATTTCTTTGACGGACAGCGCAAACGATATGTTTGGAAAATTGATGAGTATTCCGGACACTTTGATTGTAAAATACTTTACGCTTTTGACAGATGTGCCGGAAGATGAACTCAAAAAGATTGAAGAATCACTTAAAGATCCGTCTGTAAATCCGCGTGATTTGAAACTCAAACTTGCATACACAATTACTGAGGAATACCACGGAAAAGAAGGCGCAGAAAATGCTCAGGCTGAATTTATTAATGTGGTATCAAACAAAGGTCTTCCTTCTGATATTGAAGAAGTAAAAGTTGAACAGGGTAAGAATATCCTTGATCTTCTTGTGGAATTAAAGTTTGTCCAGAGCAAGGGCGAAGCAAAGCGGCTTATTCAGGGCGGCGGAGTGAAAATTGACGGCGAAAAAATTGCCGATATGACTTATACTCTGAACTTTACAGACAGTGTAATATTACAGGCAGGGAAAAGAAAATACGCAAAACTTGTAAAATAGCGACTGGCAACATGGCGGAGGAATTTTGTTCACAATACTAAAACGCGGAATTACAAAAGTAAAAGAAGATATAAAAGTTATTTACGACAAAGATCCTGCCGCAAATAATCTATTAGAAGTAATTTTGTGTTATCCTGGGCTTCACGCACTTGTAGCTTATAGGTTTGCGCACAGATTATACAAGTGGCATATTCCGCTTATCCCGCGGGTAATTTCTTATATAACAAGGATTATCACAGGGATTGAAATTCATCCTGCCGCAAAAATCGGCAGAAGATTTTTTATTGACCATGGGGAAGGAGTTGTGATAGGTGCAACAACTATAATCGGCGATGATGTTCTGATATATCAGCAGGTGACACTTGGCGGAACAGGAAAAGAACACGGCAAACGCCACCCGACTCTTGGCAACAACGTAATTGTCGGCGCCGGCGCCAAAGTATTGGGAAATATTACTCTTGGCGATTACGTAAGAGTCGGGGCAGGTTCTGTAGTTGTGGAGGATGTTCCTGAGTATTCTACAGTTGTCGGGGTGCCGGGCAGAGTTGTCAGAAGAAAAATTAAAGATAAAAACGGCGTTTTAATGCACAACAGAATTCCGGATCCAATCAAATGCGAACTTAACAGGCTTAAGTATGAGGTTCTTGAATTAAGGGAAAAAATTGAAAAAATGAGTTGAAATTTTTTAAGAACGCACAGTCTGACAGGATAAAAAATATACTGTCATTCAGAGCCGAATTTTATGAAGATTCTTCGCTTCGCTCAGAATGACGGAAAAAGGCAAAGAATCAAAAGAAAAATATAAAACATACAAACGAATATAAAAAGAAAGGGGTGCAATTATGTATCACGTTTACACAGAAAAAAATCGTTCAGAACTTACAAGAACATTAATTGGTGATTTTAAAGATTACGACGAAGCAATGGATGCCGCAGAAAAAGCAATTGAGGGTAAACCCGAACTTAATTACATAGTTGAAGAAACAGACGGGCACTTCAACAGCTACGGAGAGCTTGTCGCAGAAGTTGTTGCAAGATCTTAGTCATAGGTTTTAATAGATTTTATGGTTACACCATCAGGCTCATAGGTTGTTAATTTTATCTCTTTTCCAGTTTTAGAATCGTATTCGGTAACAGATTTAATTATTTTACCATCCAGTTCACTGAAATTAGTTGATTTTATCATTTTTTCTGTTTGGGGGTCTGATTCTATTATGACTTTGACTTGTTCGTTCTTGTAATAAGTTACTTTTACAGGATTTCCGGTTTGGGGATCAACTTCATTAATTGAATTAATTGTTTTTCCATCCGAGTTATATAAAGTAGTTTTTACAAGTTTTCCGGTTTGGGGATCAAATTCCTCAATACATTTTATCGTATTACTGTCATTTTGATAAGCAGTTCTTTTTACCATCTTACCAGTTTTAGAATCAGTTTCTAGGATAAATTTAGTACCATCTAACTGAGTCTCTACTATAACCCTCAAATTTTGCGGATTCACCTGAGCATCATCTGATGAATTTTTTGCAAGAGTCTTTGCACCTTTGCTGAACCAACCGTTTTTGTGCCCGATTATACCCAAAGTCACAAGTCCGATTGCACTCAAGCCAAGCATTATATTTTTGCTTGTCAAATATTTTTCAGTAGCATCTTTGTCATTTTCAAAACTTCTCTCAGTATTATTAACTTTTTCAACTTCACCTTTAAAATGCGGTCTATAATAATTTGAATATTTTATACCTACTGAATCTACCATCAAAGAACACCTTTAACTTTTACACACAATTATAATAAAACAAAATTCCAAATTAATTTGCTAAACCCCAAAATACATATTTACATTATGTAATAAATTTTTATGATAAAATTCTTGAGTATAGGAGAGATTAGAAGATGAAAGCTGTAGTATTTGACGAAGGATTGAAGTTAGTAAACGATTACGAAAAACCGGTGCCGAAAAAAGGCGAAGCTTTGATAAAAGTGACGCTTGCCGGAATTTGTAACACTGATTTTGAAATCACAAAAGGCTATATGGGCTACAAAGGAATTTTGGGGCACGAAGCCGTCGGGGTTGTGGTTGACGTGAACGGTGAAGATAAATCTTTAATCGGCAAACGTGTCGTTTCCGAAATCAGCTACGGCTGCAAAGAACCCGATTGCCCTTATTGTGCCGAAAAGCTTTACCGCCACTGTCCGAATCGTCACACTCTCGGCATCTGGCGAAAAGACGGATGTTTTGCCGAGTATTTTACAATGCCTGTTGAAGTTCTTTTTGAAGTTCCGGATAATGTAACTGATGAGCAGGCTGTGTTTGTTGAACCTCTTGCGGCAGCGTGCGAGATTACGGAACAGCTTCATATTAAACCTTTTGAAAAACTGATTATTCTCGGTGACGGAAAACTGGGATTGATTACGGCTTTGACTTTGAATGCTCAAAACATTGACGTCACTTTAGTCGGCAAGCATCAGAACAAACTTGATATTGCAAAAGCTCAAGGGGTTGAAACAAAACTTTTGAATGATTTGAAAGTTGAAAAGATTTATGATGTTGTCGTTGAGGCAACAGGTTCTATTTCGGGATTTGAAACAGCGCTTGCACTCACAAAGCCCCGCGGCACTCTGGTGTTGAAAAGCACGGTTGCGGCTTCAAAAGAATTCAACCTTGCGCCGATTGTAATTGATGAGATTACGGTTCTTGGCTCACGCTGCGGTCAATTCGGGCCTGCATTAAGATTGCTGAAATCAGAAAAAATCGACTTCACTCCGCTTATTTCAGCAAGATACAACGTCGATGATGCCATCGAAGCTTTTGAAAAAAACAAAGAAAAAGAAACTCTTAAAGTTCTGTTGGAATTTTAATCATTTTAGGATAATATTAAATCATGGCGGATTCGGAAAATAAATTTCAGATAAAATTGCTGGATACTTACATCCTGAGGCAGGTTATAGAAATGTTTCTGATGGGGGTTTGCGTCTTTACGTCAATTATTTTTGCGTCTGACACGTTTATTACTCTTATCAAGCAGATTTCTATGTATGGAATACCTTTTAAGGTTGCATTTATGATGATTATTTTGAACCTTCCGCAGGTTATCGTAATGACGATTCCGATGGGCGTTCTTCTTGCAACCGTAATGACTCTGAACGGACTGAGTCTGAAGTCTGAAATTACGGTTATGAGAGCCTGCGGTATCGGCTTAAACAGAATAGCAAAACCGATTTTTATTTTTGCGGTCGTAATGTCCATTTTCAGCTTTTTTATCAACGAAACAATCGTGCCTGTAATGACCAAACAGTCAAAAGATTTGGCGCTGTGGGCACTCGGGCAGAAGAATATTCCTAACGGCAAACAGAATTTTGTATTTAAAGAACTTAGTGACAACGGGGTTTTGAAACGATTGTTCTATGTTGGTTACTGCGAGGATAAAGTTCTTCACGATATAACGGTTTTGGATTCGTCAAAAGAAGGTACAATTCAAATACTTCAGGCAGAAGAGGGCAAAACAAGTCCGGAGGGGTGGAATTTCCAGAAAGGTGCTGTTTACACTGTTGACGATGCCGGAAAAATTTTAAACACAGCTTTGTTTGAAGATTCGGTATTCAAATTCGGTATGGATTTAAGCAAGCAGATGAACAAAGACGTTGCAAAGGAAATGAATTTCCCGAAACTTGTTAAATATATAGGAGAGCACGGCGGACATCTTGAGGCAAAACAGAAAAATATTCTGGTAATTGAACTTTATGACAAACTTGCGCTTCCTTTGACGACAATTGCGCTTGTTCTTATCGGAGTTCCGCTTGCGATAACCCCGCCGAGAGTCAGATATAACAGAGGTTTTCTGTTCAGTATTTTGATAATTTTTGCATACTATCTGATACGTGCGCTTTCGATCTCGTTTGGAGAAGCTGGAACTCTGCCGGCATTTTTCGCCGCCTGGATGCCGAATATTGTATTGACAATTGTCGGCGCATTGCTTTACTATAAAAAAGTTTACACAATAGAATAAAAACGCAAAAAATATTTTGTCCGGTTTTTAGGATAATCACATATGAACGAAAACTTTTTCCATGGAAACAACAAAAGACTAAACGACTACGATTTAAACATCCTCAATGACAAAACACTGAAAGATGTTGATGACGAGTCGCTTCGTCTTGAGCTTTTGATACGGGAAAAAGAAGAAGAGCTTGAAAATATAAATTCAAAGATTAAAGGCAGGGAAGTCCTCGGCAAGCTTCTTGACGTAATGGAATTAAAAATCATGGCAAAACAGCTTGAAAATGAGATAACCGAACTCAAAGAAGAATTTGCCAAAAACAACTTCAAGATGCGCCTGAAAACACAGACACAAAAATCAAAGAAAAAAATACCGCTGTTAAGAAGAATTCAGCGTTTTGTCACCCGCAGGATTTTTGCAAAAATTTCAAAAAAATTCAAATCAATTGCAGATATCGGAGAATCCCTCGACACTCTGGAAAGCATTAACGAAAACGTGGATGAACTTATTGCAATGAAAGTTCCATACGGGGAAACAAAGGCAAACTATGAAAAACTTACGGCCTACCTGTATCGTGCCAACAGAATTCACTCCGAAATCGCAAAGAAAATGAACAAGCTTTAATTGTATCGCAATTATCCATTGACATACAGCGCTATTAGTCAGAAAGGATGAAGCCCTAATGAATCCGGATTTTTTATACAAGCCATTTTGTCTTAGACGGTCATTCTGAATTTATTTCAGAATCCCCTTGAGATGCTGAAACAAGTTCAGCATGACAAAATGGCTTATTGTTATTTGTATGTATGTCAAGGAATAATTGTAATTTTTTTATAAAAATGTCATTCTGAGCGAAGCGAAGAATTTTCATAAGTTTCGAATGACGGAAAAAGGTGAAAAATCTCTTAACCCTTCAGCGCGTCAGTTGATAATTCCGAAAAAATTTGCCCGTACGTATTTTTGTTGTAAAATATCAGTGTTAAAGTACATTTTTTAAACAGAAGGAAGAGAATATGAAAACACTTTCACCTTTGCAGATCGAAAGATTGAAGTATCAACCGAAACTTCCGGCAACACTGGCTCTCGGGATTAACAGCCTTGAGCTTGTTGAGGGAGAACCTACTCAATCAGTAAGAGATCAGGAACAGATTAAAAACTTATTCAAAAACACTTACGGCAAACCGGTCGTAACTTTCAGAAATTCTATTTCTATGTCAGTGTCTGAACAAAAAAATGTCGGTGTAATACTTTCCGGCGGACAGGCACCCGGAGGCCATAACGTAATCGCAGGTCTTTATGATGCTTTGAAACAGGCAAATTCAGCTAATAAACTTTACGGTTTCCTTGGCGGCCCTTCAGGTATCATTGACGGAAAATACGTTGAGTTTACAGATGAATTTATTGACAGTTACAGAAACACAGGGGGATTTGATATTATTGGATCCGGCAGAACCAAACTTGAAACAGAAGAACAATTCCAGAAATCTCTGGAAGTTTGCAAAAAGTTAAATATCAAAGCTGTGGTAATTATTGGCGGTGACGATTCAAACACAAACGCAGCACTTCTGGCAGAATGGTTTGTAAAAAATAATACAGGTATTCAGGTTATCGGCTGCCCGAAAACAATCGACGGCGACTTGAAAAATGATCAAATCGAAATCTCTTTCGGATTTGATACTGCAACAAAAACTTATGCTGAATTAATCGGCAACATTCAGCGTGACGCAAATTCAGCTAAAAAATACTGGCACTTTGTTAAAATTATGGGCAGAAGCGCATCTCACGTAGCTCTTGAAGCCGCTCTTCAAACTCAGCCGAATATCACAATGATTTCCGAAGAAGTTGAAGCAAAGAAAATGTCGCTTGAACAAATTGTAAATTATATGTGTGATATTATTGTCAGACGTGCCGACAAAGGTAAAAACTTCGGTATTGCAATTATTCCGGAAGGTTTGATTGAATTTATACCTGAAATGAAATCAATGATTGCAAACCTGAACGATATTATGGCAACACTTGAAAATGACCCTGATTTTGTAAACGCAACTACAATCAGAGAAAAATTTGATATTGTTGAAAACAGATTGAACCCGGAGAATGCAAAAGTTTACAACTCACTTCCGGTATTGATTAAAGGCCAGCTTCTTGCAGATCGTGACCCTCACGGCAACGTTCAGGTTTCTAAAATCGAAACTGAAAAATTGTTAATTGAAATGATTGAAACAAGACTTGATGAATTGAAATCACAGGGTGACTATATTGGCAAATTCTCAGCTCAATCACACTTCTTCGGATATGAAGGAAGATGTGCATTCCCGTCAAACTTTGATGCTGATTACTGCTATTCATTAGGTTTCAATGCATTTGCCTTAATCAACTTTGGATTGACAGGATACCTTTCATCAGTAAGAAATCTTACACAACCCGCAGACGAATGGGTAGCAGGCGGTGTACCTTTGACAATGATGATGAATATGGAAAAACGTCACGGCGAAATGAAGCCTGTAATTCAGAAGGCGCTTGTTGAACTTGACGGCCCTGTATTCAAGCAGCTTGAAGAAAACAGAGAAGACTGGGCAATGAATGACAGATATTTGTTCCCTGGAGCAATCCAATATTTTGGACCATCATGTGTTTGTGATATCACAACATGCACTCTTCAGCTTGAAAAAGGCAAAGCGTTGGTTAATGCGTAGTTGATTTGAGAGGCAAAAAATAAGAGATAAAAGGCGCCTGCCGTTAAGGCAGGCGCCTTGATTTAAAAAAGCCTCTCTTTGATAATATATCCGTTTGG
Organism: Candidatus Gastranaerophilales bacterium; assembly: GCA_944324225.1. Taxonomy (GTDB): domain Bacteria; phylum Cyanobacteriota; class Vampirovibrionia; order Gastranaerophilales; family Gastranaerophilaceae; genus Scatenecus. The sequence goes on from CALUVL010000001.1 coordinate 177,225, forward strand.
GGAACGAATGTTGTCGACATCAGAAGAAAGGTTAAAAATAATATTAAAAAATCAATGTAATAATACATTAAGAAAAGTGTATAGTCAAGTATCCATTTGGCTATTATTTATCTAAATAATGTCTTATACAAACCAAAAGCGTATTATAAACTTATGATAAAAAATAGGTTTTCAATAGTTCTTGGCGAAAAGAGAATGGATAAGCGTGACATTGTAAAAATAACGGGGCTTAATAGGCATACTGTTGCAAATTTATTCTCAAACCAGACAAAGGGCATTGACTTTGCCACTCTCGACAAGCTCTGCTTTGCTCTTGACTGCACCCCGAATGACCTCTTTAGATACATCCCAGATGAACTTGCTGATAATCCTATGTTTAATGATTAAACTCTCGTAATTCGGAAAACCGGAATTTATATAGCAATATCTACAAAGATTTTCAAAATAACGTCATACTTAGCGTTAGCGAAATATCTGGATAAAAGCTTCTTTAGGGTAAAGCCCTCAGAATGACGAACTTTTAATAGTATCTGCGGAATTTGTTATATAAGTCCCGTAAAATCATATTTGTTTCACCCATAAGTTTGTGCTAATAATTAATTATGGCAGTTTATTTTTTCTACGGCGACGAAGATTTTAATATAGAAAAAGAAATCGACAAACTAAAATCCGGACTTGATAAAAATTTTCTTGAAATGAGTTTCAAAACTTATGATAATCCGAAGTTTCCGGAGCTTGTGTCAATCCTGCGCTCCCAGCCTATGATGTTCGGAAAAATGCTCGTTGTAATTAATTGCCTTGATTATTTTACTAAAACTTTTGACGATAAACAGATTAAAGAAATTGAAGCGGCTTTAGAAAATAATAACGAAAACCTTGATATAGCCTTTGTTGCAGCACTTCCACGAGATGGCGGAAAAAAGCTCGACAGCCGAAAAAAATTCTTTAAAATCCTTGCAAAACACAATGCAAAAGAATGCGCCGCAATTCCGAGTTATAAAACTGCGGAACTTGAGGATTGGGTTAAAAGGTCGGCGAAGTCAAAGTCGTTGAAGATTAATCCGGATGCCGTAACCGCATTAATTTTTCAGGTCGGAAACAGTCTCCGCCAGCTTGACGGAGAACTCGAAAAACTCAAACTCATGTGTTATCCCGATAATGTTGCAACTAAAGAACTTGTTAAAGAAATCTGTATTTCCAATGAAGACTTGTTTGCGTTTTCAGATTATTTAATGGTCGGCGAAAAAGACAAGGCGCTTCTGGAATATAGAAAACTTTTAGAAAAAAAATATCCGCTTGAAATACTCTCTACTCTTCAGACAATGCTTAGAAGGTGGATAATAATTAAAGCAAAGGCATCTGAACTTACACCGTTTGAACTTGGCAAACTCACAGGCCAGCATGAATATGTTGTAAAACTTTCTATCCAAAAATTGAAAAAAACTAATCTGAAAGATCTTGTGAATATGAAAAAAAATCTTACAGAAGCCGAATACAGAATAAAATCAGGCCGGTCGTTTAATGTGGAAGATGAGGTGGAAAATGCTTTCCTCAAATAAAATCAGAGAAGATTATCCAAAATTGATCGAATATTTTGAAAGTGGTGTAAACAACGCTGAAAGAAGCATTGCACATTGTATCCTCCTTTACGGGAATGATTTGAATGCGCAGTATCAAATTGCTCTTGAAGTTGCAAGAATGCTCAATTGCAGGGGTGACCACACTCCTTCCTGCGAATGTTTGAACTGCCGCTGGATTAGAGAAAATAACCACCCGGAAGTCAGAACTATTTCAAAAGTTGACAACAAGCCCGCTGACGACGACGCTAAAACCGTAATTTCCATTGCGCAGGCAAGAATGATTAAAAACGATCTTCTCGTAACTTCGGAATACCATAGAGTCCTAATCTTTTGCGACAAGGACAAAGACGGAAATATCTGCCCGCTGAATGAAATCAATTTCCCCGAAGCTGCCGCTAATGCGCTTTTGAAAACTTTTGAAGAACCGCCCTCCGGCACAACGTTCTTTTTCCTTACCAAAGACAAAACCGATGTCATTACAACCGTTCTCTCCCGTGCGCAAAGCTTTTTTGTCCCGTCAAAACTTTCGGAAGACAGAGATTTTTCAATTGTGAAAGACGTGATGGATTTCTTTATGGAAATTGAGCGCAATCAGGTGCTGGATTTTAACGAAAAACTTTTTGCCCTGACTGCAGAACATGAGCCGCTGACGATTTTAACCGGGATGCAAAACTATCTTGCCTCGGTCGTTACTGGCGGTCAGTTAAGCCGTGCAAAACAATATGAATTTATCAAATATATGAAATTGATTGAAACCGCCAAAAAAGAGTTTGAAGTTAACATGAATCCTCAGACTGTTTTTGAAACCCTGAGCCTCAATATGGTGCTCTAAGAAATCCCCGCCCATTGCGGAGAGGGCATGGGGGCGATTTGGTTAAAGGGTTGAATACGTGAAGAGTGAGGAGTGAAGGAAGCTATTCCCTACCCGACTCGGGGAGGGGTAGGGTGAGGGGGTAAATTGGTTGAACAGTTGAAGAGTTGAAAGGCTGAATACGTGAAGTGTGATGAGTGAGGAGTGAAGGGTGCATTGCACTATTCACTCTCCCCTTGAGGGAGAGGGTAGAATTTCTTAATAAGCGCAGCGAATTTAGAAATTCGGGTGAGGGGTATTTCCCGTCATTGCGAGCGAATGCGAAGCAATCCAGCCGATTAAATAAAAGTCATTTTGCTGGCAAAGCCGGAAGTAGCCTATGAAAATTTGAGAGGATTCTTCGGACTACGTCCTCAGAATGACACCTCATTCCCTCTCCCTATGGGAGATGGTCGGGGGGAGGGGGCAACTTGATTGAACGGTTGAAAAGTTGAAGGGTGTGGGTTCAAAAAGTTATTTTTAACAAATTGATTATGTTCCTTTTATTATTTATAATTTGATTATGAAAAAGTTTGAGATATTCAATCGCTTTAGGGATGCGGTAATCGTCGTAAATGTCAACGGCGAAGTCGTTTATAGAAATAATAAATTTAAACGCTGGTTTCCTGAGTTTTCGGGATTGAAAAAGTTTTCGCACAACGCAAACTTTGACATCTGTCCGCTTGAAACCGATGACCTCCGAAACTATTCGCCAGTCTATAATGCAATGAATTCAAGAGAAGATTTTTCCGCAAGAATTTCTTACCAGAATTCAAACGGCAAACTTCAGTTTTTTGATCTGTTTGCAACAAAAAGATGGAAATATACTCTTATATTTTTCTCGGACATAAGTGCCGAAGCTGAATTAAATTCTGTCGAAAATCTCAATAAAAAGCTCAAAGAACGGATAATTTATCTTGAAAATCAGAACAATGATTTGATGAAAATTAAACAAAAAGCACAATCTCAAGCTATCCGAATTGCTCTCATAAACAAAGTTTCCAATATAATCAGAGGCTCCATGGATCTGTCGGTAATTTTGAATTCAGCCCTCAAAGAATTGTCTGTAATGTTTGGAACTTTTAAATCTTATTATGCGTCTTATAATGAAGGTAAATTTCGAATTGAAGAAGTTTATCCGTCTAAAAATTCAGAGTTAAAAAAAGAATTTGATTTTGAGGATGAAACATCTGAAACTATTCTCTCACGCAGAATTGCGGTTCAGTATTCCATGAAAGAATACAAAAATTCGGATTCTTTTAAACAACCGGTAATGCGTATTGCTGTTCCTGTGTTTCATCTGCAAAACTTAATTGGTGTCATAGTTTTGCTGAGTTACAACAAAAGAGAATTGATTGAAGAATTGGAAATTTTGGAAGCAATTTCTTCGCAGTTAGGCAATGCAATTATCAGGGCAGAACTTTATAATAAGAATATTCAAACTGTCCATCAGCTTCAAAAAGCCATGAAAGAATTGAAAGAAACACAGCTTCATTTGATAAATTCAGAGAAGATGGCATCATTAGGACAACTTGTAGCAGGTGTTGCGCATGAAATTAACACTCCGATAGCTTCCATAAAATCAAACAACACAATACTATCTAAATTTATTCCACGTATAGAAGACCCTGAAATATCCTCGATACTTGCTGATATCAACGAGATTGACCGTGAGGCAATTCAGAGGATAAGTCACATGGTTACTTCTCTCAAAAAGTTTGTTCGTCTGGATGAAGCCGAACTTCAGGAGGCGGATATTAACAAAGAGCTGGAACTAACACTGGACTTGATTCGCCACGAAACAAAGAACAGAATAGAAATCGAAAAACACTACGGTGATTTGCCGCTTATAAAGTGCTATCCGAATATGCTAAATCAAGTATTCACCAATGTTTTAGTCAATGCCTGCCAGGCAATAGAAGGCAAAGGAAAGATAACAATTATGACATCTTATACCCCCAAAACTTTGACTGTGTCTATAAAAGACACCGGAAAAGGCATAAAAAAATCTGAAATCAATAAAATTTTTACAGCAGGATATACTACAAAAGGAGTAGGTGTCGGCACCGGATTAGGATTAGCGATTTCTGCGAAAATAGTAGAAAAACACAAGGGTAAAATTACTGTAAACAGTGAGGTTGGAAAGGGGACGGAGTTTGTTATTACTATCTGTAGTGAGTAGTATATATTAAAAAATGTTACAAAATTGATTTATATATTATTGAATTTCATCATATATTAAAAAAACAATCATTAAATTTGAACAAATAATATAACAGACCCATGACAGAATTTGAAAAATAGTTTATATTATAAATATAAAGTGTGTGTGTTACCCTTTATCAAAACACAATATCCCAACAGTAAAAGATTGAATTGTAAATAAATTTTAATAAAAGTAGGTAAAAAAGGCAATAATATTCTAACCAAATTTTTTATAAAAGTATAGTGTGTAGAATATTTTTGTAGTGTCGGAGGAAAATGATGACAATTAGTGTGAACAGCAAGAAAAAACAGGTAAAGAAAACTTTTGATGAATTGTTGATGGATTTGAAAACAAGCAACTCAGAAAAAGTTCGATATAATGCTGCCCGTATTTTAGGTGAAATGGGTGATTCAAAAGCTGTTGAACCGTTGATTGATGTTTTGAAAAATGATAAAAACGGTTCCGTCAGATTGTATGCAGCACGTGCCCTTGGCGAACTTGGCGATTGCAAAGCTACAACTCACTTAATTGAATCTTTGCGTGAAGACAGAAACGTTGATGTCCGTGTCCGCGCAGCCCGTGCATTAGGCCGTTTGGGCGGTGCTATTGTTGTTGAACCGCTTGTTGAAGCTTTGAATGATGAAAACCCGCAGGTTTGTATTACAGCTACAGATGCTCTTATAGAAATCGGTGATGTTGCAACCGATGCTTTAATCGCTTCTCTTGATCATGAAAAAGTTAATGTTCGCTGCGATGCAACCAGAGCTTTGGGCGAAATCGGCAACAAAAAAGCTGTTGATAAAGTTATTAATATGCTTTACGATGAATGGGTCAACGTTAGAATTTATGCGGTAACTTCTCTTGGCAAACTTAATGACCCAAAAGCAGTTCCTGCATTGATTGACGTTATGAAAAACCGTAACGAAAATGAACTTGTAAGAGCCGGTGCAGCTGCTGCTCTCGGTGTTCTCAGAGATCAAAGAGCTTTGCTTCCGTTGAGAGAACTCATTATGGAAGCTGAAGAACTCGGCGAATTGGAAGATACAGCTTTGAAATCTTTCAAGAAAATTATGGCTGCAAACTGGCAATCAATTCCGGGCGCAACTGCTCAGAAAAAACCGGCTAACGCTTTTTAATCAGAAAACCAATAGTTTGAAATAATTCTCAGTAATGTATGTACAAAAAAGACCGCTTAACCGGCGGTCTTTTTGTCGGAAAAAGCCTGTGTGAAAATTCAAAATTATAGCCGCCTTAGCGCCATGGATAATTATTTTAAGAATATTTTTGCTGTTTCAATATCAAATTGGGTTGTGATTTTGATATTTTTGTAGCTCCCGTCCAGAATGTAAACCGTTTTTCCTAAAGCCTCGAGCATTCCGGCATCGTCCGTAAAATTCTGGTCTTTAAGAGTATCGTGTGCATGCTTAATCATGCTGTATTCAAACGCCTGCGGGGTTTGTGTATTGTAAAGTTTTGAACGGTCAATTGTACGGATAATTTTGCCATGCTCCACTTCCTTAATCGTGTCAATAGTTTTGGTGGCAACCGTCAGGGCTTTCATATCCTTAACCATTTCAATACAGTGGTTGACCATATCGGTCGTAATCATCGGGCGTGCGCCGTCATGAATGATTACATAATCGCATTTTGAAAATTTCAGCCCGTTGTAAACTGACTGTTGGCGTGTAGAGCCGCCTTCCGTCAAAACAACTTTTGGGTAATTTTTGAAAAGCTGTTTGAGTTCATCCATAATAGAAATATGTGAGCAAACAACAATTTCATCGACATTTGAAGTTGCAAAAGCGTCAATTGTATAATTGATTATTTCTTTTCCATAAACTTTTTCAAGCAGTTTATTTTTATTCCCGAATCTTGAGGATGTTCCTCCGGCAGTGATTATTGCATTAATTTTCATTAGGAAACTCCAGTAAAATGGGTAATCAAATATTTAGTCTGAGCGTTTTTGTGCAACGGCTAAGAAAGGCCGCACAATCATGCTCGAAAAACTTTTTCTTACATTCTAATTTTATCATAAAAATGTTGTAATCAAATTTAACATGACACTTGATTTATTTGATTTTTAATATATTATAGTGATACACAACTAGCTAGAAAAGGAAATTTATTATGTCAAAAAAATGTGATGTATGCGGAAAAGAATCTTTAAAGGCAGCAAAATTAACATTCTCTCATAAACAAATCGTGCACCGTCAGATGCCGAACCTTCAGTCTGTAAAAGTTAATGTTAACGGGCAGACCAAGAGAATTAATGTTTGTACATCATGCTTAAGAGCAGGCAAAGTACAAAAAGCTGTTTAAGTTTTATAATTTCGCATAAAATTATTTAAAAAGAGCCTTGATTTATTCAAGGCTCTTTTCAATTTCATAAGGGTTAATAAATTTTTTGCCAGAGGGCTTCTGCCTTTGCGGAGTTTTTGGTTTTACCTGCTTGGCTGGTTTTCCAGTATACGTTTCTTCTTGGATGGATGGGGCTTCTTGAGAAAAGAAAGAATCAAGATTAAACTCCATGTTCAAATCAAGATTGCTGTCAGCAAGCATTTTAATAAGTTTTAGAATATTCAAATCCATATTGAGTACAACTCCGAGTTCTTCACCGTCACTAAAAGTCGGTGCAGGGTATGGTGAAGATTGTTTTATAGCCGAAATTACAAGATTGTCATAGGCCTGATTGCCTGAAGATTGTGTAATTTCGTAATCAATTAGTTTCCCATTTCTGTCAACTGTAAAAGTCACAAGTGTTGCCAGATTTTCATTTGTTTGCGGAAGATCAAAGTTTTTGATGATTTTTTTTCCGACTTCAAGCGAGTATGCCTGCATCTCAGGAGAGCCTAACAGTGGACTTATTGCTGTCATTGATTGGAACATATCATCAGCCAGGGCCTTTCCTGACAAAAAGAAACTTAAGATTAGTATGACAAATAATTTTTTCAGCATAAAAATCCTTATTTTTTATTTACATCAAGAACATAATAATCAAAAGTCATTAATATGTTTATTTCTTTTAAATCTTTATTTACATTTGCCGGGAAAGATTCAAAAGGTTCAGTTGTTTTAATAGCTTGAATTGCGCTGTCATCATTGGCTTTAAAACCTGAACTTTGTTTAATTTCGCATGAAATTAATTTTCCTTCCCTGTTTATTTTGAATTGAACTTTTGCAACTCCTCCGTTGTTTGTGACAGGAAGTTGCCAGTTGTGGCGGATTTTGTTTTCAACTGATATAATGTAATCCTTCATTTGCGGATATTTTTCAGAGTATTTTTTTATGAGTTCGCTGTTATTTGTTTCGGTGGATTGTTTCCTTAGCTGTCTTGTTGTCACAAGTTTTTGCACCAGTTCATCATCTTTCACAAAGTGGTTTATATTATTAAAGAAAGACTCTTCATCTACTTTCTTCATAAAAGCATAAGATTCCTGCCAGCTGTCGGGCGATTCATATTTGTCTTTATTGTACTCTTTAACTTTTATAATACCTATTTTGTCTTCATTAATATTATATTTTATAAAAGCAAGTTTTTCTTTGTCGTTTTTATTTTTAAACCTGACGACATAATAAAGGTTATTTTCGTTTTTATATATGGAGTCATGATCAAGATAAATGTATTTTTCTGTGTTTGTAATGTTAAGTCTAATCCAGTCTGCTGCAAAAACGACAGAATTAAAAGATAACAAAATCATGCATGTGATGATTATTTTTTTAATCATTAGCTTTTCCTCATAATTTTACACAATATTCAAAAAGAGAAATCATCAATTCAAATTGATGATTTCTCATGAAAAAATTATTTAACGTATTTTCTAAAGAATTTTTGTTCAAATTTAATAGGAATGTTAATAGCTGCAGCCTCTAAAAGAGCTCCATTCGGGAATGGATTGAAAGGGGTAGACAGTTTAATTGCGGCAACTGCGGCCCTTTTTCCTCTCTCATCAGCAGACGATTCAAGAATTCTATATCCATTAAGACTTCCGTCAGGATTGATACTTAACATAATATTAACATCTGTGTAAACAGTATTAATTGATGTTGTCCAATTGGATAAAATTTTGTTTTTAATATCATCTACGTAGGCTTTAAATGTTTCGTTATCAAAATTTGGACCGCTGGTATAACCCCCTTGAGTGGAAGCTAAGCTTTCAGGGTATGCCGGTGCAAATTTTTCTCTGTGCGTAGACAAAGCATAGTTGTGAGCCGGTAATAATATTCCGTTATTTTCAGCATTTTTCAGGAAAGCTCTTGAATGTTTGCTGTAATATGCCGGATTATATTTTTCTTCATCAAAGTCTTCAACATGTATAATACCGACTTTGTTTGTAGCGTAATCCGATTTTGCATAAATAACTTTTACAGAATCATTTCCTTTTTTGTATAAAAGGGCATAAGTACATGTGTCAGTAGATATGTATTTAATGGACTCATTGTCAATAAAGAGTTGAATGTTGGGATCTCCGGTATCTACAGCGAGCCAAGTGGCTGCATTTGCTGACATTGCACTGAATAAACACATTGATAAAATTAATAATTTCTTTTTCATATTAAACCCTCATCTTTTTCAATAAACATTATAATAGTAAACATAGGATATGTGCAAGTTTTTAAAATTATAATGTACAAACTTAACAAAATTTTATTAAGTGATGTTACAAGATTATAAAATTAATTTGTTTTTTTTGCTGGAATAAAATAAAATATAATTGGGAAATTTGAGGGATTAAATAAATATGTTAAAAGAAGAGGTTAAAGAAAAAACTTTATCACCGCAACAGGTTAGAGCTATATTGAATGCGGATAATAAGGAAATTGTTGAACTCTGTAAACGTGCATCGATCTTGCCTAAGAAAGATAAAAAAGGTCAAACTTATTTTTCTTATGAAGAAGTACGTAATTTAAGAAGATTGCAAGCTAAAAAAGGTGTTTCAAATCCAATAGCTGTATCGGCGCCTGTTCCTGCAGAGGCAGCAGCGCAAAAGCAGGCATCTGCAATAAAAAACATATTGGTTTCGCTTAAAGAAATGGAAACCAAATTGAGTGACAGAATAGCCAAAGTAATTGATGAAAAGCTTGAAGGCATGGATGAGGTTGTAGTTGAACTCATACGCTGTAAAACAGATAATGAAACTTTGCGCCAAAAAATTATAGATTTGAACAAAGAGATATACCAGCTTAAAAATGATTTAGGTTGTTATAAACATGTCGGTTTTGGCATGTATAGAAAAAAAGAAAAAAATGTTTGGGAATAAGCATTATTAATTAAAAACGCCGATAATTCGGTGTTTTTAATTATAAACCAAATTATTACCATATAATGATCAAAACAAAAAGATTAGGGAATACAATGGCAACTAAAGAAAAAGAAACGGAAACAATATCAAACGTTGATGAAAGAAGTAAGGCACTAAAACTTGCAATAGAAAAGATAGAAAAAGATTTTGGTAAAGGGTCGATAATGAAACTTGGCGACAAAGTTTCAGTGAATGTCGAAGCAATCCCGACTGGTTCACTAGCGCTTGACGTTGCGCTTGGCATCGGGGGAGTGCCCAGAGGCAGGATTATTGAAATCTACGGGCCAGAAAGTTCCGGTAAAACAACTCTTGCTCAGCATATTGTTGCAGAATGCCAGAAAAGAGGTGGAATTGCTGCTTTCGTGGATGCTGAGCATGCTCTTGATCCTGAATATGCTAGAAATTTAGGGGTAAAAGTTGACGATTTGTTGATTTCACAGCCTGATACAGGTGAACAGGCGCTTGATATAACAGAAGAACTTGTCCGCTCTGGTGCTGTTGATGTAGTGGTTGTTGACTCTGTTGCAGCTCTTGTTCCTAAAGCCGAAATCGAAGGCTCAATGGAAGATCAGCAAATGGGCTTGCAGGCTCGATTGATGAGCAAGGCATTGAGAAAGTTGACTGGCGTTATAGGAAAAACAAATACAACAGTAATTTTTATTAACCAGTTGAGAATGAAAATTGGTGTTATGTACGGAAATCCAGAAACAACTACCGGCGGTAATGCTTTGAAATATTACGCATCAGTTCGTATGGAAATCAAGCGTACCGAAGGTGTGAAGGGGGACGACGGTGACGTCGGTAACCATGTAAGAGTCAGAGTTGTTAAAAACAAAGTGGCACCTCCTTTCAGAACTGCTGAATTTGATATTATTTTCGGCAAAGGTATCTGCAAGGTCGGAAATATTCTGGACGTTGCGGTAAATCTTGACATCGTTAAAAAAGCAGGTTCATGGTTCAGCTTCAATGAAGAAAAACTTGGTCAGGGACGTGATAAGGCAAGAGATTTTCTTACAGAAAATCCGGATGTTTTGGCTCAGATTGAAACTTTAGTCAGAGAAAAGCTTGAAAAACAATAATAATAAATTTTTATACTTTAAGGCCGTTTGTAAAGCAGACGGCCTTTTGGTATTAATATAGATTAATAAGATATATTAAGATTTCTGGTATTAAATAGCAAAAAAAAATATCTTTCGCTTTAATATGAGTACGAGAAATAAGGAAATTCGGAGGCATACAATGCGTATAAATTCAATAAATTCTTTTAATACAAACCCCTTGGCATTTGGTTCCCAGAATAAGAACAAATCGAACAACAGCATGATGAAGGCAACAAAAGCAATAATGCTGGCAACAGCACTTTCTGCCACTGCCGGAAGCTGTGACAAATTATCTTATAATGTGGAACACAACCATTATTTTAAACTTCCGACAGATACATTTACTAAGACAGAATTAAAACCAACACCTGTACCGCCTCAAGTAATTATTATTGAAAAAGAGGTTCCGGGTAAGACAGATACAATTATTCAGGAAGTTCCTGTTCCTCAACCGCCGGATACAGTAATTATAGAAAAACCTGTACCACAACCACCTGATACAGTAATTATAGAAAAACCTGTACCGCAGCCGCCTGATACAGTAATTATAGAAAAACCTGTACCGCAGCCGCCGGATACAATAATTATAGAAAAACCGCCGATTATAGTTCACGATACTATATATCAGGAAAAACCGCCGATAATTGTTTACGATACTATATATCTTGAAAAACCGCCAATACATGATACTATTTTCATCGAAAAACCGCCAATAATTCAACGGGATACACTCTGGTTGAAACCTGATACTGTCTGGATGAAAGAAGACTGGACATCTCCTGTTCCTCCAAAACAGGAAGAAATCTATGATGATTTAGGGCTTATACCAACAGGTGACGGCAAGTTTTATATTGCAATGTCTTACTATGACAATAAGAACAGCACTCTTGTTCAAAGACGTCTTGACGGTCAGGCAAGTTCAAGAGACGGCAAGATTCTTGTATATAATGTTGTTAAAACCAAGTGGGATAACGAAGCCGAAGGAGTTGTTCTCGGTAAAAATGAAACATTTGAAAAACAACTTGTTTACCTTTCTGAAGACGGTGAAAATCTCGGCATGAAGATTATGCAGCCAAAAGTAGACATTCAGGTTGAAAATAGCAATAATGAATCCAACTGGCAGGTATTTGATGAAGGCACTCTGTCAACTCCTGATGCATGGAAGGATGGCGAAAGCTTCTTCACCTCACGTCAGGGCAGCCATGTTGAATTGACAAACGGCTTTAAACTTCAGCCTGGCATGACTGAACAGTCTGTCACTACTACTAACCCGTACGGAAGCGAATGGGAATTGAAAAACTGGGAAATTATAAAAGGTGATGCTGATTAGTCTTTAATATAAATTAAATAAAGATAAAAAAACTTCTTTAATATTTTTTAAAGAAGTTTTTTTTGTGTATAATGCACATATGAAAACATTAGCAAGATTTGTACAGGAACGAAGAGAACAGGTAGGACTTTCAGTAACAGGGCTTGCCAAAAAGTCTAATGTTTCAGCTGAAATAATAGAAGAAATTGAAAGCGGGAAAGAGTTGTTTTTGCCTGTTACTGTAAGGCAAAATCTGGCTAAAGGTTTGAAATGCCTGCCTGAAGATATTAAAAAATATGAAAAAGATTTCAGTACGGATTTTGTTCCGTTGAGTGTTATAGACAGTTTGAAAGAGCTTATTCTGAATGGTGCGGGCGGTTTGAAGTGTCCAAAATGCGGAGCGGATTTGATAACAAAAGTTGAGAGGATGTACGATTTGGAAGACAACCTTGTGCTTCATCCAAAGGCGCATTGTTCAAAATGTGTTTTTCAAATTCATTAAAGGTTTTCTCTGACAAGATTTTGCAAATAACGTTTTACGTCAGGAGTAATCAAAAGATCAGGCTCAAGATATGTGAATTCATCTAAAGTTGTGATTGCCTGTCTTACATTCCCTGTTCTCTCATAAATAAGCCCCCGCATAATAAGATTAAGCGGATTTGAGTTTTCTCTTGTTTCCTGAAGTTTTTTGTCAGCCATGTTAAGCGCAATATAGCAGTCTGCAAGATTTTGATAATACTTCAGATTAAGACTGTACTGTAAAACAGCTCTTTCAAAGCAGTCGACCGCCAGATCGGGCGCTCCGATTTTCATATAAACTTCACCAAGGTTGTTATAATATACGGCAGTGGCCTGTGTGTTCGGATTAAGGCTTATAGCAATTTTGAATTCCTGAATTGCCGGATAATAAAGTCTGTCCTGAACATACATTGTACCTTTGTTGTTGTGAATATAGGCATTTCTGACAGCATCAATCTTATAAACGTCTGGCTTTTTGTAACCTGATGTCAGAAACGATAAAAATATAAGAAAAAATATTACTGTTATTTTTTTCATAAAAATTCTGCCTTTAAATTTAAAGCAGGTTTATTTCCATGCCTTCGTATGCAAGTTTAACGTTTTCGTATGTTTTTTCATAATTATTTTTAATGGAGTTTAATTTTTTGTCATCATATCCAGGATCAAAATGGAAGAAAATCAACTGTTTGGCATTTGATTGTTTTGCGCATTCAATAGCCATGTCAAATGTTGAATGTCCGTACCCCTGTTTGGGTATGAATTTATTCAAATAATCTTCCGTAGTATATTGTGCATCGTGGATTAAAACATCACAGTTGCGAGCGAAGTTTGTGAGCTTTGCATCTCCGCCCTGATAGCATTCTTTGTCTGTAGCATAAACAAGAACCTTATCTTTGTATTTTATTTTGTAAATTAGAACACCTTCCTGCGGGTGTGCATATGATCTGTAATATGTTATTAAAACATCATCTTTACCGATTTTTTCGTCTTCCGGAGTTTCAATTCTTTTTATAATAACTTCCGAATTTTTCTTTATAATAATTCCTTCTGACTCGTTGAGATTAGTAATATCAAGGTTGCCTGCAATGTCACCCAGATCAAGAGGAAAGGATTTGCCGAACAAAAGATTTGCAAGTTCATCCGAAAGATTTTCGTCATAATTTGAATTACCAAAAACTTTTATTGTAGTCGATGGCACATGGAGTGGACGGAAAAATGTGAATCCTTGAATGTGATCCTGATGAATATGAGAAATTAAGACAATTGCCTTTATAGGTGTTCTGTCGCTGTTTTTGATTCCTGAGGCAATATATTGTTCCATAATATCATTTCCTGCATCAATTAAGCCTGTTCCTGCATCCAGTAGAATCAAATGTCCGCCGACATTTACTTCAACACAGGCCGTATTCCCCCCGTATTCCAAAAAATCTTTTTTAGCAACCGGATAGCTTCCTCTAACTCCTCTGAATTTTATACTGAATTCACTCATATTATTTTCCTCCGAAATTAATTTTTTTTGATTTCAAAAGTGCCGGAATGGTCTTTTTCTTCGCCAGAATAAATATTTGCAGCAAAGGACATTATTTTGGCAAGTTTTTGTAAATTTTTTAATCGGGTTTCTTTATATTCAATATCAAAAACAACTTTCTTACGGTGATTGGTAACTTTTATTATTCTAAAAGCATTCGGGTATGAAACAAGCGAAGGTGTGCTCACATACAAAACATTGTCGTGTTGTGTAATTTTTGCGGCGTGATAGTGCCCCTGAAAAACTGCAATCGGATTTTTATGTTTTTCAATAATTGTTCTCACTTCATTAGCATTAAGAAGCAGATGGCTTGCGCTTGCAAAAGGTTCAATAACCGGAACGTGCATGAAAATAAGAACAGTATCTTTTTCTGAATTATCCAGTTCTTTGTCCAGCCATTTTAACTGTTCTTCTCCGATCTTACCGTTGCTAGTCAGTCGGTCACGTATGATCGTATCAAGAACTATTACTTTATAACCTTTTTGCGGGGTAAAAGAATAGTAAGGCTTTTGGAAATCAAAAGCCGTATTTGCTTCGTGCACCATTTTCAGGTAAACTTCCGGTGTCAGATATCCGCCGATACAGGTATCATGATTTCCAAAAGTTACATACCACGGATAGTTTAATTTTTGAACGTGCGGAAGAAATGCTCTCAGTTCTTTTTCAAATGATTTGTCTATTTGATCTCCTGTAAACATTACAAAATTTATATTCGGTGTTTCATTTACCTGAGCAATAGCATCATCAAGAAGTTTGTCTGATTCAGCACGAAGTTTGTAGGACGTATTGTCTTCACCTGTATAAAAATGAACATCGCTTATCTGGGCAAATTTAAGTGAAGTTGAGGCGCTGTAGCATTGAAGTCCGTATGCCATTACAATAGCCAGCAATATGGTAAATATTGCATTTGCAAGTTTTATCAATGCTGATTCTTTCTTTTTCATCTTCCTTAACCGCCGTTTTGAGTTTTAGTTGTCAATTTAGCCTTCACTTCATTGTACTTTGTTTTTAATTCGACATCATCATCAGAGAGTATGATTGCTTTATCAAGATTGATAAGAGCATTGTTCAAATCTCCGGTTGCATAATAGCTTAAGCCCAAAAATTTGTACACGTCGGAAGTCTGGATTTGCGAGGCAATTTTTTCAAGCGAAGTTTGGGCTTTTTTAAAGTTGCCCCGTTTAAAAAGGATAAGACCTTCGAGATATCTGTATTCAATGGTATCTTCAAGCGCAATAGCTGTCACAACATCAGTTTCTGCATCATTATAGCGCCCGAGTTCTGTTGCAACTCTTGCACGCATAGCATAGGCATAGCTTTCCTGCTGATTGTATGCAATAAACTGGGTTAAAATCGGATATGCTTCATTGTAATTTTTCATTTCAAAATAGCAGATTCCGATATACAAAAGCGGGGCGGAAGATGGTGTTGTTGCATTAAGTGCCGCCTGATAATACTGCAGGGCTCTTTGATACTGTTTTTCTTTTCTGAAAAAATGTCCTGCAAACATATTTTGCCAGTAACCTCCGCCTGCGGCAGACTGTGAGATAAGCTGCATAGCAGATGTTTTGTTTCCTGTTTTCAATGCCGATTGAGCCTGAAAAAGTTTTGTATCCGATGTTGCAATAGGAGAAGGATTATTCCCGCTCTGCAGCTGTTTTAAAAGTGTTTTAAGCTCAGCAACTTCTTTGTTGTCAGGTTCCAGCGATAAAATTTTATCAAGGTAATCCATTGAAGATGCGTAATTCCCTGATACAGCGTAACTTGTTGCAATATCAAGATAATCGTCAGTCATTTCGTTTGCATTAACCGCCGGACAAAACATCGTCAGTGCAAGTATTGAACAGTACAAAAGAATTTTTTTCATATTCAGATTATAGCACGAATAACTTGTTTTATTTTGCAACATCAAAATCCTCCACTAACAGTACCTGAATTTCGCCGGGTTTGAATTTTGCATGGAATTTGTTGTTTTCAAAAACAGGGATGCTGTTAATTTTAATCGGAATAGACATAAGTTTGTCTGTATAATGCGGAACTTTTATATAACTTTCATTTATGTCAGAAAAATTGAGGTTCCCGAAGACAAGGACGGTTCTGTTGTCGTGGCTCATTGCATAAGCAAATACCGAAGGATTTGATGATTTCAGAATCGTGAATTTCCCGTTTTTTATAATTGGAGCGATTGTTTGTTTGAATTTGTTAGCTAAGACAAAGTTATTATAAAGCCCCTGATTTGTAAGCCCGGGTTTCCTTGAAAAATTAAAGATATCAATTTTCCCTCTGTGAACAAAATAGAATTCGTCGTCAGTATAGGTGACGGGTGCTTTTTTATTTGCCCAGAAGTATATATAGTTGTCGCCTGTCTGGAATCCGTCTACAAAATACGCATTGATTGGAAGAGTTGCATTCAGCCACATAATCATATCACTGTATTGTGGTCCGTTGATAAGAACAGGACTCATCTCATCATGGGTTGTGAAACTTCCTATAACGGATTTTCCTTCTTTGAATTTTTTCTCAAGATCAATATTGAATTTTACATGTTTATATAGATCTGAAGCTTTTTCCCAGTCTTTGAGGTTGAACCAGCTTCCGTAATATCCGTCAAATCCAGCATTAAGAAGTTTGTTATAAGGTGTATAAACTCCATACTTTGACAAAGGAGTTTTCCAGCTGTCCGAGCTTTCTGCAAGCCACATAAACTGGTGGTCTTTTTTTCTTGAATATTCTATAAGCGCTTTCCAGAATTGAGCAGGCTTTAGAGCCGCTACGTCAGCTCTGATTCCGTCTGCGCCTAAATCCATAACCATGTCTACAAAACTTTTATAAAGGTTGTAAACATCAGGATTAATTTTTTCTTCTGTTCCTGCATTCAGCAACCTTACATCAGTCCAGTCGGCCGGGACAACAGGTTGATTGCTGCTGTCTTTGACAAAAAATTCCGGATGCTGAAGATAAAGATCATAAGCCCCGCAGGCAGGAAGATCAACAATTACTCTGATTTGTCTTTTGTGTGCTTCATTGAAAAATTTTCTTGCCTGATTTTCTAGAGATAATGTTGAATTTTTATCCTTCAATTGCGGATTTAGAGTGTTGAAAGAAGATGCAGCATAAACTGACCCTGCAGTGCCGAGTGCTTTTGTTTTGCCTGTGGGGGTAATCGGCATGATATGAAGAGTATTTATGCCAGCTTCCTTAAGTTCGTCAAGACGCTCTATTGCATTTAGAAATGTTCCACTTTCTTCGCCGAGATCAAACTCAATAATTCCGTTGTTGTTTGTGTCTTTTGCGTTGAAAGTCCTCAGGTTAAGTTCATATATTATTGCACCGTTAGAAAGAAATAATTTTCGCAGGTCATTTACCCAAACCTGTTGTACAGCAAAAGTTTTCGGGCATCCTAAAAGTAAGGACACAAGTATAATTAGCGAAATTTTTAACCTTTTAAACATTCCAAAATCCCCTGTTAAAATTTTTTATCCCTGACAAAATTTTAGCAGAATTAAGTTTTTATTGCAAGAAATAGTAGTTTTGTCTGTTTGCCAAATAATTAATTTTTATATATAATTTTAGTAATATGAAAAGTTATGCGGTAGGAATAGATTTAGGCGGGACAAAAATACTGACGGCTCTTGTGGAAAGACAAACAGGAGAGGTAATCGCTTCTGTAAAAAAGAAGACCAAAAAAGAAAAGGGACCGCTTAATATAGTTCAAAAAATGAAGGATGCGGTTGAGGAGCTTTTTGAAGAAACTTCTGTTAATAAAGAACAGGTTTCCTCAATAGGAATAGGAGCTGCAGGGCAAATAGATAGAGCAAACGGAATTTTGATAGGTGCTCCAAATCTGGATTGTTATGATTTGAATATACGGGATTTAATAATGAGTCATTTTGAAATTCCTGTGTATCTGGGTAATGATGTTGAGATAGCAACAATAGGTGAAATGAAATTCGGCGCGGCCAAAGGATGTGATGATTTTGTATGTGTTTTTGTCGGTACCGGTGTTGGTTCGGCAATAGTGAAAAATGGTGAAATAATAAGGGGAGCAACAGGAACGGCCGGTGAAATCGGGCATATTATTGTTGATTTGAACGGAAGACCCTGTGCTTGCGGTGCTCATGGCTGTCTTGAGGCTTATGCTTCCAGATCTGCCATAGAAAAACGGATTGAAGGTGCACTTAAAAAAGGCAGACATTCTGTTATTCTTGATTATCTCGAACCGGGCAAGTCTATTACTTCCGGAATGATTAGAAAATCAATTGAAAGAGAAGATGAGCTTGTGACAGCATGTGTGGATGAAGCAAGTGATTATCTTTCCGGAGGAATAGCAAGTATAATCAACTTTGTTAACCCTAAGCTTGTTGTTCTGGGCGGAGGACTTATTGAGGCAGTGGATTATTTTTATAAAAATACTATTAAAAAAGCAAAGGCAAAATCTTTGCCTGTTCCTGCAAGTAAAATAGAGTTTAAAAAAGCGGCACTCGGCGATTTTTCCGGAGTAGTCGGAGCAGCATTTTTAGAGGATAGAAAGTTATAGCTATGAAAAAAGTTTTGATAGTTAGGTTGTCATCAATGGGCGACATTATTTTTCATATTCCGCTCGCAAATATTTTGAAAAAGAACGGATATGAAGTAGGCTGGGTTGTGTCCGAAAAAGGATATGCCCTTCTAAAGGGTAATCCTTGTCTTGATAAAGTTTACCTTGTTCCCGCCAAAAAGTGGAAGAAACGTAAATTTAAACTGTTGAACTTTTTTGATTATTTGAGAATTCTTTCTGAAATTAGAAAAGATAAATATGATATAGTGCTGGACTGTCAGCAGATGTTCAAAAGCTTAATATGGACTATATTTTCGGGAGCAAAGAGACGAATTATTACAAAAGATTCAAAAGAGTTTGCGCAATATGGGGCAAATGAAATTCTAAAGGATATCAAAATCAACTACAACAAACATGTTTTGTATTACAATCTTGAATACGCAAAATATCTTGGATTGAACACTGATGAAATAAAATTTACTTTGCCGGATACATCTCCGGAGGTTAAAAGTTACGTTGATGAGATATTAAAAGATGTTGATAAAACAAAACCGCTCGTGGTCATAGCTCCTGCCACAACAAGAGAGATGAAACACTGGGATGAAGGCAACTGGCGTAAAGTTGTTAATGAATTAAAAGATTCCTGCAATCTGATATTCACCGGAATAGAGGAAAATCGTCCACTTCTGGAATCAATAGGAGCGGATAAAGGTTTAAATCTTTGCGGAAAAACTAATCTTGAAAGTCTGAGAGAACTTTTTTCCAGAGTTGATCTTGTAATGGCGCCTGACAGCGGAAGTGCACAGCTTGCCTGGGCAAGTAATAAACCTGCTGTAATTGCAATATACACTTGTACCCCTCCTAAATATTACGGACCATTCGGAGCTGACAAGTATGTGTCTATAAACGGTGGATTAAAGTGTCAACCCTGTTCTTACACTAAAACCTGCCCGAAGGAAGGCGAAAATTACAAACTTTGTACTAAAAACCCTCCGCCTGAAAAAATACTAAATATTGTAAAAAAAATGCTTGATTTTAACACAGCGGCCTCATAATACGCTATAATTTAAGTGTATTTTGGCTTATATACTTGAAGGGGCATAATGAGTTTCTTTGACAAATTAAAAGAATACAGAAAAACTTTAGCGGAAATAGAAAACAGCGTTTACGGAAACAAACAGGATTATCTTGAGGTTTACGAGCGAAATCTTGAGCTGGAAAAACAGATTGCTGCAAGAACACAGGAACTTAATATTGCTAATAAAAGAATGCTTACACTTCAGCATATATGGGAAATGATGAATTCATCACGCCCTCTGGAAAGTGTTCTAGAAACTATTGTAAATAGCCTTCAGGGAGAACTCGGGTATCTCCACAGTACGATTTTAAGGCTTCAAAAAGATGAAAAAGGGTCTTATATGGCTGTTATTGCAGAAGCTGACAATTCCGTGATTAAGCGTGTTAATTCGATAATTCAGATACCAATGCAGATGCGCAGGCTAAACTATTTTGAAAATAGTTTTTATGCAGAGGCCCTCAATAAAAGAGAAATTCGGACAACAAAGAATATAACAGAAGCCTTAAAAAGCATTATTCCTGATCTACCTCAAAACATTTCTGACAAGGTTATGAGCGGTATTCAGAGTAAGCTGCTAATAGTTATTCCTCTTTATACAAGAAATACTCCTTTTGGGTGGTTCTGTGTGTTTTCATCACGAGATGAACTTGCAGACAGCGAAACCGATTTTCTGACAATTTTTGCCCAGCAGATTGAAATGGCAATAACTATTGCGGATTTGTTTCAGGCCGTTAGAGAGCAGGCGATTACGGATGGGCTTACAGGGCTTTATAACAGAAGATATTTTGAAGAATATATTTCCAAAGAGGTTACACGTTCATTAAGACAAAAACAACCTTTTAGCGTAATCGGGCTGGATTTGGATTTTTTGAAGAGAATTAATGATCAATTCGGGCATGCATACGGGGATCTGGCGATTAGAACGGTTGCTGAAGTTTTAAAATGTAATGCAAGATCAATAGATGTTGCTGCAAGAATGGGCGGTGAAGAATTTAATATTCTTCTTCCGGGGATTGATTCAAAAGGGGCAATGTCAGCGGCAGAAAGAATTCGAAAAGCAATTGAAGCCCGTGAACTTGATACAATTGGGCATATTACGGCAAGTATCGGGGTTGCTTCATTTCCGGAGCATTCTGACAGTCTTGAAGAAGTTCTAGATCTTACAGATCAGGCTATGTATCAGTCTAAACGCAATGGCCGAAACAGGGTTACACTTGCCAAACCTGTTTCGGAAACAAGCTGGCAGGAAGTTGCAGTGAATACTTTTCTTGATATTCTTTCAAAACACAATGTGCCGATTGACGGAACCCTGTCCAATGAGTTGGTTGAGAAGCTTTCGACAATTAATCAGCAGACTGAAATGCCCAAAGAAATTCTTTATACTGTAGCAGATATGCTCACCAGAACATACAATCCTCTGCATGAGGCAGGTTCTGTCAAATCAAAAGTTTTACTGGCTTCATCTCTTGCCAAAAGGTTCGATCTTTCAAAAGATGAGATCGATAGACTGAAAGTTGCTGTGCTTTTGTATGATATTGGAAATATTATGCTTCCGAAAGAAATTTTGCAAAAAGCGGCTCCCTTAACTGCGGAAGAACGCCGGCATGTTCAGGAACATCCTGTGATTGCGGCAAGAGATATTTTGAAACCTATTTCTTATGTTCAGGATATTATTCCGATTATTGAACATCATCACGAAAATTGGGACGGTACAGGTTATCCGGGCAGAATTTCTAAAGATGAAATCCCGATAACTTCTCAAATAATTCTGATTGTGGATGCTTATTTTGCACTGACAGAGCAGCGGCCATACAGAGCAAAGCTTTCGCCGGTCGAAGCTTTGATTGAGATTAAAAAAGACACCGGTAAAAAGTGGTCAGAGGCGCTCGTACAGGAATTTGTCACTTTGATTGAACATGACCTGAATTAATAATGCTTGATGGTGCCAGGATTTGAAAAGTTTGACTAAAAAATTATGAAAGAAAAAGAGTTTATAAATGCAATTAAAACTGTGCTGAATTCCTCGTATATAGGGGATGACTGCGCTTATATTGAGAGTTTGGGTGTTGTTATTTCACAAGACAATCTTGTGGAAGATGTTCATTTTAAACTTGATTGGACAACTCCTTATCAGTTGGGTTGGAAGTCTGCGATGGTGAATATTTCTGACATTTGCGCAAGCGGAGCAAATCCTGAATTCTTAACTGTGGGGCTGTCTTTGCCTGAGAATATTACTGTTGAGTTTATAAAAGATTTTTACAGAGGCATGAAAGATGCATCAGCCGGTGTTGAAATTGTAGGAGGGGATATAACAGGATCTGATAAAGTTTTTATTTCCGTAACCGCTATCGGAAAAACTGAGGGGCGTAAAATTTCCTCAAGAAAAAATGCAAAAATAGGACAAAAAATAGTTGTATCAGGTCATCATGGTTCGAGCGGAGCCGGATTAAGGCTTTTGACGGACGGAAAAACAGAGCCGAAAAAATTTATAGACGCACATCTTATGCCGTATGCGCAAGTTGGATTTTCGAAAAAAATTGCTGAATCAATGAAAAATGATTATGCCATGATGGACACATCTGACGGACTTATGGACGCTCTGTCGCAGATAGCTGCTGCAAGCGGAGTTAATCTTGAAATAGATTTTGCAAAAATTCCGTTTGACGAAGATTTAAAAATGTTTGATGATTATGAGACCTTAATTTTCTTTGGCGGAGAGGATTATCAACTTGTCGCAACTGTAGATGAAGATGTTTCTAAAGATTTGACAGTAATCGGCAGAGTTAAGGAAGGCGCCGGTGTCACGGTTTTGTATGAAAACAATATCAAGAAACATTTTTCAAAATCTGATGCGGAAGAGAAAATCTTTAAACATTTTGAAGCTTAAATTTATCCGAGTTTTCTTGCAAGCGACAGTCCCGCAGGAAGAGTCAGAACAACATTTTCATAATCAGGACGCCTGTTTATTTCGTCAATGAATGGTTTAACTTTTTTCTCATGAGAAAGTACATTATCCACAGCTAGGAATCCGCCTGCCATAAGATGCGGATGTATCAGTTCAAAATATTTTAAAGTTTCGCTTTTGTTTGCATCAATAAATACAAAATCAAACTTTGTATCTTCCGGTAAATATTCTAAGATCTTTATTGCAGACCCTTCGATAGTTGTAATTATATCCAGAACTCCGCATTTTTCAAAGTTTTCACGGGCTGGCTTAATTCGTTTATCGTAAAATTCGATTGTCGTAAGCTTTCCGCCTGTTTCTTTAAGCGCTTTTGCAATCCATATCCCTGAATATCCGTTTGAAGTGCCAAGTTCCAAGACATTTTTTGATTTTGCAGTGCGGATAAGAAGGTTCAAAAATTCTCCGGTTACACGTGATATGTTCCAGAATTGCCGTTGTGTCTTTTCCAGTTCCAGTAATGTTTCCTGCGTTGCAATATCAAATTGTTCTATCATTTGTTTATCTTCTTAACTTTGTCTACGACTACGATTGAGTTAATCGGTATTTCAACGGAATTTGATTTGATAACCTTTTTATTTGCAAGGTCTACAATCGTATATTTTTTTGCCTGTGTGTCTGTGACAATCGCAAGGTCTGTGTTATCTATCCTGAAAATTTTTGTTGAAAATCCGTTTGTACCGAGTTTAATAACATCTGTCAGCTGGTCTGTTTCGGTGTCAATTACGCAGATTTCGTTGCTGACAGCTCCGAGAATGTACAGCATTCCCTTATATACAAGCATATCAACAGGTTTTTCCGTAATATCGGTTTCGCCGACAAGCCCGACCGTTGCATAATCAATTATTGCAAGTCTGTTTTTTGTGCGGCTTGTGATGTAGATTTTCCCGTTGGCATATGCGATTTTTGAAGTATTCGGGAAACGTCCGATTTCTTTCAGGAGATATTTGTTGTCTAATTCTACTGCCCAGATTTCGTTTGATTTTTTGTCAACATAAAAAATCTTTGAACCGTCTTCGCTTAATGTCAATTTTTCGCACATTCCGTTGAGTTTCAACTGTCTTTTCAGCGTCATTGTGTCAAGGTTTAATACATAAATGCTTGCGTCCGAAGGCGCCGCAATGTATGCAATTTTGTTTTTCCTGTCAATAATTATTTCATCAGGCTGGGTTTTTAATTCTATTTGTTTGATAATTTGTTCATCAGCAAGCGAGATTATGTCTACAGATTTTTTGTTGTAAGAGGTTACAAGAAGAAATTTGCCGTCGTAACCTTTTACTGAAATCGGTATATTGTCTTGCGAAAGCGCATATTCAGGCGTTTGTTTTGAGGGATTCACGACCTGAATGTTTTTTGACATATTTGTTGTTGCATAGATTGTTTTGTTTGCCAGCTGCGGAATTAGAGAAAGCGAATTAACAACTGTATTTTTGCCGGTAGACGGAACCACTTTCAGCGTTGGGTCATGGACTGTTGTAATCTGAAGGTTGCCGATAATTCCCTGCATATTTTCGGGGATTACAAGACCTCTCGGTACAAGCATGTCCTGCGGCAAAAGCCCTGATTTAATCTGATGCGGTGGCGTTTGAAGTTTTGCAATACCTTTTCTGCCGTCCGGCAAATCTGTTACTTTTAAAAGTGTATAATCATTGTTGAAAATTATTACATCCGGTTTGTCGGAAAGTTTTTTGTTTTTTGGAATTGTTTCTGATATTTCCAAAGTTTCAGGATTTAGAATTCTTGCCGGAATTACAGGAAGATAAATTGTGTTGTCAGGCAAAATTATGACCCCGTCAAAACGAAAGTTTGTATTCGGGAATGATTGATTGACGATGGTTTTAACATTGTCCGGAAGTTTTGCTGCGTATGCATAGCCGGCGGTTGTTAAAAATATAATCAGTGCAATCAAAAATTTGCGCATTATTTAAAAACTCCTTTAACTTTATGCAAAAGATTTTCGTTTTGTTTTTCGTTCAATTTTTTGCCGCTTTTAAGTTCATAAAGTTTTTTGTACAGTTGTTTCTCTTCTTCTGAAGGCTGTGTCGGAATCAGAACGTTTATAATAACAATATGATCGCCTCTTTGCGACGGTCTTGATATAACAGGAACTCCCGCTCCTTTAATTTTTATGTTGTTTCCGCTCTGTGCTCCTGCCGGGATTTTAATTTTCTTTATGCCGTCAAGAGTGCCGATTTGAATTTCATCTCCCAAAACAGCCTGAGCTGGATTAATCTCAACCGTTGAATAAACATTGATACCGTCACGTTTGTAGTATTTTGAAGCTTTGACATGAATAACTACGTATAAATCTCCGGCGGGGCCTCCGTTTGAGCCTGCGTCACCTTCTCCGGAAACTCTGATTTTTGAAAGATTGTCAACACCTGCCGGAATTTTGATTTCAATTTTTTTCTCTTTTTCAAGTTTCCCGTAACCTTTGCAGACCTTGCACGGTGTGCCGATTTTCTGTCCTGTGCCTCTGCAGTCGGGGCAAATTGAAATTTGCGAAATTGCACCGAGCGGTGTTCTTGTCACAGTCTGCACCTGTCCTGTTCCGTGGCATGTCGGACAGGTTATGGGCTGTGTGCCTTTTTGTGCACCTGTTCCTCCGCATTCGGGGCAAACTTCAAGATGGTCGAATTTTATTTCTTTAGTAGTACCAAATACTGCTTCTTTAAAGTCAATTTCGATATCATATCTCAGATCATCCCCTCGTTTGGGGGCATTCGGGTCAGGCCCTGAGCCAAATCCGAAACCGCCGAATCCGCCAAAGAATGAATTGAATATGTCATTCAAATCCCCAAAACCGCCTGCGAACGGGCCGCCGGTGTCAAAGCCGGCATTCTTCAGTCCGTCTTCTCCGTAGCGGTCGTATGTGGCACGCTTGTTGTCGTCCATCAGTGTTTCATAAGCTTTGCCGAGTTCTTTGAATTTTTCTTCTGCATCCGGTGCTTTGTTCACATCGGGGTGTAAGGTTCTCGCTTTTTTTCTGAAAGCTGATTTTATTTCTTCTTTTGTTGCTGTTTGGGATACTTCCAATATTTCGTAGTAATTTGCCATTTTTTTTGTTTCTTTTTATTTATTGCAAGACGCCGGATAATTGTTTTATTGGAATGCGCCTGTGCATTTGTTTACCTGTGCTTTTATTATTTTAGATTTAATTTTCTGCTGTAGCTACGTTAACGAGCGAGGGCCTTAGAACTTTGTCGCCCATTTTGTAGCCTTTTTGCAGTTCTGCAATAATCGTGTGTTCCGGATGTTCGGAAGTCGGAGTCTGCATAACCGCTTCATGGAAATTCGGATCAAATATTTGTCCTTGAGCCTCGATTGTTTCAAGTCCTAATTTGCTGAGAGTATCGAATACCTGTTTGTGGATAAGATTAAAGCTTTCTTTGCATTTTTCGCAATCATCCACATTCTCAAGGGCTTTAGCTCCTCTTTCAAAGTTATCAAGAACTTCAACCATTTTTTTTAAGGCATTTTCAGCGCCGTATTTAAGAAGGCTTTCTCTTTCCTGCGCCTGACGCTTGCGGTAATTGTCAAAGTCTGCTGCAAGTCTTATATACTGGTTATTTAGTTCGTCATATTTAGCCTGAAGTGCTGACAGTTCATCATTTCCTTCTGAGTCTGTCTTTTTATCAGAAGTTTCAGAAGAATTTTCGTTCTCCTGAGCCAAGTCTTGTTCGTTAATAGTTTCCTCGTTTTGATCCTTTTTAAAAGGATTGTTATTGTGTTTTTGTGTCATTTTCCCTACCTCTACAATATAGTATAACTTAATTATAATTTATCAAGTTGATAATAAGGATAAATTTTATTATTTTTTAATAATTAGAACAGGAAAAAAGTATAGTTTTTATATTTTCTTTACATTATTTAACTTATTTACATCTGGAAATATTGTTGTATTATCATGTATGTAGCAGTTAATATATTTTATATCTTTTCGGAGGAAAAGTGACAGAGAAATATTACATAAAAGGCGGTACCCCACTAAGAGGTGAAGTAAAAATCGGCGGAGCGAAGAACTCTGTACTTAAACTTATGGCTGCGGCGCTTCTGGCGAAAGGTGCAACAAAGATTTATAATGTTCCGGATTTGACGGACGTTGAAATAATGTTAAATGTTATAGCCCAGCTCGGTGCAAAAACGACATATGACAAAATTGAAAAATCAGTTGTGATTGATGCAACGGATTTGACTAGTATAACTGCCAAGTATGAATTGGTCAGCAAAATGCGGGCTTCATTTATTGTTCTTGGCGCATTGATTTCAAGATGCAAAGAAGCAATCGTGGCACTTCCTGGCGGATGCGCAATCGGAGAACGCCGTGTTGACTTTCATATCAGAGGCCTTGAGGCTCTGGGGGCTAAAATAAAAATTGAGAACGGCTATGTTCACGCAAAAGCTTCCAAATTAACAGGAACAGATATTTATCTTGATATTCCTTCAGTTGGTGCTACAGAAAACCTTATGCTGGCTGGAGTTTTAGCTGACGGATCAACAAGAATTCAGAATGCGGCGCAGGAACCTGAAATTGTGGATCTTGCAAACTTTTTAAATGCAATGGGTGCTGATGTTAATGGAGCAGGAACTTCCGAAATTGTTATCAATGGAGTTAAGCAGGAACAACTTCATCCGATAGAATATACAACAATTCCTGACAGAATTGAAGCAGGAACATTTATGACTGCTATTATTGCTACCAGGGGTAAAGCAATAATAAGAGATGTTTTTCCTGCACATTTAACTTTCTTTACAGATAAGCTTCTCAAGATGGGGGCAAATATCAAACTTATCGAGCCGAATTCTCTTGAAGTAAGCTGTAAAAACAGACTTAATTCAATTAATTTTATAACCCAGCCTTATCCGGGATTTCCGACAGACTTGCAGTCAATGGCCATGACGCTTTTGACAACGGCAAACGGTGTCGGCATTATCACAGAAAGTCTTTATGAAAACAGGTTTATGCAGGTTCCGGAACTCAGACGTATGGGGGCTGATATTCATCAGGACAGAAATCATGCTATTATTAAAGGTGTTAAAAAACTTACAGGGGCAACACTGGCTGCAAGTGACCTCAGAGCAGGAGCTTCGCTAGTTGTCGCAGCTTTAATGGCAGAAGGCAATTCTGTTATCGAAAATCTACATCATATAGATAGAGGATACGAAAAATTTGAAAATAAGATAAGATTGTTGGGAGGCAAGATAGAAAGAAGAGACGACACATTGCCTGTGAACCTAACGGAGGATATACATAATGAGTCCTACTTATAAACGTTGGTATGACCACGATCCGCTACTTTTGGAAGTTATTGAGCTTTTGAAAAATTATCAAAAAGAATTGAGAGCTCAGGCTGAAATATTCTTGGCAAAAATAGAAGAAAAAGTATCAAAAGAAACGATTGAAAAATTCTATCAGATGACAAAAGAAACCAATGCTAATAATCGTTGGTATGACAAGGATCCGGTTATATCAAGAACAGTTGAAATTTTGCGAATAGTTCCTCCTGAGGCTCAAAAAATATGTGCGGAAAATTTTATCAGAACTCTGAAAGAACTGGGCATTGAATACGAAAGCCCGAATAAGGATAATAAATAGAAAGCCGGTTTGTAAAAATCCGGCTTTTTTAGGTTAAAATATTGTAGTGTTTACGATAAATAACTTGGACAACGAAAATTATTCACAGTTTCAGTATCTTGTAAAGTCAAGGTATTCTTTTGTTGCGACCGGACTCATAACAATTTTGAGATTGTTTTTGCTGAAACAGACCGCTAAAATCTCAAAAAAGAAAGTCCTTTTTATAACTTCAACAGAACAAAATGCTCTTAAATATCAGAACGATTTGCTTCGTGCATTTGACGTAAAGGCGGAAATTCTGCCGTTTCAAAATATTTCAATGTATGAAACAATTTCGCCGAACGGTTACGAATACGGTGAACAAATCAGAATTCTGAGAGAAAAACCCGAAATAGTTATTGCACCTGTCAAGGTTATGCTTGAAAAATTCCCTGATGAAGAATTTTTTGAAAAAAATTCGATTAAGATTAAAGTCGGGGAAGATGTGGATACCAAAAAAATCGGCGAAACCCTTGTTCAATTCGGCTACAAGCGTTCAACAATGGTGAGCGATATCGGGGAATTTTCTATAAGAGGCGATATTATAGATGTTTATTCGTTGGACAAAAAACCTGTCAGGATTGAACTATGGGGAGATGAAGTTGTTGATTTAAGATACTTTGACAACGAAACCCAAAAATCAATCGAAAAAGTTAAAGAGGTTGAAATTCTGCCTGTTCACAAGTTTATACTTACAGATGAAAATAGAAAGACTTTTAATCTTTCGCCTGAGCTTTCCGAACAATTGCAGGAAGAGGGGTATTTTGAAGGGATTGATGTTTATCAGAGTTATTTTAATCCAAATTTGGTGACGGTTCTTGATTATCTGAAGGATTATGTTGCAATAATTGATGAAACAGCGGAAGTTTATTCAAAATTTGAGAGCTTTGATGACGGGTACAAGGATCAGATTGCCGAAAATCTTAAACTCGGACTTCATTATGAATTGAAAGATAAAAACCATGTGGTTTTCGAAGAGTTTATACAGAAGCTTGCCGGTTTTGTGAAGATAGGATTTAACAATTTTCTTGATGATGAAATGGATGAAATTGTTGAATTTAATACTCTTCCTCTTAAAAATTTTGAGGCAAATCTTGATGATATCTCTCAATTTATAAAAAACAATTCCAATTATGATATTGTGATAGCAACTGACTATAAAGAGCGTGTAAAAGAAATACTGAAAGAGAGAGAAGTTTTTAAAATAATAGAATTTACAGACAGTATAACTTCTCATGGCGGAATTCTTGAGGATTTCAAGACAATAATTTTTACAGACCGAGAACTATTTAACAAACGTTCAAAGGAAGTTACAGCTTCACGCAAGTCTTATTACAAAGAAAAGCCGGAATATATTGAAAATATTAATGATATCAAAGAGGGTGAATACGTTGTTCACAGTATTCATGGTGTCGGAATTTACAGAGGTCTGAGCCAGCAGGAAATCGACGGACAGTTGAAGGATTACCTGACAATAGAATATGCCGCAAAAGACAGACTGCACATTCCGGCTGAGCAGATTAATCTTCTCGTAAGATACAGAGGCTCCGGCTCAATTAAGCCGAAACTTTCCCGCATGGGCGGCAAAGATTGGGAAAATACAAAAGCCAGAGTTAAAAAAGAAGTAGAACAGGTTGCTTATGATTTATTGAGGCTTTATGCAAGGCGTAAAATGCAGCAGGGAATAGCCTTTTTACCTGATACAAACTGGCAGGTGGAAATGGAGGAGGCTTTTGAATACACGGAAACTCCTGATCAGATGAAAGCGATTACCGAAGTTAAAGCTGATATGGAAAGCGATAAACCAATGGACAGACTAATCTGCGGGGATGTAGGGTTTGGAAAAACTGAAGTTGCAATGAGAGCAATTTTCAAGGCAGTAACTTCGGGAAAGCAGGTTGCCGTAATCGTTCCGACAACAATTCTTGCGCTTCAGCATTTTCAGACAATGAGCGAACGCTTTAAGCCTTTCGGTGTGAATGTCGAACTCCTTTCCCGTTTCCGCACTCATAAAGAGCAGAAAGAAACCGTAAAAAAACTTACTCTTGGCGAATGCGATGTTGTTATCGGAACCCATCGTCTTCTGCAGGAAGGAATTGTTTTCAAGGATCTGGGACTTCTTGTAATCGACGAAGAACACAGGTTTGGTGTAAAACACAAGGAAAAATTGAAGGCATTTAGAGAAAATATTGATATTATTACAATGTCTGCAACTCCTATTCCTAGAACGCTTTATATGTCCTTGTCCGGCATAAAGGATATGTCTATTATCAACACTCCGCCCAAAAACCGTCTGCCTATTAAGACATATGTTGGTGTCTGGAATGAAACAATGGTTAAAAATGCCATCATCCACGAACTTGACAGAGAAGGGCAGGTTTTCTACCTTTACAACAGGGTTGAAACTATTGAAGAATTTAAATTTCAGCTGCAACAGTTAGTTCCGAATGCAAGAATAGCCGTCGGGCACGGTCAGATGGATGAAAAAGCGTTAGAAAAAGTGATAGTTGATTTTGCAAACCATGAATATGATATTCTGCTTGCAACAACGATTATCGAAAACGGTATTGATATTCCAAACGCAAACACTATGATAATCCATGATGCTGACAGGTTCGGACTTGCGCAGCTTTACCAGCTAAGAGGACGTGTCGGGCGTTCGCAAAGACAGGCTTACTGCTACTGTTTCTACAAGCAAAGCAAGGAAATTACAAAAGAAGCATTCCAGAGATTAAAGGCAATCAAAGAGTTCACGACACTCGGAAGCGGCTATCAAATTGCAATGCGTGATGTCGAAATCCGAGGTGTCGGAAATATTCTAGGCACCAAACAGCATGGACATATGATAAATGTTGGATTTGATACATATTGCCAGCTTTTGGATGAGACAGTAAGAGAACTTCAGGGTGAAGTTGTAAACAAAAATACGCCTGCGATTGTTGATATCAATGTAACGGCATTTATACCTGACGAGTGGGTTGGTTCGGCCGAACAGAAAATGATTGAATACAAACGGCTTGCGGATGTCAAGAACGATGTTGAACTGGATTACATTACGGAAGAATGGAAAGACAGATTTGCAAAGCCGCCCGAAAGTGTTGAGAATTTAATCAAACTTATACGGATACGTCTTGCCGCAACAGATGTCGGAATTTCTCTTATCCGTGAAACCAGTGAGAACATAAGAATTTATATGCCGTTTCTGGAAGGTGAATGGAAAATTATTCAAAGAGGACTTCCTTCAAATATCCTGAAGAAAATAAAATTTACAATAGCCCCGAAGTCCTGCCAGGAGGGTAATTCCATTTTGCTTTTAAATAATGCATATATGAATTTTGATGAAGTATTTAACATTTTGACGGATTTGTTTTATTATATTCATAAAATCAGTCATGAATTTACATACTAAAAGAAAGAGAGACATTATGAAGGGAAAAAAACTCTTAGTTACATTAGCGGTATCAGCGGTTTTGTTTACCGGATGCGGATTTAAAGGCGGAAATACCGTTATCAAAGTTAACGATACAAAAATTACCCAGGGGCAGTTTGATAAAGAACTGAACAGACAAATGGGGAATTCTTTGTTTGCCCAAATGGGTGTTGATTTGAAAAATAATAAAAATACTTTTCTTATCAATATAATCAAAGTGAGAGTTGTAAACGATTTGATAACAAAAGCTCTTTTGAATGAAGAAATGAAAAGCCGCGGTATTAAAATTTCAAACAAAGATGTAGATGATGCAATCAAAGATATTATCACAAAGCTTGGTTCAAAAGAACAGTTGAATAACGTGTTGAGTCAGAACGGTTTGTCAATGACTGACTTTAGAGAAGGTATTAAAGAACAGGTTAAAATTAAGAAACTTGCTGAACAGCTTGGTGATACAAAGACATCTGATGCAGATGCAAAGAAATTTTACAATGAAAATATTCAAAGATTCAAATATCCGGAACAGGTTAGAGCTTCACACATCCTGATTGCTGCAAACAGAAAAGATCTTGAAGAACTAGTAAAAGCAGAAAATGAAGGTAAAGAACTTTCTGAAGCAGATTTGAAAGCAAAAGTTGATGTAAAAATAAAAGAAAAGAAAGCAAAGGCTGATGAAATTTTAGTTGAAGTTAAAAAGGATCCTGCCAAGTTTGCCAAAATAGCAAAAGAAAAATCAGAAGATCCAGGTACAGCACAAAATGGCGGAGATTTAGGTTTCTTTGCAAAAGGCAGAATGGTTCCTGAGTTTGAAGCCGCAGCTTTTAAACTTAAACCGAATTCAATTTCGGAAGTTATCCAGACAAATTACGGATATCACATTATCTATGTAACAGATAGAAAAGAAGCAGGTCAGGAACCTTACGAAAAAGTTCAAAATGATATTAAAGAATACATTCAAAACCAGAAACAGGTCGAACTTGTTGACAATCTGATTGAATCAAAGAAAAAGAATTCAACAATCGAATTTGTAGATCCTGCA
Source organism: Candidatus Gastranaerophilales bacterium (assembly GCA_944324225.1). Classification (GTDB taxonomy): domain Bacteria; phylum Cyanobacteriota; class Vampirovibrionia; order Gastranaerophilales; family Gastranaerophilaceae; genus Scatenecus. The sequence continues at coordinate 210,277 of CALUVL010000001.1, forward strand.
TACAATCCTGAAGCACTTCAGGAAGAAATTCAAAGACAGCTTAATCCGCCGGCAGAAGGCCAGCCTGGAGCTGCCCCCGAAAAGGAACAGGTTCCTGATATTCAGAAAAGATAATTTTCTAAAATCAATTTTTAAAAATCCCGTCATTTTCAGGCGGGATTTTTTAGTGTTTATTTTTATCAAATCTTTATAAAATCTTGAAAAACTCCTGCTAATTTTATAGTATTATAGAATAAAGAAGGGGTATTGTATGGCTGATATTCAAAAAAGGATTTTGATAGTAGACGACGATGACGAAATTCGTGACTTGCTGGAGTTTGACATATCACAGAGCGGATATTTTGTAGATACAGCTCGTGACGGGCTTGAAGGATTAAATAAAGCTTTAAATAATGCGTATGATTTAATTCTTCTTGATGTAATGATGCCGAAGATGAACGGATTTGACGTATGCCGCAATATCCGTCAAGCAAAACTTGCAATTCCAATATTGATGCTTACGGCAAAAGGCACAATTGATGATAAAACAGAAGGTTTTGACTGCGGGGCTGATGATTATCTCGTCAAGCCTTTCGATATTCAGGAAGTTTTACTTAGAATTCGTGTTCTTTTGAGAAGAAATCATTTTGAAGAAGAGCAGCCGCTTTCAAATGAAATTTTGAAAGCAGGAGATATAGAAATTTTTCCTGAAACGCTGGAGTGTATTGTAGTTAATAAGCGTGTCAAATTGACTCCGACCGAATTTGAGATTTTGTATTGTCTTATGCAGCATTTTAATAATCCTGTTACCCTCGCAACTCTTCTTGACGAAGTCTGGGGGTATGACAGTGATGAAGATGTCAGAATGCTGAGAGTGCATGTAGGCGGTTTGAGAAACAAAATTGAACCTGCGCCAAAAACTCCGAAGTATCTTCATACTGTGACAAATGTAGGGTACAAGCTTACACCGTTTGCGGAAGGCTGAATTTATGAGTGTTTTTAAATTTAACCGGCTTAAAATTGTCGAACAGATTGCAATAGTTTTCTTTTTTGCAGTTTTAATTCCAATGTCTGTGAGTGCTTTTATTATCAATAATGTAAATCAGCAGTCAATCAGATACCAGCTTAGAGAATCCGCAGTTTTAATTTCAAACATTGTTTCTGATGAAATTGATTTTTTTACGGACACAGTGACTGGAAACCTTGAGCAGCTGGCTTTATCATTGAAATATTTTAAAAGTTCTTCTAGACGTGCAGAATATTTGAAAGTAGTAAGAGAAAGCATGCAGAACTGTGAAGATCTGGTAATTGCAGCAAATCAAGCTGAAGCCGATGCTATCCGGGATAACAATAAATTGCAAAATAAAGCCACGATTGCTGTTCCGCTTGATACGGGCGAAGTTCTTGTTGCAACATATTCTCTTGTTGAATTGCAGGATGAACTTTTTAGTTCACTTGCAGACGACAGCAGGCAGATTTATGTTCTTACAAATGACGGAAATCTGATTGCTTCACATAATTTTGCTGATGATGACTTTAAAAAAACAATGTCGATGCTTCCGAAAAATCTTAAAATCGGCAAGCCCGTAATTTTTGGTGATGTAAAAAACCAGCCTCTTGTTTATGTGGCAAAAGATAACCCGAAGATAACGATTATTGTAAATACAACAGAAGCAGTAACGGACAGAACAATTTATAAAGGCAGATTAAAAATTGTTCTCTCTATTATTGCGGCAACCCTTGTGATTCTTTTTGTCGGAGCTTTATATACCTTCTATTTGTATATTAATATCCGCCAGCTTTTTAAAGGTATAATTGCACTTTCAAAAGGTAACTATGAACGCCAGATACGACTTCTTATAACAGCTTTTACACCGCATGAAATTGTCTTTCTTGCCCACGAATTTAACAGTATGGCAAGCGAAATTCATAAATCTTACAAACAGTTGAAAAAGAATAACAGAGAACTTAAACAGCTAAACGAATTCCGTTCAAATCTAATCGACACAGTAAGCCACGAATTGAGAACTCCTCTGACAAGCATTCAGGGCTACACAACCCGCCTGATGCGAAATGACATAACAATTGATGAAGCTACAAGACAAAAATCTTTGAGAATAATAAAAGAGCAATCAGACAGGCTCAAGCGTTTGATAGAAGACCTTTTGACAATTCCGGATATTGAAGGAATGAGATTGAGAACGGATATTGAAAGCGTTTATCTTCCGGAAGTTTTTGAAACCTCCCGAATTCTTGTTAAAAACAAAGATAACAAAGAGATTGTAATAAATATTGCTGAAGATTTTCCGAACGTATCAGGCGACAAAACAAGGTTAGAACAGGTATTTGTAAACTTAATTGAAAATGCCGTCAAATACGCCAAACCTGAAACAAAAATTGTTGTGGATACGGCTGTTGAGAACGGGAAAGCGAAAGTTTTTGTCAAGAACGACTGCGACGTAATTCCGCCAAAGCAGCTGAAAAGACTTTTTGAAAAATTTGTCCGACTTGACGATAATACTACAAGAACGACAAGAGGAACTGGATTGGGATTATTTATCGTAAAAGGTCTTGTGGAGGCAATGGACGGTACAATTGAACTTCATTCAAATAAAGAAGTTGGTTTTTGCGCAGAAGTTACTCTGAAACTTGCATCCGGCGACGAGGTTTTGAATGCAGCGGGCAATTGATTTTTTGAATAAAAACATAAGCGAAAACGAAATTCCTGTTGCAGCGATTGTTGTGCAAGACGGTGAGGTAATTTCAGCCGCCTGTAACAGAAAGGAAAAAGAAAACGATGTGACTTCTCATGCAGAAATTCTTGCACTCAGAGAGGCATCAGAAAAGCTTGGCAGATGGCGGATGGAAGATTGCGAGATGTATGTTACTCTTGAACCCTGTCCTATGTGCGCATGGGCAATTTTGCAGGCAAGGCTGAAGGCTGTGTATTTCGGAAGCTTTGACACAAAATACGGGGCGCTTGGCTCGGTAATTGATTTGAGAAAATATTCCGACTCAAAGCCTAAAGTTTACGGCGGAATAATGGAAAAAGAATGTGATGAAATTTTAAGGAATTTTTTTGCGAGGTTAAGATGATTACAAAAGAAAAAATGGATGAACTTGTCAAAAAATATGAAACAGAAAAATTTATTGCACCGGATCCTGTGAGTATTCCTCACAGGTTTAAGAATAAAAAAGATAAAGAAATTGCAGGATTTATCGCATCACTTGTTGCATACGGAAGCAGAAAAGTATTTTTGAAAAAGCTTGATGAGTTATTTAAAATTGCACAGGATGAGCCGTTGAATTTCATATTGAATTTTGAGCCGAAAATGCTGGGAGATTTCAACTACAGATTTGGCAAGACATCGGACTTTGCGGAGATTTTCGGAATTTTACAGACGCTTTACAAAACAGACGGAGGGTTGGAAGAACTTTTTAAATACGGATACAACATAACACCTGAGTCTGACGGAAGAGTCGGCAGGATGTTTAATGTTGTGACGGATTACTTTTATTCAAGGGCCTCGAAAGGTGTAGGTCAGGGGTTTTATTTTATGATTCCGGATCCGCGAAAAGGCGGAGCGATGAAAAGGATGTGTATGTATTTAAGGTGGATGGTGAGAAAACCGCCTGTGGATTTCGGGGTATGGGATTTTATGCCGCAGTCTGAGCTTTTGATACCGCTTGACGTTCATGTCGGGCGAATTTCAAGGGAAATGGGTCTTTTGATACGGAAGCAGAATGACTTTAAGACAGTGCTTGAGTTGACAGAAAACCTCAGGAAATTTGATGCGGAAGATCCGTCAAAGTATGATTTTGCAATGTTCGGACTCGGGGTTGACAGGCAGAATTAAGATGATATTATAAAATCCCTTCAAGTAAACAAGAATATCGAAAGGTGGTATGTGTATGATAAAGATTTCACCTGTAGCGGAAAGACTGGCTCAATTACGTGCAGACAAGGTTTTAAACTGGGCACTTGGCAATTATAAAGGTTACAAAAAGGCTTCAAAAGAATTTGCAAAGTATGCTGTTGCAAACAAAGAGGCGATATCTGAGATGCCTCCGATGAAAAACATTTCGGTTCCGTTGTTTTCAAAAACAGGGCTTAGGATGGCAAAGGTTTGGTTTTTGGACAAATTCAGGATAAAAACGCCTGAGGAAAAGGAATTAAGGCAATATGCCAGAGCGGAAGAAATGCGCCGAAAACTTTTTCAAAACGGGTAAGGCTATGTCATTCCAAGGGCAACAGCCGTGGAATTCACACGAACTACACGTCATTCTGAGGACGAAGTCCGAAGAATCTAATTACGTCTTAAAGATCCTTCGCTTTGCTCAGGATGACATGAAACTTAAGTTAATTATATGGATGAACAAACATTATTTTGTGTATATTTTAACAAACTATAATTGTACTACATTATATGTCGGAGTAACATCTGATATAATACAAAGAGTTTATCAGCATAAAAGCAAAATTGTTGACGGGTTTAGCAAAAGATATAATTTGAATAAATTAGTATATTTTGAGCAGTTTATAAGCATTGAAGAAGCGATAAAACGTGAAAAATATATAAAAGGTAAGAAACGAAGTTTTAAAAAAGAATTAATAAATTCAACAAACCCGCAATGGGATGACTTATATTATAAACTTATATAGCCCTTACACGTCATTCTGAGGACGAAGTCCGAAGAATCTAATTATGTCTTAAAGATCCTTCGCCCTCTCACAAAACGATACTTAATCGTTTTGTTCGGCAGAGTGCTCATGATGACAAAATTCTTAAATCATTCCAAGGGCAACACCCGAAGAATTCACACGAACTACACGTCATTCTGAGGACGAAGTCCGAAGAATCTAATTATGTCTTAAAGATCCTTCGCTTTGCTCAGGATGACATGAAACTTAAGTTAATTATATGGATGAACAACATTATTTTGTGTATATTTTAACAAACTATAATTGTACTACATTATATGTCGGAGTAACATCTGATATAATACAAAGAGTTTATCAGCATAAAAGCAAAATTGTTGACGGGTTTAGCAAAAGATATAATTTGAATAAATTAGTATATTTTGAGCAGTTTATAAGCATTGAAGAAGCGATAAAACGTGAAAAATATATAAAAGGTAAGAAACGAAGTTTTAAAAAAGAATTAATAAATTCAACAAACCCGCAATGGGATGACTTATATTATAAACTTATATAGCCCTTACACGTCATTCTGAGGACGAAGTCCGAAGAATCTAATTATGTCTAATAGATCCTTCGCCCTCTCACAAAACGATACTTAATCGTTTTGTTCGGCAGAGTGCTCGGGATGACATGAAAACCTTACGTCATCCTGAACTTGTTTCAGGATCTCTTGATTTCAGGATGACAGGTGGGTACAAATGCATACAAAAACTCCCGTCTGCCTTTAGAGGAAAACGGGAGTTGTATAATTATATTGTTTTTTCATTATCGAGTTTGGCGAGTTTTGCCACAAATTCCGGATTACTCAGGTCAATTTTTTTATCTTTAATTCCGAGTTGTTCAAGTCGTTTTGTAAGGTTTTCGTATATGTGTTTTTGAATAGGCTCTTCACCCATAAACCATTCTTCCTGAAGTGCCTGCACTAAAGATTGACCGGCCACTGCCTGATATGAGGTCAGGACTTTAATAACGTTTTCTGGATTTATATATTCAAGCAGTGCTATTGTATTGCTGTTCAAGCTCGGGCCTGAAATCTGGTTATACAAAGAGTCAGCAAGGACTGATTTTGTACATACACCGTTTTCGTCAAACTCAAATTTGTAATCCCTTTCTATGCCGTCTGAGTTTTTGCTCTTGATGTGGGTCAGACGGAGCACCCCGTTTTCAACGAGCCTGTCAACGGTTTTGCCGTCTTCTTTATAGTAGGTTTCTTTTGGCTTATTCCCGTCTTTGTCGTATTCTCCAATATAGGCTACCGTACCATCACCGCGGGTGCTGGTTATTGTCTTGCTTCCATCCTTGTCGTCGTATGTGTAGGTGTCTGTAAAATCAACAGTTTTGCCGTCTTCTTTGTATTCGGTATATTTTGTCGTTCTGTCTTTGTTGTCCTTCTCCCGAACATAAGATAATGTATCATCTCCACGTGTTAGGGTTTTGGTATAACTGCCGTCGTCGTTGTATTTGTAGGTTTCTGTATCGTTAACAGTTTGCCCGTCGGCTTTGTAACTAATTCTCTTAACTAACTTTCCATTTTCGTCATACTGACGTTCATAATCCAGTTTGTCACTGTCACTGCCTATTTGTGTTTCAAGTTCAGCAGTTTTCTTGCCGTTGTTGTCATATTCAGTTACTACGCAATATTCATTATCTGCGTCACCTTTATTATAAATACGTTTTACTTCTCTGCCATTCGAGTCAGTCCAGATTTCGCAATTTGTGTTATTACCTTGTTTTGCAGTTACACCTTCCGGCGGCTCTTTAGCTTTTGCATAGGGATTTGCAGCAAGTCTTTCCTGCGGAGTTCCTGCTGCCGTTGGGGTTGGTGTGGTCGTTTCCGGTTTTTCGGGTGCTTTTGCTGCCGGAGTTTCTACGGTTTCAGTTGAATCCACAGGGGTTGTTTCAGGCGGAACTGTCTGCGTCGTATCGCTTGGCGCTGTGGGCTGTTCTTGTGCAGCTTCCGGAGCAGGTTCTTCAATTTTTCTTTGCGGAATCCCGAACTTATCCATTACGTTCTTGACGCTTACTGGCATGCGGGATTTGATGGTTTTGCCGTTATATGTAAAGAAAGCTGTTATCTCGCCGTTTTCATCCTGCTTGAATTCTCCGCTGAATTTGCCGTCAAGGGTTTCTTTGCCTGCATAGTTTGAGAACTGCTGGTCTAATACTTGAATATATTCATTCGGATAATCTTTTATAAACTGTTGCTGCGGGATAAGTTTTCCGTCTTTGTCACGATAAGTTACATTTGACCCGTCATCAAAAACTCGTGCGGATACTCCGCTTTCATCAAACTTCATCTCCGTACCTCTTGCATAGTGCGGATTAAGCCTTTTGCCGTCCTGAGCATAATATTGTCCGTTCTTAATCGTTGTTCCGTTCGGCCCCGGAGTGCCTTCGTCCGGCTTCTCTTCAACCTTAGGGGTTTCGTTAGTTGCCGGTTTTTCTTCCGGAGCAGGAGTTTCGTTTTCTTCGGGTTTTTCTGCCTGTGTTCCGGTTAGTTTCACGCCCATTGCCTCATACAACTGTGCGGTTTCTTCTGCCGTAAATTCTATCTGCTGGTCGGGATGTACTACAAAACTATTGTGCCAGCCGGCTTTTGTCTTGTCGGTTCCGCCTCCAAATATTGAGGCTTTGCCTTCGGCCTTTCTGTTCTGCTGAAGTTCAATCAGCTTGTCCATAACCGCATTCCACTCTTTTGCCGTAATCTTGCCGTCTGTAAGTTCTGCGGTCTTGTTCTTTATCATTTCATCTACAAGATCTTTCAGGGCATGGGTAATCCCGTAATTCTTCTTAATCTTAATTGTTGCAGGATTAATTCCTGGCACATTTTCACTCATAATGAATCTCCTTATGTTATATTCCGTATGATATACTTATATAAAGTTTATATGCCCTGAAAAATTGCGTTTTTTATTACTTGATTTTTTTCGATTTTTTGCTAAATTCCTTATCTGGCGCATAAAAACACTATAAAAATTAATATTTACAATTTGTAATATTTCATATGTTTATATTAGTGTATATTTTGTGAAAAGGTTATATAATAAAATAAACTGATTTTGATAAGTCAGTTGACTGTAATTAATAAATCATTATATTTGAAGAATAAAGGATGATTAAGATGAATAAAAAATTAGCGTTATTTTTATCGGTAGTATTAATACTCGGTGCTGTTTCAACCGTTAAAGCAGCAGAAGCAGGTTTAAAACCAGATGCGGTAATTAATGAATCAACTATTCCGAAAGCAGAAGTTATTGAACCTCCGATTAGCATTACAGTGTTTGAATATGACCCCAAGCTTTATCCAAAGCCGAATCTTAACCATGCTGTTTCAAGTTATAAAAAAGCTAATTATACAGGTGCGGCTCAAGAATTGCTTTCATATTTGGCTAAAAATCCGGAAGATGCTAAAGCATACTATTATCTTGCTGTTACTCTGGCAAATCTCGGGGATACAGATGCAGCAATATCAGCTTATGAAAAAGTTATAGCTTTAAATCCCAACGAAGGCATTGTCACTTATGCTGCAAAAGGTCGTGACTGTCTGACGGGAGGTCCTTTGTGCTCTGAATCCGGGCTTATGGAAGGTGAAGAACCGGATCCGTTGGATGAATTTATTAATGCACCTTATGGCGACGGCTTCTCTCCTGAATTAAAAGAACAGATGAAATACAAAGACTTAGAAAATATTCAGAAAAATATTAACAGAAAGCCTGCGCTTGATCCGGATGAAGTTCAGGAAATTAAAGAATTTGATAAAGAACATTCCGGTATGGAGCTTACCGATAATAAAATCGCTCTTGCTGACGGTCAAGTTTCTAATGACGAAATAGTTGAGGCTTTGCATACTCTTCAAAAAGCAGGTATGAATGTTTCTATTCAGCCTTCAACTCCAAATCCTGCTGCGTTTCAGAATCAGCAGACGGCTCAGATGAGCATGATGCTCGGCGGAAACCAGAATAATAATGATCCCATGACACAGATGCTTCCATATATGATGCAGGCAGGAACAAAAGAAGGTGCGCAAAATGTCGACCCGCAGGTTCTGCAAACTATGATGATGAGCTCAATGTTGAATAATCTTGACTTCAATACATCTGATAACGACAGATAATTATGATTACAACTTACGAAGATGCTAAAAATAAACTTTTGACATTCTCTCTTGATGAGGAATGTCAAAGTTTTTTTCAAAAAAATAATTGTATTCTTGAGCTTGCATATTCTAAAATATTCACGGATAATCCGAAGCAGGCTGAAGATTTGTTTAGACAATCCTGTGATTTGAATCCACGGTCTCAATGGGGTGTGAAACTTGCAGGTATGCTGCAAACTAAGCCAGTCCCTTATCCAACTTATTTTGAATTGAGAAATTTTCTTGAAATTGATTTGAATCTTTTAATCAATTATGGCAAAAGTGCTTGTGCCGATGAGGTTATCAGCTATTCGGATTCGTTCTTTTCCGTTAACCCTGAAGTATATAAATATATTGGACGTGTGTACTGGAATAATGGGGTGTATTCTTACGGCAAATTTTTTCTCGAAAGGGCTAAAAGTTATTTTTATCCAGATCCGGAGCTGCATGTCTTGCTTGCAAATGTTTATCTCGCTGAGGGTAAAACTGAAAAAGCTATTAGTGCAGTTGAAAATTGTCTTGAGATACTTCCGGAATATTTTCCTGCAATCGTTTTGAAAAGAAAATTAACGAAAAATTGATAGATAATTATCTTTATGCTACTCTGGTAGCGCAAGTTTTAAATAACCCCAAGGAGAGGAATTAAAGATGATTATTATAATGGAGCGTAATGCGACCAAAGTTAATATAGAAAAAGTGCTGGATTTGCTTAAAGATAACGGATTTAAAGTTCGATGTACAGAAGGCGAAATTCATACCGTTATCGACGCAATTGGTGATAAAACAACTGTTTCACCAGGAAGAATTGCAGCTTTAGAGGGCGTAAAAGAAGTTAAGATTATTAGAGAGCCCTACCGTCTTGCTTCACGTGACAGTCAGTCTGAAGATACAGTAATTACATTTGCTAACGGTGTTAAAATAGGAGGAAATAACAAACCTGTTGCAATGGTCGGGCCGTGTTCCATAGAGGATTATGACGGACTATTGAAAGTTGCAATTGCCGCAAAAGAAATGGGCTGTCAGTTCTTGAGAGGCGGTGCTTTTAAGCCGAGAACTTCTCCTTATGATTTTCAGGGGTTTGGAGAACAGGCGCTTAAATACCTCAAAAAAGCAGGTGAAACTACCGGACTTTTGACTGTTTCCGAAGTTATGGATGCTTCTGATCTTGATATGATGTGTGATTATGTTGATGTTTTACAAATAGGGGCAAGAAACGTTCAGAATTTTAAACTTTTACAGGCTGTCGGAAGGTGCAGCAGACCTGTTATTTTAAAAAGGGGGCTTGCAAGCACTATTAGAGAATTTCTTCTTGCCGCAGAACATATTATGTATCAGGGAAATAAAAACGTTATTCTCTGCGAAAGAGGTATAAGAAGTTTTGATAATGCATATACAAGAAATGTTATGGATATAGCTTCAATTCCGATTATCAAAAAGTATTCGCATCTTCCTGTAATCGTTGATCCCAGCCATGGTACGGGGCAAAGGTATTTGATTGAACCCATGGCTAAAGCTGGCCTTGTTGTTGGGGCTGACGGTGTTATGATAGAAGTGCATAATGATCCTGAAAAAGCGCTGTCTGACGGCAAACAAAGTCTTCCTATCCCAATGTTTAAGGATGTCATGAAACGACTTAATCAATTTAGGGACAGACTTCACTATGAAAAACAATGTCTGAGTGCTAATGTTAAATAAGAATTAAAAAAGCCCTTCATTTATATGAAGGGCTTTTTTATAACTTTTATTCTCTATAAACTCTTTAGTAATCACTGATGGCTGAATCATCTTCATCCTGTAGAGAAGACAAATCACGGCTGTACTTAGCATCGAAATCTTCCGGCATCATATCATTTTCCGGCCAGATTGTGTCTTCGTCAAATCTGCAGGCATGTAAATTTATTGAAGCTGACAGGTCTGAATTGCTAAGGTCGCTTTCGGAGAATATACATCCTGCCATATCTGCGTCTGTAAAGTTGCAGTATGTCATTTCTGCATAACTGCAATCTGCACCGTTGAGCAGTGCTTCTGAAAAATCACATTCCAAAACCCTTGCTCTGGTAAAATCAACTGAAGTTAAATCAGCATTTATAAATTTAACAAAAGACAATGAGCAATCTGCAAATGAACTTGAATTGAGATCGACATCAGTAAAGTCAATTTCAGAGAGATTTATGCCTGAAAAGTCCACCTCGCTAAGGTCTACCTCTTCTTGTTCAAGTTTCCATTCATTAAACTTTTCGGGATATTTTTGTAATAATTCGACTAATTCTTCTTTAGTATAATCAATCATTCACTTCTCCTTTATGTATATTTTAAGTTAATTTTTTATTAAATCTGCCTGCATGGCAAGTAATACTGCCTGTGTACGACTGGTCACATGTAGTTTCTTAAAGATACTATTAAGGTGGCTTTTGACGGTCACTTCTCTTAGAATAAGTTTTTCCGCTATATCTTTGTTGCTTGCTCCCTTTGCAGCCAGTGAAAGCACTTCTTTTTCTCTGTTAGTCAGTGTTTTTAGAGGTGAATCAGTTTTTAATGAACGCTTGGCAGATGTTGCCTCGTTAGCCCATTCATTACGCCTTAAAACAGCCTCCATTCTTGCAAGCAAATTGGGCAGTACAAACGGTTTGGTTATATAATCATCTGCGCCAATTTTCAGTCCAGCCACAACTTTTTGTTCATCTGAAACCGCTGTTAACATTATTACAGGTATATATTTTGTAGAAGCATGTTTTCTTATTGCTTTTAATGTTGCCCATCCGTCCATATTGGGCATCATAACGTCAAGTAGAATAATGTCATATTTGGTATCTTCACCTGTTAAAATTTCCAGTGCTTGAAGTCCGTCTATTGCTACACGGACATTATATCCATAATACGGAAGAGCATCTTTTAAATATTTAGGATTGTCGTCAACTAATAATACATTTGCCGTTTCAGACATTTTAATTCCTTTACACAATATTATTTTTAAGGGCTTTCAATGCGGCCTGAAGTCTGTCATCAACTTCAAGCTTTTGCAGAATGCTTGCAACGTGGGCTTTTGTTGTATTTATGCTTATGACAAGAAGCTGTGCAATTTCCATATTGGAGTAACCTTCAGTCATAAGTTTAAGGATTTGTTTTTCTCTTGAAGTAAGATCGTAATCTTTACCGTCATTTTCGCTGTCAAATCCTCTTGAGGCTGTTGATGCTTTTAATACAATATGTGCAATGCTCGGATCAAACCAGGCTGCACCATCGGCAACTGACTGAACTACATTGACAAGTCTTTGAGGATTAATTTCTTTTGAGCAGTAAGCGTTTGCTCCGGCTTTAAGACTGTTCAAAACTTCTTTTTCATCATTATGGGAAGTAAGTATAATAACTTTTACATCTTTATTAGAAGATCTTATTTGTTTTGTAGCCTCTATTCCGTTCATATTCGGAAGACCAAGGTCCATTATGATTACATCAAGAGGGTGTTCTTTAAAAATTTCAATAGCTTTTTCAGCAGATTCCGCTTCGTAAATATTGTCAATATAATCTACACCCTCAAACGTTGTTTTGAGGCCGAATCTTGTTAATTCATGATCTTCTACTATAAGGATATTTTTTTTCATATCTTTAATTCCTCTTTGGCGGGCATGTAGTCAGGATTCAGCTTAAGGCTTCTTTTAAAATTAGCATTGGCATCTTCGTTTTGTCCCTGAGCCTTTGCTATGAGTCCTTGATAATAATAATATCTAAAATCATTTTCGTCAATATATCCTGCAATAGCAAGATAAAACTTTGCCTGTTTGTAATTTTGTTTTTCTATTTCCACTCTGGCAAGGTCAATCCAAGCATCTTTGTATGAAAGATTGATTGAAATTGCCCGTTTGAGATAATTGAGTTCACGGTCTTTATCAAAAAGCGCCATATAATAGTAAGCCTGCGCACAGTCGGAATGATTTTTCAAAATTTTTGCAATGATATCTTTAGATTTTTTATCCTCACCTAGCATCTGGTATGTTTCAGCAACTTTTATTTTGGGGATCTGTGAGTCTTTTTCTTTTGAAGCTGCTGACTCATAATATTTTAAAGCTGTTTTGTAGTCTTTATTTCTATAGCTTAAATCCCCGAGGACAAGAAGTGCTGGTATATTTTTCTTGTTAATTTTGTAAGCCTTTAATGCCATATCTTCAGCTTTTTCAAATTCTTTCATTTCATAATAAACTCTTGACAAAAGCCCGTAAACTTCTTTGTTGCTTTTCTTTTTGGTTGAAACCGCACTTTGAAGTGTTCTTAATGCTTTGTTCAATTCTTGCTCGTAAAAATAATAGTATCCGAGATGATAATTTTTCATATATTCATTTTTTTGAGTTTTATAAAGAATATATTGTTCAAGTGAATTTATTTTATTAATGTATTCGGTCGTGATAAAGGGCTGTTCCTTGATTGAATCAACTATTTTCAACGCTTCTTTCGGCTTTTTGCCCTGTGAAAGAATTTCTGCTTTAAGTTTACTGTAATTAATATTTGTCGGATTTTTAGCAATGGCAATATCAACGTATTTTAAAGCATCACTGAAATTTCCTGCTTTTAAAGAGCCAAGAGACGCCAGATAATTTGCATAGTCGCTCCCCTGCATTAAAAATGAATTTTTAACGAGTTCTGCTGTAGCTTCTTTACTCTGGTCGTTATAGATGATATTTGAAAATATTTCTCCAAGATATATTTCATCCTGTCTGGAGAGTTTTGTTGACGGATAATAGAATCTCTTAATTTCTTCTGTCAACAGATTTGAAATCTCTTTATCCTGCACTTTATCAAGAGCAAGTTCAGCAAGAGTAAAGAATCCGATATCAGCCATTTTGGTTGCAAAATGCAAATATGCATAATCGCTCGGATTAATGCTTTCAATCAAGACATCAAAATCCGCGTACGCTGATCTTACGTTGCTTTGCATAAATCTATTCAAGCCGATTGCATACTGATTATAGATATCATTTTTGGTAAGGGTGGCTTTTTGCGGTTCAAGAAAAATAAAACTGTGTGAAGCCTGAGGGGCAAGCGGATTTGCCGGCTGAATTTTGGCGTAAGGATTTTCGGCCCTGACGCTTATGGGGCTTATACACAATCCCGTTATCAACAAAATTAGTTTTAGCTTTTTGTTTATCAAATTTGGATCCGCCTTACTCCTCTATATTACCAGAATAATAGTAATTAAACAAATCTACAATACTTTTTTGCTCGGAATTTACATTTTCATTAACACTGAAGTCGTAAATATCCCGCAGTGTATAATGACTTAATTTTTCGCTGTCTTCCTGTTTAAAACTGTGATGATTTTCGGTCAGGAATACTTTTATTATTTTGTCTACAGAGATTTGTAGAAATACATCAACAAGATTTTTATCAAAATGAGTGCCGGAGTCTTTAATTAAAATATTTATTACATTTATGATAGGCATTTTGTCACGGTAATGGCGGCGGGATGTTATTGCGTCAAAAACATCAGCAACTGCAAGAATTCTTCCGCCGTAAGGGATATCTTCACCTTTAAGGTGTCTGTAATATCCGCTTCCGTCATATTTTTCATGATGAGAGCAGGCTATTTCGGTTATTATTCTGAAATCTTTTGACATGCTGATGTTGTCAAGAATGTTGTGTGTTATTCTTACGTGCTCCTGAATATGGCTGTATTCTTCAGGGGTCAGCTTACCTTCTTTTTGCAGAACACTGTCACGAATGCCTATTTTGCCGATATCATGAAGAATTGCGGCTTTTTCAATAAGTTCTTTGGTCTTTTCGTCAAGATTAAGTGCATCTGCAAGCAGCATTGCATAAAGTTTCACACGCTGAGAGTGACCTGCTGTGATTTTATCACGGGCATCTATTGAGGAGGCAAGAGTGTTTATAAAGCTTTCAAAAAGTTCTTTCTGTTCTCTGTAGAGCTGTTTCTGTTGTTCAAACAGCTGGGCATTTTCCAGTGCAATACTTGCGCTTCCTCCTATTGCAATAAGAAGATCCTCATCATTTTTGGTGAAGGTTCCGTTTGCTTTGTTCAGAACCTGAAATGCGCCGATAATCTCCTGATTATTGTTTTTTATCGGCATGCAGAGTATTGTTTTTGTTTTGTAGCCGGTTTTTAAGTCTACATCTTTGTTAAATCTTAAATCGTTGTAGGCATCAGCAATATTTAAGGTTTCGCCGGTTTTTACAACATAGCCTGCAAGACCCTTGCTTGCCGGAAAACGGATTTCCTGACTGTCCATGCCGAGTGCAACCTTTGACCAGATTTCATCTTTTTCTTTATCATAAATAAATACGGTGCATCGGTCTGCTTGCATTGCATTTTTTGTTTCTTCGGCAATAACCTTTAGTAAAACATTGATGTCAGTCAGCGCAGTAATTGAACGGCCTATTTTAACCAGAGAAACAATCGGGTCATTTTGGACTGCTGCGGTAAAATTTTCGCCTCTTTTTAATTGTTTAATTCTGCCTGTTATATATTCACTGAGAGAAAATTCATCTTCTTCAAGGGCATAATCTTTTGCATTTTCGTAATGAAGTAGGGCGACTTTGTCGTTTCCTTCGGCATAGCACAGGCTTCCTGAAGCAAATTCATTTACAAGTTTGGCTGTTGTATTGTTTGAATAGTCTGCCATGTATGCCCCGTCATGTATCAGTGCCAGTGAATTCCGGTAATTGTTTTTGTCAATTATATAATCTGTAAGCCCTAAAAAGCTTAGACAAACCGAAATATATGGCACAGAGTTGGCTTTCTTAAAGCAGGTAAGCGCGGAATTGAAGTCCTCTTTTGCTTTAGCCGGATTTTCGTTGTGTAAATCATTCAGAGCTTCTTTTATTAGAGATTTGCCTGTTTTTATACTGTTATTTTCTCTTTCTTCCAACATTTTTATAACCACACCTTAAAAAACTATAATTTGATTATACAGTATTTTATGTTAGAATTCAATCAGTTAACAGGTATAAAAAGTGTATTTTGGTAAAATTGAAGGAGGTAAGATGAAGAAGGTTTTGGCCGCATTATTTTTTACGTTGATTATTGTATTACCTGCAAACGCAGCATATGATAAAAATGCAAGAGTGCCGGTTGTTGGCAAACAAATTGTTTCTAAAAACGGATTACCAGCAACTTTAACATTTAAAATAGTAGACACTTATGCTGACAATTCCGAAGCTACAACGAAAAAAGTTATACAGATAAGCAAGCAGGATTTGGTCTATGCTGGCAATGACAATGAAGTTGCAGCTGTGATTTCTCATGAACTCGGCAATGTTATGAATTCTCAAGTTTCAAAAGAAAAATTTCGTAATCTTGCAAAAGCAGCTCTTGCTTCTACTTTAAGCAGTGATAATATTTTGAATACTGCGGCTAACAGCGAATTTGCAAATAATAAAATTTCTGAAAAAGATGCAATGGATGCAGATATTACAGGCGTAGACCTTATGATTACAGCAGGCTACAATCCGCTTGCGATGGTTGTGCTTGTGACCAAAATGCCCGGCAGCACCTGGGAAGCCATAAAAGGCGATCCGTCAAATGCTAAAAGAGCTATGAATATTTATGATTACCTGCTTTACAACTATCCTTCAAAGGTTAAAGCAGGATACGCATGTAATGAATACAGATTTTTCCTGACTTATGCAGATCCTATAGTTGAGAAAAGAAATTCAAGCGCAAGAAAACTTGCTAAATTTCAGAAAGAACAGGCTAAAAAGAAAGCTGAACGTGCTAAACAAATTGCCAAATATAAAGCGACAGGCGGTTTGAACGGCTGGGATGCTACATATACACTTCTTGAAACTTTTGCAAATTCTTCGGAAAATTAGAGGCAGATGTTTCATTGAAAAATTCAATTAAAAAATCCGGTTTAAAAGCCGGATTTTTTGTATATGTGGTTCTTATAATTTACGTAATTATCCTTTGACATACCGCAGAGTAAGCGGGGAACACTCTGTCATTGCAAGCGACTGCGAAGCAATTATAAATTTATTCTATTTTTATGTATTGCAAGGGTTGATTGCTTATTTTTATATAAATTAACGAATACCCATCATGCTGTTAAAGAAATTGTTTAGCGGGGAACGTCTTGCTCTGCCGGCTTCCCACTCGGCATCAAGAGCCTTAAGTTTACCTCCGACAGCATTGTAGAGTTCTTTAACCGCAGCATCAGCTCTTTCTTGTTCTGTTGCAAACTGTGCACGAATTTTTTGGAGTTCTCCGTTATCTAAGAATTTGCCTCCGCAGCCGTAGCATTCATCAATTTGAATCTGATGAAGAGAGCTTGCAAAATTTTTAACCATTTTCATTCCGCATACAGGACAGGTTCTTGTTGCAGAGCCGTCCACAGATTCAAAAGTTTTCCCTTGAATTGCCTGAGTTACTTCGTCAATGCTTTCGGCCTGTTCGTCAAACTTTTTGAATTCTCTGTTGTCAAAGAAAATTCCACCGCATCCGTTAAGGCAAAGATCCAGATTCATATTTTGTGATGGAATCGGAATTTTGACCATAGGTTTTCCGCATGCAGGGCAGTTAATTATTTCTTGAGTATCAGCCATTATTATTCCTCCGAATTTAATATGTTTATCTTAATATATTTTAACAATTCTGTCAATCTTTTATTCTCCGCATTTTTTGTAACTCCGCGCAAGGGCGTATTATTTATTGAAAATTGTTTTTTGCGGACAAAACTTGAAAAATCCCCTTTTCTTCCTATTGATTTAAGTTTTGAATAATTGTAAAATGAATTTACTGGATAGGAGATATAGTTATGGAAAATGAGAACAAATCTTTCTTTGTGAAGAAGATTATAATTTTAATTCTTGCTTTAATCGGATTTATTACAACTATTAAACTGGCAATAATATACTATAATGCTAATTTCAATCCATATGCAGTTCCAAGTTTTTGTACTGTTAACGCTTTTATTGACTGTGACGGTGTAGCCAAAACAAATGAATCTCAGTTTTTCGGAATTCCTCTGGCATACTGGGGATTATTTCTTTATTCATTTATTATGATGCTTCTGGCGGCACCGAAGCTTAAAAATTTTAAGTTGTTAAAGTTTCTTGAAGTTTTTAAAAATCCGTTAGATTATATTGCATCGCTTGGAATTATTTCTTTTGTAATTAGTATAACATTGCTTTGCGTAAGTCTTTTTGAAATTAAGAAACTATGCGTGCTTTGTGCATTTACTTATATTTTAAATCTTCTTATTGCTTTAATAGCTCTGGATTATAAAAACGGCGGAATTATAAAAGCTTTTAAAACCAGTGTTGTTGATCTTTTAGACGGATTGAAGATAAAAAAATATTTGATAGCTTTTACAGCTGTCATGCTTGCGGCTGTCGGATTTTTAACTTATACCTCCGTATCGTATATTTTTACTCCTCAGGTAAAAGCGAGAAACGAATTCAAAGAATTTGTTTCAACAAAACATAATAAATATGCCGTAAAAGGTAATGTTCTTGGCGACAGTGACGCTAAAACAATAATTTATACATATACGGATTATCGCTGTCCTATTTGCAGTGCATATAATATAATGGTTCATAAAGCTGTGAAAGACTTGAAAAATATAAAAATAGTTCACAGAAACCTTCCGCTTGATACAGAATGCAACAAATATCTTACACAGCCTTATCATGTTGGAGCATGTTTGATGGCAAGATATGCGCTTGCAGCAGAAAAACAGGACAAATTCTGGGATATAAATTCGTTGTTCTTTGAAAAACAGCCTAATACTGAGGAGGAAATTCTTGTTATTGCAAAATCAATCGGACTTGATACAGAAAAGCTTAAAAAAGATGCAGCCAGTGAAGAAGTTAAACAGCGCATCCAGTCAGATATAGAAGAAGCGACTTCAAGAGGAATAAACGGAACTCCGGCTACTGTTATCGGAACTCAGGTTTATATTGGTATAAGACAATATGACGAACTTAAAAAATTATTTATCAATGCGGGAGCAGAAAAAAGAGGATTCTAAAATTCTTCTTCATGCTTGCTGCGGCATATGTTCTTCTTATCCCGTGTCTTTTTTAAAAGATGCGGGATATGATGTTGTAGTGCATTTTTACAATCCGAATATTTACCCGCTGGAAGAATATCAAAAAAGACTGGAGGCAGAAAGGATTCTCTGTGGCCATTTTGATGTTGAACTGATTGAGGATGAATACAATCAGGATGAATTCTTCGAGTATGTAAAAGGATTTGAGAATGAGCCTGAAAAAGGTTTAAGATGTGACAAATGTTTTGAACTGCGTCTTGTAAGGGCGGCAAAAAAGGCTAAAGAATTAGGAATAAAAAATTTTACAACATCTATTGTTATAAGCCCTCATAAAAATTTTCAAAAACTCTCACTTATCGGCGAAACTATTGCCGGAGAAAACGGCTTGAATTTTCTCTCAATTGACTTTAAAAAGAAAGACGGATTTTTGAAAACAAATAAAATCGCAAATTCTCTTTCACTATACAGGCAAAACTATTGCGGATGCAGATTCAGCATTAGGTGATATTGTCAATATGATTTCTTTCTGCTAATATTCTAGTGTTAAAAGCGTTCAAATGAGAAGGGTTTTAAGTTGAAAAAAAATATATTTGATTTATATTTGGAAAAAGTTATGGTACTTCCTCTTTGGGTAAAGCAGGTTTTATATGTCAAACTTAAAGAAGATATGCAAAAGCATAACTGTGTCGAATTTTTGGATAAATCATCAGATAAATTGTTAGCGCTTTATTCTCCTTTGCTTACTTATGCCGGCAAGGATGAACTTTTAAAAAAGAATGCCGGACTTGATGCAAATATATATACCTTTTTGAAGTTGTGCAGTGCAGATTATACAATTTTGGATATTTCTCTGAACATGTTTTTGACAATGGAAGAAACCTCAAAATATTTTATGTTTTGTATAGAACAAGGTTACGTAGAACGTCCGGAATCTAATGAAATTTATGCAATGGCAGGGTTTATTTCCGGCAAATTTAAAACAGGCGAGTATTTTCAAAGCAATAAAACTCTTTCAATGATGCAGGTGCAGGAAGGACTTTCAGAACAGAAAAAAATAGATTCTTACGGTGGTAAACACCTTAAATTTTTAGAAGTTCTCGACACAATTGGACTTTTAAAAGAGGATGATTATAAAATAATATTTCTTTTACAGGAAGAGGCGAAAAAAAGATTTGTGATTGATTATAACCTTGTTCCCGATGCCGAAAGAGGCTACAACAGCGAGCATGAAAAAGAATCGGCAGAGGTCGAAGCTTTAAAAGAAGAAAATAAAAAATTAAAAGAAAAGTTAGTCCAGTTGTTACATTTGGTGAAAAGAAATGTTTAATCCAAGACCCGAGATTTTAGTAAAATATTTAAGAGGAACACTTGTTGAAGAAGAGCATTTTGGATTTAGAATGCTTGCGGATAAAGAAAGAGTAATTGATTATACAGGCGAAACAGGTCATTACCCTTTTTATTTAAGATCCTGCGCCAAGCCGCTTCAAGCAAGCCTTATAATAGATTATGGCATGGATATCAAGTATGATATGTCTGAAGAAGAAATAGCCATTTGTTGTGCTTCTCACGCAGGAGAAGATGTTCATATCAAAGTTTTAAAAGTGCTTCTTGACAAAATGGGATTGGATGAAAGTTATTTGAAATGTGGAGTTCATCAGCCTCTTTCAAAGACAAAACAGCTTGAAATGTTTTTGAATAAAGAAGAACCGACTTCGCTTCATAACAATTGCTCGGGAAAGCATATTATGATGCTCGGAATTTGTCTTATGAATGGCTGGGATTTAGACAGTTATTATAAAGAAGATCATCCGCTTCAGGTTAAAATCAAAGAAAAGATAACAGAACTCTGCGAACTTAAGCACCGTTTCCCGATAACAAAGGATGGCTGCGGTGTGCCTATAATGTCTATGCCATTAGAGGATATGCTTAAGGGGTACTTAAATCTTTTTACAAATCCTCGATATGAAAAAATAACACGAGCTTTTCTGGATTTCCCGTATCTGATAGGCGGGGAAGACAGACTGGATACGAAGATTATTGAAAATTCCAAAAATCTTGTCGCAAAAGTTGGAGCTGGAGGATTTTGTATTGTAGTGAATGTTGAAAAAGAAGAAGCTTTTGTTGTTAAAATTGATGATTGTGATATGAAAGCAAGAGAAGCGGTTGTTGTCAGGTCTTTAAAGAACCTTCACTGGGCGGAAGTTCCGTTTGATACAATCATCAGAACAATCCACGGGGATATTGTTGGTGAAATCGTTGCAATTTAGTCATTTTTATGTGCCTTGCAAATTTTACAAACGGATGTTATATTATAAAATGTATTAAAAATTAAGAAAAAGGAGCAGTAAAAAATATGAAAACAGTTGATATGATTGAATTTCAGGGGGGGGGGGGCACCTGCAAATAACGCTCC
>CALUVL010000002.1 GCA_944324225.1 Candidatus Gastranaerophilales bacterium
CTTATGTCTATGTTTACGGCACATCTTTCCTAAATCTTTAATTTTTATTCCAATATTCGTAATATTTCGTTACAATTGAAAGTTTAAATATTATAAAATCCTTAAATAATAAGGGTTTTAAGGATGTAATATTTTGTTAAGCAAGCAACGATTTAAGCTTATTAATGACAAAATCAAGAGCACCTTTTTGTGCTTCGAAAACTTTAAAACAGTCATTTTGTGCCTCTGTGTAGTATTTTTCGTCTGTAAGCAGCTTAAGCATGTGTTCTTCAAGTTCTTTAGGGGTTTTTACTAATTTTCCTGCATTTGTATGAGTCAGAATGCTGTATATATCCTTAAAATTGTGAATGCATGGACCTGTAATTACCGGTTTGTTGTATACTGCAGCTTCAAGAGGGTTATGTCCGCCTGTATTGTTAAAGCTTCCGCCGATAAATGCAAAGTCGCAGATTGAATACATTTTGCCGAGTTCGCCCATTGTGTCAAGGAGAATTATATCTTTGTCTTTAAAAGTGTCGCCTTTTGAGCGGAAACCGTAAGAAAGGTTGATTTTTTTTACGAATTCTTCAATTTCCGGCAGTCTTTCAAGGTGGCGGGATGCCAGAAGAAGTTTTGCGTTCTTAACCTTTGCCTTTACGTTTTTGAAGGCCTCCAGTACGATTTCATCTTCGCCTTTGTGTGTACTTCCGGCAATTATAAGTTTATTGTCACCTTTACCGATATCAATTGATACATCAAGTTTTTTGATATCAAACTTTAAATTCCCCATAAACTCTGTATTTTCAGGTGGGGCTCCGATTGCTACCAATTTTTCACGGTCTTCAATGCTCTGACTATAAATTCCTGTGTAATTTTTAAGAATGTGTTTGAAGAAAAATTTCAACCGTTTGTACGCATTAAATGTACTGTCACTTATTCTACCGTTAATTACAAAAAGAGGGATATTTCTTTTTTTACATTGATATGCAAAGTCAGGCCAAAGTTCTGTTTCCGCTATCAATACAACTGACGGGTGAATTTTTTCAAGAAAAGATTTTACAGCAAAAGACACATCGAACGGAAAATATGTAATAAAATCGGCAATTTTTTCATATTTCTTATGCGCAATTTCCTGACCTGTTCTGGTGCCTGTTGTGATTACGATTTTGTAGTCAGGGAAGGTTTCTTTTATTTTTTTTGTGAGATTTTCAAGCGCAATAACTTCTCCGACAGAAACACCATGGAGCATGATTATTTTATTGCCCAAATCCGGCGGATTTACAAATCCGAGTTTCTCTCTCCATCCGTACAGGTATTTTTTTTGAATTACCCTGACAATATAGTAGAACGGGAGAAGTGTTAAAAAGATTATTGTCGCTAAAATTTCATATATAAACATTTCTTTACTTATTATACACAAAACAGAAAATTGTGTTAGTATATATAAGTTTAAAATAATGCTTTAAATAAAAGCGATTGGGGGTAAAATGAAAGACAAGACTTTATTGATGATTCCGGGACCGACACCTGTGCCTGAAAATGTATTATTAGAAATGGCAAAATCGCCTGTACCGCACAGAAGTTCGGAATTCTCGAGAATTTTTGATGAAGTCAATGAAGATTTGAAATGGATATTTCAAACTAAAAATGATGTTTTTATATTTGCCTCAAGCGGCACAGGAGCTATGGATGCCGCACTTTCAAATCTTGTAAATCCCGGAGATAAGGTGCTTTCGCTTGTTATCGGAAACTTCGGCGAACGCTGGGCAAAGATTGCGGAATCTCACGGCGCAATCGCTGAAAGGATGACAGTTCCGTACGGCGAAGTCATAAATCAGGACGAACTCAGGGCAAGGCTTGATAAAGATGTTAATAAAGAGATTAAAATAGTTACTATGACGCATTCTGAAACTTCAACGGGTGCTGTGAACGATATTAAAACTCTTTGTAAAATAATAAAAGAGCATGGTGCATTGTCTGTTGTTGACGGGGTTACAAGTGTCGGCGCAATGGATTTGAAAACTGATGAATGGGGAATTGATGTTGTTGTATCAGGTTCGCAAAAAGGGTTTATGATTCCTCCGGGGCTTGCCTTTTTGACTGCAAGTGATAAAGCTTTTGAAGTTCATAAGCAATGCAAATATCCGGGATTTTATTTTAACTGGAGCAGTTACAAAAAATCTCTGGCTCAGCATACAACACCGTACACTCCCGCCGTTAATCTTGTGATTGCGCTTCATTCAGCCTTTAAAATGCTTAGAGAAGAGGGGTTGGAGAATATTTTTGCAAGACACAGGTCAAATGCTCTGCTTTTGAGGGATTGCCTGCGGCATATGGGGTTAAAATTGTTTGTGGAGGATGACACCAAGGCCAGCTATGCCGTGACTTCCGTGCTTCCGCCTGACGGAATTTCGGTTCCTGATATCAGAAGGGTTATGAAGGAGGATTACGATATCATAATCGCAAATGGTCAGAATGATCTAAAGGACAAAATTTTCCGAATCGGAACTCTCGGGTTCGTTTCGGAAAGAGATATTTTGACGGTTGTTGCTGCCCTTAATGCAACTATTGAAAAGCTTAAATAATACTTCTCCGGACTGTCAAATATTTATTGACATTATATAATAAAATCTATAGAATATTGTTATGGCAATTGTTTACTTAAGTTTAGGGTCAAATACCGGTGACAGAATCGGTTATATTCAGCAGGCAACGAGCCTTCTCGGGGCCTGCGAAAATGTCAGCATTATCAGGACTTCCGCTTTTTATGAAACTGAACCGTGGAATATGTCGTCTGACACCTGGTTTGTCAATGCTGTTGTTGAAATTAAAACCAAGCTTTCACCAAAAGAGCTTCTTGCCGAATGCAAAAGAATAGAGGAACAGCTTGGCCGAAAACGCAAAACAGTTTCCGGAAACTATGAAGACAGAACAATTGATATTGATATTTTATTCTATGACAATGAAATAATTCATGATGGCGAACTAACAATTCCGCATAAGTATGTTCATTTAAGAGCGTTTACGCTGGTTCCTCTTCTGGAATTGATTCCGGATTATATCCATCCTGTTTTGCACAAGTCAATATCTGATTTGCACAGTGATCTTGAAAATCCCGAGATGGTATTTTTGTATGGCACAAGAGTTGAAATCTAAAGTTGCCGTCATCGGAGGAGGGCCTGCCGGATGTGCGTGTTCTTATTTTTTGAAGCAGGGCGGAGTTTGTCCGGTTGTTTTTGAGAAAAATTCGCCGCTCAAAACCCTTCTTCCGACAGGAAGCGGCCGGTGCAACCTTGCCCATGCGGAATTTGATTTCAGAGAACTTGCTTCTAACTATCCAAGAGGTGAAAAGTTTTTGTATTCGGTGTTTTCAAGGTTCGGAACATCTCAAACGCTTGAAATGTTTGAAAAAATGGGTGTAAAAGCTTATGTTCAGGATGATGGGCGGATATTTCCCGAGTCAAACAGCGCCTCTGAAGTCAGAAAAGCCTTTTTGAATGCGCTATCTGGTGTCAAATTCTTAAAAGAAAACGTGATATCCGTAAAAGTTTGCAATGGCGGGTTTGAGGTTAAGTGTGAGAAAAGCGCGTATTTTTTTGAAAAAGTTGTAATTGCAATCGGCGGGCATTCTGCATTTTCTATTGTGGAAAAACTAGGTCATAAGATCATTCCGCCACGTCCTGCGCTGACAGCATTAAAAACTAAAGAGGATTTATCTTTGCTTGCCGGAGTTTCCGTCAAAAACGCAAAGGCAAAGTTCGCAAACACAAGCCTTGCCGGAGATTTGCTTTTCACTCATAACGGTATTTCGGGGCCTCTGGTTTATCAGATAAGTTCGATTATGGCAAGAGAACAAATGCCTTATAAAATTATTTTTGACTTTACTTTCGGAGCGGATTTTCAGGAGTTGTTGAATTCAAACCCGCACAAAACCGTGAAAAACGTGCTTTCCGAACTTGTGCCAAAGTCGCTTGCCGAATTCATTCTTCAAAAAATCGGAATTGATGAAAATATTGAATCCTGCAAGGTTGACGGCAAAACAAGAGATAAAATTCTTGTAAAACTTGGCGGGTTTGAGGTTGAAGCCGTTTCTGCCGCAAAAGGCGGGGAAGTCGTGACCTCAGGCGGGGTTGCACTTGATGAAGTTAATTCAAAAACTATGGAATCAAAAATTATTCCGGATTTGTATTTTTGCGGTGAAATCCTTGACATCGACGGCTTTTGCGGAGGATTTAACCTTCAAAACTGCTGGTCTACTGGTTTTTTAGCCGCAGAAGGACTCCTGGCAAAACTTTAGAGTCTTTTTATACCTTTATTTTTCCTGATTGAATGTCTTTTGCAAGTTGTTCTTCTATCTGTGATTTTACTTTGAATTCTCTGTTGTCTTTGCTGCAAAATCTCAGAGCCAGCATTATTGCAGGACATACAACTCCGAGGGCTCCTATGCAGGCGCCGATATTTTTGAGGACTGAAATTCGTTTGTATTTTTTCAGGTCTTTCAGGAATGCCGTCAAAAGTTCATCTTCAGATTTGCCTGCGGCTTTTGATTTGAAGGTGTTAAACTGTTCGTATAGTTTGCCGAGTTTTTCGTTGATACCTTTAACCTGATCAAGATCTACGTATGCTCTTGTATCCACAGCGCTGTTCAAATCCTTTTGCGGGAACAGTTTCTGCATAAGTTTTGAGAATGTGCCGCCTGTTGGTGTTTTGTTGTCCGTAACTTTTATAATGTCAGACATTTTGGCCATTTTTACAATTACGTTGTCTTTATTCAGCGGATTGCAGATAAAGTCGTAAATATTAACATCTGTTTTAAGATCTTTAAATGCCTGAAGTATTGCCGGAAGTTCTTTGTTTTTGAGTGCGTTTTTAAGTTCATCACTCTCGATTACTCTTGAGTCAAGCTGGATGTTCATATTATGTTTCTTTTCCGTGCTGTTTTCAACGTGTTTTTGTATTCTTCCGCCGAGAAGGTACATAAATGCCCAGAAACTTCCTTCTTTAACAATGTAGCCGATTGTATCCTGAAGATTTCTTGATTCAAAAATTCTTTCGGCCGTAATTGAACCGTCAACAATCATAAGGTTTTTGGTCGGACTGAACATAAAGTCCTGAATACCGGTAAATGACGGATTCTGGTCTTTGTTATTGGAGGAAGTGTTTCTATGTACGTTGCCGAATGCAGTCGGAACATTCTGCAATTGTCCAAAACCTTTTGAATGTTGTGAAAATTGCGGATTTTGGGGCTGTGTTTGTCCCTTTTTCAGTTCGGCCTGTTTTTTGAGGAATTCTTCTTTGATATGTTTTTCTGTATTGTGGTGTCTGAATTTTGTAAGCCCGTAATAAGATGCTATTGTGAGGAAAGTTGATGCGACAAATTTGCCAAAACTCAGGCCCTTAAATAATTTTGTATTCTTTTGAGATTTGCCGATTTTTTCTAAGGAAGCTTTAATTTCTTTTGTCGGAGCATGTTCAATTGCTTTTTTGAATATATCAGGATTTTTAAGGATTCTGACGTCAACTTTCGGGTCATATCCTATTGATTTAAACATGCCAAGGTCAAGAAGCTTTTTGTAAAACGGAATACCGAAAAGCCATATTGCCTGTGTGCCGAATTCGTCTATAAATCTGTCTCTTCCTTCTTCTTTATCTCCCGCAATGTATGATGCGCAGGTGAGTCCGGCGCTGTTTGCAATGTCCTTGATGGCAAGGGGTATTAGTGAATTTTCGTTTCCTAAGGTTGAGTATATTTTACTTGCTGAAATTAAGGGTATCATGTAGTTTTGTTCCTTTTCGATTACGGTAAAAAGCCGCAAGGACTTTTTACACAGTTGTCTATCACAAACCCCAGATTAAGTTCATTAATCTGATGCGAGGGGCATTCGCTTTTGCTATGATAGATTTTCGTCGAAGTCTTAATAGCATAACTTTCCTTTCACACTTTTATTTTAAGTACCGTAAAAATTTTTATTGCCTGTTTTGGGAATTCTTTTAACTTTTTTTTACAAATCGGATTCTTTGCCTTTATCAAATTTCGTATCTGAAATCCGCTGTTAATAACGGCCCGGAATTACAAACTCGGCAAATAAAAACAAGACCCCGAAATTTTCAAGGTCTTGTTTAAATCTTTTTTATCCGCACACAACACAGATCAGTTTTTAAACAAAACCTCATTCTTTAATCTTCTGCGTCGGTATTGGATCATTTTTGTCATGATTTTATTGTACTTCAAAAAAAATATAAGTAAAGCTTTTTTATCAAAGCCATTTTGTCTTTCACTGTCATTTTGAACTTGTTTCAGAATCTCATTGAGATCCTGAAATAAATTCAGGATGACAAAAGGGCTTCTTATTGTTTTTTGTCATTCTGAGGGCAAAGCCCGAAGAATCTATTTTTATTTAGATACTTCGCTAACGCTCAGTATGACTTTTTTTGAAAAATTTAGTGGAATTTGCAATATAAGTCCCTTCAATGTCTAATTGCGTTTTTTATTTTTTCTGCTATAATACAGATATGGAAAAGCATGATGGTATTAAAGTTAGTGTTATAGTACCGGTTTATAATACATCCCGGTATTTGGAACAGTGTCTGAATAGTATTCTTAATCAGACATTAAAAGAGTTTGAAGTTATTTGTATTAATGACGGTTCTACAGACGACAGTGCAAAAATTCTTGAAAAATATGCACAAAAAGACAAAAGAATCGTTGTGATCAATCAGGGAAATTCCGGTGTAAGCGTTGCAAGAAACACGGGTCTTGACCATGCAAAAGGTCAGTATATTGCTTTTGTTGACAGTGACGACTATATCAAGAAAAATTTCCTTGAAGTCTTGTATTCTACTGCTGTCAGCACGGATGCTGATATTACGGCATGCGATATAGTTTATGAAAAGAATGGTAAACTTCTTTCAAATAACTATATGGCGCGTCAGACTTTCAAGGTTAAAAAGCCGGTATTCTCGACAAATCAGGATAAAGCTAGGTTTGTGAAATCAGGTGTTGTCTTTAATAAACTTTACAAAGCTGATTTGTTAAACAGAAATAATATTAGATTTGTCAGCGGAATACGATTTGGAGAAGATACATATTTTGTATTTATTTCAACCTGTTTTGCTTCAAATATTGCTTTGACAAGAGCTACAACTTATTATTACAGAAGAACTGCATCATCAGTTACGGCCGATGCTTTTAATTCCGAAATTGTGTTTGATTTGATTAAAACACTTGATGAAATTAATGATTATATAGCAGCAAGACCGATTGATGCAAGAAAAAAGGCTGAGTATTTCAATCTTTTCCATTCATTTGCAATAAATATGTTTTATGCGTGGTGTAAAGAGGTCGCAGAACCTTATAAGACTAATTTCAAAAGCATGATTGAAGAAAGGCTTAAACGTATCAGTCTGGAAAATAATGACTTTGTTGATTCTAAGACCAGAAGAAGATATGAAAAACTCACTGGAACTTACGAATCTTTCTGGAATAAGCTTGCTATCTTCAGATAAATAAATCAATCACTTCATTTTCAACGAAGGCGAAGAAAGAAAAAATGCAATAATAGCGAAGAGAACAATAATTATCTTAAATAAACGTTATTTCATAATAACCGTTGTTGAAGTAGAATTTAAGTCTGATTTTTTCTCCGTTATAGTATCTTGGCGGCTGCTTGTAATACGGAAGCCGCATAAGCATTAAATAAACTTCATCATTAACGCTTTTGTTGGAAGATTTGTAGATGAAGTTTCTGTTTATCAGTTTGCCTGTGCTGTCCAGTGAAAATTCAACAGCGCATTCGCCTGAGCCTTGTATTGCTGTAACATTAAGCTTTGCAAGTAGTGCACTTCTTATTTCTCCTTTATATTTTAAAAATTCGGAACTGCTCATCTGCGGCGGTTTCGGTGCTGGAGTAGACGCAGGTTTGGACTGCTGCCAGGAAGTCTGCGGTTTGGAATTGCCTAAATTAAGTACAGAGTCCGGAAGTTTTGGTTTTGGGTTGGTTTGTTGAGCAGGTTTATTTATTTTTTGCTTCGTAACAGGCTGCTGTGGAGTCGTTTTTGCAGTCTTTGACGTTTTCTGCTGCTCGTGGACTTGCATAGTTTTTGAAGTTTTTGGGGGCTGTGACTGTTTTTGCGAGGAAACAGTTTTAACCGGGGCCGGATTTTGTTGTTTTGGGGTCGGCTGCGGGTTCTGTTGCTGTTGTTTGTTCGGGGCGTGCTTTGCGGGTTCTGAATTTTGAACATCGGCTAGCGTTGCTGCATTATTCCAGAAACTTTCTACGTCTAACGGAATGTTTTGAGATTGTGCTGGCTCTGAAGTTTGTGCCTTTTCCTGTTTTGACGGCTGAACCTTTATAAACCATACTGATATTGATAAAATTATACAGATTACGAAGAAAACTATCGGAAAAAGATTATTCAACGAATATTTTGAAATTGATTTTTCGGGGGCTGCCGGAGTTTGCACAAATGGGTGCGACTGCTGCGGTGAGTCCGGTATTTCCTCGAATTCATCGTTTCCGCAGTTGCAGTATTTGGGTTTTTCTTTAAATTCTTCCTGACATTCAGTGCATCTGTACATGTTTAACCTACTTATAAGTTTTAATTTTTTCTATATCTGAAAAATCTCCGGGGGTGCTGAATTTGTCCTGAGTTGAGATTACAAATCCGCCGGTTACATTAGTTATAACACGTTTTGTTCTGGATGGAAAGTTCAGAATTGGTTGCTCCTGATAGCTTAAAATCAGCGGTTTCAGGTAGTTTATTGCAATAGAATTGTAATCTGACGGTAATGCCCATGTTTTTAAGTTTGATATTCTGCCTCTTTTGTCAACAGTAAATGAAAATTTAAAAGTTGTTCCAAGCGGGGCAGAAATCTGAGTGTCCCGCATAATCTGGTTTTGAAGGTTGCTCCGCCAGATGTTCCAGACGATAATTTCCTCCTGCTCTGTAAGCGGGCGGTCTTCTTTGCCAATGTCTTCAATTATTTTGTCGGGAGTTTTGGTGGGTTCAACTGCCGGAAGAACGACTTTTTCCGGCTCTTTGGGTTTTGTTGTTTCCGGTTTTTCCTGAGTTTTTTGTGTTCCGCTTACAATGTCTTTTATTGATTGCGGAATTTGTGCGGTTTTAACTGTTTCTGTTGTTTTAGCCGGATTTGGGGCCGATGTTGTAACTGTTTTTGTTGTGGTTTGCGGTTTGGGCTGAGATGGGGTGATTGTTTTGGTTGTAGTTTTTGCAGAGGGGGCTGTTGTTGTGATTTCTTTGGTTTTAGTTGTTGTGGTTGTTGTTTTTTGAACTGTTTGAGTTTTTTGAACGGAATTTGGCGCTGTTGTTTCGATAATTTTTTCAACAATTTTGGTCTGGACGGGTTCTGTATTTATAATTTGAGTAGTCTGCGCAGGCGGCTCGTGGGTCGCATCAGGATTTTGCGCAAGTTCCGTGTTTGTTATCTGAAAATCACTTCCTGCAAATTGCACGGGCTTATTAATGCCCGGTTTTATAATCCCGACAGCAAGCGTTATCATTATCATTAATATGGCAGTTGTTATCAGATATAATTTAATCATTTTCTATCCAATTTAGATATAAGCGAATCACAGATAAAAAGTTCGTAGCTTGTTCTGCTTAATATATAAGTTTCTGCAATCAGCAGTGCAGTCGGAACCGTTGCTGCAACAAGGCTTAAGAAAATTCCGCTTAAGTCTGCACCGATTTCTGTCATAAAGAATGAGGTGTTCATTGTAAATTCTATGAATATTATTGAAAGCCCGATTACGAAAAATCTGACTTTCTCTATTTCAAGCGCTCTGGCATTTTGAAGTCCGAATATATCCACGCCATGCGAAAAATAATTTCTAAAGCCGTCAAGTTTAATAACATCCGAGCCGCTGACTTTTCTTATGTTTACAAACCCGTTTGTGATTGTAAAGAACGCAAAAATGATAAGCATTGTCGCCAGAATCAAAAATACAGGCGAAAATCTCATCCCTGAAATTCTGACCCATCCTGCCGCTTCCGGAAAACACATTGCAAGAGTGTTTGACACTCCGTAAGCAAGAAAAGGTGCTGTTAATATTCCGAGGATTGTTTCTCCGATGCCCTTAAGCTGGAGTGTGAAAATTTTGTCTTTTATATAATTCAATTTAACCTGACCTATGCTGTTTATAAACATTTCTATCCAGCTCTGGTATTTGTTCAGAATTATTTCAAAATCTTCTCTGTATTCATATTTGTAAAGTTCCATTGAAAGCTTGTGCCCGCTGTATTTGAAATACCCGCACGCAAATGCGATTGTGATATTAAGCAGAACAAAAAACATCGCCACAAAGGCTCCGTAAAAAAATCTACCGTTCGGGTTCATATAATAAATCATATTCACCGCATAAAATCCAAGCATAAACATTGTTGATAAAATAATCAAAAAATTCTGTGCAAATTTAGCACCCTGCGAAGGTTTAGCGAGGTCACGATTTTGAAGATACAGAAAAATCCCCTGCTTAAGCGACAGTGACACCGCATAGGTCAATACCGAAAACAGTGCAAGCATTTTGATGTTTACGGGCATATTCATAAAAGCCACCGTATCTGATATCGGAAGCCCCATAAGATAATTGGTGATTCCGAATGTCATAACAATTGTGCTTAAAATAAGTGCAATATTTAATAAAATTGAAGCTTTAAAATTCAATGATAATCTCTTTTTTAAATCAGTTATTGCAAATGCAATCTGTTTTGTTACGGAAATTCGTTCTTTTTCTAAATCAGACTTCCTTTTTTCAAGTTTTAGTTTAACGTCTGAGTTTACGTCATTGCCGTAAAGTTCTTTCATTTCTTTTTGTGTAAGGTCTTTCTGTGCCATATTTCCGTCTGTTTCATCAGATGTGATTTTAATACTGATAAATTCATCAGATCCTGATATTTGCAGTTTACAGAATTTGGTAAGGACAAGTCTGCCTTTGAACGGTTCCCCTTTAAAAAGAATGTTTGAATTTTCAAAATTGTTAGTAACAGTGCATTTTTCTTGCTGGTTATCATATTGAACAGTAAGTATAAAGTCAAATTCCGTGTTAATCTGAAAATCGCAGTCTGAATTTGAGCCAATAATTATAAAATCCTTTTCTCTGAAAGTTTTTTCCTGAGTTTTAGAAGTTATTGTAACGGACATTTGTTAATATCCTTCCTGTCTGTATGTTTGTACCGTAAGCGGTTCCGTGAGCATTATCTGTAGTTGCGAGCCTTCAATAAGCTGGATTTCTTCACCTCTGGATGAAATAGCCGAAATTGCTCCGCTTCCGGCTCCGATTGACATTCCGTAGATAAGCGCTTTTGTAGGGTCAGCACCGAAAAGCATTGAAATTCCTGAAAGTAAAAGCCCTGCAGCTGCTCCGCCTGCAACTCTTTTGGTTATGTTTAAGGCTCTTGAGTTGTTTCCGACAATATAAACTTTGTTTGTTTTTAACGGGATTATCGTACCGTCCGGAGTCATTACTTCATCAAACAAAAGCCCTATTTGTCCGTTGCCCATTGCAAAAGAAGCTGATTTTGTATCGACAGCCCTTCCGTTCAGAATACTTCCTGCAGGAGCAATAAGCTGTCCGTTATAAATCCAGTCCTGATCAAGCTCGGCGCTTATTCTATCATTGTTTACTATACTTTCAGAGCTTATATCAGATAAAAGTGCAGCAGTGAATGATGTTCCGTCAGGTATCATAACAACGCTTCCGGTTAGAATATTTGATGATTTTTGTTGATTTATATTGTTGTATGTCTGCTGTGAGTAAGGATTATATGCACTTTGAGATCCAGCAGAACCAATTTGCGGGAGTCTTATTACATTTGCCCCCGGGGCATAGTTTATATGAAGGTTTGATTCCGCAGGAATTTCAAGATTTACAACATCAGGGTTATTTATGCTGTCAAACCTTTCCTGCGCTTCGTCGCTGAAATCATAATTGATTTCTTTCGCATTAACCGGTGAATTAGATTGTGGCGGAATGACTGATTGCTCTTTAGACCTTAGATTTACACTAACATTGCTGTGTGCAAGGTTAGTGTAGGCTTCGCCGTAAAAATAGCTTTTTAAGCTTGAATCAATTACTTTACGGTTTTTTAAGTCGTTATTTTTTAATGTTTTTAAAATGTCTTTTCGTAAGTCTTCATCCTCATTATTAGACATGTAATAGAGGTAGCAGTTTTCATCTTTGTCTGAAATTATTATTACGTAATAATACCCCTTTTGTTTGTTCTCTAAAATATAATAATTTTGTTTTTTTATCAGATTAGGAAACTGACGCTTTAAATATGGAGTTAAAACTTTATTTACAGCATCAGAGTTTGCATTCTTAATCCTGTACAATTTGGATACATCCGCTGCAAATGTTGAAACTGCCGTAAAAAATAGCGTTATTACAAGAACAAAAAACTTTTTCATTATCATCCTATGAAACATTATAGTTGTATGGAAGTTGTTTTGCAACAAAACTTTATATATAATTAACGATTTTGTAAAATTTTTGTTCAGTTCGGTTTTTATATATATTAGGGAAAAATTATAAAGGAAGAAAATGAAGAAATTAGTTTTGTTGTTAATGTGTTTAGGGATGACAGTATTGCCTGTGTTTGCAGGAGAATTCAGAGTTTATTCATCAAGATCATACGAGCAGTTGATGAGGCTTAACGGGCCTTCCGTCATATCAATAAACGGTGAAGCGGTTATGCTTCTTGTGGACTTTTCGGGAAGTATGGGACGCTGGCTGCCTGAAGCCCGTGAAGCGTTAGGTTATATTTTGCCGAGAGTTCCGTATAAATCTGCCATCGGCTTGAGAGTTTTCGGAGAAGGTCAGACCGCCGGCACTCAAAATGTTGATGCCTGCAAAGCTTCAAGACTCGTTACCTCTTTTAAGCGCAGCAATCAGGAAAAAATAACTGAAGGTTTAACTTCAGCAAATCTTGGCGGACTTACTCCGCTTGTTTACGGATTGCAGCAGACAATTGATGAAGATTTAAAAAATGTTAATGTTTTTGACAGCAATACAACACGAAAAAAGAAAAAGATAATTCTTGTGACAGACGGCGGCGAGAATTGCGGAGGTGACCCCTGTGCTTACATAAGAGAAGTTATGCAAAACAGAAAAGATATTAAAATAGATGTTATTCAACTCGGGAACAGCGACAAACTTGCGTGTCTTGCGGAGGCAACCGGAGGGACTTTTCATAAAGTGGACGGAAGTAAACAAAGATTTGAAACTGCTTTTGAAGATTCATTCAATGTTCCTAACGGCACAGTATCAAATGCCAGAAAAGAAAATACAAAAAAAGTTACATCAAAAGAAACTGTTTTGAGAGTCAGAACTTATAACGAGAAAATTGTCAGACCAAAACGTGTAAAAAAATGTTCAAACAAGCAGCCTCTTGCTTCAAATTATAAATTTGTAAATTATAACGACTTTCAATAATGATTCGGTTTAATCTTGCAATAGATGCCGAGGTTGATTATAATGATACAAGGCAGGTTAATTTTGAAAAAAATCCTTTTATCATTGTTTTTAATTTTAATAACTCCGGCATATGTTTTTGCCGGCAGGTATAATGTTTATACTCCGACAACTTACAAGCAGATAGAAATTGTTCAGAGTCCGAAAAACGCAAAAATTCAGGGGCAGGCAATCGAGCTTCTTGTTGATTACTCGGGAAGTATGGACAAATGGATTGAAATAGCAAAAGAAACTTTGATTTATATATTGCCGAAAATCCCAGATACTTCTGCTGTAGCCCTCAGAGTATTCGGCGAATACAATTCTTTGACATCAAGTTTTTCTTATACTGATGCCTGCAAAGCCACAAGACTTGCTGTTTATTTTAAAAAGAATAATGAAGCAAAACTTATTGAGTCTTTGCAAAAGGCAAAGACCGGAGGTTCAACACCTTTGGAGTTTGCACTTCGCGAAACCGTAAATAAAGATTTAAAAGGTGTCCAGATTCTTACGACAGACAACAAGGCCGCTCCTGTTCAGAGAAAAAAGATAATTCTTGTAACAGACGGCTATGACACCTGTAACGGGGACCCTTGCGCTTATATAAGATCAATTGTAAACAGTCGTCCGGATATTCAAATTGATGTTGTGCAGCTCGGTTCTGATAATACTTTAAAATGTCTTACTAACCAGACTCACGGAAAATTTTATAAAATAGACGGAAGCCGTCAAAAGTTTGAAACGGCTTTTGAAGAGGCTTTTAATGTGCCGAAAGGAACAGTCAACTCAGGTAAACAAGGACTTCAGGCTTTGCCTTCCTCTAATGTAAAAATAAAATATGAGTCAACTCCCCAAAAAACAATACAGGAAGACACAACCCCGAACAGAGGATATAAGTTTATTCCATTTTAATTAACTCTACTTTAAATATCTTAATAATAGCCTGTTAATCAGCAATTTTATTTATTTTTATATTTAAAAAGAATATAGAAATAAATATCAAGAAAGGGAAGTTTGTTTATGTGGATAAACCCTGCTGTTGCAAAATTTTACGGTATAGTTACAAATAATGCAGGCTCAATTAACAAAACCGCACAAAAAAACGTGCAAAATGCAAAACCTGTTTTTGAAAAAATGACGTCTGAAGACGTAGAAATGTTCAAAACTTACTTAGTCAGCGCTAATATGCGTACAGGTCTGACAAAAGCCGAAATTGATAACCTGTTTGCGCAGGAAGATGAAGATTTTTATATTTCAGCTTATAACTTATTATGCAAAAAATTAGGGCTGTCAGATGAAATTCGTCCCGGCTTAAGTGCGGATAATTTTACCGGATCTGTAATGCGTTATCTTAGTAATAGTCATGTTATAAGTCTTAATACAAATCCGGTAGTAACGGAAAATTTAAATAAAACTCAAATTTTTGGTGCTTTAAGACATGAGTTTCAGCACTGCATGCAGAATTTAAAAATCTTGAGCCACGAAACTTTAGGCGAAAAGGCTGTTGCACTTTATACAAATAGTATGGTACAAAAGGAAAAACTATTATATGATGAGTTGCTTTCTGTTCCGTCAGAGGTTATTATGAAGTTCGGCGGTTCTCCGCAGCAAATTCAGGAACTGTTAAAGCTGAAAGCTTTATCTGAAAATAACCCGAAAGAATACGAAAAATTTATAGAAACAAATCTGCAGGAATACAAAGACCAGTTAAATACACTCAGAAAAAATGTAATCAGATTATGGGGGCCGGTAAAAGAAACCTCAAAAGAAAACGAACTTGTACAGGAGTATTTCAAAACTCTTACAGCATGCGATTATTATAATCCTGACGGAACTATAAATGCTGGCAAATATTTAAACAATACAACCGAACAGGAAGCGATTATTGCCGGAATCGGGGCAGAATGTGATGTTAGCGGCAAATGTTATTTCAGAAAATTGAAAGATGATATTAAAGAAGTTCAAGAAAATCCGGATTGGTTCGCAGATATTAAACAACAAATCAGAGATAATGCTGTAACATAAAAATCTCCGGATTTTAAACGGGACATATATAGCAAATTCCGCAGATACAATAAAAGCCCGTCATTCTGAGGACTTTAGTCCGAAGAATCTTTTTTATTGAGATACTTCGCTAACGCTCAGTATGACGCTGTTTTGAAAATTTTTGGTGGAATTTGCTATATACATCCCTTTTAAAACGAGTTGACAAACGTTTCAGTTCCGTTTTCCAAGACTATAGCCGTGAGCGGAGAATTTTTATATTTGCCGCAGCCTGTGTCTATGCAAATTTTGTCATTCTGCACAAGCGGTTTGTCGAATTCAGTGTGCCCGAAAATGATTTTTTGCGGAAAACCTGTCGGTTTGTTGTAAAATTCTCCTCTGATATAGACCATATCAACTTCATTTTGTTTTTCAAGCGGAATTCCGGCTCTGATTCCGGCATGGATAAAAAGATATTTGTCAGTCAGGTGGTAAAATTTGAGGCTTCTGAAAAAATCACCGTGGATTTTTAAAATATTATCAAAGCTTCCGTAACTTTCAACCGTTTGCACTCCGCCGTAATTCCAGAAAAGATAGTTATAATAATCATCTGTTTCAGCATGTAAAAGCGCATATTCATGAGAACCAATGAGGTATACGCAATTGCAGACATTTTGCATATCAATAATTTTTTGCACAACTTCTTTAGACTTTGCGCCCCTGTCGATATAATCCCCCATAAATATAAGGGTATCATCTTTTTGCGGGCTTGTTTTGTCCAGAACCAAGCAGAGTTTTTCAAGTTCTCCGTGAATATCAGATATGCCTATTAATCTTGCCATAACTAAAAATTAGTATAAAAAGATAATAATTTCAATATAATTGCAGATTTAAATAAAATGCTTGTAAATGAGCACTAAAAAAGGAACCTTTGTGGTTCCTTATAAAATACCCCCAAGCGAATTCTGCAATTGCGTAGGCGAGAATGTGAAATTCGAGCCTAACGGAATTGTATGCAGAGCTAATCGAGCAATTTTGCCGGCAGCAAAATTGCTGATTCGAATGAGATGAGGGTAAGAAAGCATTAAAAAAGGAACCAAATCGGTTCCTGATAAAAATACCCCCAAGCGAATTCGAATCGCTGTCTACACCGTGAAAGGGTGTTGTCCTAGGCCTCTAGACGATGGGGGCTTGTATTTCTTTCACGTTTTTAATTCTATTTTAAACAAAATTAAATGTCAAGAGTTTTGTTTTATGAATTAAAATTTTTCTAAAATAATAACAGATGTATTTTTTGTAACAGGTTGAAACTTTTTTATTTTTTATGTAAAATATATATATCTGAATATGATAAGATAGGAGAGAAAATGTTTGAACGGTTTACCGAGAAAGCTATAAAGGTTATAATGCTGGCTCAGGAAGAAGCAAGAAGGCTCGGCCACAATTTTGTCGGGACAGAACAGGTGCTTCTGGGACTTATAGGCGAAGGTACCGGCGTTGCCGCCAAGACCCTTAAATCAATGGGTGTTACACTAAAAGATGCCAGAGCCGAAGTTGAAAAAATTATCGGCAGAGGCTCAGGATTTGTTGCTGTTGAAATCCCTTTTACTCCGAGAGCCAAAAGAGTTCTGGAGCTGTCATGGGATGAGGCAAGACAATTGGGCCACAACTATATAGGTACAGAACACCTTTTGCTTGGCTTAATCAGAGAAGGTGAAGGGGTTGCCGCAAGAGTTCTTGAAAACCTCGGAGTGGATTTGAATAAAATCAGAAGCAATGTTATCAAGATGCTCGGCGAAACCAAACCTCAAAGTTCATCCTCAAGCAGTTCAAGTTCTTCATCATCTTCTTCAGGCGGGAAAACAAAAACCCCGAGTCTTGATGAATTTGGCCGTGATTTAACGCTTGCGGCTCAGGAGTTGAGGCTTGATCCAGTTGTCGGCAGAGAAAAAGAAATCGAGCGTGTAATTCAAATTCTTGCAAGAC
Organism: Candidatus Gastranaerophilales bacterium; assembly: GCA_944324225.1. Lineage (GTDB taxonomy): Bacteria > Cyanobacteriota > Vampirovibrionia > Gastranaerophilales > Gastranaerophilaceae > Scatenecus. Next base: position 17,418 of record CALUVL010000002.1, read on the forward strand.
GCACCAAAAATAACCCTGTATTGATAGGTGAACCCGGCGTCGGTAAAACAGCCGTTGCGGAAGGACTTGCAATCAGAATCGTAAATTCGGAAGTTCCGGATATATTGGACGGCAAAAAAGTAATCCAGCTTGATATGGGGCTTCTGGTCGCCGGTACAAAATACAGAGGCGAATTTGAAGAACGTCTTAAAAAGATTATGGACGAAATTCGTCAGGCAGGAAATATTATTCTTGTAATTGATGAAATGCACACTCTTATCGGAGCAGGTGCTGCCGAAGGTGCCATTGATGCGGCAAATATTCTGAAACCTGCGCTTTCCAGAGGTGAAATTCAGGTTATCGGTGCAACAACTCTTGATGAGTACAGAAAATATGTTGAAAAGGATTCTGCACTTGAAAGACGTTTCCAGCCTGTTATGATTGATGAACCGACTGAAGAAGAATCAATCGAAATTATCAAAGGTATCAAAAGCAAGTACGAAGAGCACCACAAGTTGATAATTTCAGACGAAGCAATTGTTGCGGCCGTAAAACTTTCAAATAAATATATTACTGACAGATTTTTGCCGGATAAAGCGATTGATGTTATTGATGAAGCAAGTTCTAAGGTGCGCCTGAAAGTTTCAACGCTTTCACCTGAAGGTAAAGAGCTTGAAAAAGAACTTAAAGGGCTGATTAAAGAAAAAGAAGATGCAATCCGCAATCAGCAGTTTGAGCGTGCAAGCCAGCTCAGGGACGAAGAAGCTGACATGAAAGAAAGAATTCGTGAAATGGCTCAAAAATACAGAGAAGAACACGAAGCAAATAAACCGACCGTAACTGCTGAAAATGTTGCGGAAGTTATTGCAACAATGACAGGGGTGCCTGTTACAAAACTGACAGAAGGCGAAAGCGAAAGGCTTCTTAAACTTGAAGATACTCTTCATGCCAGAGTAATCGGCCAGCATGATGCTGTTGTAGCGATTTCGAAAGCAATCAGACGTGCAAGAGTCGGACTGAAAAGCCCGAACAGACCGATTGGAAGCTTCATCTTCTGTGGGCCTACCGGTGTCGGTAAGACAGAACTTGCAAAGGCGCTTGCTGAAGCCGTATTCGGTTCTGAAGACAACATGATAAGGGTTGATATGTCTGAATTTATGGAAAAACATTCAACCGCAAAACTTATCGGATCACCTCCGGGATACGTAGGTTATGATGACGGCGGACATCTTACAGAACTTGTTCGTAAAAAACCTTATTCAGTAGTACTTTTTGACGAAATCGAAAAAGCTCATCCGGATGTATTCAATATCATGCTCCAGATACTTGATGACGGACGTTTGACAGATGCAAAAGGACGACATGTTAATTTCAAAAATACGATTATAATTATGACATCTAACGTTGGCGCAAGCATGATTACAAATACATCAAAACTCGGCTTTACAACGGCAGAAGATGAGTCTAAAGATAAATATGAAAAACTGAAAGACACTGTTACTGAAGAAATGAAAAAAGCTTTCAGACCGGAGTTCCTCAACCGTATTGATGAAACAATCGTATTCTCACATTTGAGTCAGGAAGAAATAAGACAGATTGTTGATTTGATGTTGAAAGATCTGTTCAAACGTCTTGCTGAACGTGAATTGTCAGTGGAAGTTACTGATGAAGTTAAGGACCATCTGGCTAAGAACGGATACTCTGAAGCTTACGGTGCAAGACCGTTGAGAAGATTGATTCAGCGCAAGATTGAAGATATGCTTGCGGAAGAAATTCTTTCCGGAAAATATTCACCCGGTGACACAATCAAGATTACTCTTGTAGATGACAAGATTACCTTTGAAAGAGCCAAAACCAAGAAAACAAAATCCAAAGAAGAACCGGAAGAAGTTACACAATCATAGAAAAAAGGCAGACATTAATTGTCTGCTTTTTTTAATAATTTTTTAAGGCTGCATTGTTAAATTTGCAGCCTTTTATTTTTATAAATAAGAAATATTTGTATGTTTAAGGATAAAATTATTCCTTATTGAAAAATTTCATAATTTTATCAAGCCAGCCTTCTTCTTCAGTCACTTCCATTTCAGTATTTTCAAGTTTTGCAAGATGTTTTTTTACTTCATCATGATCCGGTGCATTTGTTGACAGAAGATATTTTTTATAAAATGCAATGGCAGAAGGCTTGTTTTTCAGTTTTTCGTAAGTTTTTGCGAGTCGTTTTATAAGGTCATAATTCCTTTTGTCTGCCTCGTACCACATTTCCAGAAAGTCGCATTCGCCTCTGTAGTCGCCAATTTCATTTCTGAAATCAGCAAGTTTTTCAAGAGCTTTTGTGTTATTCGGCTCAAGTTTTATGATACGTTCGTAAATTTCCATTGCGTGGTTTTTGTCCCCGATTTCTTCAAGAAGGGCAGACAAAGAGTTCAAAAGATCCAAATCATCATCTCTAATCTGATAAGCATTTAAGTATTCATTGACCGCAATGTCTTTGTTTCCTCTTAAAATATTGTATTTTCCCCAGTTTATATGTGCGTTGTAGTCATCCTTTTTATTTTCATAAATAAGTGCTCTCATCTGGTATGTAAGCGGGGAATTCTTCATATATTTGTCGAACTCATCAACTTCAGCTAGCGCCTCATCAAATTTATTTTTCATAAAATAATACTGTGCCATAAGAGAATGATATCTTGCGGAAGTCTTATACTTGTCTTTTGTTTCCTGAAGAATTGCGAATGCTTTTTCATCTTCTCCGCAATCCAGAAGACATTTTACTTTTGTAAGTTCGTTTTTTGTAATCTCAAGTGCTTTTGGGGCATTGTTATCTTTAATATAAAGATCAGCCAGAGCCTCTCTTACATCATCACTGTCAATATTTTTTGCCATTGCTCTTTCAAGTACGTTGATTGCACTTGGAATGGCATTTTCTTTGATGTACAGATTTGAAAGAAAAAGGTATGTTTCTTTTGGCACATCGTCATAGTCAAGAATTCTTAAATATTCATCAATGGCTTTTGTCGGATTGCCGGTCTGTGCATATAGATTAGCAAGGACAAATCGTGTTTTTATAATGTCTTTTTCTTCCTGAGTGTTAGCCAGTGCTTTTTTAAAGTCATTTATGGCATGTTCAAATTTGTGTTCAATAGAATGAAGGTTTCCTCTGTGAATATAGTATTTGAATTTGTCTATATCTTGATAGATATCCATTAATTGTTCATAAACCATTGTATTTGTGGCATCAAATTCCAGAATTTTTGAATAGTAATCTGCGGCCTCTTGTTTATGTCCGAGCATCATTGCTAAATGACCAAGACGCTCAATAATATTCATATCCTTCGGGTTTTTGTCGTAAAGCTTTTTGTATTCTTCAAAAGCTTTATCATATTGTTCGTTTTCTTCAAATTGTTCTGCGATTTGTATGCTCATTAAATACTCCTTATTAAGAAAATTATACTTGAAAATTTTTATATGAAAACAGCCCGGTTAGTTATTGTAATTGTTCTGGGCTTTTTCTATGCCGTTTAGCAGGGCGAAAATTGCAGATTCAGATGCTTTTGTTATAATGTTTTTTAATTCAGGCATCTGTTCTTTTGAAAAGTTTTGTAGAACAAATTCTTCTGAAGGTATTGAAGGCTGGGGTCCTATTCCTATTTTGAGGCGGTTAAAATCTTTGGTGCCAAGATGTTTGATTATTGACTTAATCCCGTTGTGCCCGCCGTCAGACCCGTTGGCTCTGAATCTAATTCTGCCTAAATCAAGTGAAATATCATCATAAATTATTAAGATATCTTTGATATCAATTTTGTAATAGTTCATAACTGCACTTACAGCCTCGCCAGACAAATTCATAAAAGTTGTGGGCTTGATGAGAAGAATATCATCTTCAATATTTTTGAATTTTGTAATTAAAGATTTAAGTTTTTTATCTTCCTTGAACTCAAGATTATTATCAAGAGCAATTTTATCAACAGTCATAAAACCTGCGTTGTGTCGTGTAAAAAGATATTTTTCCCCTACGTTGCCTAGTCCTGTAATTAATTTCATTTATTTCACCTTTATATTTATTATTTTAACGCAAATAAATATTACCGCCCTGATTTACCGCCTTTTCGCTTAACAAAATGATAGAAAACCTTTATTTTGATAGTGAATTAAAACAAAAGTGAGGATAAAAATATGAGTGCAAAAGACAAACCGATAATTCAGCAAAAAAGTTCAGAAAAAGTTGCAAGATTTTTGGAAAAGAACGGCATTCATAAAAAAGATTTTGCGGAGATGATTGGTGTAACCCTTTCATATGTCTACAACCTTATTGATGATACAATTCCGTTTTCCACACGCGGCACAACATTAGAAAGAATTGCAACAGTCATGGAAATAGAACCCGAAGAATTTGAAGAATACAAAATTCCGCAGGAACCTGTTTTGATAGATGAAACCGTAGAGTTTTTAAAAAGTGTGATGAAAGAAAAAGGGATAAATACAGTAACATTTTTAAAAGCTTTTCCCCGTAAAAAAAGATTGGAAATTGTGGATATATTACGAGGGCATATCCCAATACCGATTGACTATAAAGAATTGAGCATGATAGCACAGGTGCTGGAAATAGATAAGGATGACCTGTATAATATGTGGGAAAAACGGTTGAAACAAGTTCTTGAAACAAATGGCATGAACATTTATTCAAATGCTGCGCTTGTGAATGCCATGTTTGATTGCGCAAAAAAATATATAGATTTGGGTTAATGTTTTCCGTAAATAAATAATTAATTTTCTCTGGCCGTCTTATATCGTAGAGGCGGTTTTTGTTATAATCGGGTTTCTTAAATTCTATTAGGTGTATAAAGTTTGAAATTTATAAAAATAAATTCAAAAAAATATTTAACAAAACAGTTGACATCAAAATATGTTCCTGATAGCATAAAGACATTGACGAAATGAATAGCAAAATACTTGCGCTTGTAGCTCAGCAGGTAGAGCACTCCCCTTTTAAGGGATAGGTCGCGCGTTCGAATCGCGCCAAGCGCAAATTTTAAATATACAGAGGGTTTGAGCCCTCTTTTATTTTGCAAAAAATAATAAAAAAACAGGGGCTTTGTGTATATTTTGTGTACAACCCTGTATTTGGCTTTTTATTTCCTCCATATGTATGTACTATCAGCATCATAATAATGCAGTTTTTTGTCCCGACAAAATCTTTTTTCAGCTAATTTACTTTTTTTGTCAATAGTTTCACCACTTTTGTGGTGAATGCTTATATAGATTTCATGTATATTTAGATTGTCATTTATTACATCAAAAATATGTTGGTCTGTCTCATTTAAGGAATGACCATGAATAAATAAAACGCCGCTTATTTCTGAAAGTTTGTTGTAGCAATATTGCAGGTAATTATTTTCATTAATAAAATCTAATTTATTTTGACTTTCTCCTTCTGTAACTACAAGAGGAAATATATCGTTATCTTGATATTTTTGAGTTATATCTAGTAGGGTGCCGCCTGTATATTTATCTGCCACTATTTTATAGGCATCCCTATTTTTATAAAATAAATGTAATGCACCATGCAAGTAAAAAACATTTTGCCAATCATTGAATTTAGCCCACTCTCGATAATATTCCTCACAACCTACATAACCATCCTTTAGATCTCCAAATTCTTTTTTTAATTCGACTAAATTGTACATCAACAACCAATATAGTAGTAGGTCATAGTTTAAGGTAAAAATATAATTAAAATTCGATAAAAATTTTAAAGTATTCTTTTTTCGGGATTCCACAATTTTAGATAATTTAGGGTGAATATGCGAAATACACTGTATCAAGTCATTTCGGACAACTCGTTGATAATTCCATAATAAATCTGCAATAGCTTCAGAATTAAGATTGTAATAACAATAATCTGTAACCTCTATAAATTTATTCATAACTAATTCAAAGTCTTTTGTATCAAGCTCTTGAAATATATTTTTAATTTCAGGAGGTAATTCCGAAAATTGGAACAGAGAATCATAAGAAAAACAATCATCACAAGCTATACTGAAACCATTTCCTAGCAATATATTTCTTTGATAACCGTTAGTTTCAGAAATAGCATCTTCAAATTCAAGGCTTTTTTCCATTATACCTCCTACAACTTGAAAACAAGGATAGCATAATGTTACAAAAATTTTATACTTTAATTTAATGAAAATTTATCCAATTTTATAAGAATTACACTATCAAACGCTAATAATGTATTTTATTCCCCAGCAAACCTTGTACTTATAATGCTTTTAAGCCTTTAATAGTTGCTAAGCCGTTCTATAGCCTCACGTTTCCGTTCCTGCTTGATATGGTTATATACCTCAAGGGTAATATTAATATTTGAATGACGCATGATATCTTTAACAACGTCAAGCGGAACATCTAACTCAATTAAACGTGTGCAGGCTGTATGACGTAATCCATGAAATGTAAAATTTTTAATGCCGGCACGTTTGAATACTTTTTGAATGCTGTAGCGAATATTTACGTACGGGGCATTAGTTAACGGATTTACAAAAACATATTTTGATGACTTCTGTAATTTAAGTTTTTTAAATTCAAGCAGTAATGGTGATGAAATTGGAATTTCTGATTTTTTACCGTTTTTTTGTGTAAGAATTGTAATTAACTTTTGCTCAAGGTCAACATTTTCCCACTCAAGCTGTAAAATTTCACTTTTACGCATTCCTGTATGCAAGGCACATAGGAAAATTGGTTTTAAAAACTCGCATTCACCATAACAACATTTTAAAAGAGTTGCCACTTCCTGTTTGTCAAGAATTTTAATTTTTTTATTTTCGACCTTGAGCGGCTTTATATAACGTTTAACAGCGGGGTTGTAATTAATCCAGCCATAATTTTCAGCCATTGTCATCATACGGCGTAGGACACCGATTTCACGATTAATTGTAGCTCCTTTCATTCCGAGCTTTTTGCGATGTTGACGATATTGTTCAATAATGAAAGGCGTAAATTCTTTCAGTTTTTTATCGCCAAAGAACTCTTTTAACTTTTTCAAAGCTGAAAGGTCATTAATATAGCCTTTGCAGTTTGCTTTAACGTATTGTTCAAATCTCTCGCCAAGTGTAAAAAATGTTTCCTGCTTTTTATATTCAACCAAATCATACCGACCGCCGAGCAACTCTGCTTTTACTTTAGCTTCTGCCTGATCCGCCATTTTTCTTGTAGTAGCTTCCGGCACAGCACGATGATAACGTTTCCCGCGAATTTGAAAATTATAATACCATCTGTTATTTTTCTTGTAAACTGACATACTTTTGTTTCTAACAAAACGGTGTTTTAATGTCAACCAAAATCGGTTAAAAACTTTACCCTTGTTGCGTTTGCGGCAAATTTAATCTATCTAAAGAAAAATAGGTAAAAATAAAAAAAGCTATATAAAATAGTTAATAAATTGTAATATTAAGAAGAAATGTTACAAACTAGAAAACTATAAACACATATGATATTTTAATTTTGGGGTTTATATGGTAAGAAAAGATCTTTCAGAAATTAGTCGTTTAAAATTTTATACTTATTTAATGGAAAATTACGAAAAACTGTATCTGAACAAATATACTGATTATATTTCTAATATTTCTTACAAAAAATTACTTAAAAAACATCACATTGGTGTTTGTCTATATCATTTTTTCATAATTGATTTTTTTGATGTTTATAAAGAACCTTATTTGTATATGTACAAAGAGTTTATCAATAATTTATTTAACACAATTTACAAAATTTATTTAGCAATTAAAGGCATTTCAAGCCGTGATGTAATACAGGATCCACTAAAAACTGAAGATCTCGATATAGCATTACTAAAGAAAATATGTGAATTTGGCTATACGAACAGATATTTTGTTGTGTTTCATAAGTATAGTAGTGATCTATTAAAGTTTCAAATACTAAAATTAGGAAATATTAGTAATGTGTCGACTAAATTACAACAAACAGATAAACCTGCAAATTATATAAAAGGGAACTTAAATATCAATAAAAATTACGAAAATCTTGCTGATGTATTAATTTGGTATAAAGATGATATCTATATGCAAAGAAACGTTAAAATATCTAATGACATACAAAATAAAGAAGGTAGATATGTACCATTTGATTTTAACACATATGAAAATATATCCAGAGAATTGTACAAATTGGTGAAAAAAGCCTGTAATTATAACGAATATAGAGAAACTTGTCATATTTGTGAACCAAGACAAATTAAAAAAGGCAGAAAAAAGAAAATTACTAAAACACATGATGGACATGAAATGTCAAAATATGTAAAGAAATACCACCTAGCATGCAATAGGTGTAAAACAATATTCAAAAAACTTGCTGAATTGTCAAATAATAATAATCATAATAGTAAACGAGTTGATGTAATGAAAAAATCTGTTACCAGATATAATAAAAAAGAACCTTTTGAGCCGAATAAAGAACGTTTGGTGCGCTATAAAAGACTGCTTAAACTATTAAATGATATAGCGGTGGAAAATAATAAAAAAGACACCGCCGATTATTTTGAGCTAAAAGCCTTGATTGACGCTACTTATAGATAATTTGTACAAAATAATGTTGGTGTAAATTTATATATTTTTTTTATTAAACATACAGCATTTTATATTTCTACCACCGACTTCTTTTGTAGAAAAAAGCTGTATTACCTTATCATTATTGCATTATAATAGTTTCTTCAAAAATTTCTATATGTGGGAATAATAAAGCTTAATAATTAGGAGTACTAGACTTGCCATAGCTGATTTGTTGTTAAAAAATGAGTATCAAAGGAGGTAAAAAATGGAAACTCAAAATTTACAAACTTTAACAGCAGAACAGTTTGCGGATTTTATTGGTGTGAAAATCGGTACTGTTTATAAATGGAAAAGTTTGCAAAAATTACCGACAAATATTTATAGAAAAGTCGGCAACAGGAAACTAATATTTATTAAAAATTTTGTAGATGAATGGATTAATAATGGTGCACAACTAAATCAAACTCAAGAAAGGAGAAGTAAAAATGAGTAGAAAAAAATTTTTGTGCGATAGTATTCGTATCAATAATGTCCCTGTCAAGTTTGTTGACAATGGAAAAATAGCAATTGCCGCTATAGTACATACGGAAGCAGATGAAGAATTATTCTTTTTAACACCTGAGAATGCAAAGCGGTTACAATCTCGGCTTGCACCCAAAGCCCCTTACTCATATACAACATATTCGTTTTATGAGCCAAAGGAAGTAGAACTGGAAATAATGGATATGAATGAAATATAAAACTGTAAAATTAAATAATATATGCATGACAGATAACGCTTAGGCTAAGAATTTTACATCTGTCAAATACAGTAACCACAACTATAGTGTAAGTAGTGGTTTAGTTGGAATGCAAAAAATATTTAAAAACTAAAGAATTGAGTATCAACTCTAGTACGGGATGAGATACAGTGTAGTAATACGTACAATAAAGGAAAATCAAAATGGAAGCAAAAGCAAAATTTATTCAGCTTAAGGCTAGGTGTTACATTGCAGAAATGTTTGTAGAATATGCTAAAAATAATTGCGTAAAAGAAATACCTGCAGAGCAAAACACAGAACAACAAAAAGAATAAACTAACTAAAATGCAAGGGAAAATGGTACTATTACAGGCATTAAACTGTAATCAAAAAAAGTAAACAAAAAAATGCAACGTATGCATGTATACCTTATATAAATACAATTACTGTAAGTAGGTTGTTTTTTTACTTTTGGATTGGTGCTTACACACCAATGCAAGACAGGGGCTAGGGTACTCCTGCACAGTCGTTATTGTACCAAGACTGATATACCCGTTAAAGCCCCTTGCTCTTGGAAACATTACGAAAAGAAAAATAAAAACAGAAAGGATTTTTAATATGCAAATTTTTCAATATAAACTGCAAGGTATTGCAATAATGTTTGAAAATTTAACAGAAAATATTGCAATACATTACAAATCGGCTATACAAAAAACTCAAGGCAAAAAACGAGTATTTCACAAACCTGATGAAGAACTTAAAACTGTTCAAAAAATGATTAATAAAGTTTTTCAACTATATTTACCAAGACCGGATTATTTATATACAGGATATAAAAAATGTAGGATTATAGATCTGATAAATGTTCATAAAAACTCTCGTAATGCAGTTGTTTTGGACGTAAAAAATTTTTATGGAAGTGTAAGTAAAGAACGGGTGTTTAAATTTTTAACAGATGTTTGCCAGTTAAATAAAAACACAGCAGAAATAATACTTAAGCTGATAACGTATAAAGATACTCTGCCTCTTGGCGTGCCAACAAGTAATATCGTGAGTTTTTGGGCTTGTAAATCTGTATTTGATAAGATTTATAATTACTGTCAAGATTTAGGATATAATATGACACTTTACGCAGATGACATGGTGATTTCAGGTAATATACAAAATCCAGTAACTGTAATTTCAACAGTACAAAAAGAATTACTAAAAGCAGGATTAAAACTAAACTATCGTAAAATTAGGATTTACGGAAAAAGAAAACGTATTATGAATATTCACATAAATTCTAAAGGCAGATTGAGTGTTGATTATAAACTACGGCGTTCAATAAATTACTTGAAGGCAAAACCGATACTATCAGAACAAGAAAAATTAGTTTTGCAAGGTAAATTAAATTATGCACGACAGATTGAAAGAAGAACTTAGCTTATCTTGATCAATTAGCCTGTTTTTACGGCACAAGAAACGTGCCGTTTTTCTTGTACTTTGGGGGCTACAAAGAAAATGCAGATATAACACGGATAAATAAGATAAATATTCTATAAGTAAAAATCGGCTAAAAATTTAATGTTTTCGAGTAGCAACGTCAGTAATAACAAGGCTATGCAACATTATTCAGAAATTTATACAGATTAACAGTAGAAGTCTTGAACTGTTTAGCGATAACGGTTTTCGGCACACCACAGTCAAGTAATTTAATAATAGTGTCTTTATGCTCATCAAGTTTAGATTTACCTTTGCCTTGCGGGCGACCGAGTTTTAAACCGTTTAATTGTTTTGCGTGTAAAGCCTCTTTTGTTCTAAGACTAATTAATTCTCTTTCGATTTGAGCAACAAGTGCGAAAACCGTTGAAGTTACTATAGAAGTTATAGTTTTGTCGGATGTACAAAAATTTTCTTTCAAAGAGTAGAGCGTAAAACCTTTCTGTTGCGACATATCAATAATTTCAAATATTTGAGAAACAGAACGTGCAAGCCTTGAAAGTTCAGGAACAATTAACACATCTCCCTGTTTAATATTTTCAAGCAGTTGACCTATTAGCCTTTGTTTGTAATGTTTTTTACTTGTTATGTGTTCTTCAATAAATTCAACATTTCCGAGTTTGTGAGAATTTGCAAACTTAAGTATTTCAAGTTTGTTCTTTTCGGTATCTTGCAGGACTGTACTAACTCTTAAATATGCATAATTTGTCATAAAAATGCCTCCTGTAAACTAAAAACGCATTATTCCTACTTTTATTTTACACATCTATAAACCAAAACACGACCCTTTTCGGTTTATAGATTTACCAACGGTAAACGGTCGTTTTTGGTTTATACAAATAAATATTAATAGCAACTAAAAAATAGTTGCAATTTTGTAATTTATGATGTATAATGTAAATATGACAAAGGCAGAAAAACTATTAAAAAAATTTTTAAGTAAACCAAAAGATTTGACATATGATGAACTTGTTCAAGTTTTAAAATATTTTGGATATTCAGAATTAACAACAGGAAAAACAACTGGATCTGCAAAAAAGTTTAAAAATGAGAATAATGACTTAATAAATTTCCATAAACCACATCCCGGGAATATTATAAAAAGTTATGTAATCAATCAGATAATAGAAAAACTTGAAAGGAATGGGTTAATATAATGTTTGATATGAAAAAAGACAATTTTTTAAAATATAAAAATTATATAGGTTCTGTTGAATATGATTTAACCGATAAATGCCTGTATGGAAAAATATTATTTATAGATGATTTAGTAACTTATGAGGGTGAAACTATTGAAGAATTAGAAAATGCTTTTCATGAAATGGTTGATGATTACTTAGAAACTTGTAAAGAATTAGGTAAAAAACCTCAAAAAGCTTATAGCGGAAGTTTTAATGTAAGAACAGGACCACAAATTCATCAGGCTTTAGCAGAAATAGCAGAACTTGAAAATATAAGTTTGAATAAACTAATAGTAAATATAGTAAGTGATTTTGTAAGTGATACAACAAATAAAAATAAATCTTTAAAACACTTAAATAAAATATTATCTAATGCTTAATTAAGTAAGGATACTTGTTATATGCCAAAGTGTTTTTATTGTGGTGTAGAATTAGATAAAACAAATAGAAGTTTAGAGCATATAATCCCTAATGGTATTGCAGGGAAATTATCGTCTTACAATTTGCTGTGTGCAAAGCACAATAATAAATTTTCCAAAATAGATAATGATTTATGTTTAAACCTAACATTATTTACAAATACTTTAAATCCTAAGCGTGAAAGAGGAAAAAATCCAAAGTGTAAGATGGGATATAATAACGAATTAATTATAAACAGACTAGCTTCTGGGGAGTATTACGCAGATGATAAAATTTTAATAAAACAAACTGAAAAGGGAGCATTTTTACAATTTAAAACATGTTTTAGTAGTGATGATAAATATAAAAAAATAAAAAAAGATAAATTTTTAGAAATATGTAAAAATTTATTATTACAAAAAGGATGTCAAGAAGCTATTTTAAACAAAAAATTAAAAGAATATTCTAATATTTTTGAAAATTCTATAAAAGATGAGCATAATCCTATAATAAATTTTAACATTTCATTTAATGCAAAAAATAACTTATTTCCAGCGACATTAAAAATAGCGATAGAATTTTATTTATATAATAAGTTACCCTCTAAGCACATTAACAATGCTATAGAAATATTAAAATCATTTGATGAAAAAGCCATTTTGAATATATGTGCTTATTGTTATCCAGAAAATTTTTATAAAACTGATAGTGTTTATCATACGATATATTTAAAAGCAGATAGCAATAAAAGAGTATTATATTGTTGTATGTCTTTTTATGGAGTTCTTAATACAATAGTTTTATTAAATGATAATTATAATGGTGATGATATAGAATATTCATATTGCTATGACTTAAGGAATGATACAGAAATAGAATTTAACAACAAACTGGATTTTGACATAAAAATGATAGAACATTTTTTAGATAGAAATTATAGCTTTAATCAGAAAATAGTTGAATGTTGTAATGTTTTTATGCAATTTTTAGTAAAACGTGAATATAAGTTTGATTATTTATATACTCAAATTAAAAGTGTGTATAATAGCATTCTCTTAGGTAAATTTATTAGTAATGAAGAAAATTATGCGAATACTTTTTATTTGCAAATTACAAATATGATTAAATCTGATAATGAATTAAAATATATACAAAATAGGTTTATTAAGCAAATATCGGATGCTTGTTTAGAACTTTATACATATGAGCAATATTTGAAAGATTATAAATTAGATAGAATCGGACATATTTTTTCTAAGATTCTTGCCATTTCTATAGCGGAAAATCCATATATTCTGACCAATATGGATTTACTAGCCGATAAGTGTTGTACTACCCTTAATAAGGTTAATACTAATGATTTATGTATAAATGAATATTTAGCGGCAAATAAAGAAATAATTTGTAATAATTTAAGAGAATTTATAACAAGTAATAATTCGTTTCTGCAAAAAATTAACTACTATAAAGAACTCTTTTTATTAAAATAAAGGGGCTTTTATGTCGGAGAATGTTGAAATAAAATCAATTGATCGTCAGATAGCAAGTGAAAATGACAGGCATAGACAGAGAATAGAACAGTTGCGGCGACAAAAACAAAGAATGAAAGACAGGCAGGCACGCAAAAAAGATAATGAAAAAATACAAAAAACTTATAAAGAATGTATTTATGAGCTTGTAAATATTCTTGTAAGCTGATACATTCTGCCTTTTTTATTAAATAGACACGAAAAGAATGTGTATGTTGTAAGAAAGGCAGGTTAATTAATGAGACAGACTGTAGAACCGATACGCAGTAAACAGCAAATAAAGCAGGTTGAAGAATATCTTGCAAAGAAAAGCAAGCGAAACAGATTACTTTTTGTACTTGGAACGAACAGCGGGTTACGAGTTTCAGATATATTAAATTTGAATGTTTCAGATGTTAGAAACAAAACACATATAGAAATAAAGGAACAAAAAACAAACAAGTTTAAAAAATTCCCGATTAATGACAAATTGAAAAAACTTATACAGGAATTTATAAAAAATAAAGAAGATGATGAACCGTTATTTTTAAGCCAAAAGCAAAAACGGCTTGACCGTTCACAGGCATACAGAATGCTGAATGAGGCTTGCAAGGCGGTAGGAATTACTGTCAACATTGGTACGCACAGCATGAGAAAGAGTTTTGGCTATCACCATTACAAGCAGTTCAAAGATGTTGCGATGTTACAGATGATATTTAACCACTCAAACCCGAAAATAACTTTACGTTATATAGGCATTGAGCAGGACGAAATAGATAACAGTTACAAGCAGTTTGTTTTATAAAATCCACTAAAAGAAAAATCCAACAAAATAAGTATTCTGATGTAATTTTATATTATCTACCAAATATAGCATATTTTTACGGACAGGGCAATAAAAAACTTTAATATATATGTTGTATTTTTTACGAAATGTAAATAACTTTATGCACAAAAAATCCTTGTACAACACGCTGTTGCACGATAATACACGATTTTACTTATTTTGATGTATTCAAAAGAAAGGTATAAAAATGAGAGAACAGCATATTTGTCCTTGGTGTAATTCGAAATGTGAAGAATATAATAATCCAAAAAACACTTATGCAAATTTTATTTGTAAAAATTGTGGAGAAAGTATGGTGGAAACATTCACACCACAAAAAGACGTATTCGAGATTATTACAGCTGAAGAAAGAAAATTATTACAAATATATTTTTCAAGATTATCCAAAGAACACAAAGATAGAAAAACTCCAATAACAGCAAACAATTATCATGCTTTCATTACAAAAGCTAAAAGATTAATAACAGGAGAAAACAAATGAAACATAGAAGTCTTTTTTTATTATGTCTGCTTTTGGGGTTAAGTAATAATATTTCATATGCTGAAGATATATTACAAGCTCCTGTTCCAACATTAGATAAATTGCACAGTGAAAATGACGTAATACCTGATACCAATCCACCGGTAGTTTATCCTGACAGTGCATACTCAATAACTCAGGGAACAGAAGATGATTATAATTTTACAACGCAAGCCTATGACAGTTCGGGAAATTTAACTACACAATATTATAAAATTGATCTAAATTTGAAGGCTATTTCGCCGGAAGGTTTAACCTGGGAGGAAGTTTCAAGTTCTGGCGTAAATACAGTTACCGTAACATTACCAAATAATGAAACAAGGTATTTCCATTTTACATATAAAACCCCAGAAGGCTATACTTTAGATGCTAGTCATGTCGGTCTTATAATCAAAAAAGAAGATGATATTTATAATATGAATTACATCAGAAATAATACATATTTTCGTAATAACTTAAATCTTGATCATGTTACGGGAAATTTTATGGGAAATTACGGGTATGGAGGATTAAGCAACTATGGTACAATAGATTATTTAATAAGTAATTTTATTGCCAATAATATGACTGGTGATGGTGCCGGAGTGTATAATTCTGGAACGTTGAGATATATTGTTGGTGATTTTATAGGGAATTATACTGATGATAATCCTTATGGTAGAGGAAGTAACGGTGGTGGAATTTATAATGATAACGGTTTTATCGGACATATTGTCAGTGATTTTATCGCAAATCATAGTTCCAGTTCCGGTGGTGGTATATATAACCAAAGTGGAACAATAGAAAGCATAGATGGAAATTTTATTGGCAATTATAGCTATGATTTAGGCCTGCAAGGGGATAACGGACTTGCAAATGGTGGAGCTATCTATAATGGCAGCGGGACTATTGAGCAAATCAATGCAACATTTATTGGTAATTATAGCGAAAGTAATAGCAGTAATAGAATAAGTTATAGTAGAGGTGGCGCAATATATAATAATGATGGACAAATAAATATTATTAATTCATCTTTTTATAATAATTATGCAAAAGCACAAACAGATGCAAAAGGCGGTGCTATTTATACATTCAAAGATATGAATGTTAGTGCTGATAACGGAGTATCAACATTTCAAGGTAATTATACTGATACCAATGGTGTCATAGATGATAATGCAATTTTTGTAAATAATGCAAAACTAACTTTTGAAGCTAAAAATAACGGACAAATATATTTATATGATAACATCCGTGGCACAACCGATGCTAATATTGCTTTAACTGGCGATGAAACAGGAACAATAAATCTATTTAATGATATACATGATGCAAATGTATCTGTCGACACAGTGTCTGTGAATATGGCAAATGATAATATTCATAATTACAATTTTAATAATTTAAAATCTGATGCAAGCGCTAATTATACTATAGATGTAAGTTTAGCCGGTAATGGTAGTTCTGATACAATAACCTCAAATGTAACTACAGATGAGAATTATTCAATGAGTGTTGTGACGCTTAATGGACTAAATTTAATAAATACCACAGATGACAATATAAAAGACAGTTATATTATTCAAATATTAAATACTACCAATAATAATTTACAGCTAGCATTGGGAGAAAATTTAAAAAATTCTAATGTTATATTAGACAGTTTTGAAGGGAAAACCATTAGCGATGAAATTACAAATATTGTAAATTGGAATGATAAATTTGAAACTTATAAAGAAAGTATTAGTATTGTTGGCGAAGTGCTTCTTACAACCACAGATACAGTAAATGACAGTATCGGGATAAATTTAACAGGTAAAGAAATAACAAAAACAGAAAGAGTATCCTTAGGCGACACGCTTGCGCTTTTAAATCAGCTTCAGACAGAGGAAGATAGGCACTTCAACTTTGACACGGCTCAGGATAAATACAATGTAACAGAAGATTTGGGGCAAACTTCCGCCGGCACCTTGAATATCAACGGCGCTGCAGAAAACGGAAACCGTTCAGAAATTAATTTAAACGGAAATGCAGGTTTTGAACTTGCCAATAATTCTACACTGAACATAAATAACACGAAACTTACAGGTAACGAAACTCTAATAAATGTTTCTAATCCTGATGCTGTTGTAAATTTGCAAAACTCTCACATAGACGGCAATATTGCATCATCAACAGAATACAAAATAAATATTTCCGGAAATGAGAATGATACAACAATAATAAACTGCAATGCCGGAAAAGCAAACACAAACCTAAACGGTTCAGAATTTCAATTTGGTTCTGAAACATTAAAAGAAGGTTCATTAAACGCTCAAAGCGGTACTGTTAATTTGCAGGACGGTAAAACAACAACTTATGAAATAGGAACACTTACATCTGATCAGAATACAAACTATAAATTAGATGTAGATTTATCAGGCGAGAACAGTTCTGCAGATAAGTTAAGTGTCGGAAACAGCTCAACAGGTACAGTAAAAATTTCATCACTTAATTTTGTAAATTCAAAAACTCCGGAGAATGAATTTGTTGTTCAGCTTTTAGATACGGATAATAATAACATTCAACTGGAATTGGATAATAATGTTTCAGGTGAAAATTATGCACTCGGTCAGGTATCAGAAACCACGTATGATGCAGTTAAGTCTAATGTAAACTGGCAGGATAAATTCAATTCTCATACAAAAGAGGGTACTAATTACGGTAATATGTCGCTTGCAACAACAGATACAACAAATGACAGTATTGCACTGACGATTACCGATACAAAATGGCAGGAGGGTGAAAAAACTGTTTCAATGGGCGATACTCTCGCACTTCTAAATCAGCTTGAAACATCAGAAGATAGAAACTTTAATTTTGACACAGCCTCAGATGTATATGAAGTAAGTTCAGACTTAGGCTCAACATCTAAAGGAACATTAAATATTAACGGAGTTCTTGCTCCTGTTCCAGAAGGAAACAGCGGGCGTTCTACAATTAACGGTAACAATCACTCATTATTCAAACTGGATAATGAAACAACTTTGAATGTGAATAATGTTAAAATTACAGGTGCAAATAACGTTGTAACGGGAAACAATAAAGACACTGTTGTAAATATCAATAATTCTGAAATTTCAAACAATGCAGAAGGTATTAAGACCGCAGGTTCTGTAAATATTTCCGGAAATTCAGTAATAGCAAATAACGGCAACGGTGTAGAAGTAACATCTGCAGATAGTGTAATTACTCTTACTTCCGGTGAAATAACTTTACTTGATAAGTTAACCGGTGTTGCAGGAGCAAAATTGAATGTTAATCACAGTACGGTAAATTTTGCCAAGAAAGTTTCAGCACTTGATATGATTGCAGAACAGGCAAATATTAATGTTGCGTCGGACAACTTGTTTGACGGGAATAATATGACTGTAAATTCAGCCTCAAACCTTAACATGGCAAACAACGCAGTCGGCACAATGCACCTGAATAATTTAACATTAAAAGATAATCTTAATATGTCTGTTGATGTAGATTTGGCAAACAAATCTATGGACAGACTTACCGCAGACAGCTACAATCTAGGCGACAACAAAGTTAATGTTAATCAAATGAACATGCTGTCAGACAGCAAGAATGTTACAACAGAAGTGTTGTTTGCCGATGAAAATTTAAGAAATAATGTTACAACAACCGTAACGGAAGTTGCATATTCTCCAATCTACAAATACGGGGTAGGCTACAATCCGTCAACTGGAAACTTCACTTTCTCCCGCGGTTCAAGCGAAAACTACAATAACGTGAACCCATCCGTAATGGTTGGCCCTGTTGCCGCTCAACTAGGTGGTTATGTAAGTATGTTAGATACTTATAACAATGCCTTCAACAATATGGATATGAGAATGCTTAACCCTGCAAGCGTCAGACTTGCACAAAAACAAGCAAACAGATATGCAATAACCGAAGAAGCAGACGGCGTAACTTACAAAGTAAACGAAACAAATTCTGGCGGAACATGGGTAAGACCGTTTGCAGCTTATGACAGCGTCGGATTGAAAAACGGACCAAAAGTTGACAGCTTCTCATACGGAACATTCATCGGCAGTGATACTGGTGTTCATCAATTCAAAAACGGCGGCGAAGGAGTCTTGAGTGCCCATGTATCATATCTTGGAAGCCACCAGTCATTCAACGGCAACAGCATTTACCAGAACGGCGGCAACCTCGGCTTAACCGGAACTTACTATAAAGGCAACTTCTTCACAGGCTTAACTGTAAACGCAGGAGCGAGCGTAGCAGACGCAAGCACGCGCTATGGCAGCGAGGATTTCCCGATGTTTATGGCAGGTGTTGCAAATAAAACAGGCTACAATTTTGAATTTAGAGACGGCAGATTCATAATTCAGCCGAGTTTACTCTTAAGCTATACCTTCGTCAACACATTTGATTACACAAACGCAGCAGGTGTAAGCATAAACGGCGACCCGTTGCACGCGTTACAAATTTCACCGAACGTAAGATTTGCCCTCAACACTAAAAACGGCTGGCAGCCATACTTAACAGCAGGAATGAACTGGAACATAATGAACGATTCACAGTTTACAGCCAATATGGCAACTCTGCCGGATTTAAGCATGAAACCTTATGTTCAGTATGGTTTGGGTATACAGAAAACGATTAATGATAACTTTACAGCTTACGGGCAAGTCTTGCTCCGCCATGGCGGCAGAAACGGTATTGCCGCAAATGCTGGGCTAAGGTATATTTTCGGACATGAAAGCAAACCACAGGAAGATATATAACGCATAAATAACAAATAAGCCGCAGGAAAATGTTTTTCAGATACTTTATACATAAAAAACTATTGCCTGCGGTTTTTACATGGTTTAATTTTTCAATGTGGGACAAAGCTACAATCGTTATTAATTGTTGTTAATAATAGGCATATTATCTATATTTATGTTATTGTAAAATTGTGATATTATGTTTTAGCTATAATTAGGTGGTTATTTTTAATTAGAATAAAATGGAGCATTCGTATGAAAAAAACAATATTATTATTATCTGTAGGTTTTTTGTTCGGATATTTTGTTTCAGATGTTTTAGGAAGTCAATTTATTCAACCTGTTAAAGCTGAAGTAGCAGGAATGAATAGTTATGATTTAATGTATGATTATGATTTTCAATATGCAGTTAAAGATATTGTAGAGGATGACTGTGAGGTAGAAATTGACGGTAGAATTAATTGTAGATAAATACTATACCAAAAGAGGATGTCAATAATGAAAAATATTAAATTTTTAATTATTACAATTTTAATATTATTATTTATCGGCTTTACTTTATACTTTGCATATAAAGGATTTTTTCCGTTTAATTCAGGAGAAGGTAAACAATTTCATTATTGGGTATTTGATAATTATCATTTAGCGTTTAATATTCCAAATTACAATTATAATAACATACCTTATTATTGTAAAATTAGTCATAATGAACAAATAATTAATATTACTGAAACGAACCAAAAGTATCAAAACGACATAAACGAAATTCAAAAAACAATAAATAAGTTACGTCAATCAAAATATTATTTAACAGACTATGATAGATTTAAGGTTCAATCATTGTATGATCAAGCTCATATATGGAATGATTATTATTATGTGCAAAAAGCAAATAATGAATTAAAGTTATTACAATCCAAACAAGAACATAATTCAAAATGTGATGCATTAATAAAAAAATTTGAAGATGAAATAAAGTATATAAATGAGGTTTTAATTCCAGCAAATAATGAAAAAATGCTTGATTATTGTGTAAAGTTATTATAAAGACTAATATTTAATAATATCAAAAATCAAAAAATAATTATGTATTTTCATTTTCTCCGCGTTAATACACCGTACAATCGGCTTAGGTTGGATTTTTTTGTTATAATAGATTTATAAAATAATACTGGGAGTATAAGATTTTGCAAAATAAAAAATATCAAATATTTGTAAGTTCAACATATGAAGATTTAAAAGATGAACGGAAAGCTATAATTGAAAATATATCGACAATGGGGCACTTACCTGTTGGTATGGAGCTTTTTGTCGCTTCTGATGATGAACAATTTGAATATATAAAAAGAGTTATTGATAATTGTGATTATTACGTCTTAATATTAGGCGGAAGATATGGTTCAGTTAGTCCGCAAACAGGTAAAAGTTATACACAAATGGAATATGAATATGCCATAGAAAAGAAAATCCCTGTTTTAGTATTTCCGTTTGAAGATATTAAAACTTTACCTAATGAAAAAAGAGATGATGATTTAAAAAATATAAATGAATTTATTGAAATTGCTTCAAAAGATAGAATGTGTAGGTTTTGGAATACGAAAGACGGATTAATTTTAAGTGTAGTCAATAGTTTACATAAAATTTTTGAAGATAAACCTCAAAGAGGTTGGATAAGACCTGATGAATTTGACAATACAGAATTATTAACTGAAATAAATTCTCTGAGAAAAAGAAATCAAGAACTAGAACAACAAGTAAAAGAATATCAAAATTCATTAACTAAACAGATTGATAATATTGCCGATATGGATGAATTATTTGAAATTCATTTTAAAAGTTCATATGGACATGATTATTCATATAGCAGTTTACAAGTAACATGGAATCAAATTTTTTCATATATTGCTCCAAACCTGATTAATGCTCTTAATGCACTTTCTTTCAAGTATCAAATTGATTGTAATTTTGTTAATAAAATCGTTAATAGAGGGTATTCTTCTGTAAATTTGGATGATGACGATGCTAACACAATAAAAATTCAATTTCTATCGCAAGGATTAATAAGAGTGTATCCTGCAAACATGGTAAAAGGTGGAGTTGGAGAATTTATACAACTTACGGAAAAAGGATTACAATATTTAAAACAGATAAAAACAGTAAAAACTTCAAAAAAATAATTTGTTTTAAATTTTTTTGTGTACATTTTGTGTAGTTTGTGTATTTTTGATTAAAATTTATCAAGTTTTATAAACTTGCATAATGCAGTTAATACAAGCGTTTCGGGTATATAAATCAATTTTAAAGAAAGTAGTTATTAACATTTTAAGGGATAGGTCGCGCGTTCGAATCGCGCCAAGCGCAAAATAAAAGAGGTTTGTATAAGCCTCTTTTATTTTGCTGTTTTGTAAAGATAAGAACGCTAATTGCGTTCGAGCGACCTACGGATAAAGTGTGAAGGTTTTGAATATTTAAGGAACTAAGTTCTTGTAATACTCAAATCTAGTCGCCTTTTCTGCGAACAGGTCAAAACAATTGCGACAATCGTATATTTTTTATGACAAAAAGAGGTAGCCCTTTTTAATTTTTGTCCATCTGGTATATTTTAAGTTATAATTTTTTTATGGAAGATTTTTTATTAATATCAGAGTCAAACCAGCATAAAGCACACAGCATCATTGATGAACTTCAAATTGAAAATATCTGGCACTCTTACGATGCTGAAATTAATCTTGTCGGTTCATTGAAGATGGAGCTTTTGATGAAACATCTTGATATTGATTTCCATGTTTATACTCAGAATGTTACAATTACAGAAAGTTTCAGTGCCATTCTTAAAATTTGCAGAAATCCGAATGTAAAAAAGTTCTGGTTTAAAGACCTTTTAAATACAGACGAAAATTGTCTTGAATGGCATTTGATCTATGAGGACGAAAATAGCAGAAACTGGCAGATTGATATAATTCACATGCCTTACAATTCAAAATATTACGGATATTTTGAAAAAGTAGCAGCAAGAATTCTAAGCCGTCTTACGGAAGACTCAAAGCGCACAATTCTTCGCCTTAAATACGAAACTCCGGATAATATGAAAATTATGGGAATTGAATATTATCGTGCTGTGTTGGAGGATGGAGTTTCAACTTTTGAAAAGTTTGAAAAATTCAGAGAATTATACCCTGTTGAAGGTGTTATTGATTGGGTTCCGTAGGGTGTTTCAGCAGTTGCTGCTGTATAGTCCTTTGAAGCAGTAGTTGCATTAGATGCTGTTGTCATAATTTTTTCAGCTTTCTCAAGCATATTTTTACCTTTTAAGAAGAACCATGTTCCACCTCCAAGTGCGGCGGCTGCTACTCCTCCGCCAAATGCAAGAAGTTTTCCGCCTTTAGTGCCTTTTACACCTTTTTCGACCGAGTCGGCTGCATTTTGTACGGATGTATTTTTGATTTCTTCAATAGTCTTTGCTGTTGTCGTTTTAACTGTGTTTGTAATATTTTCTAAAGTTTTTTCTGCCGTTGTTTTGACTGTTGTTTCAAATTTAGACAGCATATCTTCCGACAGTTTTTTCATGTTTTCTTCTGCTGTGGTCATTGTTTTATTCATTAGTTCCTGAAGCTTTTGAGCAAAGTCATTAAGAGCCGCTTTAATGTTTTCTGTATTTTCCGCAGAAGATTTTTGTGCAGGCTTAACTCTGTCAACAAGGCGTTTTAGAGGATTTGTATTTCTAGCATCCCAGCCTTCGTCGACTTTCCAGACATTTTCACGGTACATTTTGTTTGCGGATTTTCCGTTATTAAACTCACTATTGTTGTGCCAGTCAAGTTTTTCTTCAATGTTTTTCTTGCATTTTGCCACGTATTTTTCGTTATGGTTGTAATATTCGTCAACCATATCTTTTATACAATCAGAAATTTCATCTGAAATACGTTCAATTCGCTTGTTGTCAATAACATCTGGATCTGTTGACCAGTCAAGACCATCAAAAGGCGGATTCATTTCAGGTGCCGTTTTAGTAAGCCAGCCGTTTGATTCATTTGTATAATCAACAGGGCCGCCTGTTTTTGTTGCAAGGTAAGGAACGCCGGCAGTTTTGGCTTCTAGCGGGGTAATACCACACATTTCACGTCTTGATGTGAATGCACCATGGGTAGCGCAGGCTACAAGTTTGTTCGGAAACAGACCGTCAACATACATTGCATTATGTTTGTATTTGCCGCCGTCAAGTTCACCGATTTCTTTTAAGATTTTCTGAATAAGCCTGAAATCTTTCGCATTTTTATCCCAAGGCAGGTCGCCTGCTCCATTAAGGAGTTTGACTTTTAGTTTCAACTCTTCAGGAACATCTGTGCGTTTCAGAAATTTTAAAAATCCTTTGTACAGGTAAGGATACCCTTTTTGTTCATCCGGACGCCCCCAACCCATTATGAGCATTTCATCAGGCTTAAATCTGGATAAACTTCCAAAGACACTTCTTCCTCCTGCAATTTGTGCATCACTGAAGAATACTTTATTCAAAGCTTCACGACCTTCTTTTTCTGCATCTTCAAGGAGTCCGGTCAGCCACTGGGCATTTTTAATTCTATTATTAATTACTTCTTCAATATTGTTTCCGTTGTATATAATCGGTGTAAAACCGGACTTGTGTTCAGAAAGCCCATTAAGACCTCTTCCAAAATCTTTAGTATTATTGTCAATGCCTAGATTGGCCGGAGTAGAACCGTTAAGCGGGCTTACAGTTTTTAAATCTCTGAGGTCAGCGCCGATACCTGCGGCAACGTCCATATCCGGGTTTTTCATTTCTTTGTCAAAGTTTGGTGAAACTGTTCCGAAAGTAACATTGTCCGGATTTAGTTTTGCTGCTAAAATCGGAATTTTAGTAAGGTTATATGTGTTGAAAAAATCCTTGAATTTCTCAACAAATGGGGCAAACATTCTATTTGTAAAGGATTTTTCTTCATTAGTAAGGTTATTCCAGCCTTTTCTGCTGAAAGAGTTGAGTAGTTCAAATTCCGGAACCTGTTTTAAAGCTTCAATGTCATCTTTATCAAAGAGAATTCTTGCAAAAGCAAACGGGTTGTCGGTATGCCCCTGGTAATTTAGTCCGGGGTTGTGAGCTGAGAAGTGGGCACGGGTGCCATTGTAATAGTCATCCCCTCCTGAAGAAAGGCTTGCGATGTGAGAAAACATCGAAGCTATTGGTCTGTCATGGCCCCAGAGGTTTGCAGGTTTCCAGTGTCCGAATTCGTCGGTATCCATCATTTTTTCAGCTTGTAAGTAAGCGCGGCAGAAGTCTGAGTTGTTAATTTCAGCGTCAATCCCGTCGTTGCCGCCATGTCCGTAAGTGTATGGTTTTGGAGTTTTTGCTAATTCTTGGGTCCATATCCAGTAATTTGGCGTATCTTTAATTTTATTATATGAGGGATTTTCTTTTGAAATCTTAAAAATTTCAAAAGAAACTTTTTGCATTTGTCCGAGATCTGTATCAGACATTCTTTCAATCTCGCCTTTTGCACTTGTTGGTTCAATAATGCAATATTTAGCTAAACTTGTAGCTTCCTTACCATTTGGTTCACTCATAATAACGAATCTAACGTCTTTTGGATCATAGTTATGGCTTTTGGCAAATTCTTCAAGACCAACTCCCGGGTCAGCATGTATAAATCTGCGCGATTCAATTTGTTCGGGCAGGTTGCCGTTTTCATCACGAAGATCTTTTGTCCAGAGAAATACATATCCGCCTTTAGGGTTGTTATACTCGTGTGCAGGCATAAAGCTTCTTACGTCGATTTTTTCGTGTTTAATTAAGCTTTGTGGTGCTTCATAGGTGACAACGCCAAGCCCGCCCTGTGAATCTTCTGGCAGACCTGTTCCTTTATTTTCAAAAGCAAATGAAGCTATCTGGTTTAGATTTCGGCCACCTCCTGTAAACGTAATCATAGAAAATTGAGGTTTAAAGCGCACTGTATCCGCCTGAAGTGAGTTTAGTTTAATGTTCTGTCCGTAATATTTCCGGCTCTGATTTACCCGATGAATGTTTGCGGGCATGATAGCTTCTACACGCATAAGTATATCCTTGTCCCTTACCAGTATTAAATATATTGCAGAAAAGATGTAATCTCCTGCTAATATTCTAAAATACGGGCAAAAATTTTTTCAATAGATTCGACTAATAATATTAAGATATATTAAGTAAATTTTTTTTACTGATTAGAGAATTTTAAAACCATTTCAAGTATGATTATTAGGTAAGTAGTTGAGGACTTTTTCATGGACAGATTTTTCGGGATTTTCGGGATAATTTTCATATTTTTAATAGCGTTTGCGATGTCAAACAACCGCAGGGCTATCAATTATAAAACTGTAGGGACTGGTTTTATCCTTCAAATTTTACTGGCTGTATTCATATTTAAGGTTCCAATCGGGAGAACAATATTTTTGAAATTAGGAGAGTTTGTTTCAAAAATTCTTGATTTTGCAAAAGAGGGCGGAAATTTTGTTTTCGGACACCTGATGAGTTCCGAAAAATTGAGCGAAATTTTTGGAACCGGAGCACAGGTGTTTGCACTTCAGCTTATTGCGTCTTTGATATTTATGATGATTCTTGTGAATATTCTTTATTACTATGGAATCATGCAGAGAATTGTTCCTCTTTTGGGCAAGGCTATGAATAAAATTATGTCAGTCAGCGGTGCAGAGGCTCTTTCAAATGTTGCAAGTGCATTTGTCGGGCAGATTGCAGCACAGATTATGATAAGACCTTACCTTGCAAAGCTGACAAGATCAGAACTTCTCGCATCTATGACCGGAAGCATGGCGTGTATTTCCGCTGCTACTATGCCGATTTATATAGGACTCGGGGTGCCTGCGCAGTATCTTCTTGCCGCATCAGTCATGGCAGCTCCAGGTGCTCTTGTAATTTCAAAAATAGTTTATCCAGAAACCGCCACGCCTGAAACAAGTGAAGATATTAAAATCCATTTCAGCAAACGTCGCAGACCTTATATAAATTTGTTTGATGCAATCTCACAAGGCGCATCTGAAGGGATGAAAGTTGCTATAAATGTTATTGCAATGATTCTTGCACTTGTTGCGCTCGTTGCATTTGTTGACTGGGTACTCGGCGGCTTCGGGAAACTGATTGTTAATTATGCCCATATAAATTTTGCCTCATTTGATCTTACACAACTTTCTCTAAGAATGATTTTGGGCAAAATTTTTGCAATATTTGCTTATTTTATGGGTGTTCCTGGCTCTGAAGCCACTACTGTCGGAAGCCTTATGGGAACAAAACTGGTATTGAATGAGATGGTGGCTTATGTAGATTTGAGTGCTCTTCCAGAGGCACTGTCAGACAAAAGTTTTTTGATTACCAGTATTGCTCTTTGTAGTTTTGGTAACTTTGGATCAATCGCAATTCAGATGGGCGGTATTGGAGAAATGGCTCCTAACCAGAGAAAAAATTTGGCCCGTCTTGGTGTCAGAGCTTTAATTTGCGGAACTTTAACCTGCTATATGTCAGCTGCTATTGCCGGAGTTTTGATGGGGTAAGATTAAACTTCTCTGTGAAGGTATTTGATCCAGTTTTCGTCAAGGTTTTTGATAAATCTGTGGGCATCAATTACGTCATCATAGCTGATAGGCTCCGGACCTTCTACAACTTCAAACGGCTCAGGGTCTTTGACATTGATATCTGAAAATCCTAAAAATGCTATTCCGTAATTTTTTCCGCAATTTCTGCACTGAAGATTCACAACCAGAAGCCCCGCTTCGTCACGTTTTACGGTAAGAGAGTCCTCGTCAAATCCTTTCTTACAGACTGAACAGCACAGGTTTTTAAACAGTTTCCCCAGGTTCTTTTTCATAATTTTCCTCTTTTCTTATATTAGCAAAAATTTTAATTCTTTTTTGTAAAATAATGTTAAATTATTAGCCGGCATGGGTATAATATACATGTAAACTATAGGAGAGTTTATATGGAAGCTATTAATTTAATCTTATTCGGGTTTATCGTTTACACTGCGTTAATCGTTGTCCCAAGCATCTGGGAAGAATTAACAACAGAAGGCTAAACCTTTTACAATTTAACAGACGTTGTGTGCGGATAAAAAGTTTCTTTAAAATTTTTCAGTCGCCGGGTAGGAGAATTTAGGTTTTGATTAGTGTATAAATTACGTTAATTCGTTTAACGATTAATTTGTTATGCTTAATTTTCTGAAAAATGCTGAAATTTTATTCAGGCAAAACTTCTTTAAGGCATTCAAGCGCAACATCAGTCACAAAGTCCATAGCTTTGCAGTCAATGATAAGAGGCGGGTTAAAATAAATTACGTCGCCGAGAGGACGGAGTATTACGCCTTTTTGAAGAGCTTTTTTATATATTTGATAGCCTGTGCGGCGCTTGCCGTCAAAAGGTTCTTTGTTCTGTTTATCTTTTACAAGTTCAATTGCGTTGATTAACCCGATTGAGCGGACTTCTCCAACGTTTTTGTGCGGCAAAAATTTCTCTTTAATTATGTTGTTAAAGTAAACGGCATTTTCCTGCGCATTTTTCAGGATACTTCCGTCTGAAAATATATCAAGAACAGCGTTAGCCGCTGCACAGGCCATAGGGTTCCCGCTGTAGGTGTGAGAATGCATAAAGGCTTTGCCCTCAAGATAATCGGCATAGAATGCGTCATAAATCTTTTGTGTTGTAACAAACATTGCACAAGGCATATATCCGCCTGTCAGGCCTTTAGAAAGGCACATTATATCAGGAGAAACTCCGGCATGGTCGAAAGCAAACATTTTGCCTGTTCTTCCGAATCCTGTTGCGATTTCGTCTGCAAGCAAATGGACGTTATATTTGTCGCAAATTTGGCGGAGTTTTTTCAAATACAGCGGCGGATAAATTTTCATTCCTGCAGAGCCTTGTAATAGAGGTTCAACAAGCATTGCGCAGGTTTCATCTCCGTATTTTTTGAACTGTTCTTCAGCATGTTCAAAGCATTCGCAATTGCAGTTTTCTCTTGTTTTTCCGTAAGGACATCTGAAGCAGTCCGGGCCTTTAATCCTTATTATGTCCATTAAAATGGGTTTGTATAATTTTGTATAAAGATCGCAATCGCCGACTGATAATGCTCCGATAGTTTCGCCGTGATAGGCGTCTGTCAGTGCCATAAATCTCGTTTTGTGAGGGGAGCCCGTCTGTGTGTGGTATTGAAAACTAACTTTCATTGCGGCCTCGATTGCAGAGGAGCCGTTGTCAGTAAAATTAAATTTGCATAATCCTTCCGGCAGAATTTTAGATAGTTTTTCACAAAGTTCAATTGCAGGCTTGTGTGTGAAGTTTGCAAAAATTACGTGCTCAAGTTTGTCGATTTGATTTTTTACAGCTTCATTAATTTTTGGGTTGCAGTGCCCGAGAAGATTGCACCACCATGAACTTATTACATCAACATAGCGTTTTCCGTCTGTATCATAAAGGTAAATTCCTTCGCCATGGTCGATTACGATAGGTGCAAGTGTTTCGTAATCTTTCATCTGAGAGCAGGGGTGCCAGATGTATTTTAAATCTTTTAGTGATAATTCATTCATTATTTTTGCTCCAGTGTATTCATTAAACTTCTTTGAATAAAGGTTCTATTTCAGTAATGTCAATTGATTTTGCATCTTTTTCAACTTTTGTAAGCACCTTTAATCCTGTGAATTTTTCAATAAGAATTTTGTTATCTTTGTGCATTATATCTGTTTTGTCATAATTGTTCAGGATAATTCCTTTTATATTTATTCCGTGGTGTTTGGCATATTCTGCCGTTAATACAACTGAATTTATTGTGCCGAGGCCTGCGTCTGCAACGACTATAGTGTCGAGGTTCAGAGATTTTATTACATCGGGAAGAAGAATTCCTGCTTCAGTATTAAACGGGCACACAATTCCGCCTGCACCTTCTACAAGCAGATAGTCAAATTCGAGTTTGATTCTGTTAAAATCCTGTTTAATTTTATCGAGTTGTATCGGATTGTTTTCTATTTGTGCTGCCAGATGCGGGGATACTGCCGGTTTAAAAATATATGAAACATAGTTTTCCGGCTGAAGGTTTAGCCCTGCGTTTTTGAATACATAAGCGCAGTCGCCGGGGATGAGTGTGCCGTCCTTGCTTGTTTGAGCTCCGCTGAGTGCCGGTTTGTAGTAGCCGCAGTTAAATCCTGCTTTGCGCATTGACTTTACAATAAGAGCTGACACGTAAGTCTTGCCGATATCGGTTCCGGTTGCTGTTATGAAAAGTCCCTTTGACAACTTAATTCCTCCTCAAAAAATGCGGTAACTTCATTTATAAAGTTACCGCATAATTTTTTACATTCAAGTCCTGTTATTATAAAGCTCCATCATTGAAGTAGTCGTAATGTCTTACATCATCGTAGTTGTTTACGTAATCAGCTTCAACATGTTTTTCCACTCTTTGTGGTGCTGTGCTTCTGTGTTTGAGAAGAGCATCGATATTTGGTTCAAGTGTAAGTTCAAAGTGGAATCTTCCGTATTTTCTATCTGTTTCATAACGGTTGTTAATGAGCGGATAGCCCCAATAGAGTCTTGCGCTCAAGTCGCCCGGAAGTTGTACTCTCAAGCCCATACCGAGCGAAGCAAGGAAGTAGCTTCCGTCATAATAATCTTCATTTGCTGTCGGGAATACACCTGCATGGTCTGCAAAAATTGCACCTTTAACATATTTCCCGAGGAATGGTATCTTTTCACCTGATCGAGGACTTGTAATTTCTCTCGGTAATAACGGGAACATCAATTCACCGCTTAAGTAGTAACCGTTTTTACCCATCAAAATACCTTCTGAGTAACCTCTGACAGTTGCAAGACCACCGACCTGGAACTGATCAAGATACGGAATGTGTTTGTTGTTTGGTATTACCTGATAGTTGCCTCTCAATTGACCGATTATACCGTGTGAGAAGTCATGCAATCTGACAGCACTACCGTTGATTTTAACATAGCTTGACTGGCTGTCGAATATCGGGAATGCCATTGACACACCCTGATTAGCATACCAAATACCATATTTAGTATCTTTTCTCATGTTTAATGCCAGATCCACACTCGTAATTTCATCAACACCAAGGTCTATAGCATCATCAAAGATACTGGTTCTGGCACGTTTGTAGTTGCCGGCTAAGTAGCTCTTCAACTCAAATCCCGGCTTTCTGACAAGCGGTTGTGAGTAGTACAATGAATAGATATATGATTTACTTTTAAGATCTAAGTCTGTTAAAGGTCCCCATTTGATTTTAGCAAAAGTTGACGCATACATAAAACCTATACGTCCGTCTTTTTTGTTTACCGGGAAGTTGTAGTCAGCAAACGGGCTTATTGCTCCGCCTGAGAAATATGAACCGATAGACAGGCGGTCACGGTTATGGAACAAGCTGTCTGCATAAATCATTGCACCGCCTCTTAAATGTCCTGTCTGATAGCGGCCTGCGTTATCCATAATACCTACTATATGGAACGGGAAGTTTTCATGTGCTTTGATTGCAATATCTGTTGTTCCGGGGGTTGCACCAGCTGTCAGGTTTGCTGTCAGGTTAACACCTTCGTTGTATCTGTTGAAATCAAGAATATCCTGTTCAAGTTCAACTATATCAAACAATTTACCTGGTTCTTGTTCTATACGGTCAGTAATGTATTTGGTTCTTGTCCATTTGTTGTCTGATACTGAAATATTACCGACTTTACTTTCAATAAGTTCAATGTGAATGTTGCCGTTTTCTACGGTCTGTTCAGGCAAGAAGGCTTTAGCTGTAACAAAACCTTTCTGTGCATATAAACTGTTCAACTGGTCTATAACTTTTTGAATATCACTGATAAATACATTTTTTCCGACCAGTGGCTGTACAACAGAGTTAATTTCTTCTGAAGTCAAGATTGATGAAGGTGAAACATCAATAGAATTAATAAATACGCCTTTTGTATCAATATCCTGAACCTGCCCCTGCATATATTCATCAGAAGCTTGTGTTCCTGTATTGTTTTGAATTACCTGAGCACCGCCGCTGCCTTCAAAATTTCTGTCTTGCGTGAATTGCCTATAATCTTCATTAATTTCTTTTTCATCACGCTTGAATCGCATCATGTCAGTATCATGCTTAATACTTCCTGCAGCTCCGCCTTCCATCATCATCTGCTGAATAGAAACAGGCAATACAGGATCTGCTGCCTGTGCAGGATGTATGGTTGACGGTAAAGCAATAGCACAAAAAGCTGAAATTCCTAAAATAGCTTTTGTAACTCGTCTGTTAAGTTTTATCTTTTCCATCATTCACCTTTATCAACTTTATTAATCGATTAATAAATTATTGTTTTTATTCCTAATATTAGGATAAAAACAGCCGGATTTATTTTTTTGCTATAAAATTTACAAAAATTAATATTTTTATAAATTACTTTATTCTGTTCTTTTTATTATATAGTATATTATTAGCTGTGTAAAGACACTTAAATAAAGTTCACACTTCTGGTTTATTATAATTAGTAAATATCATTCTGATGTTGTAGGAATATTTGTATAAATTTTAAGGAGGAGTTATGAGTAGAAAAAAGTTTGATATATTTTTATTATCAGCAATTGTTTTATTATCAGTTTGGGGACATCCGGCATATGCTGAAAACTCATTTTATAATGTTGCCGTGATCGATGTTTCGCAGGTTGTCGAGAATTCTGCGCAGATTAAAAAGTTAAAGCAGGAACAGCAGGATAAAGTTGATGAGTTAATTAAATATATTGAAAATGCAAGAAAAGATGTTGCACTTCAGTCTGATGAAAAAAAGAAAAAAGCTTTGGAAGAAAAATTCCAGAAGGAACTTGTTAGTAAGAAAGAAAAAATAGACAAAGAATATCTGAAAAAGCTTGCTAATATTGATAAAAATATCTCAAAAACAGTTGAAAATTATGCTAAATCCAACAACTATGACCTTATTCTGTCAAAAGGTATGGTTCTATATGGAGGTGACGATGTTACTTCTGCAATTATCAAAATTGTTTCTTCTGAAAAATAAATGTATAAATTCGTGTTACAGCAAATCGGCTTAACGGTTTTTCATCTAAGCCGATTTGTTTTATGTTAGTCAGGAGTTTTGCACGCTCCTGTTTCATAAGTTTTTCCGTTGTATTTGTATTCCATAATTAAACATTGTTTATTGGTTCCGTCAACCATCTTGCCGTCAATTTTAATTTTTCCTCTGATGGGGCTTGGAGTGTATTCGTGAGTTTTAAAATCTTTGGCACCAGACTCTGCCATGCTTTGCAAAATTTGTTGTTGTGAGGCTAAACTGCTTCCTTCAAGAACTGCCTGTACATAAAGTTTGCCCATGTTTTTGACTTTTAAAGAATCGTTTTGTGAAGTTGACGCTTTTGCCGCAGCGGTGCTTATTAACATTAACATTAAGCATATCACCGGAAATGATATTATTATATTTTTTTTCATCCTTACTCCTTTATTTATCAAGTATAATTATATTTAGTGAGGCCAAAGCGTTCAATACATTATATTCTTGAATTTTTGTAATCTGTTTTATTATACCCGAAAGCGCCGGTTTTTAAACCGGCGCTTTTTGTTTTTAGTAAAGATTAAATATCTCTGTATGACCCTGCAAATCGGTTGGAATATGCAGTATGCAGAATTTCGTGTGCTTTATGAGAATTCGGATGTTCCAAATATTCTTGATAAAGCTTTTGAATTGACTGATTCATATGAGATTTTCTTTGAGGAAGTTCTGAGTCTTCCTTGTAAAGTCCATCAGCACGTTCCTGTTTAATTTTGCTGTCATCACAGCTTCTGGGTTGCCCTCCGCCATTGATACATCCGCCGGGACAAGCCATAACTTCAAGCATCTGGAATGGCGCTTTACCAGCTTTGATTTCCTGAATTGATTTTTCGGCTTCTTTGAGTGTGGAAACAACTCTAACAACAAGTTTAGTTCCTTTTAAATCAAGTTCGATATCACGTGAACGGTTTGTTGTTCCTCTCATTTGCTTGATATCAACATCCTGCAAAATTTCACCTGTTGCAAATTCGTATGCAGTTCTAACCGCTGCTTCCGCTACTCCGCCGGAGGCTCCGAAGATTGTACCTGCACCTGTGTATTCTCCAAATGGGCTGTCGGCATCTTCCCCTTCAAGAGAATTAAAGTTGATACCAGCTTCTCTAATCATTCTGCCAAGTTCCTGAGTCGTTAAAACATAATCGGTATCAGGACGTCCGTCATGAGAAAGTTCAGAGCGTTTGCATTCAAATTTCTTAGCTGTACAAGGCATGATAGCAACAACTACAAGATTATCTCTATCAACGTTGAAGTGTTTTGGCACAAGTTCTACAAGAACAGGCGAAAGCATTGACATTGGGGATTTGCAACTTGAAAGATGTTTTAGCATATCAGGATGCTGGTCTTCGAGATATTTTACCCAAGCAGGACAGCAAGATGTGAACAGCGGAAGATTTTCGCCTGATTTTAACCTTTCCAAAAATTCCGTTGCTTCTTCCATAATCGTCAAATCTGCTGAAAAATTGGTATCGAAAATTAAATCAAAACCGATTCTTCTTAAGGCAGCGTTCATTTTTTTGATTGAGTTTTCGCCGGGTTCAAGTCCGAACATTTCGCCGATTGCAACACGGGTTGCAGGAGCCATTTGGACAACGACTTTTTTATTCGGATTTGTAATTTCTTTCCATACATTTTCTATATCCGATTTGATTGTCAAAGCTCCTGTCGGGCAAACGGCCGCACACTGTCCGCAGTTTACGCAGTCGACCTGACCTAAAGGTCTGCCGTTCATAGGCTGAACAACGGTTTTTGAGCCTCTGTTTGCAAAGCCGAGGACTGAATGTCCCTGGAATTCCGAGCAGGCTCTAACGCATGCTCCGCAGAGAATACATTTGTTCGGATCTCTGACAAGCGAGGGGGAACTGTCGTCAACCGGAAGATAATCTTCAATTGATTTTTCCGGGTATCTGATTTTTTTGATACCGTATTCTTCTGAATATTTTTGAAGTTCACAGTTACCTGATTTTTCGCAGGTCAGACATTCTTTGTCGTGGTTTGCAAGAAGAAGTTCAAGAACTGTTTTTCTGATTCTTCTGGTTCTTTCAGTGTTAAGATGAATTTTTAATCCGGCCTCCGGCGGCATTGTGCAGGAAGATTGAATGCCTCTGCCTTCGATTTCCACAACGCACATACGGCATGCGCCGAATGATGTTAAATCGGGACGGTAGCAGAAAGTCGGAACATTCATCCCTGCTTTTCTGATTACTTCAAGCAGGTTTGGTTCATCTGTGAATTCCACTTCCCTGCCGTCTATAAATAATGTTTTTTTATCTGTCATATTGTTATTCCTTTATCATTCTGGTTGTTTGGTTGAATAGTTAGTTATGAATAACCTTTAAACCATTCAACCGTTCAACTTTTCAACTTACTCTAAGACAATTGCTCTGAACGGACAGCTTGTAAAGCAAGCTTCGCACTTGATACATTTAGATTGATCTATATGGTGCGGCTGCTTAACTGTTCCTGAAATTGCTCCTACAGGGCAAATTCTTGCACATTTTGTACAACCTTTGCAGAGTTCTTCATTTATTACGACTTTTTTCATTGCCGTACAAACACCTGCAGGGCATTTCTTGTCTTTGATGTGCGCAATATATTCATCCCTGAAGTATTTCAGTGTTGAAAGAACAGGATTCGGAGCTGTTTTGCCAAGTCCGCAAAGCGAGCCGTCTTTAACAGCATGTGCAAGTTCTTCCAGGGTATCAAGATCTTTCATTTCGCCTTTGCCTGCAACGATTTTTTCAAGGATTTTTAACATATTTTTAGTTCCTTCACGGCAGGGGACGCATTTCCCGCAACTTTCGTTCTGGGTGAAGTTCATAAAGAACCTTGCAACTTCAACGATACATGTTTTGTCGCTCATAACAACAAGACCGCCAGAACCGACCATTGCACCTGCTTTAATCAGGTTGTCGTAATCCATCGGGATATCAAGGTGCTCTTCAGTCAAGCATCCGCCTGAAGGGCCTCCTATTTGAACGGCTTTGAATTTTTTGCCGTCACGCATTCCGCCGCCGATATCAAAGACAATTTCTCGGAGTGTTGTTCCCATCGGAACTTCAATAAGCCCTGTGTTGTTTACTTCACCTGTGAGTGCAAAAGTTTTTGTGCCTTTTGAAGTCTCTGTACCCATTTGAGAGAACCAATCCGGACCTTTAAGAAGGATAACAGGTACGTTTGCAAGTGTTTCAACGTTATTAATTAAAGTCGGTCTGCCAAACAAACCTTTGTTTGCAGGGAATGGCGGTTTTGGTCGTGGCATACCTCTTTCGCCTTCAATTGATGCCATAAGAGCGGTTTCTTCACCGCAAACAAAAGCTCCGGCACCTTCTTTAATATGAATTTCGAGCGAGAAATCACTTCCCATAATGTTTTTGCCTAAGAAATTTCTTGCTTCAGCGTCAGCGATTGCTTTTCTAAGACGTTTGATTGCAAGCGGGTATTCGGCACGAACATAGATGTAAGCTTCATCTGCCCCGATAGCGAATGCGGCAATTGCAATACCTTCAAGAAGTTTGTGCGGGTCGCCTTCCATAACGGATCTATCCATAAATGCACCGGGGTCGCCTTCGTCACCGTTACATACAACGTAAGATTTTCCGCCTCTGTTAGCTGCCGTAAATCTCCATTTTCTTCCGGTCGGAAATCCGCCGCCCCCTCTGCCTCTTAAGCCTGATTTTTCAATTGTTTCTATAACCGCATCAGGATTGTTTTCTTCCAAAACCTTAGACAGTGCTTCATAACCTCTTACGGCGATTGCTTCATCAATTGATTCCGCATTGATGTTTCCACAGTTTGCAAGAGCTGTACGCGTTTGCTTTGCGTAAAAATTAATATGCTCATCATCCTGTACATGCTGGTGAGTTTTCGGATCAACGTAAAGAAGTCTTTCAACAGGTTTGTTGTTTTTAATGTGGTTTTCATAGATTTCTTCTACATCTTTTTCTTTAACTTTTACATAGGTTACATGTTTATCAGGAATAACAACAAGAACTCCCTGTTCGCAAAAGCCGTGGCATCCTGTCGGAACTATCGTCATTTTGTCATAATCCGTCAGGACTGATACATCAGCACCGAGTTCTTTAAATTTATCAATAACTTTCAGCGCTCCGTTTGCGACGCACCCTGTGCCAGCGCAGACCAAAACTCTCAATCCTTGTTTTGCAATGTTTTCCTGAGCTTTTTTTTGTTCTTCTATTATATTTATATTCAATGCAGTTTTCTCCATTAGTTGCCCTCCTTAATCAGTGTATCCAAGACTATAGTGATAGCATCGGAGGTCATTTGAGGGTAAACTTTGTCATTAATTACAACAACAGGAGCGAGTCCGCATGCACCTAAGCAGCTTACTGTTTCCAGTGAAAATAGGCCGTTTTCGCTGGTTAACTGGCCGGCCTGCATATTTAATTTTGCTCTGATTGCATTCAGAACAGGCATTGAGCCTCTGACGTGGCAGGCTGTTCCGTCACAAACTTTAATTTCAAATTTGCCTTTCGGTTCAAGTGAAAATTGCGCATAAAACGTTGCAACTCCAAAAACAGTTGCAGGGGATAGCCCTTCAACTTTAGTACCGATATAAATCATCGCTTCTTCAGGAAGATACCGGTAGACTTCCTGAACCTTTTGAAGCATTGCAATCAAATTGGATTTCTTACCACCGCAATCTGCGATAATAGTATCCAATTTAGATGTGTCAATACCATGAGGATTTCCTACACTCATTTTTCGACTCCTATTGTGATTTACTATTAACCCCGATTAGTGTATTTTTTACAACATAATCTTATAAAAATTATCGCACAACAACTTTTAAAAAGCAAGTTTGTTAATGTCTGTTATATAGCATCTGTTGGTTATTTGGCGGATTTCTTGTTGTAAAGATAAGAAAGAATCATAAGAATTAGCCCGAGTGTAAGAATTGCTATAAATTTATATAAAATATCAACTTTTGAAAGATCAAAAATGAAAATTCTGAGAATTGAAAGGATACATAATCCTATACCTGAAATTTTGAAAAAATCTTTGTTCTTTAAAATTCCGATAGTTGTAATAATTCCGGAATATAAAATCCAGCTTACAGATATCAGATAGCTTCCGTCCGTAATTGCATATTTTGTAATCATGTCAACGGTTTCATAGTGTAAAAAGATAAAGCCCAGAATGATTGCAATGTAATTGAAAACTTTATTGTCAGTCCATTTTCGATAGAGTATTGAAGCCGCAATACCTGACAAAAATGCAATGAATCTAAGATTGATTACTGGAATAAAGGCATCAATCGGTTTGTAATGCGTCCCTGTAAAAATAAGTAATATTAAGGCACAGATTCCTGCAATCGCCGATATAGGCAATAAGAAAACTGTCATTGATTTTGCAATCATGTGTAGCCGTTTTATATTTATTGCGTAAGCTGAGAAAAGAATTGCGTTTATCATGTTGTTTATAAAGCCTGCATTTGTATTTACTCCGATAAAGCGTTGAGTAATTATATTATTCAATTCCAGTCCAATGTATAAATAGACGGAACTTATACATGCAAAACGGAAAAATTCTCCAACGCTGAAGATTTTTTCATCTTCAGTTTTGTTAAGAAGCCAGAATGAAGCGGCTGATGAAATTATAATCGGTAAGAACATTGCAAGTCTTATATTCCAAATCGGCACATAGTTTGCAAGGCTTTTTACTGCAAGAACTCCGTCTATTGTGAGTATTGAACAATATGCGGCTGCCCATATTCCGCAACTCCATCCAGCAAGCATTTTTAATTTGTATTTGCATGCAAAATATGTAAGGATTATAGCTTCAATTGACCATACAAGACATTTTATAGTCGGAGAACCATTGCATATAAAATACACAAACAAAAATGCCGCGATTAAACTCATATGCAGGTAATTTTTAAACATTTCAGGATTAGCCTTTTTAAAATATGAAATTATTGCATAAATGACTGCACATCCGAGCTGTGTATATCCGATAAATCTGTATTCACCCCAGGATGAGTCAAGTAATAAACCTGTCAGAACAGCAAGGTTTATATAATTAACAACTTTGTTTTTATTTTCGCCGGAGGCAGTTATTAAGTCATAAACAATATATACAGCCCAGAGTGTTACTATACCGGCATAAGGAATTTCGTAACAGAGTGTTAACGCCGCAAAAAATGTAATACAGAGGTTAACGGTATTAGTTATACTGCGGGAGTTATTTCTATATGTATAAACAAGTGAAAGAAGGTTTATAAAAATCAAATAACCGAATAAAAAATTTGAAGGTACATCAAACTCGGAATTTAGAAAAATCGGATTCAGGTAAGCAGCAATTAAACTTATTACAAGCATTGAAATAGTCTTAAGTTTGTCTGCAAGATAAAACGCTGCAAGCAAAAGTACTGTTGCAATGATTGCGGTTGCAGCAAACCCGAAAAGTTCAAAAATGGCACTTGCGCAGTATGTCGAAATGAACATTGCGCCGAAACATGTGCCTAATAAAACTTCCGAATAATTTTTCATGTTTTCTTTTTGGTGAAGTTTAAGAGCACCTATCATCATAACGATTCCCGCAAGATACCCCAGTGTGATTTTCAATTGTGGTGTGAATACAAAATATGGTGATACAAGTTTAATTAAAATCATAAGTCCGATAAGAAGTGCAATCGAACCGATTTTGTTGAAAATATTCCCTAAAAACATATTTTCAAAATCTTTTAATGGTGTTTCTTCTTTCTGATTGTTTTCAATATATTGAGGCAGTTTGTCAGCTTTTTTGTTGAAGATAACTTCATCCGGAATATCAGAGATTGATAAGGGCTCTTCGGGTTTTTTAGCAGGTTTTTGATTGTCAGATTTGGGTTCTGTCCGGTGTTCGTAAATTTTATCCTTTAAAAAAGAGCTTTTAATTTCTCTTATGCTCTCAGAAACTTCAGATAGTTTGACATGAATTATAATAAGCCAAATAATTATTAATATAATTGCAATTGCTGTCACCATACCCCCTTATATTATTCTGATTATTTTAGCTCAAAATCTATTTATATGTCAATTTTTAAATGTTTTGTGCACAATAGTCTTTAATCGGACAAATATTGCATTTGGGATTAATCGGTTTGCATACATTTTGTCCGTGCGTTACTAAAAGTGTGTTTATGTCAATCCAGTATTTTACGGGAAGCTTTTTTCGGAGGGCAAATTCTGTTTCTTCAGGATTTTTCGTTTTGATATATCCGAGCCGGTTGAAAATCCGGTGGACATGAACATCTACACAGATTGCTGGCTCATTGAATCCTCTGGACATTACAAGGTTTGCCGTTTTTCTTCCGACGCCGTTGAATTTTGTCATTTCTTCTATTGATTTTGGAACTTTTGAGTTGTATTTTTCAACTAATTCTTTTGACAGTTCCACAATCTGGCGGGCTTTGTTGGCATAAAATCCAACAGGATAAATTACTTTTTCAAGAGTTGTTATATCGCATTTTGCAAAATCTTCCGGAGTTCTTCCAAGTTTAAGCATCCTTAATGTCGCTGGATATGTTGTTTTATCATTTGTTCTTAGACTTAAAATGCAGGCTATCAAAACAAGATAAGGATCATTAAAAGTATCCATTAAATGTACAAAATCGCTTCTCGGCTGGTCAGCCTGTTTTAACAGTTCTACTACTTTGTCTATGTCAATTTCATTTTTAAACTTTGTCATTAAGGAGTTCCTCAATATTAATTCGTGTTCTTAATTTGAGTGCATAAATGTCATCTCTGTTAAAATCTTTCATTTTAACTGCATCTTTTTCTGTTGTAATAATTGTACCTGCTGGAAGTTCGCTTTCTTTATATCTGTGATGGTCATCAAAAGTAATGCTTTTAGTTATTCTGTAGTTTCCTAAAAATTTGTAAAACTGTTCAGGCTGGCCGATTGCAGAAACAGCAACAGCATTTGAGTCATCTTTCAAAACTTCGCCGGTTTTAATATTGTAGACATAATCCGGTTCGGTGTAGCATACAATTGTTGGAATTTTCATTTTTTTTGCTGTAATTTTTGCAAGTTTGTCAGCTTTTGTGTGGTCTGTGTTTTTGCTTACAATAACCATTCTATTTATTCTTCTGAAAGCTTCTTTGCCTTCTCTTAAAGGGCCGGCAGGAAGAAGATTTTCGTTGCCGTAAAGCTTTTCACTGTCAGCAAGCACAATATCAATATCTCTGTGAAGTTTTCTGTGCTGAAAGCCATCATCTAAAATTATTTTCGTGACGCCGTATTTTTTTATGGCATATTTTGCTGCTTCAATTCTGTTTTTGCTTGTAATAATTATTGCGCCTGTTGTATTTTTCGCAAGCCAATATGGTTCATCTCCTGCAAGCCTTGCATTATAAAAAATTTCTTTTCCGTCAGATATTACGTTAATCTGTTTGTTTGAAAGTTCTCCACCGTAACCTCTTGAAATAATTGCTGTTTTTTCTCCTTTTGAGATAAAATATTTACCAATCAGGGATACTACGGGTGTTTTTCCGACTCCGCCGGTTGTTACATTTCCTACAGATATTACGTATGCATTGACTTTTTCTGATTTTAAAATGTTATTGTCATACAGTGCATTTTT
The DNA here is from genome assembly GCA_944324225.1 of Candidatus Gastranaerophilales bacterium. Taxonomy (GTDB): domain Bacteria; phylum Cyanobacteriota; class Vampirovibrionia; order Gastranaerophilales; family Gastranaerophilaceae; genus Scatenecus. The sequence goes on from CALUVL010000002.1 coordinate 59,054, forward strand.
TAATCTGCTTCCTGCTCCGTAAAAAATTGACAAAAATTTCAAAATTCCGAATGAAATTCCTTTAGCATTTTTGTCGTAATGTATTTTGGTAATTTGTGTCTTTAAATTCATAAGGGTATTCTTCTTTTTTTGGGGACACCTTAAAAAAAGACTTTAGAACATCAATCTCCAGATTAAAAATCTCTTATTTAATTTTTCAGAGAATTTTTTCAAATTACAGGTTGTAACTTTCGTATCATCTATAATTGTTTGTAATTCAGTTTTCTTTTCAGGTGTCATCTGGTTCACTGTTGAAAGTGCTATATTAAGGTTAATCATTGCTTTGTTTGCGTTAGATACAGCACTTGTTAAATCTTTTTTCAGTTGTTCGTCCTTAGTAAATCCGTTAATGTATGTACTGATTTCATTTGCATTATGTGCTATTTCTCTTATGTCTGCAGCCATCTGTGCAGCTTCTTCATCATTTCCTATAATTTTATTTATGTTTTGTGCAAGCTGATCCATTGAATTAGCTGTAGACATCATTGTTTTTTTAAATTCAGGGTCGCCTATAATTGTATTTATATTTTCAGACATTTTGTTGAAATCTTTGGATGTTTGATCAAGCAGAGCCATTAATGTGTCGATATCTTCTCTTGACGATTCAACTATAGCATCAATTTTGCTCATTGTGTCAGCTGTTTTTTCTGTTAAATCATTTATATTCGTTACAGAAGCTTTCAATTCTGCAATCACTTCATCTGATAACAAATCATTAACCTTTTTGTTTGTTTCTGTCAACGATTCAGCGGCCTTGTATTGCCATTCCATAAAGTCAGATATTCTCATCGGCTCTACAATTGTATAAGGAGATGTTTGCGTCGGGTATGGAAGAGTTACATCATCTAATGTTGAAACAAGAAGTGATTTTTCTCCTTTTTCAGTTATCGTTTCGCCTTTAAGGAATTCCGGCAGAATAAGCCCGGGAAGATTAATTATATAATCTATTTTGTATGCATTGTTTGTTTTTATTGTATCTTTGACGTTATATGGCAAAACTTCTCTTGAGACAATTTCTATATTTTTGATTTTTCCAACATTACAGATGTTGTCATCAAGTTTCATTTTTACATCATCATCTTTGTATAAAACATCTTTATTTTTCATTGGGATATAGATAGTGCGAGTTTTAGGCGGAGTAATTTCAAGGAAAAGTTCGCCGATGAGTCCGGACTGCTGGATTGAAAATACAGAAGCTTTTGGTATTTCAATTCCGGGTTCCGTAATTACAAATTTTACATCAACGTGGCTGTTTTCGTTGTCAATTACTGGTTTAATTTCTTCAACCTGTCCGACTTTTAGACCCATCATCTGAACGCCTGCACCGGGACGCATGCCATTGACATCTTTGAATGTTATTTCGATACGTTTTGCCGAAGAAAGAGCACGTCCTTTTACTTTAAGAACAACTCCTACCAGCAAAATCAGTGATAACAGTGTCAAAAGTCCTACTTTAAAAGATGATGAAAATCTCATTAAATCCCTTTCCTTATTATAGCTAACGCTATTGTAACAGAAAAATTATTTAATGCAAAAATCTTAATAATCAAAGCATCAACTCTTATTACAAGTAGTTAGCAAGAACATTGCGGACATAATTTTGAGTTTCTGCATACGGAGGAACTCCGTCGTATTTGTCTACAGCGCCAGGGCCTGCGTTGTAAGCTGCAAGTGCGAGTATTATATTTCCGTTATATTTGTCAAGCATTGATTTGAGGTATCTTGTGCCACCGTCAACATTTTGAACCGGATTAAACGGGTCTTTAACCCCGAGGCTTGCGGCAGTTGCAGGCATAAGCTGCATTAATCCCATAGCACCTGCCGGAGACTTTGCTCGGGTGTTAAACCCTGATTCCTGTTTGATTACTGCTTTAATCAAATCTTCATCAACGCCATGTTTTTCTGCAATTTGCGAAATCATTCCTAAAATTTGATGCTTTTGCGTTTGATTGGAAGAGATATTCTTTAAAGAAGGCATTTCATCCGGAATTTTGACTTCCTGCAGTTCTTCAAGCGCTGTATTCAGGCTATTTACTGGATTGGGGTTTTTAACGAGGTCAGCATTAACCTTCATTGCCTGAGGACCTAAAAGCAGAGAACCAAAGTCTACTGCAGAACTTTTTAAAACATTTTCAAACGATTGGACATTAGCTCTTGTGTTCGGGTAAATTGTGTCAATAGGATTTTGTGTTTGCGGAATTTCAGGGCCGTTAAGCTGGTTTCTGAAATTGGCAACTCTATTTTGGAGCTGTGCATATCTTTGCATAGCCTGCGCTTTTCCGCCTGAATTTAGTAATCCCTGTATCATTTCCGAAAACATAATTTTCGTCCCCTTGTCTTTTGTCGAAAACTTACATAATCTCCGACATCTCTTATTATTCTATATACTATAACCCTTTTTGTTATCCTCTATTTGAATTAATGATTTTTATAAAAATGTCAAAATTATTCATAAAGGGGCAATTTTTAGGGCTAAAAATTTTTATATTATATGTATGGAAAAGGAGAAATTATATGGTAATTTCAAAATTAGTTGCAAAAACGATTAACTATGTAAGAGCCGCCGGTAAAAGCTCTATATTGCAAACAAATGTATATGATTTAAAAAAAATTAAGGATGTAAAACTTTTTTATAATAAATCAGCTTTACAGTTGGATGATATTGCTTACCACGGATCACCTTATAAATTTGAAAAATTTAATATCGAAATGATAGGATCCGGAGAAGGTGCAGCAAAACGCGGAAAAGGTATATATCTTTTTAGAACTAAGAAATTTGCTCCGTATTTTGCAAATATAAAAAGTCCGGATGCTCCGCTGCATCTTGGTGTAAGTAAATCCATAAACAATCCGAATCCTCATGTATATACAGTTTCCGGTTTAAAATCAATGAATTTTAAAAAGGTTTCTTTAGCTGATTCTAAGAATATTTCAAGAATGCAAGAAAGTTTTGAAAGGAATTATCCGGATGTCGATGGTATTGAAATGCCTAACGGCGAAATTTGTGTGTTTCCAAAGTCAGTAGAAAAATTGAAAATTAAGCATATTGATAAATTGGAAAACTTTATAATGTTAAACAGAGGATTCCCTTTTAGAGTTTGGACAACAGATAAAGCTAAACTTACCTTATAAACATGCAATCTCCATAGGAGAAAAATCTGTAATTATTTTCTATTGCTTCATTGTAGGCTTTGAAAATAAAATTCTTACCTGCAAGTGCGGACACAAGCATAAGAAGCGTTGATTTTGGCAGGTGAAAATTCGTAATCAATTCGTCAATTACCTTAAACTCATAAGGCGGATAAATAAAAAGCTCCGAGTGATCACGGCAGGCTTTTATGCAGCCGAATTTTTGATATGCTGTTTCTAAAGTTCTGACAGTTGTTGTGCCGACTGCAATTAATTTTTTACCCTTTGCTTTTGCTTCATTGATTTTTCTTGCTGTTTCTTCGGATATTTCAAAGGTTTCAGAATGCATTTTATGCTCTAAAATGTTTTCGCATTTTACGGGTCTGAATGTGCCAAGTCCGACATTTAAAGTAACATAAGCTATCTCAACTCCTTTATCCTGAAGCTTCTGCAAAATCTCTTTTGTAAAATGCAACCCTGCTGTCGGGGCGGCAACAGAACCCTCGTCTTTAGCATAAACTGTCTGATAGCGTTCAAAATCAAGTTTTTTAATATCTTCACTCTGGAGTTTTCTTTCAATATACGGAGGGAGCGGAATATTGCCGTTTCTGTGCAAAACATCCAAAACCTCGCCTTCGTAAATAAGTTCCACAATCCAGCCGCCGTCTTCTTCTGTTCTTTCGATTGCCCTGACCGAAAGCTCATCACTTATTTTGATTATCGTATCGGGCTTAATTCGCTTGGATGGTTTTATAAGAACTTCCCAGTAAGAACCGTGTGAGGTCTGAAGGGCAGAAGAGTCTGAATTTTTTATTGTACCGAGATTTTTAAGCAAAAATACTTCTATTTTTGCCCCCGTGTCCTTGTGCCCGATAAGCCGTGCCGGCATGACTTTTGTGTTGTTCAAAACAAGGATTGAATTTTCGTCAATCAAATCTACAATGTCATAAAAATGCCTGTGCAGAATTTTGTGCGAATTTCTTTCAAGAACCATCATTCTTGAGTTTTCGCGCTTGTCCGCCGGAAGCTGTGCTATCAATTCTTCCGGCAGTTCATAATCAAAATCCGATACAAGCATTTTTAACCTCTATTTCATCCCGAATTTTTTCTTCAAAGTGTCGAGGATAGAACCGTTAACTTCAGGAACTTTTGCATTGTTGTCAACAATTTCTGCTTCAATAAGTTTTGAGCCGTCGGTTGCCTGAACTTTTTTGGCTGCTTCTTCTGCGTCAATCTGTTTGTTTACGATAATTGTCTGTAGAACCTGAATTATGTTAGACACAATCAAGTAAATCAAGACACCAGCAGGAATCGGTATTATAACAAAAGTTGCAATAATCATAATTGGCATAAATGTGCCCATTGATTTTTGTATAGCCTGCTGTGTCGGATCTTCCGGCATGTTTTTCTGGTTTTGCGCCATCATCAATTTCTGAGAAAGCCACATTGTAAGTCCGAATAAAGCAATCAAAACAAGCACATCCCAATGGAAAGACCGTTCAACAGCTTTTGATGGCACTGTGGCAGTTAAAAGTCCGCCGTGACGTTCAAAGGTCACTTTTTCGGTTTCTTTGGTGTTAATATCTGTTATTGTCATATCAGCCTTTTGAATCTGATCAAGCTGGCTGAATTTAAGATCAAGCTGGTCAAGACTTACTTTAAAGTCAATATTTTCGCCCGGCACAAGTTCGCCCTGAATTTCAAGAGCTTTATTAGGTTTGTCAACTTTAACATTTTGGAGTGTTTCTGTTGGCAGATAAACTGTTGCTGTTTTGCCTAAAATGAATGTGTCATACTTGGATGTTCCCATAACACCATCATTGGAAATTCCTGCAGTTGCTCTGAGAGTGGTCGCAAGGCTGTTTATGAATAAAAATTTTGAATTGCCTGCAATCTGGATGAATTGCGGGCTCATCAGAGCTGAATACAGTAAAATGAAAACAGGCATCTGTATAAGCAGCGGCAGGCATCCGCCCATCGGGTTGAACTTGTGTTCTTTATAGAATTCCATCATTTTTTGCTGCATTCTTTGCGGATCGTTTTTGTAGCGTTCCTGAATTGCTTTCAGTTTAGGCTGAAGCGTCTGCATTTGGCGCATAGACCGTTGCTGTGACACATTCAAAGGCCACAAAAACATTCTAACAATAATAGTTAAAACAATAATTGCTATTCCATAGCTTCCGACAAATTGTGCAAGCATTTTTAATGCTTCAATGGTTAACGTTGTAAAATCCAATTTCCCTAATCCTCATTAATATAAAATGTATATTAATTATCATATTACAAAAATCAGTCCCGTCAATCTTTGTGTTAAATCGGCCTGTAAGTGAGGGGTGAAGTAGAGTTGAAAAGTTGAAGGGTTGAAAGGTTGAAAAGTTGAAAGGCTGAAAAAGTGAAGGGTGAAGATAATAGTTCCCTCTCCCCTTGCGGATGCTAGTTTGAACAGGCGAAGAATGAGCCTTACGAATAAGTATGCAGAATTGTACAAGCCGTATGAATGCAATGAGCAACGGATTGTAAATGAGCTAACCGTAGGGGCAACCTGGAAACCGATTTTTGCAGAAAAATCGGGATGACAGGATTTGAACCTGCGACCCCCTCGTCCCAAGGGATATTCTAACAAGAGAGATTAAGAAAGTCAATGGCACTGTAATTGTTTATTCAACGATAACTACAGCTTTGTTGTGTCGTTAAAATATCTTATGCAATTTTACTATTTTTTAATCCTAATCAGTCGAAAATCAGTCGCAAAATTTTAACCCTATATACATTTTATATTAAAACAATTTATCTTTTTTATTACTTTATTACAAAGACCTAAATATATATCTAAGAATAAGCGATAGTGATATTTTGAACGGTAATATCTATTTGAATAGAAATATTACTGTAATATTACAAAGAATATTTACTCTTATGTTTCTTTATATAATAAATTTAAAATAAACTGTTATTTTGTCTTTTTTATTGTAAAGTGTGTATAAAGGAGTAGTGCATTGGGAAATAGAGCTGCAAATAGTACAATTCAGGGCTTTTTTTATCAATTTGAAAAGACGTTACATCAATTATTAGTAGGAAATGATAAAGATATCATTACTGTTGAAGGGATAGAAGATGTTGACTATTTTTCAAATGGTATGCAAGAGTTTATTCAGTGTAAGTACCATGAGCAACAAGAAAATTATACTAATTCCATAATAGAAAAACCTATTCTTTTAATGCTACAAAATTGGTGTAGTAGAAACCGTGAAGACTCGGTAAAATATGTTTTATTCTGTCACTTTCCTGATAAGGAAGAAGAAATTATTTCTCTTCCTAGTTCTGTAATAAAATCATTTATCAATAAAGACACTCCTAAACATTTGCTAACATATAAAAACAATATTCGGGAAATAATATCTAGAGATGGGGAAAACATAGTAGATGATTTTATAAGCCGATTAAAAATACACTTTGGTCCTAAATTGGAAGTGTTGAAAAATACAAACATAAATCTGTTAAAAGAGAAAGGTTTTGAAGAATCAATTATAGATACGGTTATATATCCAAGTGCTCTAGCGATTGTTCATGAGCTTAGTATAAAACATCAAATTAACGAAAGACAAGTATGCATAAGTGATTTCTGGAACAGACTAAGAAATATAGACAGTACAATACTACACAAATATACAAAACTTTTAAAAAATTATAATGATATTTTAAAAGCTAAAAGAAAGTATCTTAGAGATAATTTAAAAATGAATACTCGTACAAGGTGTTTTGTATTTGATGAAAATTCTTTTGATGATTATGAAAACACATGCGTTGGTTTTATCAAAGAATTCTTAGATAATTATCAAAAGAAACCAACAAAACTTCATATTAATGGTTATATTCCAACTTTTGTTATTTATGCAACTATAAAAGAATTTGAAAATATATTTGAAAAACTTTCAAGTAAAGGAATAAAGGCTAATTGTGGTTTTACAATGAATCCTGATAATTGGAAAAAAGAAAAGTTTTTTGCTACACCAATGGTAAGTATAAAAGATAAACAATTTGAATTTAATATTCGGTTGTTATACTTAAATGAAGAAAACGAAAGCGAAATGAAAGCTCATATTGCTGACTACTCTCCAGATGACTTATATATTATAAATACCAATAAATTTTCTGATATAAAAATAAGTGGCAATAAAGAATTGTTAAATGTTAAGAATGTTAAAGAACTCAAATATCTTTTGAATATGGTAGGTGATTATGAATGAAGAAAAAGCGATAGGACAGGTATACGCAAGTGAAATTAATCAAATTATTGTCCGTTCCGATAATTTAAAAAACATTGAAGATGTTAAAAATAAATTAAATATTGGGAATTTAATCAAGATTAGTGATGGAAATTGCAATGACCATATTATTGCAATAATTCAGAATATGAAAATCGTAGATAGCAATGACGATTCTACATGCAAAATGGATATTATATGTCAACCCATAGGAACTTATACAGAAGACAGATTTCAACGTGGAATAAAAAACATGCCTTTGCCTTGCGAAGAAGCATTTTCAGCAAATGCAGACCTATTGAAAACAATATTTGAGGGTAATGATGTTTTTAATTTTGAAATTGGATATTTAGCCCAAAATAACAATATTAAAGCTATGATAGATGGAGATAAACTTTTTAGTAAACATATAGCAGTAGTCGGGTCAACAGGGGCTGGCAAGTCTTGTGTTGTAGCAAAACTATTGCAAGAGGCAGTAGGTTTTGATAATGGTATCAATAAGAATAAAGAACATCAAAAGAATTCACATATTATAATTTTTGATATTCACTCTGAATATACAAATGCATTTAGATTAGTGGAGAGTGAAAAATTTAATCTTAATTTACTTAATATTGATAATCTTAAACTACCATATTGGCTAATGAATTCTGAAGAATTGGAGGATATGTTTATTGAAAGTAATGACCAAAATAGCTACAATCAAGTTTCTCAATTTAAAAGTGCAGTTATAAAAAATAAAATTATTAAAAATAATAATTCTAATGTAAATTACGATACTCCTGTTGAATTTGATATAAATGAAGTAAAAAATTATCTTGAAAATTTAAATAGAGAGCGTGTTGATAAAAAAGATAAAAGAACCCCAATATTAGAAGATGGTACAAAAATTGAAAATAGATATGAGAAATACTTTTCTAAAGTATGTGAATTCAAGCAAAACGATACAAATAATGGTCCGTATAGTGGGGATTTTGCAAGATTTGTAACAAGATTGGAAACACGATTATCGGATGAACGGCTCAAATTTCTTCTATCACCTAGAAAGGAAGATGGTTCACTTTTCAGTTCAGCAGATTTTAAAGATATTCTTAAACAGTTTATTGGTTACATTGATAACAATAAATCGAATATAACAATTATAGATTTAAGCGGTATTCCATTTGAAGTTTTAAGTACAACAATTAGTCTTATTTCTCGTATTGTATTTGATTTTGCATTTAATTACTCAAAGTTAAAACATACATTTGGTGAAACAAATGATATCCCAATAATGTTAGTTTGTGAAGAGGCACATAATTATATTCCAAAGTCAAATGAATCTCAGTACAAATCTTCAAAAAAATCTATTGAACGAATTGCGAAAGAAGGTCGTAAATATGGACTTAGTCTGATGGTTGTAAGTCAAAGACCATCAGAAGTGTCAGAAACAATTATGGCACAATGTAATAATTTTATTGCATTAAGACTAACTAATACTAATGACCAAAGTTATGTAAAAAATCTGTTACCTGATAATATTGGTTCTATTTGTGAAACATTACCTTCATTAAATCCTGGAGAGGCTTTAATCGTTGGAGATGCTGCATTATTGCCAGCGATTGTACAATTTAAAATGCCAAAACCTAGACCTAAATCTGAAACAATTAATTTTCTTTCAGAATGGGAAGAAAATTGGAGAGAAATTACTTTTGAAGAAGTGATTAAAAAATGGCGAAAAGAAACAACAACTTAAGTATAATTGTGTTATAATCAATCCATGACAGAACGCACAACAGCATTGGAAGTATATTTTTATCAAACTAGTTCTGGTAATGAACCTGTGAGAGAGTGGCTAAAAGATTTACCGAGAGAAGATAAGAAAACAATAGGTTTTGATATCAAAACTGTTCAATATGGTTATCCAATCGGTATGCCACTAACAAGAGTCTTGCATGGCACAAATGGTCTTGAAGAAGTCCGCAGTAATGTATCAAACGGGATTGCAAGAGTAATTTTCTATGTTGAAGATAATACGATGGTACTTCTACATGCATTCATCAAGAAAAGTCAAAAGACGCCGCAAAAAGATTTAGATGTTGCAATCAAACGGTATAAAGAGCTCCTGAGGAAATCATAGATTTCCACATCGCTATCATTAAGTTACGTTGCCGAAAACTCAACGTTTCCGTCAACTACACTCCGGCTATCGTATTTTATGCAAAAGATAAAATAATTTTTTTACCTAAGTATTTGGCGACTTTTTCGATTGTGTTCAACGTAATCGAAGTATTATTAGGGTCAAGAATTCTGCAAATAGCCGTTCTTGAAGTTGCAAGTTCTTTAGCTAAGCGATTTACTGAAATATTATCTTCAAGCATTTTTTGTTCTAATGCGTATGCAATAACCCTTTTTATTGCAATAGCTTCTGATTCTTGAAGCATATCTTCTTCTTCAAGAAAACTATCAAAACTGGAGCCTATATGTTTTTTATCAATCATTTTTAATTATCCTTTTCTTATATTTATATTGTACCAAAAATGGTGCAATATTTCAACCTTATATTAAAATTTTTTTATATTTATGTAGATTTAAGAATTACAAAATTACATTTTAAGAGAATGTTCTTGAAATATAACAATAGATTATATTTTTGGAGTAACTTCTTTGTAATTGTTTGTAATTTTGTATTAGCTGTAAAAATACTTAGAATCCTTATAAATCAATGGTTTACACGATTCCTTTAAATATTAAAATAAAATTATAAAAAGTGGTTAAAATATTGAGTTTTAGCCGATTTACAGAAATTTTGGAAGTTTTACAGCTTCCAGAATTAACGTGGTTAAACTTTTTATAACCATTAAATATAAAAATATATAAATGTATCCAAAAGTTTAATCAGCTTTAAACTGGAAAGGGCAAGTATAAATATGGATTATTTAAAGGAATTTACTTCAAAATTAGAAGCATTAGACAGGTCAAAAAATATTGCAACTGTATTTAAAGACTTTCTGACGTTGAGTATGTGTTCTCTGGCACAGCCATTCTATCGAAGTCAGGATATTGAACAGCGATACAAATATACAATAAGTAATTACAATAAAGAGCAAGCAGAAGAATTTTCAAAACTGCTTGCTTTTTTAGTATGCGGACTTGAAGAACAGCATTTTGACTTTTTAGGACAGGTATTTTCAATATTGAATTTAGGCAGTGCCGGTAAAGGGCAATTCTTTACTCCGTATCATGTAAGCAAAATGATGGCAGAGATAAATTTTGTTGATTTGGAAAAACATCTCAAAGAAAAAGATTTTATAACACTATCAGAACCCTGCTGCGGAAGTGGCGGAATGATTATTGCTTATGCTGAAACTATTAAAAATAGAGGTTACAACTATCAACATCAACTGTATGTTGAGGCTGTGGATATTGATGAACTTTGCTTTAAAATGGCATATATTCAGTTGGCATTACTCGGAATTCCGGCTAAAGTAATCAGGGGTGATAGCCTGACGATGAGGTATTTTGAAGTTTATTACACCCCCTTTTATTTCTTGAGTAACTTTGAATACAAACTGCGACAGAATATGACATATAAGCAGGATATAATTGAAAACAAACCCAAAATAGAGAAATCATCACAGTTGACTTTGTTTAATTATTTGTAAAATTATATAAGCTAAAAGGATTGCATTTATGAAAAAGAGATTTTCGATAAACTATAGTAAAGCTTTAAAGTGGTATATTTTTAACTTTTTTGTTACTAAAAATAAAACCTTAACCTGTATTTTTAAATCATATCTACCATGGGACAAAACATTTTATTTAGACTTTGAGTTTCACTATCGACCCCAAAATGTTGACCATACAGGAGTTGAACTGATTTTAGATTTAATCTTTTTCGGTCTGGATATTGAGTTTTTTGATAGACGCCATGTTGAGGATTATATAACATTAAAAAACAAAAAGTTCGAGGATAAATTTATAATTGATGACTTTTCTAATTTTTGCCACAGATATCTTCGAAAGCACGACGGAGTATGGTACACTGAAAATTTAACTGAAACATCGCTTAAATATGATTATGTTTACAATTTAGACGAAAATTATGCACATATTATGCAAGATAATAAATATGGGCTTATTGATAAAGACTATAACTTAATCATTGCACCAATATATGATGAAGAACTTGAAATGTTGAATGGTAACTTATTTGTTGCAAAATTAGGCGGTAAATATGGGGTAATTGACACCAAGAACAGTTTAAGGCTGCCATTTAAGTATAAAGATTTCCGTTCTTGCGATTCCTGCGATAATAAAGAAGTTCTGATTGTCGCAACACAACAGGAAAAAGAAAGTTATAAATACGGGGTTATTGATACAGCAGGAAATATTCTAATCCCGTTTGAATATGATACTCTGTGGAATTATAGAAAACGAAAAGATACATTTATTGCCGGCAAAGGGTATCAAACAAAAGGGATAATAAATCTTAAAAATGAAGTTATAATTCCGTTTGAGAAAAATTGTTATATACATGAACTGAGCGACAAAACTTTTATTCGTGTAAAATGCGGTTTTAATAACGAATATTACATATATGATTTTTCAAATAAAAAAGTATGTAAGACAAAATTTAAGTTTATCAAAAACAACTCGTGCGGAATTGATTTATTTGAAGCGACAAAAGATTTTGAAAACTGGGGCTACATTGATAAATACGGCAACACAAAAATTGGATTCAAGTATAAAGAAACAGGAGAATTTCAAAATGGTTATGCTAATGTTGCACTGGATATGAACAGACGTAATTTCGGGTTAATCAATAAAAAAGGAAAACTGATTTTACCGTTTGAATATGATTATGGCTTTGAGCCGGTAGATGGCGGGGAAATGTTTATTGTTATTAAAAACGGCAAATACGGGATTGTAGATAGAAAAAATAAAGTTGTTATAGATTTTCAATATGATTACATAACAAAAACAAATGGCTGTTATTTAGCAAAACAAAATGGCAAATTTGGTTATTTTCACGAATATTTCGGCTCTGTTTTATGGAAAGATTTTGAGTCATAAATCCAAGCTTAAATAAACATTATCAAGATTATCCTGAGTAATTCCGATATATCGTAAAGTTATGCTTGGTGATGAGTGGTTAAATAGTTTTTGGATTATTTCTATATCATAACCGTTTTTAAAAGCGTGATATCCGAATGTTTTTCTTAATGTATGCGTGCCTATTTTTTCTTTGATACCGATTGACCTTGCTGCTTCGTTTAAAATCCAGTATGCTCTTTGCCGCATTAAAAAGCCCTTATTCTTTCTTGATATGAATAAAGGCTCGTTTTCATTTATTGTTCTTGTTTGTAAATATTCTTTTATTGCTCTCTTTGCGTTATCAGAAATTGGAAAATCTTTAAACTTGTTTGTTTTCTTCTCTCTTAACCTTATCCTATCCTTGACCTTTCCTTTTTCGCTGACATCAGAAATTTTAAGTTTCAATAAATCACTAATCCTTAATCCTGAATTTATGCCGAGTACAAATAGGCAATAATCTCTCAAATTCTGTTGTTTAAGCAGTTTTTTGATAGTTTCAATCTGCTTAATATCTCTTATTGGTTGTACAAATTCCATAAAAGTTACCTCCTTTTAGGCTGAAAGCCTTTAATAATTAATAATACACTTTATATTATAATTATAATTTATGTATTATTCAGTGTAAACCCCTTTATTTACAAGGGTTTACAGATTATTTCAAATATAACAACGGTAATATTCTTGAATAAATTTATCAAAGATACAAAATATTATTGTGTACCATTCAAGTAATTAAAATTTTTTTAACTTGTCATAGTTTGGATTTTTTCTGATACGTTCAAAAACAGTCCAAATGTCATCATTTTTACTATTTTTAATGAGTTTTGAAAAATCCTTATCAGAGATATAGTTCAGAGCTTTTAACATCAATTTGAAAGAATAAATATTCATACGATTTTTTGCAATAATAGTACGCACATCTTGCAGCCATTCAATATCAAGTTCTGAATAAAGTCGCTTATTAAATTTTCCTTGTCTTTCAGGTAAAACAAGCCCTTCCTCATCATAAGTCCGTAATCTGTCTGCACTTATACCTAAAATTTCAGATACTTGAGTAACATTATAAAAAGGTTTTTCTTTGTCTATTAACATAGTCTTCCTCTATGCAATGTTACACTGATTTACGGGTTTTATAAATTGAGTAAAATATAATTGTAAATATTAGGTATAAAAATATTGCTTTTTAAAATATTTTTATGTTACTTTTGAACTGTCAATTATTCTGGAGCTAGTTTATGGAAAATGAAAAAAGAATATGTCCAAACTGCGGAAAAGAATTAACATTATCTGCTAGAAAATGTAAATATTGTGATACCAGTTTAATTCCTAAGTTAGAAATATGTAGAAAAAACATAATAAACACGTTGATTTTGCTTATTTCTGTTCTCATTGTTTTGTCATTATTATTCATTTTTATTTTGATTGGTAAAAAAATATTATTTTCGATTGGAACACCTATTGTTTCAATTATTAGTTGGTTTGCTAATGATGGACTTAATGACTGGTTCTTTGGAACTATAATGCCGTGGTTTATTAACTCTGGAGTAGGAACCGTAATTTTGGCAATTATACTGGGGATTATTTTTATTACTCTTATAAGTCTTACAGTTCGTGAATTTATCAAAGAATTGCCAGAAATCTTAGAAAGTTCAACAAAAATTATGCGAGAATATCGCGAAGCACACGAAAAAGAAATGCAAGAACGAAATATCTCACAGGTAGTTCAAAAAGACTCACTTTTCTATGTCTATGATGAAAAAGGACGAATACTGCATACAAAATCACATCCGTTTGGGCGTTTGCTCGGTTATACATCAAATAGTTATTCAATAAAGGGGCGTGATGGCTGGACACATGTTTACGATAAGAATGGTCGATGTATCTCTGAATATTAAATGCAAAGTAAGGGAAATAGTAAATGATTAGTGAAAAAGATTTGTTATTTAAAGTGTCAAAAATTTCAAATGAATATCAAGCTATAGCAAAAGTTACTGGCTTGAACTTCAATATTTTTGAAATTGCACACATAAATACTGATGAGGTTCGCTTGTGCAGAGTATTAAATGAACTTATAAATCCAAAGGGTAAACATTGTTTGGAGCGGTTATATCTTGATTTATTTTTAGAAATTGTACTAAAAATCAGCCCTGAAAAATTAAAATTGCCAGCAGTTGAACGTGAAAAGGTTGTTGAGGGGTTAAGACGTATTGATATTTGCATAAATGATAATTCTTCTGAAATTCCTATTTGTATTCCGATAGAAGTAAAAATAAATGCCGGAGACCAAGAAGCACAGTTATATGATTATGCAAAAAAGAGTCATGGCTTTGGTGGTGTTAAGGTTTACTACTTGACTAAATATGGTGATAAGCCATCTAAAGATAGTCGTGGAAATTTAAAAGATTCTGAAATTGGCTGTATTTCTTGGAGTGAAGATATTTTGAACTGGTTAAATGCTTGTATTTGTTGTTCTGAAACTATTAGTAGAGCCCCAATAAGAGAAATTTTGCAGCAGTTTAAAATAATCGTACAAAAATTTACAGAAACTTATAAGGAAAATGAAGTTATGGAAATTGAAAATTTAATATTAGAAAATGAGGATAATTGTAAAAACGCTGAAAAAATAGTATTTGCATATAAATTAGCAAAGGAAAATACCATAAAACATCTGTATAACAGGTTATGCTCAGAATTACCAAATCATATGCGTGAAGAGTGCGGAAAAGATTGGTGGAAGATTAGTTTTGGTATTAATAACACAATTTCAAGACAAATAGTCTTTGAGTATGAACACCTGAGCCTAAGAACAAATCATAATCCTGAAAACGAAAATCTGAATAATGAGGATAGTATTATTTTTGATTTAAAAGAAAAATCTTATTTTGAGCTTAAGAAGCAAGAGGAAGAATTGGTTAAATTGTGTAAAGACTGGATTGAAACAATGTTAATTATGGAAACAAGTAATAGGAGTGTATAAAATGAACAAAAAACAAAAACTTATTTTAGGAATAGGAACACCTTTAGTAATCATTGCTTTGGGAGTTATTTGTATTTTTCTATATCAGCCAATAAAAATTTGTAATCAGATTTTACCTTACTCAAAAGATAATTATTGTGTTGCAGTAAGTTCTAAACTTCCAAAAATTAGAAAACAGTGCAAATTAAAATATAGTCTTTTAGACAAAGATGTTTTGACGCAAATATTTACAAATATAAAAGATTTTCAAGCAAATACGGACAAAGATTATATAGATGAATTGTTAGCACCTGATATTATAGGTGATTTAGATAAGCGTAATGCTAAAATTGACGAAATGGTACAAAATTATATAAAAGTCCTTGAGGAAGGTATTGAAGCAAATAAATATCATTCAAGACAATTAAAAAGCCAATCAAACACATTAGATTTTTGGAATAATGCCTTGACTAATTTAAATCTAGAATACGGAGAATCCATAACCGCAGAGTTAGAAGAGGATTTACGTAAAGCAAAAGAAGAAGGTATATTTGACGCAGATATCGCAACAAGATTACGTAAATTTAGAGCATTGGGTACACCATACTGCGAAATTAGCTCTTTAGGTGAGATAACCGATTGTAGTGGGCAGTATGTAGGAACTGTTGAAAATGTCTTCAAACCTCTTGGCAGTAATAATCAATCTAATACAAAGAAGTCAGAGAAAAAAGACGAGAGAATTGTAATTTCACAAGCAGTAAAAGACTATCATAATGCTCTAGCAAAAGAAACTGCAAAGGAGATGAAGGTATCTGTCGATTGTGCTGGTAAATATAATGAAATTTTGAATACACAAGGATATGAAAATGGTCAAAGTATCTCTGGTTGTACACAGGCAGAAATACAATCAATTACTGCTTATAGAAATAAAGATGTTGAGTTCAATGGATTGGTTGAACCATTATACAGTAATGCAGGTATGCCAAAATCACTTGTCCTAAAAGGTGTATCAATAATGTGTTTTGAAAAAGCCAATGTTGAAGATAATAGCTATTGTACACCTAAGGAACTTGATACAATTAAGAATTTCTTTAAGGAAAATGCTGACATTGATTGGAGTAAAGAAACCTTTATGTATTAATTCTTATAATTGACGAAATTCAGGCTTGTTATTATAATTAAAATTTAAAATTATAAGAGGTACTTGATTTTCAGGAGTTTTGCAATGATTATTAGAACCGGAGATAAACAGGATTTGTGTATTTTAGGTATTGAACTTGAAAATTTCAAATCATTCTCCGGCAGTTGCAAAATTCCTTTTGACAATCAGTTGAATATTATTACCGGTGAAAAAGGCACAGGCAAAAGTAATATTATTAACTCAATAAATTTTGTGTTTTCAGAAGTAGAACCGGAAAATTTAGAAAACTATATTACATCTGGCAAAAATTATGCAAAAGTTACGGTTGAAGTTTCTACATCCAATTTTGATAACAATCGGATTAACAGTTTTAAAATAACAAAAGAAATAACAAAAACCGCCGGCAGTTATAAATGTCTTACTTGTTATAAAAGCGATAATGATATTAGCGCCAGCGAATGTAAGAATCTGGCGGCTTTGTTTTATATAATCGGAACACGCCTGATTGACTGTCCGCAGTATCATAATATGGACGAAACCTTAGAAAAATCAATTTCAAAATTTAGTAAAAATACTCAACTGATTGTTGTCAGCAACAAAAATATTTCATCCGCTGATGAAACAATAACAGTAAAAAAAGATGAAAACGGTTGCTCAATAGTTGACGTTAGAAATGTTGATTATTATACGAAATACTTTAGAGAATGGGCTTTTTTAAGGAAAATATCAGTTGCAACAGCTTTGAATATGATAAAACAACAGCCGGAAGTTAAACTAAAAGAATTTTTAGATTTAACGCATGCTGAAATTGAAGTAATGCTAGAACAATATAAAATCAAACCTAATGAATTCCTTGCCTGCGACTTCAAGGATGGCAACAGAATTGAAGAACGTGAAATCGAATTTTTCAGCCTGATTAAAAGAGGCTATGAAGCAAGAGAGATTGCACATGAACTTATGGTTAACCCTTTCGTTGTCCAAACCAACGTAAAGAAAATTCTTGCTAAGATATTACTACACCTGTACCCGATTTTAAAAGAAGATGTCCTGCAAATTAAAAAATATGAGTAAATTATCCTATTTCCGCTATCTGGGTTAAACGGGGTTAATACAACGTATATTTTTAAATTAAATATATATAAGTCGATTTTATATTAAGAAATATTAACTAATAGAAATTGTAACAATTTTTGTTAAGAAGGTTATATATTTTGTATATTGAAATATATCTATAATATAAAAGAATATTAAGATTATATAAAGATTTAAAAAAAACGCCTAAAATTCCTTAATTTAAAAAAACAGCCGTAAAAAATTTGATATACTATATTATTTTTTTATTTAAAATCAGCCAAAACGCTTGGCTATCAAGGGTTTACAACCAAATTTTCTTCGTTTATAATAAAATCATAAAATTTAAAAAAATACGGGAACGGAACCGCCCCCGCTAAAATAAAATTTTCTAAATTTATTTTATTACAAAATAAAATATAAGACAATAGCTAGCGGCGGTTACCTTTCTCGGTTGACGGATAGAGAAAATCTCTATGCTCTATCTTGTAATGTGTAAAAAATAGAGAGAAAGGAGGAATCTGAAAATGCAGGTAAAATTAACCGATTTTGCGTATTTTCGTTGTAGGAAAAATTCAAAAATTCCTGCGACTAAAAACGGTTACCACGATGCCAGAATTTGTGATTTAGCTGAATTACAAAAGGATGGTTACAATATTGGCTTACCTATGCGACCTAATAGTTTAATAGCTATTGATGTCGATGAAAAGAATGGTAAGACCGGTATTCAAGATTTAGAATGCCTTGAAAAACAGTATGGGAAACTTCCGCCTACCTTAAAGCAGCAATCTTGCAATAACGGTGGATATCATCTCATATTTAGTGATGAAGGAATTATAAAACCCAGAGGTAATCTAGGCAACAGTATTGATATCCGTTGGAACGGCTATATTTTGTGTGAACCAAGTGTCATTAACGGTAATCATTACAAGTTTCTTGAGGGGATTGATGAAGCTCGAAAATTTGTTACAATAGCACGATTACCTTATGAATGGATAAAATTGATAAATCAAGATTGTTCATCAGAGCAGAAATCAAGCTGCGTTTATCAAAATTTTGCAAATGGGTGCAAACCGTCTATTATTCAATACTGTGATTTAAAGAAAGTGTTTGATAATTGTCGCTTTTTACAGTATTGCGTACGGGAAAGCTGTTATCTTAGTGAACCGCAGTGGTTTTCCATGATATCTATTTTAGCTCCATTAAAAGGTGGCGAACAGATAATTCATAAATTATCTGCTCCATACCCGAACTATTCTTTCAAAGAAACAGAATTAAAAATACAGCGAGCTAAAAAATTTGGCAAACCTCAATCCTGTCGTTATATATCTGCAAATTTTTCAGAAATATGTGGCGATTGTCAATCTAGTAATAAGAAAAGGAGAAATTAAAATGGCAATAAAAGAAAAAATAGTTAATACACCGTTAGAACTTGGAACACTAACATTGGATGAATTCTTGGATATGAAAGCTTTAGATTATAAAGATACAAGTTTTATAAATCAGCAGAAAATAAAATATGATGAAAGTCTAAAAATTAAAGGAAATTTAAATCGACTTATGCAAGTAAAAGATTATATTGCACGAGTAGAGATTAGAATTCCCGGAGAAGATGACG
This sequence comes from Candidatus Gastranaerophilales bacterium, assembly GCA_944324225.1. Classification (GTDB taxonomy): domain Bacteria; phylum Cyanobacteriota; class Vampirovibrionia; order Gastranaerophilales; family Gastranaerophilaceae; genus Scatenecus. The sequence goes on from CALUVL010000002.1 coordinate 78,349, forward strand.
TTACACCTGAAAAATCAAGATTAATCACAGTAAGGCCTAAACTTGCCGCAACTGTTAAAAATCCGTATGCAATATACAAATGTTCAAATAACCGAACAACAGATAAGGATTGCGAACCTAATTATGAAGTTGAGTTAGAAGAGGCAATGAGTAACCGAAATTTCATTCTGAAAATTGATTTCAACGATATTTCTAATGATAGATTATTTAAATCTAAAATTAAAACATTATCAGCATTTTCGTACTATGAAATTGAAGAATTTATTGCTAACTTTATAACAAAAAATAATCCGAAAACCGTTACTGAATATACAAATTGCGGAAGAATTAATATATTCGGTAATATGGATTGGATTTGGTCAAACGCAGCATATGTCGGTGGTAAGCTGTATAATGCAGATGAAAATGGCAATATATGTATTGGTAACAATAAATATATTAGGGTTTCAAAATCTTCTAGAAGATTATTACCTGTATTTGTTCCAAGCTCAACACCTATTGAACTGGTTATAACAGATTTGTTTAATAATATTTCTGAGAGTTGGAATGGGGCTCTTGAATCGTTTTTAGCTTTTTCTTTTATGGCAATGTCCCCTTACTGTAGTGAATTTTGGAAAAAAGAAGGATTTGGCTCTGTTGCATTTATAGGTGATACAGAGGCAGGGAAATCTGAAATCACAGCTTTGGGATTGGCTTTATTCGGCTATGACAAGTTCTTTATGGGCACAACCCGTAATACACTTGTCGGTGTCGAACAAAAGATGCATACAGTAAATTGTATTCCTGTCATTATTGACGATATAAGTAAATTAAAACTTAGTGGCGAGTGCTTTTCAGATGAATTAAAACGTCTTATGACAGGTGGTATAAGAGAGAAAGGATTAACAGGTCAAGAGTCCGGTGCATTACCTCCATGTTGCCCGTTCGGTTTTAGTTCAAATTATTTACCAACTGAAAAACCCGAAATAATGAACAGAATACTCTATCTTGATACGGAAAATGTTAAATTTAACCCTGCAAAATTTAATTATTTCAATGGCAAAGGTGTTCAAGAATTATCCTGTATTCTACCGCACATTTTAGATATTGGCTTTGAAAAAATTGAGCAAATTCATACTGCTATCAAAAAATTACTTTTAGAAAAATACGTTGGTATATCTGATAGAATGGTAAGTCAAATAGCCATAGCTTTGACAGGAATTGAGGTATTTAAAATTATTTCTAAAGGCAGAATAAATGTACCTCTGGATAAATTAAATGAATATATTCTAACTTGTATGAAAAGGTTTAAAGATACTCAAAGGCCACTGGATAAGTTGCTTGATGTTATGCCGATATTGATATGGGAAAGACGAATTCAGGAAGGCTTACAATATAAGCTTGACTCGGATAATCTAACCATACTTACACTTAATAAAACTGCAATATGTCATGCATATAACAGATATTACGCAAGCGATTCAAGTAAATATATTGATTCTCGGCAAATAAAAAATATAGATACAGAAACTTATAAAATTTTGAAGTTTAATAAAACTCAAGATTTTAACGGTAAAAAATATCACAGTATTGTAATTGATATATCAAAACATCCTTCCTGTGAGGATATTTTGGCAAACCATCAAAAAATTGTTCAATTCTGTGATAAGAATACTTGGTAATAATACAGAAATAAAATTTAGAGGGGTTTTATTACCCCTCTAATTGAACCAACACAATACTTACAGGTACTTTAGTAATAAAGTAATAAATTTTTTAAAAACAATATAAAAAGGAGAAAATCAATGGGTTACGAAATACTCAACACAAAAGAAGTGGCAAAACTACTCAAAGCCGATATAAGAACAATTCAAAGAAATGCTGATGCTGGTAAATATCCTAAAGGTGTATGCGGTAAACATGGCAGGCACTGGTTATTTAATAGAATTAAGCTTATGGAGTATATATTCAATGAGTGTGTATAAAGATAAGAGGACAAACAGTTGGTGCTATAAATTCATATATAAGGGAGTACAATATCACCGCTGTTTCAAAGGAGCAACAAAAGATGAAGTAATAGGATTTGAGAGTATCGCAAAATCAGAATTGCGTAAATCAAATTATGATATAGCTTCTGACAATCACAACTACACCCTATCTCAAATTATTGCCGAATATAAGGAATTTAGAGCCAATAATTATGCAAGACCTGAAGAATTTGACTATGTTATTGATAAATTCTACTCCCTGATAGGCAATAAAATAGCCGAACAAATTACTCTTGCCGACCTTGAAAAATATAGGTCATATCGGAAAGGAAAGGTTAAAAATTCAACAATAAACAGAGAAATGGATAATATAAAGCGAGTGTTTTCACTCGCTTTTGAAAATAAAAGAATCAGGTTTAATCCCTGTTCTGAATTAAAAAATCTAAAAATTGAAAATCCAAATAAACGATTTTTAACAAAAGAAGAGGAGAAAAAGTTGTTAAAAGTTGCAAATCCTACTATGCGGGTAATGATTATACTTGCACTAAACACAGGAATGAGAGTTGGTGAAATTCTTAATCTTAAATGGGAACACGTATTTTTCAAGTTAAACTATCTCGTTGCATTAAATCCTAAAAATGGCAAACCTCGAAAAATACTTCTGAATAAAACTTTAAAATCAGAATTGGAGAAATTGCCAAGAATAAGCGAATATGTTTTTTCAAATCCAACAACAAAAACAAAATATAAAAACATAAAAAAGACATTTTCAAGAACAGTAGCAAGAGCCGGCATTCCACATATAACATTTCATGAGTTAAGACATACAACAGCTTCAAGATTAAACGAAAAAGGTGTAGATATACTTACAATTAAAGAAATACTCGACCACGCAGATTTAAAAACGACACAACAATATACACATACTCCAAGAAAGAATATTTTAGACGCAGTAAACATTCTTGAGACATACTAATGTACTATAACGTATTTTAATCAGACCAGTCGAAAATCAGTCGCAAAATAGAATTTAAACATAAAATAAAAGCTTTAGAAAATCTCTAAAGCCTTTATTTATAAATGGTCGGGATGACAGGATTTGAACCTGCGACCCCCTCGTCCCAAGCGAGGTACGCTACCAAGCTGCGCTACATCCCGATAATGTAATATGAAATTTTCAATTTGTTTTGTAGGTTTTTGGAGTGACTCTAACAAACCTTTCACAAAAAGATTGAATATTATTTTGTGAAACAGAGTGCTACATACCTATATAAAATTGTCAATAGTCACTTACACGTTCAAATTTATTCTAGGTCAAACATTTCTCTAAGTCAATATTATTTTTAATTATTCCTTGACGTTCAGTTACGTTTATTGTGAGTTAACCAGGCAAGTGCCCCTGGTCGGATTATATAATTACTAAATATTAATCATCCTGAGAGCTTCGCCTATACATGCGAAGCTCTCAGGATGATTATTGGGGAGATCAATGGATAATTACGCCCATACATTATGTTGATTTTGGCGCCTATTCCAAATAATTTATTGCTCAATTTTTTACACTTGTTTAACTTCTTCAAATTCAGACTTTTCCGCCCCGCAAATGGGGCAAACCCAGTCTTCAGACAAATCTGTAAACTTTTTGCCTTCTTTATCTTCATCGTATATATAGCCGCATAATTTGCAAATATATTTCATTTTATTAACCTCCTTTTCTAATATTGTAATCTATGGTATTATAATTCCTATGGGAACGATTAATTATTTAACACAAAAAGTTTATTATTCTGATACAGATGCTTACGGGGTTGTATGGCATGGAGCATATCTCAGATGGCTTGAAATGGGGCGGGTGCAATGGTGTGAAATGACCGGTCATAACCTTGTTGAATTGGAAAATCAGGATATTGTTTTGCCTGTAGTTAACCTCAATGTTCGTTATAAATCTTCTGCAAGACTTAATGATAATTTGATTATAGAAACCTCTGTATCTAAATTCAACGGACTTTCGGTGATATTCCATCAGACTATTTGTGATGAAGAAACATTAAAAGTTTTTATTGAGGCTGATGTTGAAGTTGTTGCCATAAGTAAAGCGTCCGGAAAATTATACAGACGGATGCCTGACTCTCTTGCAGAAGTGTTTAAGAAGGAGGGTAAATGCCTGCTTCCCGCTTAAATAAGTTTATTGCATCCTCCGGTATTTGTTCTCGCCGTAAGGCTGATGAGCTTATTGAAAGCGGTGTAGTTTTTGTAAACGGCAAAAAGGTTACAGAGCTGGGTTTTCTTGTGCAGGATAAGGATAAAGTTGTTGTTAATCAGAAACTTATAAAACCTGTAAAACATGAATATTACAGATTTTATAAACCTGCAGGATATATAACAACTGCTGATGATGAAAAGGGACGAAAAACGATTTATGACATCTTGCCCGAAAATTTGAATCATTTAAAGCCTGTCGGTCGTCTGGATAAAGATTCTACAGGTCTTTTGATATTAACAAACGATGGTGATTTGATAAATCAGCTTACACACCCTTCTATAAAAATTCCGAAAGTTTATCTTGTGTCGGTTGACTCTGTTGTACATCCGCATGAGTTGGAGCAGATGGCTGCCGGAATAGAGATTGAGCCTGGCAAGAAGGCCTATGCGGATATAACTGTTTTGGAGGCGGATAAAAAACATACTTATATGCAAATAACCCTTTATCAGGGAATGAACAGGCAAATAAGAAAAATGTTTGAATATTTCGGGCATGAGGTTAAAACATTAAAAAGAATACAACACGGAGTTATTACTCTTGAAGGCTTAAAGCGTGGAGAAGTTAAGGCGATTAAGCCGAAGCAGATTAAAGAGTTGAAAAATTTTTTAAGTAAGGTGAATGCAAATGATTAAGGTCGCTATTACAGGCAATATTGCAGCAGGCAAGTCAACAGTAGAAAAAATATTAACATCCTGGGGCTATTCGGCTTTGAATACGGATGATGTAACTCATGATCTTCTGGCTGGTCAAAAAACTCTGCCGGAGTTTAAAGGTGGCGAATTCCTTGATGTTAAAGCCGAAGTTATGAAAGCTTTCAAGGGCTATGATATTTGGGATTCAAATGGAAACATCTCAAGACAAAAGCTTGGCAAAATTGTCTTCCATGATCAAAAAATGCTTAAAAAATTAGAGGCTATTCTTCACCCGCTTGTAAGACTTAAAATTTATGAATTTTTTGAAGAACACAAAAATGAAACTGTTGTTTTTGTGTCAGTTCCACAGCTTTATGAAGCAGAAATGCAGTATATGTTTGATAAAGTTATTCTTGTATTTTCGGAAGATAAATATCGTTATAGACGTCTACTGAAACGTGACGGTTACACTGAAGAATATGCTTCAACAAGAATAAGTGCACAGATGTCACAGGTTGATAAACTTCTTTTATGTGATGATTGTATTGAAAATGATGGGACAATAAGCGATTTAAAAGTTAGAATTACATATCTTTTGAGTGAATATAAGCGTCTGGATCCTAAACGGGGACGAATACTCTGACATTATCTGATTCTTTGATATTATTATTCACAAAAAAGCTAATAGCATTTCCGTTACCGTCTGTTGTTTCTACATGTCCATATCGTCTGTTATAGTTGCAATCCCCTGGAGCATAGCAAATTATACATCCGGCCGGAAGTTTGTCTAAATCCTCTGATTTAATTTTTACTTCCTTAAAGTTGTTATTGTTGCTTAGTATAGAAGGCATTTGATCTGCATCGCCGGAGGTGTATGCTCCAAGTCCTGCTTTTTCGATACCTGTTTTTACTGCTCTTGCACAGTAGCCGTTCTGTGCATATTTTAACCCGTCAATGGTTTCTTCTGCTAATTTTTTGCCCTTTTCTTTATTGTAAATTTTTTCTACTTCGGCAAGCGTCGTTGTTGTTTTGGGGGCAAAAGAATAATTTGATTTTGATGAAGTTCTTCTTGTTTTTGCAAGAGTGGAAATATTAAAAGACGGCAGGTCAAACTTCATCGGCTGAATTACATAGTTAACCGGTGTAAAGCCATCAAGAGGCACATCCATTATATTAAGGTTCATAAAATTGCTGCTGTCAAAGCGGGTGCCTATTGTTTGCGGATAAAGTTCATTATAAATGTCTTCTTTGTATAGAGATTTTACATCAGGCCTCAAACCTGCAGACTGAGGGGTGAAGAATGAAAATAATGAAATGTTTGGCAATTGCGGCATCCCAAAATTCATCGGCATAGAAAAAATCTGCGGCATCGCAAATCCGCCAAGGTTTAATCCGCAAAGGTTATTAAAATGTAAAAATTCAAATGCCAAAACAATTGTCCCCTTAATTTCCTCTTATTTATATAAAGTATTTTTAATGGGAAAAATTGCCTGTAATTTACAAAAATGTTAATTTTGTAACGGATTTATAACAATACCTGACAGAAGTTTCGGATAAAAGTAAGTCGATTTTTGCGGCATTCTGTATCCTGCTGTTGAAATTCGTTTTATATCTTCAATTTTCGGGTATGCCATAATAAATGACGCTTCAGCTTTGCCAAGATCAATCATGTCAAAGGCTTCATTTTCAACTTTAATATATTTTATGCCATCCTGTGACATTTGTTCTTCTTCTGTAAATTTGAGTTCTTTTGTTAGAATTACTTTGTGCAGAACAGTCAAATCAAGTGTTTTAAGTTCTTCAGGAACATTGTATTCGTCAAGGATTGAGTTTACATTTTCCCTAAGCTTCAAAAGGTAAAATTTGTTGACATTTTTCATATAAAGACCCATTGAAATTTTATCTTTTGAAGCTTGTTCAATGGCATTTAAAAATTCTTTTTTTACTTCTGTTTTGTTTGCTCCTGTGAACGTGTAATCTTTAACATCAAAGTATTTTTTGACTGTTTCAAGCAAAACATACGGCTCAATCCACTTTGTGATAATTCTGTGTGTCGGATATATGAGCAAATCATCATCCATATTCGTAAAATAACTCATTACATAATTGGCTTCACCTGCGTTTTCACCTAAGAAATTTCTGTAGTTTAATGCGGTTTCATACCTGTGGTGGCCGTCTGCTATCAGTAAAGTTTTATCTTTCAAGACTTTTTCAATTAAGGCAATTGTTTTTTCATCTGCGATTTTCCAAACAGTATTTCTGACTCCGTTGTCATCAAGCACGTCAATAAAAGGAGTGCCTGAAAGATCGACTGCTTTTTCAATCTGTTTTTCAGGATCGGAATAAACCATAAAAATCTGCGAAAAATTCGCTTTGCAGGCTTTTGTAAGCTTAAGCCTGTCTTCTTTTGGCCCGCTCATAGTAAATTCATGCGGAAGAATATTGCCGGTTGAAAAATCTTCGATTTTATTTCTTGCAATAAAACCTTTGCGGGTAATTTCTTTTCCGTTCAATTTGTATTTTTGCAACAGATAAAAGATAACCGGCTTGTCTGTTTTTATGAGAACTTTTTCGTCAAGCCACTTGCGGAATGTTTCAGAAGCATCTTTGTAAGGATCTTCCGCGTTTGAAAGAATCAGCCTTGTGATATTGTAGGGGCTTCTTTTATAAAGCTCGTCACGGTATTTTTCGCTGATTACGTCGTAAGGCGGTGCGATAACATCTTTGATTTCCACCTTATCCTGATTGTAAACAAGCGCATTAAGCGGTTTAATTTCTATTGCCATAATCCCTCTTTCTTTTTAAACAACAGCTTCTTCCTGATTGTTTTGAAACTGCATTTCGTATAATTTTCTGTAAATTCCGTCCGGAAGCATCATCAATTGATCGTGAGTACCGAGTTCCGCAAGTTCACCGTCGTTGATAACGGCTATTCTGTCGGCATTTTTAATTGTTGAAAGTCTGTGAGCAATAACAAAAACAGTTTTGTTTTGGATTAAGTTATCAAGGGCTTTTTGAACGATAGCTTCAGATTTGTTGTCAAGCGCTGAAGTTGCTTCATCAAGAATAACAATCGGTGCATCTTTAAGGATTGCACGTGCTATTGCAACCCTCTGGCGCTGTCCGCCCGATAATGTTGTTCCTCTTTCGCCAACAACGGTATCAAGCCCGTTTTCAAGAGCGTCAATGAATTCGTCCAGATGCGCCATTTCGATTGCTCTGTCAAGTTCTTCTTCTGCAGCACCTTCGTTGCCCATCATTATGTTATCTCTGATTGTGCCTGAAAACAGAAAATTATCCTGAAATACGAAGGAAATATTATCTCTTAAAGATTTCAGGTCAAATTTTCTGATATCTATGCCGTCGAATTCTATAGAACCTGAGGTTACGTCATAAAATCTGGGCAAAAGATTTACTACAGTGCTCTTGCCGCCGCCAGAATTTCCGACAAGAGCAATGGTTTCATTTTTGTTTACTGAAAGATTAAGATTTTTCAAAACGGGTTTGGCTTTTTCATATTCAAAACATACATTCTTAAATTCTATTGATTTTTCAAGACTGTGCATTGCATACGGTTTTTCGGGAGTCGTAATCTGTGGCACAAGGTCAAACAATTCAAACGTTCTGCCCATTGCAACAAATGTTGTTTGAAGTGAAGTAAGATTGTTGCCTAATGTTTTGGTCGGTTTGTAAAGAAGCAAAAGTGAGGTTACGAATGACGCAAAACTTCCTGCCGAAAGTTGTCCTGTAAGTATAAGGTGGTTTCCGTAAGCCATAACAAGCGCAATTCCGACAGAACAAACAGAATACATAATCGGTGACATCCAGCCGACACGTTTGCTTAAAGACATGGCAAGATCAAATTGCTCATGAATTTGGCCTTCAAATTTTTTGTTCTGCATCTCTTGAAGGTTATATGCCGTAATTATTTTGTTGCCAGCAAAGGTTTCGTTGAAGTTTGTTGTCATATTTCCGCCGACAACCATTGTTGCGTTGGAAACTTTTTTGATTTTCTTTCTGATAAACACAACCGGCGTAATAGCGATTGCCATGACTGTAACCCCGATTATTGCAAGTTTCCATGATGTGTAAAGCAGAACCGCAACCAGTCCGACTAACCCAAATACCGTCGCAATAAATGATTTCAGACTCTCAATAATTGTTTTTGATGCAGTTTCCGGGTCTGTCAAAAATCTTGTCAGAACAAGACCTGAAGAGTTCACATCATAAAACTGCGGATCAAGTCCTGTCAATTTTTTGAATAAATCAATCTTCAATGAATTAGAAATTTTATTTCCGGTCCAGTCAGTCAGGTAGTTGCTTGCATATTTCAGAACTCCCTGAAAAAGTGCAAATGCAACTATGCCAAACGGAATTATTGAAGCTAAAAATGTTTGAATATGCACCGTAAAACCTAAAAATGTCCAGGTTTGCTCGGGTGTTCCATTGACAACGTAGTCCATATAGGGTTTAAGAGCGAGAGCCATGACCCCGTCTAACAGGCCTAAAGGGATTGCTATCAGAAGATTTATCAAAGCTCTGCCCATGACAGGTTTTATATAAGGATAAAGTCTTTTTAAAAGATATCCGTAGTTAAAAGCGTCTTTAGATGTTGTTTCTTTAAGTTTATATTCCATTCCATACCCCTTTTTATTATTTGATTATTGCATAAAGATGACTGATTTACAAAAAAAAATTTTCAAGGTATATTCTTTGTATAATAACTTAATCGGAGCTTTAGTGCATGCAAATTTGTGTAATAGGAACGGGATATGTCGGATTGGTTGCAGGAACATGTCTTGCAGATATGGGAAACGATGTAGTCTGCGTTGATACGGACGCTGATAAGATTGAACAATTAAATAAAGGTATTGTTCCTATTTATGAACCCGGACTTGAAGAGCTTATAAAATCAAATGTGACAGACAATAGACTTTCTTTTTCCACAGATCTGGATTCAGCTGTTAGAAATGCACTGGTGTGCTTTATTGCTGTAGGAACTCCGCAAAGCGAGGATGGCTCAGCAGACTTGCGTTGTGTATGGCAGGTGGCTGAGAACATTGCAAAATCAATGAACGGATATAAGGTTATTGTAAACAAATCTACTGTACCTGTCGGAACTGCTGAAAAAGTTGCTTCAATAATTAAAAAATATTATGATGGTGATTTTGATGTAGTGTCAAATCCGGAATTCTTGAAACAGGGCGCTGCAGTTGATGATTTCTTAAAACCGGACAGAATTGTTATCGGATCAAATTCTTCAAGGGCAACTGCTGTTATGCAGGAATTATATGCTTCTTTTTTCAGAACTGCAAGCCGGTTTGTAATTATGGACGTGAAATCTGCAGAGATGACAAAATATGCAGCTAATTCATTTTTGGCTTTGAAGATATCATTTGCAAACGAAATTGCAAATCTTTGTGAAGTATTAGGTGCAGACGCAGAAATGGTCAGAAATGGAATGTGTTCTGACAAACGTATAGGTGCACAGTTCTTTTTTCCTGGGCTAGGATATGGCGGAAGCTGTTTCCCTAAGGATGTAAAGGCTCTTCTCAAAACAGCAAAAGATTGCGGATGTGAGTATAGGATTCTTGATGCCATAAATGAAGTTAATAAAGCACAGAGAATTGTATTTTTGAATAAGATTATAGAGCGTTTTGGCTCGGATTTATCCGGAAAAACTTTTGCAGTGTGGGGGCTTGCATTTAAACCTAAAACAAACGACATGCGCATGGCGCCTTCAATTACTATAATCAATGAACTTTTAAAACACGGCGCCTTAATAAGAGCTTTTGACCCTAAAGCCATGGAGTCGGCAATTTCTTTATGGGGCGAAAAAATATATTACGCACAAAACTCCTATGATGCTCTAAATGGTGCGGATGCAATGCTCTTACTCACAGAATGGAACGAATTCAGAAGACCTGATTTTGACAGAATGAAACTGCTATTAAAAAATCCGATAATTTTTGACGGACGGAATCAATATGAGGCTGACAGGATGTTTCAAAGGGGGTTTGAATACTATTGTATTGGACGGAATTTCAAAAAATATCAGCTTAATTCTATTTAATATACAGGCAATTTTTCATTGCAAAAATACTTATATATAATAAAGGTATTTTGTAAGGGGAATTGAATTTAAAATGTTAAAAAGCTTATTAAAAATAGGTCTTAAAAGTGCACAAAGTATTGTTAAAAAAGGGAAAAATGCCGTAAAAACAAGAGAGATACTGCCTAAAAAAGACTTATACTGTGTTGAATACTGGAAAGATGCAGCAACAGAAGGACTCTTAAAACCGAGTAATCAAACCTCTGTCAAAATGCACGGATACTTGAATTCAATAAATCATAATTTTATAATTCCAGGACAGCCGAAATTGATGGACAGTGTTGACTGGCAGACAAAAATGACTCCAAGAGAAATGATATCAATGACAGATTTTGAGTTTAAAAGGTTAAAACCATTAGATCAAAACTTGAATGTATATCGTGCAATTGGCGAAAAACCGGAATTTTTTTCTGAATATAAATTGTATAAAAAAGCAAAGGATATCAAAAAGGGTGATGTTATGATGATGCGTGAATATGCTTATGCAACATCTGACCCTTCTTATGCACAGGTATATTTGACAAATAATAAAGGTATTTTGTATGAAATTGATGTTCCTGAAGGTTCAAGAATTTCACGAATCGGAGATATTGGCAGCAAAGACGAAGTCGTTTTTCCGAGAGCCTCAAAGTTTGAATGTACGGATGTAAAACAAATTAAAGATGCCGAAAATGATTATACACTTGTTAAATTGAAATATTTATGCTGATGGTCCCAAATAAGCAAAAAAAATTTTGAGCTGTTTTATAATTTAGTGTAATAATTTAAAAATGCAAATTTATGAAATTAATTAATCTGTATAAAAAATTCTATATCCCTCATGGCTTGAGAACAAATTATAAAAAAGTGGATGATTATTTAATTCGTGGTCCGCATCCAGGAATTTCTGATTTAATAGAATTGAAGAATGCTGGAGTGAATCAAATTTATGACTTCAGGCATGTTGGTGTGAGAGGGTTTAAATTCGTAGAAAAATATTTTTGTAAAGAACTTGGTATTAACTATATAAGGTATCCATACAGCTATTTAGAAGGCAAATATCCGACACTTGATGATTTTTCAACGGTTGCGCAAAATGTCAGAAAAAATGGAGAAATGGGCGGAAAAACTTTGTTCCATTGTAACTCAGGAAGTCACAGAACTGCACATATGGCTGCTTTTTATGACTTGACAGGAGGAGAAAGTTTAGACAAAGTCTATTCGCAAACCGATCCAGTATCTTATGCTGAAAAGGTTCAGCAGGTTCTAAAGAAACATTTTTACACCCAAAAATATTTTAACCGAAAAATTAAGAATGAAAATACTCTAAATCCGATAGCCAAGCTAAAAAACAGTTTCAATAACAGGGTTGTAAAGGCTACAGAGCTGGCTCATTCATCTTTTGTTGCAATAATTACAAGGTATAAAAATTGGTAGTTTTAGTCTATATTGTCATATATGCTAAAAAATACATTCAAAATTCAATCGGATGAAACACATATTGGAACTTAAAAAGCTAATAAAAAAGCCTTTTCTCTTCATTTGAGAAATTGTTTGTATTAAGAAATTCCCTCTGCATCGTAGACTCTTACACGCACCACAAACAAGGCAGGATTCCATTTTTAATGTGAACTCCATAGTTGGGTTTCAGCAAAAATCCAACTATCAGTCGTGTTAATAACAAAAAAGACCGCAAAAGCGGTCTTTTTTAATGGTGGGCATGAAGAGACTCGAACTCCCACGCGGTTAGCACTAGTTCCTAAGACTAGCGTGTCTACCATTCCACCACATGCCCATATGGTTGTCATCCTTGATGGATTGAGGCGTGTCTACCACCTTGTACAAATGATATCAATCATTTGTTTGAATAGTATTATACATGCCAATATTATATTGTCAGTAATTCAAAGTTACCCTAACAACATTTTATTGTCAAGTTTTTTGTTTGCCAAATTCTTCAGGATGTGCAGAGTTTGACAAAATTATTTCGTAATATTCATTCTTGTCAATATTCACACCCATTGTTCTGATGTTGCAATAACTTTTACGCTTTTTACTTTTCTTAAGTATATCCTTAATAAAACAGTCCATAACTTTAACTTATCATAACATCTGTGAAAACTCAATTTCTCATTTTGCCCGGCTCTTGTCTATAATCGTGCAAATGGTAAACATTTATTACATAATTGCTTGCAAAATTTTGATATTTGATTTACGATAGTTTCTACGAACGTGCGTCGGTGTGTTTTTGTGTGGAAAAAGCGTTAAGCACCGATTAAGGAATTTAACAAAGTACGAAATATAAAACTTATAAAGGAAAAAGAAAATGAACCCTATTATTGATGAATTAGAAAAAGCTTACATGGAAAAAGAAGTTCCGGACGTAAATCCCGGCGATACCGTTAAGGTTTTTGTAAGAATTATCGAAGGCAACAAAGAAAGAACTCAGGCTTTCGAAGGTACTATTATTAAAAAACACGGTGAAGGCATCAACAAAACTATTACTGTTAGAAAAGTTTTCCAAGGTGTCGGCGTTGAACGTGTATTCTTAATGCACTCTCCGAGAATTGAAAAAATTACTCTTCTCAGACGCGGTGACGTTAGACGTTCTAAACTCTATTACTTAAGAGAACGTTCAGGTAAAGCTACTCGTATCAAGGAAAAAATTGAAAAAAGATAAAATTCATATTCACTGGTATCCAGGGCATATAGCAAAAGCTGAAAAAAAACTTAAAGAGCAGTTGTCACTTGTGGATGCAGTGATAGAAGTACTTGATGCAAGAATTCCGCTCTCAAGCGGGTACGAAAATATTGCGGGGCTGTTGAATGACAAGCCCCGTTTAATATTGTTTAATAAATCTGATCTTGCTGATAAATCAAAATTATTGCCTTTTGCGGAAAAAATTGAAAGTGAATCAAGTTATCCTGTAATTTTGTCAGATGCAAAAAATTCTAAAGATTTAAATCAGATTGTAAAAAAAGTTGTTGAACTTTCTGAACCACGTATTCAGGCGATTATGCAAAAAGGTCTTCTTCGTCGTCCGGCAAGAGTTATGGTTGTCGGTATGCCAAACGTTGGAAAATCAAGCATCATAAACAAACTCACAAAGTCCTCAAAGACTAAAACCGGTGCAAAAGCTGGTGTTACAAGGCAGCAGCAGTGGGTTAGAATTAATCCTCAGCTGGAACTTCTTGATACTCCGGGGATTATTCCGATGCGGCAGGATGACCAGATAAAAGCTCTAAAGCTTGCGTTTGTCAACTCTGTATCAGAAAATGCATATTCAAATGAAGGTGTTGCATATGAGCTTTTGAATCTGCTTACAGAAAAATATTCTGACATTGTGAAAAATTACTATAATTTGGAAGATTGTGAAATTACACTTGAAAACATTGCAAAATCGAGAAACTGGCTTGTAACTGGCGGTAATCCGGATATTGAAAGAACTGCAATTTATGTTTTAAGAGATTTCAGGGACGGAAAAATAGGGAAGTTTGTTCTTGATGATTTGGAGGAATAAGTGGAATTAACGTCAGCGTCGCATATTCTTAAACTTTTCAATTATGATTCTTCTTACAAAAATAATTTGATTATAGGTACAGATGAAGCAGGCAGAGGGCCTGCGGCAGGTGGAGTTTTTGCAAGTGCTGTGTTTTTTTGTGACAAATCCTGTGATTTAATTCAACAACTATCTATTTTAAATGATAGCAAGCAGCTTTCAAAGAAAAAGCGAGAAGCTTTATATGAGATTATTCTTAACAATACGATTAACTCAACCATCTGCATAGAAGTGGAAGAAATAGAAAAAATAAACATTTTAAATGCGTCACTCAAGGCAATGAAGCTTGCGATAGAGGGGGTTCTTGAGCAGACTGCTGAAGCTGCGAATCAGGATTTTAGTAAATTTCTCGTTCTTGTCGATGGTAATAAATTGGTAAAAAATTTTAACGTTTGTCCCCAAAAGTGGGTTGTGAAAGGCGATAGCACATCAGCTTCAATTGCGGCAGCAAGTATTCTTGCAAAAGTTACACGTGACAGATATATGGATGAACTTGACAAAGAATTTCCAGAATATGGATGGGCAAAAAATGCGGGTTATTTGACAAAGGATCATATGAACGCAATAGATAAATATGGACTAACGAAATACCACAGAAAATCTTTTTTAACCAAGCACTTTGCAAAGCAGGAACAGATGAGTCTGTTTTAAAGTATTTGCAGTTTTTATCTTTTCTTGGATGCGCTTGTAATTGGCGCATTTATAATTCATATTTTCATAATTTAAAATTCAGACTGTGCTATTAGCAGCATTGGGTACAGAATAAGACTTGCTGCTAAAACATTGTTCTTTTGCCGAAAGTGCCTCCTCTGTCCATTTTTAATAGATTGAATTCCCGCAGGTAGAATACCTTCCTGTACAACCAAAATGTAAACAAATCAACAGAATTTGTATTTGGAGTTAAAGGTCCTTTTGTGGAACATTCAAAGGATGATATGACATTTTATCTTAAACTTCAAAAAGAGAACGCAATCTAGCTTCAATGTCTTCTTCGTCCAGATCTTGAGTGATTTTGTTCAAATCAATTGCCATCTGGTAATAGTGTGCGGCATCATTGGTAAAACCCATCTGCTGACTTGCACGTCCTGCATTAAAGTATGCAAGAGTGTAGCTGGGATTAAGCTCAATTGCCTCTTCAAAGTACTCTAGAGCTTCTTCTGCATCCATCAATCCGTCAAGATAAAGTATGCCTAAATTGTTATGAGCAAACTCATTTTCCGGATTAAGTTCAATTGCCTTGTGATAAGACACAAGTGCCTCTTCCAGAAAATCCTTTTCCCACAGAGCAATGCCGCATTTTGAATAACCTCTGTAGTCATTCGGATTGAGAGTAATTGCATCACAATATGTCTTGATAGCTTTGTCCAGATCATATTCAGCCATATAAATATCACCTAGCGCAAGATATATATCATAATTATTCGGATCAAGAATTATACCCGCCTGATAAGTTGCAACGGCTGCTTCCATATTGCCCTGTACTTCGCCGTAGATTGAGCCTAGAGCCTGACATACAATTGATGTCCACTCATTATCAGGATTTAACTCAATTGCTTTTTTATAATGCTCTATCGCATCATCATAGAGCTCTGCTTTTGAATAGGCATAAGCCAAGGAATTATTATAAAACGGATTATCAGGATTCTCGTCTACAGCAAGCTTAAAAGCACTGATAGAATTTATCTTGTCTTCTTTTCTCAGATATAAATGTCCAAGCTCATAGTATATTTGAGCTTTCTCTATATCAAATGACAATAGTTTTTCATAACAGTCGATGGTTTCATCTGTATTTTCAGGAAAGTATGTTTGGAGTACCGTTGCAAGTTTTACAAGTACATCCCTGTTAAGCGGATTTGCTTCTAAAACCCTTCTATAGCAGTCTACAGCCATTTCAAGTTCATTATTTTTAAGAGCCAGATCGCCCATTTTGCCATAAAATAAATCGCTGTGGTTTGTATTAGAAACTGCCTGCTTGTAAATATTTTCTGCAATTGGATAAAGCTTAAATTTTTCCAAAAATTTGCCTACTGTATTATATGTAAATACGGAAAAATCATCGGTCATGCTTTTGCAGAACATTTTAATACTGGCTCTGTCCCAGGCAAGCATCAAACTGCCTGACAGAAAATAATACAAAAAGTTCAAATAATCAGAAGCAGTTCCGTTTTTGGCATTAATTTTCTGCAAAATAGTCTGGGAAAGAATAAGCCTAGGGCGTGCAGAGTTAAGTTTGCCCATCTTGATTGCCGACTTAAATTCCTGCTCTGCAGAACCGAAATCTTCAGCCATTTTCATAAAAAAGCCTGTATATATATGTGCATTCATGTTTTTTGGTGCAAGAGAAACTGCTGTCTTACATTGTTCGATAGCAGTATCAAGGCTAATCTGCCCCTGTTCAAACATAAGACTTGCAAGTCTGTAATAAGCTTCTGGCATAGTCGGATCAAGTTTAACCGCATCAATATAGTATTCAATCGCTTCATTAAGATCCTGACAGTTTTGCCGTATAAGATATCTTTCATGAGCTACACGGGCTTTTTCTAAAGAATTTCTGGCTTTTTCGGCATTTTGATTATCTGTAGCCAATATAGGCTGTGCAAGAATTTGTTCTGACATTATGAGCTCCATATAAGATGTATAATAATTTTTTTCGTCATATATATATTAAACTTTATCCAATAATTTAAAAATCGTATGAATGTACCAGATGAAAGAATAATTTATACTAAAGTTGGAAAGTGTTTTAGATTTTATACGCATAATATTTATTATGTATAATGATACTATGCAGGAAAAATTGGAAATTTTACAAAAAGCAAATGATAATATTGATGTGAATAAATCTGTTATTGCGCTTGTAGATTGTGATTCTTTTTTTGTTTCCTGCGAGCAGAAGGTTAATCCTGAACTTAAAGGAAAAGCTGTTTGTGTATTATCCGGACACGGTGAGTGTGTAATTTCCCGCTCCCGTGAGGCTAAGGCTCTTGGTATTCCAATGGGTATTCCGACTTTCAAAATGACTAAGGATATGAAGGAAAAATCAATCCTTATTACTGCTTCTCACGGATTGTACGGTGAAATTTCTGAAGAAGTTATGAATGTTTTAAAAAGTTTCAGCCCAAAAGTTGAAGAATATTCCATTGATGAAGCTTTTGTTGAATTGTCGGGGTTGGAACGTCTTTATAAGAAAAATTATTTTGAGATTGCAAAAATGATAAGACAGGAATTGCTTGATAAAGTTGACATTCCTGTTTCAATAGGTGTCAGTACGTCAAAATCTCTGGCAAAACTTGCTTCTGACAAGGCAAAGAATATTGAGGGCGGAATATTCTTTGTAGGAGCAAATAAAGTGGAAACGGTACTTAAAAACACGTCTGTTGAAGAAATTTGGGGAATAGGCCGAAATCTTTCAAAACTGCTGCGGCAAAACGGCATTCTAACTGCCTACGAACTTGTACAAAAAAGTGACTCGTGGCTTGATAAGCAGATTGGCATAAGAGGTTTGGAAATGAAGCATGAACTTCTGGGAGAAACGGTTTCACGGGTTGATAACAGTTTTAAACCGCCAAAATCAATACAAAATACAAGTGCTTTCGGGTGTTTTACGTCTGATTTGAACTTTATCAAAAATCAACTTAATTATCATATCCACAATTCTTGTAAGAAACTCAGAAAACTTAATCTTAAATGCCGTGGAATAGGTGTTATGTTAAGGACAAAAGTAGAATTCAAAGTATATTACGAAAAAATTACTATCCCGCAGGCGACCTGTTATGAATGGGAAATTTCAGATATAGTCTTTGATTTGCTTGAAAAAATCTATAATCCTAATATAGTTTATAGAAGTTCCGGAGTAATTCTGGAGAATTTTATATCTACAGGCGAAGAGCAAATATTTTTGTTTTCAGATAATGAGAAAAGTGAAAAATCTGAACGGCTTGCAAAAAGTATTGACAAATTGGAAAGTAAATTCGGAAAGAATATTATTCAAACCGGTTTTACCAGAAACGGGTTTGAAAATAAAAATAATTAAAGCCTTCTTGAATATTCAAGAAGGCTTTTGTGCTTTTGTTAATTTCTTAATTACTGAATAATCCACCCATTTGTTAAGTCTATTTTGATAGGTTTAAGAAGTTTTATTTCAACAGTATTATCCGGATAAGCATCTAATTTTTCACCTTTAAGAAGTGCTCTCACAATCTTCATAAACCAGTTCCTGTCTTTCGTAATTTCAGCAGAAGCTCTGAATGGTATGGTTTGCCCTTTTGGTGTTTCTAAAATACTGTTGTCCAGCACTAAAACACCGTTTCTTACGAACCATTTTCCTTTTCTTACGTCAAGAAGCTGACCTTTAAATTTAGAATCTTTATAAATAAGAATGAAGTTATCTCCCGGGGTTACAAAATTAGCATTTGCAACAGCTTCATAGAGATCTCCGGCTGTATTTGATTGCGAACTTACAGCTTTAGTCAGATTAACAGGAACAACAGCTCCGGCAGGAATAGTTCCGATAGAACCCTGAACTGTGGCACCTTCAATTATGTATCCTTTACCTCGTTTTTTGCTCATAACATCAGCAAGTTTTGCGTTCGGGTTAAGTCTTGCTTCTTCAATCATTCTGTATAAGATCATTGCAACTTCAGCTCTGGTTGCTGGTCTTGTTGCTTCAATTCTTTTTTGCTTATCATTAGGCATCGTGACAAGCATATTTAAAATTTCAGCCTTTCCTGCCGGAATAATAAAATCAACGGGTGTGTTTTTTAAGTCCTGATATCCCTTCAGAACTTCTAGAGCTTTAACGTCAGAGATTTCCTGTGTTGTAAGTGCATTAACAGCCATTGAAATTGCTTCGGCACGAGAAACCGTATCATCAGGTCTGAAAGTTTTACTTGACTCATTATATGCAATCAATTCAAAATAAAGAGCTTTTTGAATGGCGCTGTATGCCCAGAACTCAGGGGTTACATCAGTGAAATTTACAGGTTGAGCCACACTGATATCTTCCTGTCCGAGAGCTTTAATAGCCATGCTTGCAAATTCAGCTCGTGTTACATTTTCATCCGGTTGAAATGTTCCGTCAGGATATCCTACAACAATTCCTCTTTCTCCTAGCTCTGTAATCTGTTTTGCAGCCCAGTGAGTTTCATTAACATCCGGAAATGCAAATGCGCATCCGGCAGCAATCAGTATTGCAAGGGAGGATAACATTAGTTTTAGTATATTTTTCATACTCTTCTCCTTAATAAATTATTCTCATTATTATAATACACTTAATTAAGCCCTTGTACAATAATTTTTTTAAGTTATGTTAATCTTTGACAATAAAAAATCTTCAAAGTTGTGTGCCGCTTCCTGAAACTGTTGTGCTGATTGAGGAAACAGCCCTTCTAATGATTTTAATGATGAAAGTTTGTGAAGCCGATTTTCAGTTTCTTCTGCAAAGGATAGTGAATTTCTGAATTCTTTGTTAGTTTTGATTATATCTTTAGTTTTGCCAAGATCTGTTGATATTTTAGATAAGAACGATTTTGTAACAGTTCCGTCTTTAAGTATATCAATGTATGCAAGAGTTATTTTAGCCAGAAGTTTTTCTGCATCATTGCTGTTTTTTGCTGTCAGGTAAGTTTGGATGAATGCATCATTAATAAATTCGTATTTTTTCCCGGGTGGATTCGGGTAAAAATCTAAAGCTGTCAATGTTCCTGTTTGTTTATCAAATTTAGTGTTTTTACCGCCTATGTCAAGTTTCATCCCGTTTTTTGCCTGTGAATGGAGCTGTCTGAGATAATTTTTCATTGCAGGCAAAGAAAAATCATCAACATTAAATTGTGAATGAATTTCTTCGCCTTTTATGTATTTCATAATAAAAATATCATCTCCTAGTTTGGCTCGTATATGATTACCATATTCTTGGGGCGAAATATCAGATGAAAGCTTTTTATGCAGGATTTTTTCAAAAGACGTGGCATGTGGAACTTTTAGTGCAAAACCTGTGTTTTTGATTTTGTAAACACATCCACTTTTCCCTTGTCCTATTGGTGATGTATTTAAGGCTTTTAAAAGATGATGTTTGATTCCTTCCTCATTGAGTCTTAAAAGATTAACACCAAACGCATCCGCACCGTTTCTGAAGGTCGAATTGTAGCGGATTTCTTCTATGGAAATTTTATTAAAATTTTTCCCACGGTTAAGTGTATGCGGGATATATTTTGATATACCCTTAGCATATTTTAATAAAGTTATCATATTAATATAAAGTATTAAAAATAAAAAAAATTGCTTATTGTATAATCAAAATATGAAGAATGATTTTTTAGCTGAGATTTTGTCACTTAAAAATGACGCAAAAGCCAAAAACAGCTTGCGTTTTTATAAGACGGGAAAAGGTGAATACGCTGAAGGCGATATTTTTTTAGGAATTTCTTATCCTCAAAACCGTCTTCTTGCAAAAAAATATTATAAAGATGTTTCCCTTGCAGACTTAAGAAATATGCTGGCAAGCAAATACCATGAAGTCAGAGCATGTGCACTGCTGGCGCTTGTTTTACAATATCAGTGCGGTGATGAAAGAGTTAAAACTGAAATTTACAAGTTTTATCTGGATAATGCTGAAAGGGTAAATAACTGGGATCTTGTAGATACGTCTGCTCCTTATATAAGCGGAGATTATGCTTACAATTTTGATAAATCAGACGATTTAAGAAAACTTTCAACATCAGGACACCTTTGGAAAGAAAGAATAAGTATTGTTTCAACATTGTATTATATAAAACATGGTAGTCTGGATTTGACTTTTGAACTTTGTAAATATTTTCTCGGGCACAGGCATGATTTAATCCAGAAGGCTTCAGGGTGGATGCTTAGAGAAGCCGGAAAAAAAGATGTAAAAGCTCTAGAATTTTTTTTGGATGAAAATATTTCCAATATGCCGAGAACAACTTTAAGATACGCAATAGAACGTTTTCCTGAGCCGAAGCGTAAGGAATATCTATTGAAAAAGTAATTGGTTCTAACTGTTAATTTGTGCCTGAAGTTTTTTTTCCCATTGAAATGCTGATTTTATACTGTCTTCAAGAGTTTTTTCAGGGCGCCATCCTAGAATTTGCTTAGCCTTGGTATTGTCAGCAACAAGTTGAGCAGGATCTCCTTCCCGCCGTGGTTTTGTTTCTACTGAAATGTCTTTTGCTGTAACTTTTTCACATAGAGTAAAAACTTCTTTAACTGTATTTCCCGTTTTGGTCCCAAGGTTAAAAAAGTCTGTTTTACCGCCTTTTTTGAGATATTCAAGTGATAAAAGGTGTGCCTGTACAAGATCTTCTATATTGATATAATCTCTTACACATGTTCCGTCTTTTGTGTCATAATCTGTTCCAAACATCTGGAATGTTTTTGAGTTGGCAAATGTGGATTTTAATATATTCGGAATCAGATGAGTTTCAGGTTCATGCCATTCACCTAATCTGCTTTTTGAGTCCGCTCCGGCTACATTAAAATATCTCAGTCTTACTGACTTGATATTATAGGCTCTGTCAAAGTCATCCATTATTTTTTCGATAGCAAGCTTTGAAAATCCGTAAGGGTTTATCGGATTTTGCGGATGAGTTTCGTCTATAGGTATTCTGACCGGTTCTCCGTATGTCGCAGCAGTCGAAGAAAAAACAATTTTATCAACATTATATTTTCTCATTGCATCAAGCAGGTTTAGAGTTCCGCAAATATTGTTACGGTAGTATTTAGCAGGATCTTTTACTGATTCTCCAACCTGTGAAAACGCTGCAAAATGGATTACTGCTTCGATATTGCCAGAGGAGAAAGCTTTATTTAAATTTTCAGTATTTAATAAATCACCTTTTAAAAAATTAAAATTGTTACTTCTTGCAATGTTTTTTAGTGTTTCAAGGGTTTTCAAATGTCCTGTGGAGAGATTGTCAAAAACAATAACATCATATCCTTTTTCAATAAGAGCCATTGCGCAATGGCTTCCAATATAACCTGCTCCGCCTGTTACTAAAATCATTTTTAGGTACACCTTTTATTTATTTTACTAAAAAAGAGCCTTAATAAGACTCTTAAAAAAGTTTGGGCAGGGGTGGATTCGAACCACCGTACCCTCGCGGGAACAGATTTACAGTCTGTCGCCTTTAGCCACTCGGCCACCTACCCTTATATTAAATTTTGAAAAATGCCTTTGACGGGATTTGAACCCGTGGCCTCTCCCTTACCAAGGGAGTGCGCTACCCCTGCGCCACAAAGGCTAATTGCCACAAGGGCTTTAAAAAAGCCGGCAATAGGAATCGAACCTACAACCTACGGTTTACAAAACCGTTGCTCTACCGTTGAGCTATGCCGGCGTGTCACATGTCTTATTCTATTAAGAACATATTCAACTGTCAAGAGTTTTGTTTGTTATATAATTATTCTGAAATTTATTGATGAGGTAAGTATGATTAGACAAATTCTTCCGATTTTGCTGTTGACAGTTTCTAATATATTTATGACTTTTGCTTGGTACGGACATCTTAAATTTAAGGCAGCGCCAATTGTGCTTGTAGTTCTTGTAAGCTGGGGAATTGCTTTTTTTGAATATTGTTTTCAAGTTCCGGCAAACAGAATCGGGCATGAATTTTATAGTGCGGCTCAGCTGAAAACTATTCAGGAAGTTATTACGCTTCTTGTTTTCAGTGTTTTTTCTGTGGCTTATCTTAAGGAAGAATTCAAGTGGAATTATCTTGTCGGATTTGTTTTTATTATCTTTGCTGTGTTTTTTATATTTAAAAAATGGTAAGTTAGTTTTCACTGCTCAGAAAATCAGATAGCAATTTTCTTCTGTATTTATATTTTTTTCTCAGAAGAAATTTAACATAAAATATTTTCATAAGTCTTTGCGGATAAGTATTTTCAAAAACTTTAAGTTTATAGTTTTTGCCGTATTTTCTCTTAATTATTGAATAAAACTCCGGCAAAAACGGGGTTTTGAGTACATAGTACTGTTTTTTCAATTCATCCTGAATAATTATAAAATGCATGACAACAGTATATATTTATTTTGAAAAAAGTCATGTAAAAACGCAGGCTTTATAAAAGCCTGCGCCTCCTTAGTATAATCCGGAAAGTCCGGAAAAATTATATAAGCTGTTGTGTTTTAGGTTTCGGGCCTGCTGAAACAATTTCTGACGGCATGTTCGGATATTTAGCCGCAAAGTTGTCCGCAAACATCTGAGCAAGTTTGTTAGCCTGTTCATCATATGCGTTTTTGTCTGCCCACATTCCTCTGGCATCAAGCTGTTCATCAGGAACATTCGGACAGCTTGTCGGATAGTCAACGTTGAATACATCATGGTGTTTGAATTCAACATTGTCAAAGTATCCGTTAAGAGCAGCTGTAACCATTGCACGTGTGTATGAAAGTTTCATACGTTTTGCGCCTGAAGCGGCACTTCCGCCTGCCCAGCCGGTGTTTACAAGATATACTTTTGTTCCGTATTTTTCTAATTTTTCACCGAGCATTTTAGCGTAAACCGAGGCATCCATCGGCATGAACGGTTCGCCGAATAATGTTGAGAATGTTGGTTGAGGTTCTGTTACCCCTCTTTCTGTTCCTGCAAGTTTTGAAGTGAATCCTGTTACAAAGTGGTACATTGCAGCGTTTTTGTCTAATCTTGAAATAGGAGGCAAAACTCCGAAAGCATCTGCAGTTAAGAAAATAACAACTTTCGGAATGCCGCCTTTTGACGGAATTTCGGCATTATCAATGTAATTAATCGGATAGCCTACACGTGTATTTTCTGTAAGACTTCCATCATCAAAGTCAAATTCCCTTGTTTCGGGGTTCATAATAACGTTTTCAACAAGCGAACCGAATTTGATTGCGTTATAAATTTCAGGTTCATGTTCTGCTGAAAGGTGAATACATTTAGCATAGCATCCGCCTTCAAAGTTGAATATACCGTCAGGTGACCATCCATGTTCGTCATCGCCTATAAGTTTACGGTTTGGATCGGCTGAAAGAGTGGTTTTACCAGTTCCTGAAAGTCCGAAAAATACGGCAGTTTCACCGGTTTGAGGATCCATGTTTGCGCTGCAGTGCATCGGAAGAACATTTTTCTTCGTCATGATGTAGTTCATTGTGGCAAATACAGATTTTTTGATTTCTCCTGCATACTGTGAGCCGCAAATGATAATTTCATGAGCTTCATAGTCAATTGCTATGCATGCTTCAGAGTTTACTCCGTCAACTTCAGGATCGCACTTAAAGCCTGGTGCGCAAAGAATTGTGTAATCTGGTTCACCGTAAGAAGCAAGTTCTTCTGCCGTTGGTCTGATTAAAAGTTGATGTATAAACATGTTCTGGCTTGCAAGTTCATTGATTACTCTGAATTTTTGAGTATAAGTTTTGTCTGCGCCTGCGTATCCGTCAAAAATAAAGATCTCTCGATTTTGCAGATATGCTGCGATTTTTCCTTTGATTGCATTAAATTTTTCTCGACTGATAGGACGGTTTACTTTACCCCATGCTATTTCATTGTGGATACCTTCGGTATCAACAATAAATTTGTCTTTAGGGGATCTTCCTGTGTATTTTCCTGTAGTAACAACAAGTGCGCCTGTATTGCTTAATGCTCCTTCTCCTCTGCGCAGTGCCGCTTCTGTAAGCTGTGCAGGAGTAAGGTTTCTGTAAACTGCTTTCGGACCAATGATGCCGAATTTTTCGATTCCATATGTTTCCATACTTTATACCCTCCTTAACATCTTTTACTTTACCACAGAATATATGATTTTTAAACTAAACTTTTTTATTTAATTGTTTTTTTAGCTTTCACGGAAGTTTTTTCTTGTTTTTAGGTTCAAGTTTTGCAGTCTGGCTTTTAATTGTAACATCCATATACAGGTTGAGGATTTACTTCTGTTTTGTATAATATAAATTCTTTTTTGTCAGTTGTTATTATAGATAGAAGTTGTTTTGCTTTGTCAGCTATATCAATTATAGTATTATTAGGATTTGAAGATTGTCTCTTTTTTACTTCCGCAGATAATACTGACCATAGATGCTGGCACATGAATCTTTATTTTAATAGTAGCAAAAAAAAAAAATCAGGGGTTTTAAAATAATATGTATCTACCACCAATTAAACAATTTAATCAATTCCCCGAATTGTTGATTTATAATCGACCGAATACATATCTTTATAAAATGTCAACAACCTTTATGCCAAGGCTTGTTGGAGAAATGCGTGCTTATCCTGGAGAAAATAAAGAATTTCTTTGGATTGATTTGTTGCATATTACTCAAAAAAGGGTTGGATTTGGTACGAAATTTCTTGATTTTGCAAGGCATTTGAGCCGGCAAATCGGATGCGGTGGCAATATAAGATTACAAGCCGGTACTACAGTTTATGACCCAACAAGACCACCTCACGAGTTTTACAGAAAATACGGGTTCGGAGCTGATAATAAAAAAGTTTTAAGAAAAATAGACAGAGCAATAAGCAGTAACACTCATTTGTGTTATAAGACAACACCACCAATCGTAATGTATTATCCGGATAAGCAGAAACAAAGTTTGATACAAAAAATTTTGACAAAACTATATTTATAAATAGAATAAAAAGCCGGAGAGCATAATTGATCTCCAGCTTTTTGCAAATTAACAAAGCTCGCCATCTCCTAGTCCAAATTGTTCAAGTGAGCCAGCTTTTGCCTGAACACAAATAAACTGGAATTCGCTATCTCCTGTATTTTCTATTGTGCGTGAAGCTTCCGGTGCAACTTTTACCGCGGAGCCTTCTTTAACTTGTATGTGCTCACCATCAACAGTAATTGCCCCTTCTCCTTTCAGGATAATATAAACTTCTTCATTTTGTTTATGTTTATGATTAAACGGAACTTTAAAATTTTTTGGAACTGTGTTCATTGAAATTTCGCAGCTTGTCAGTCCAAGTGTATCGTGTAAAAATACTTTTCCGTTTTCAATGTTGATGATGTCCTCAA
The DNA here is from genome assembly GCA_944324225.1 of Candidatus Gastranaerophilales bacterium. Classification (GTDB taxonomy): domain Bacteria; phylum Cyanobacteriota; class Vampirovibrionia; order Gastranaerophilales; family Gastranaerophilaceae; genus Scatenecus. The sequence goes on from CALUVL010000002.1 coordinate 104,850, forward strand.
GTTTTCCTATTTCTGTAGTTGTGTAATAAGACATAATTTTCTCCTTTCGTTCGATATCTAACTAATTGTGTAAAAATTTTTATTGTATTTTCTCTAGCAACCGATCTAGCTCATCAGCTTCTTTTGATGTCAAATTTGCATAAAGCATATTGTTCAAGTCTTCTGATATTTTTTCAAATACAGGTTTGAAAGCCTTTCCTTTGTTTGTAAGAGCAATATATGTTACACGGCTGTCAGATTCGGATTTTTGTCTTTCCAAAAATCCTGATTTTTCAAGTTTGTCAACAAGAACTGTTACAGTAGGCTTTGTCTTGTGAATTTTCACTGCTAAATCTTTCATTGTTGAGCGTTCACATGTGTATAGCACAGCAAGAATGTCACCATGACTTGGCACCAAACCTTTGATTCCATTTTTCACAAGCTGATCTACAATAAATTTGCAGCCTTTATCATGTATTTTTGAAACAAGTGACAAAGCTTTTTTCATAACACTAATAATTATAGTTAGATGTCTAACTTTTGTCAAGCATCTTTTCTTTTTCCTGCTGCGATAAATCTCCGGACGGAATAAACCAGTCAATCAATGGTTTTTTGGCGCCGAATTCAAAATGAAATCCCTTTTCAAAATCAGGATCTGTTAAGAATTCATAATTAACGTTGAAGGCCACCGGTTCTTCTTTATAACCGAGTTTTTTGAATTTTTCCGAGGAAATTTTATTTCCGTTGTCTTCCATCACATTAGAATAATTGAGACCTTGAAAGCAGCAGAACGGAACTTTAATTCTTCCGTCTTTGCCTACAGACATAAGCCCGAACGAGCGGCATATTATTCCTCGGAATTCATAGACCGAGCATACATCATTAATCAAAAAAGGGCAGTCATAACGAAAATTGTCACCTTTGTAATCTTCTTTTGCTTTCAGTACTTTTTTAACATTTTCTGCGACTATCCTCTTGTTTTCGTCACTGAGGTTCCATGCTCCCAGCATCAGATAATCCATTTCGATTTTTGTATATGGAATCTGTGCATTTTTACAACACATTGCACAGCCTTTTTTACACATTATGTATGGCTTTTGACGTTTGAAAAAGTCGTTAATCTTAGTGTCTATGTATTTCAGATAAACAATATAATTTTCAATCATGTAATTAAATATATCAATTTATAAATCAATATGCATGCTGTAAAAATATGAAAAATAAATGCAGCTATACCTAAAAAAAATTTTTATGATAGAATAATTATGGTTGACAGCTGGTTTAAAAAACGGAAGTCAGGTTTTATCCTGACTTTTAAGAAGGCCTCGTAGCTCAGCAGGATAGAGCAGCGGTTTCCTAAACCGAAGATCGCGCGTTCGAATCGCGCCGGGGCCGGATTTTTTGTAAATGATTTTATTCTTTTAGATTCTCCGGCTGCGATAAGAACGCCTTCATTGCGTTTGAGCGGACTGCGAGCAGAGTGCGGAGGCTTGAGTGTAGAAATAACAAAGTCCTTGATACACTCAACCGGAGGCACGTTTATTGCGAGCAGTCCAAGACAATCGCGCCGGGGCCGTTTTTATGTTTATGGAATGCAAAACGGCTACAAATTTTACCTGTAATTTTTGGCAATATTGGCAGAAACTGAATTTCCCGGGACATTCAGCACCAATGCAAGAAAAAACAAAAAAATCCTGCAAGAAACAAAATATTGGGCCTTTTACCTCCTGTAAATTGTTTCCGGACGTGTCGGCGAAGAATGTACTTTTCTATGACTCTTTTAAGTGTTTTACATGTTTATAGATATATAAAATACCTAGAATTCCAAATATTACAACTATTAGTATGTCAAATTTATGCCAGAGTGCTTTGAACATTTCCATATTCTGCCCGAATTTTACACCTACATAAACAAGGAGATAACTCCAAACAAGAGATCCTAAAAATGTAAGCGAGAAAAATATTCGTTTTTTCGCCTTCAGAATACCAGCCGGCAAAGATATAAATGTCCTTACAACCGGAAGCATCCGGCAGATAAAAAATGCCCAATCCCCGTATTTTTCAACCCATTTATCAGCATCATCAAGATCTTTGCGAGATATCAGGAAATATTTGCCATATTTTTCTACAAACTGTCGGCCTCCAAAGTATCCTAAATAATAAGACGGGATAGACCCAAGCACACAACCTAAAGCCCCGGCCCATGCTGCAATATGAAAATTCATTTCGCCTTTACTTACGATATACCCTGCAAACGGTAGTATTGCTTCACTGGGAAGCGGAATATTGCAGGATTCAATTGCCATAAGAAGGCTTATGCCCAAAGGCCCCATAGTTGTGATTACGTGTTCTATAAAAGCAACAAGATGAGATAATACAAGATTTATAAAATCCATAAAGCCTCCCTAATTTCCTTTTAGGAAAATTTTACCAAAAACAATACTAAAATTAAAGATACATCTTATAATGATTTTGACACAATCACATTCACACCCCAGTTACCTTTATTTTTATCAAAGTTTTGAATATTATATCTCTGTCCTTCAACAGACAGGCCTAAATCATTTTTAAACTTGTAAGTTATACCAAGAAAGGCTCCTGCTCCTGTGTCCCATTTTTTTGAAGTGTAATTATACTTGGCTACTGCGTGAGGATTTAAATATACAGAAGTATTGTCTGTTACAGGAACATTCACTGTACAAGGTGAATATCTAAACTGCGTTGATACAGAGCCGTCTGCAAAATTATTTCTAATTCTTAAATTTTGGCCGACAATGGCTTTCTTGTCGTAATTATTAGCAAATTTTAAATCAACAACCATAGAACCGCCACTTTTTGTATCATACGCCATACCGCTCATAATCCCGGCACTTAAGTGTTTTGAAGATAATTTTGTTTCCAGCCCGAGTAATGTTGTATTAACATTATTATTATACCAGTAATTTGAGCAAGAAGCACTGTAATTAAATCCTTCAGGCATATTATTCCCCCCATTGATAGTGTGTTCTATATGTAATAACAAATTTTTCAAGGTAAAATTGCCTGATATGTCTGTTTTTGTTAAAAAAAGTAAATTTTAAATTATTTTAAAGCTTTCTGTATAAACCAATCCAGCAATGGGCGGATTTCGCCAAACTCCAATCCGGAAAAGTCTGAAGGAAGATTTTTTTCATAATAATTAAGACTTAAGGAATGCTTGACCGGAGCAACAACACCGAAATTTTTAAATTTTTCAATTTCAACTTCTTTACCGTCAAACACATCTGAATAATTTAATCCGTCTTTAACACACTCCGGCAGTTTTATGCAGGTCTTGCCGTTATAATTTTCAAAACTTGCAAGCCCGAAGGTTCTGCAAACAAGACCTCTGCGTTCATACAAATAACAGTACTTTTCGTCTGATAAAAACGGGCATCTGTGTATAAACTGTTCATCAGTTTTTTGTTTTTTTGCAAGCAAAGCATTTATTGATAAACGGATTTTTTTCTGAATTTCAGCATCAAGTTCTGTCAATCCTGCCATCAAATATTCCATCTCAAGTCTTGAAAGCGGATAATCACCGGATTCACAACACAAAGAACAGCCTCTTTTACATTTTATAAAAGGTTTTTGAGTGTCAAATTCATTTGCTAACTCTGAATCTATTACATTTAAATATTTTTTATACAGCCTGAACATTTAAAAACATATCTTTTGTCGGTTTTCTTCCGCAGGACTTGTCTTCGTCGCAAAAGCCGAGCCGTTCGCATTTGGGCACAAGATAAGGCTTGAGCCATGGTTCTTCAGCAACCAGAGCCTCACACATTTTCTTAACCAGAGTTCTGATTTCATACTGTGCTCTTGTGCAGAGTCTGAGGTTTGCAAGATGAATCATTTCACGCAAATTCAAACTTGCAACCATTGAGCTTGCGGCTGCGTTCGGAAGAACAAACCTTGCGTCTTCTGCCGGAATGCCTGCTTCAACAAATTCCTGATACTGCTCTGAAATTTTACCCATAAAGTTTATGAATTTTTCTTTTAATTCCTGATTTTTTTCAATTGTCGGAGGTATTATATAATCAAACTGCCCTTTTTCTTTAACATAACGCTGTGACTTCTGGGAAAAAGACATGTGGCGATGTCTTACCAGCTGATGAGTACACGCTCTTGACACATTTGAAATCGCAAAACTTATCTGGATATGTTCTATTGTAGAATAATGTCCTGATGAAATAACCCGTTCTATTAATTTCAGCATTTTTTCAGTGTCGTCCGTGCTCTTATAGATATTAATAGGCATATCTGCGCTATAGCAGGTACGACAGGCCGTGTAAACAGTTTTTAGCATATTATCCGGTTTGGATATAAGATTTACAACCGGCTGATTACTTTCTTGCATAAAAATCCTCCAAAATCTTTCAAAAAAATAATACCACACCTTTAGAAAGCGTGGTATTATTTAAAATTTTTGTTACAAATAAAAACTTATGATTTTTTGCCGTAACGTTTGTTAAATCTTTCAACTCTACCTTCAGAGTCAAGGATTTTTTGCTGACCAGTGTAGAACGGGTGGCAGTTGTTACAAATTTCAACCGTAATATTTTCGCCTACTGAACCAGTTTCAATTTCATTACCGCAAACACATTTGATAACTTGTTTCTTATAATTTGGGTGGATTCCGTCTTTCATTTCTAACCTCTTTCTTTGTTTCAAGATTCCAAACTTGATAATTGTAAATTTCGCCTACTTTAATATTATACTGCAAAATAAAAAATGGCAAGTATTTTTTAATATTTGTTTACCCTGTCGGCTTTAATCTATATATTTCATGCATTTATATTAGAAAATTATTCAATGATTATATAAAAGGTTGATGTTATTTTTATTGTGATTTGAAATAATAGAAATACACACAAGGTTGGTACACATTATACAGGTAAATCGAATTTATGAATCTGCACGAACAATGTCTTTTAAGATATTTACAAAAGCCGGACGAACTGGCATATTCTACCGAAATATTAAAGTTAAACAATTTTATTCTAGAAAAGCAATTTTTAGTTAAAAATTTTGTTGCCAAAACTTCCCGTATCAATTATACTGAAAATGTGAAATAGTATTAATTTTTCAGTTTAACAGGGAAGAGTGTAATGTTAAAAAAGATTTTATATTCAATATGGCTGATGTTGTTTTGCATAGCTGTATTTTTCAGTCTCAAGAATGCAAATTTCAATACATTTATAGACATAGTTGAAAACAGAACATTTGATTTGCGCCAGAATATAATGATTAACGCAAACACAAAGCAGCCAAACGAAGACATAGTGATTGTTGCAATAGATGAAGCAACTTATGAATATATACTTGATCATTACGGTGAATGGCCTCTTCCAAGGGATGTTTATGTAAAGCTTATTGATTATCTGGAAAAACTGAATCCGAAAATCATTGCATTTGACCTTATGTTTGTAAAATCAATGAAAAGCCCAGTGAATGCTGATGAGGCTCTGATTAATGCAATGGCAAAATACAAAAATGTCTTTACGGCAATGAATCTTGACAATCAACCTGAAGATTTAAGAACACCTCCCGCACTTCCGGAATCTTTAGCTGTAAATGTAACCAATTATTCAGACGTCAATTTTGACGACCTAACTTTCACAAACTGCAGAAGCATTCTTGAGGGAATTTTAAGGGTTACGGACAATATCGGCATGATAAACGTTTCAAGAGCTGATGACGGAATTTTAAGAAAAATGCCTTTATTTGTGAAATATCAGGACAAATATTATTCTCAGTTAGGTTTGAAAATTGCACTAGAGGCTATAAACCTGCAAGGAGAGGAAAAAATTAACACGAAAAATTTTGTGATTGATAAGGATGCAAATTTGGTACTAGGTGAGCGTAAAATTTTTACTGACAAGGACGGCGGTGTTATTCTAAACTGGTATGGTCCAAACGGTGTCTATACTCAGGTTCCGATGTACAAGCTTATAAAGGTCATAAACGGAGAAGCTACAGACAGCGGTTTTGATTTCAAAAATAAAATAGTATATTTTGGCACAACAGCATCGGCGCTTTTTGACATTAAAACAACACCGACCGGCAAAACCGTTCCGGGGGTTGAAGTTCAGGCAACTTACCTTAATAACTTCCTTGATAACAATTTTATAGTAAAAGCAGACAAGGCGGTTACGGCATTCACGGGTATAATCCTTGCTTTGCTCACAGGATTTTGTATAATGAGAATATCTTCAGCGTTCACGGCCTCTTTTGCCTCAGTTTCGCTGTATTTGATTTATATAATTGTTTCCTACTATATGATGAAATACTTTAACATTTGGCTTGAGGTAATTTATCCTCTTATGCTGGCACTTCTGGCATTTATCTCAGCATTTATAGTTAAGTATCTGATTAAATCAAGAGATTTTGAACAGCAGTATAAGCTTGCAACAACGGATGGACTTACGGAACTTTACAACCACAGATATTTTCAGGAACAAATGCTTATGATGGTTGAAAATGCAAAACGTTATAATAAAGAATTTTCGCTTATAATTCTGGACATTGACTACTTTAAAAAATTCAATGACACCTTCGGACACCAGGCAGGAGATGCTGTTTTAAGACAGGTTGCGCACACTTTGAAGAAAAATGTGCGTGCAACTGATATTGTATGCCGTTACGGCGGAGAAGAAATGAGCATAATTCTTCCAAATACCCCGAAAGACGAGGCTGCAAGCACTGCTCAAAAGATTTGCGACAGAGTTGCAAGCAACAAGTATAAACTTAACAGTGATAAAGAAGGACAGGTAACCATAAGCCTTGGGGTTGCAACATTCCCGCATGACGGCTCTACCCCATCAGAAATTATAGATGCAGCCGACAAAAGGCTCTACACAGCCAAAAACAGCGGAAGAAACCGTGTCGGAGAATAATTTTTCGCAATTATCCCCTGTGACGTAAATATCAGATTCATTGCTTCGCGCAGGATGACATTAGAATTACATAAATGTCATACTAGGTTTCCTATCAAAACCCAAAGCCCCGAAAATAGTTTCAGGGCTTTGGGTTTACTAATTTATAATTCAAATTTTGTTTAAATAACAGGAACATCAACAGGGTCAACAAGGATTACATGCAAAACAGCACCTGTATTCAAATCAACTTCTGCGCCTTTTCTTATCATATCAGCAATTGTGTCATACACAAAGAAACCAGCACTTCCGACAGCACCTCCGACAGCGCAAACCGGAACAGTAATAATTCTAAAGTAACCGCCGGCCGGATCTTCAAACGTTTCGTTTCCCCAATTTACGGCAGTTCTTGTAATATCACCGCTTTTTTTCATCGTTTTTCTGAAAGCATCGCCAAAGCCGCTTCCGTTCTGGATTCCGCCGTCCATCGTCAAGTCTTCACGCCCGACAACAGATAAGGAAAGCGGTAGTTGGCGTCCGTTTGGAGTAACAACGTGATCAAAATCCAGATACAAAATAGCACCTTTTGACATTCTTTCGGGAGGAACAATCTTGCTTATTCTGCCTCTGACAAGCGAACCTGACGGCAAAATCACATCCTCTCCGACACTCTGATCGCCCGAAATCACCGCAGAAAATTCTCCGCCAGCACGTCCTGAAACTGTTGTTACGGGAGTTAACAATTCAAGCGTAAACTTTGTTCCTGCAGGAATTCTTTTCGTTTTTGCATTGGCGCTGAATGGCCCGGCAAACGCAGTTCCTGCCAATATCAAAAGTGCAAATATTAAAGACATTATTTTTATTTTCATTAAAATACTCCTTCTCTTCTTTAAATGTATTTTAATCTTTTTATTACAAAAAAGCAATATCTCTATGTATATTATTAAAAAGTTGAAAATTATACTGCAAATTGGTATTATGTATTTATGTCAAAGGCTGAAAAAATAGAAGAACTTCAAAATATTCTATCTCAAGACAGTTCAAACCTGAGCGCCCGCCGTAAACTTGCAATTTTGCTGCTGGATTCTGGGTATGCAGATGAAGCTCTTTTGCACCTGCTTTATCTGTCAAAAGCAACCCCTGACGACAGCGGAATTTTTTACAATCTCGGGATTGCCTGCGAAAAATTGAAAAAATACCCTGAAGCAAAAGAAGCTTACGAAAAAGCAATAGAACTTTCCCCTGAAGAGCTTGATGCCGCATATAACCTCGGGCTTGTGCTTACGGAACTTCAAGATTACGACAGCGCAATAGAATGCTTCAACAAAGTTCTTGCAAAAGACCCGAAGGACTCAAACTCTTACTTTAACCTCGGGATTTGTTATCTGAAAAAAGATGATCAGGTAAATGCTTTAATGAATTTTCAAAGCACTATCGAACTAAATGATGAAGATATTTATGCGCACTTTTATATAGGCAATATTTATAAAGATATGGGAGAAATTGAAACAGCCTTTGCAGAATTTAATAAAGTTCTGGAACTTTCACCTGATTACAGCTGGGCATATTACAATCTGGCGGTTATTTTCTGGGAATGCGGGCAGGCGCAGGATGCAGTCAATTGTCTGGAAAAAACTATTGAATTAAACCCGAAAGATGTTGATGCATATATAACCTATGCCAAAATACTGTCAGCCCACGAACAATACGAAAACGCCGAAGCTAAAATTCTGGAAGCAATACAAAACTGCGGAAACAACGGCAATTTATTTTACATTATGGCGCAAATTCAAAAACATCTTCAAAACAGGGACGAAAGCCTTAAATACTTTAACCTTGCGCTTGAAAACAGTGGAACTTTAAACACTGATATTAAGTTTGTAAACAGAGAAATTCAAACCCTCGGTTAATCTAATGTTTTTTTCATGCTAAAATAAAACAGCAGAAAAAGATTAAAAAAAGAGGGTTTAGAATAAATTATGAAAATGTCAAAAATGTTTGTACAAACTTTAAGAGAGTTTCCTTCAGATGCGGAAGTTGTATCGCACAAAATGCTCGGGCGTGCAGGTTTTATCAAAAAGCTAGCCCCGGGGGTTTACACCTATATGCCTCTTATGTGGAGGGTTTTGAAAAAAGTTGAGAATATAGTCAGAGAAGAAATGGACAGAGCCGGAGCACAAGAACTTCTTATGCCTTTTGTTCAGCCAAAAGAATTATGGGAAGAATCCGGCAGATGGGAAGTTTACGGCAAAGAACTTATGCGTCTTAAAGACCGTCACGACAGAGATATGTGCCTCGGTCCGACTCATGAAGAAATCATAACTTCAGTTGCCCGTGACGCTCTGAAATCTTACAAACAACTGCCAGTCAATCTTTATCAAATCCAGTCGAAATTCAGAGATGAGATAAGACCCCGCTACGGACTTTTAAGAGGCAGAGAATTCATTATGAAAGATGCTTACAGTTTTGATATTGATGAAGCGGGGTTGGATAAAGAATACGAAAATATGGCACAGGCTTACAAAAGAATTTTTGAAAGATGCGGACTTGAAACTAAAATGGTTCAATCTGACTCTGGTGCAATCGGCGGAAGCGTTTCTCATGAATTTATGGTAATCACCGACACGGATGCAGGTGAAAATGACGTTTTCTACTGTAATGATTGCAATTACAGTGCGAACTCAAACCACGCAATATCTAAATTGCAGCCGGCAGTAGTTGACGGAAAAGAATATTTCAAAGAAAAGAAGGTTCTTGATACTCCAAATACGCACACAATTGAAGAATTGTGCGAATTTTTAAATATTCCGGCAACCTTAATTTTAAAATCCCTTGTTTATATTATTGATAAAAAGCCTGTAATTGCGCTTATCCGTGCTGATAAAACAGTTGAAGAAACCAAACTTATGAATGCGGCAGGCGGAATTGAAATCAGAATCGCAACAGCCGGAGAAATAGCAGAATTAATGCAGGAGAAAGGGTTTACTGCAGAACCCGGTTTCATAGGTCCGAATGGTATGACAGGGATTAAAATCATAGCTGACGAAACTGTTTATGATATGAAAAATTTTGTCGTAGGTATAAACGAAACAGACAAACACCTTGTTGGGGCAAACCTTGAAGATGTTTTGCCCTCAGATGTTATAAAAGCAGACATCCGCCTTGTTGAAAGAGGAGAACTCTGTCCTGAATGTGGAAAACCGCTTTTCGTAACCAAAGGAATAGAAGTTGGAAACATCTTCAAACTAGGAACAAAATATTCAAAACCGATGAATGCTGTCTATACAGATGAAAACGGCCAAACTCATCCGTATATTATGGGATGTTACGGAATAGGAATTTCAAGAACAGCCGCTGCCGCTGTAGAAGCTCATCATGATGAACACGGAATTAAATGGCCGCTTGCAATTGCGCCTTATCAGGCTGTTATTGTGCCGGTTAATATTCTTGATAAACAGCAGATGGAAGTTGCTGAAAATATTTACGCTGAACTTAAATCCTCAGGTGTTGAAGTTGTTCTGGATGACAGAGATGAGCGTGCTGGGGTTAAATTTAAAGATGCCGACCTTATTGGATTCCCTTATAGAATTACAGCAGGAAAAACTCTTTCTGAAGGCCTTGTTGAATGCAAAATAAGAGCCACTGATGAAGTTTTAAAACTTACACCTGCTGAAGCTGTCAAACTGGTTAAAGAAGCTGTTGAAAAACTTGAAAAATAAAATCAGTTTGCTTTTTTAACTCTGAATGCAAAATATTTGAATAGGACATAAGTAAGCACAGATACTGAAAATATAGACAGTATCTGTGCTATATATACGTTTAAATTGCAATCTTTGACGAGAACTTCAAGTATCAGGGCATTTAAAAGATAACTAATAAGCCACGTTGTGCAGCATTTGAGATATTCTCTAATCCAGTTACCTTTTGTGCGGAAAACAAACATTTTCTGATTAGTAAAAGAAAAGAAAGATGATATTATCCACTGTAAAGCCGCACAAATTTGATAATACTTATCTCCTATAAGCAAAGCCGCCAGTATAAAAATAATATAAGAAATACATGCATTCACCCCACCTATAATTAAAAACCTGATTTTATCGGGGATTTTGAACCAATTTTCATACAATACTTTTGATTTAGTCATACTAATAATCTTTTCCAACAACAGCCCTGTGTGCGATATATTCAAGTTTATCGTCTAATACTGCCAGCTCAATTTCATCGTGATACCGGTTTTCCAGTGCAAGCTTTATCAAATAATCCGCTAAATGAGGATTTTTAGGCAGTAAAGAACCGTGAAGATATGTTCCAAAAACATTTTTAAATCGTGCTCCTTCCGTATTATCCTGACCATTGTTGCCGTTTCCGACTGTAAGTATTGCAAGAGGTTTTGTATTACCTTGAATATATGTAAGCCCTGAATGGTTTTCAAATCCTACAAGTGTTGAAGGCTTTAAAAACGCAGTACATGCAGTCACGTTTCCAATGAACCGCTTTTTGCCGGCTACTGTATAAGCGTCTATAAGGCTTGTGCCTAAAAGTTTTTCGCCCTCAAACGGCTGATAATAATGTCCGAAAAGCTGATATCCGCCGCAAATTCCTAAAAATACAGCACCCTCATTTCTTTTTTCGATTAAAAAATCCTTTTGTTCATACAAATATTTTGCGACTTCGGTTTGCTCCTTGTCCTGCCCCCCGCCTATAAAATACAAATCACATGGTGGAATTTTATCTCCCGGATTGATTTCATTATAGTCAAACTCTATACCTCTCCATTTGGTACGCATTTTGAGAGAAATAATATTTCCCATATCTCCATAAAGGTTCAGTTGTTTAGGGTAAAGATGCCCGACTGAAATTTTAAGCTCTTTATTCATATTTTAATTATAGCATAAAACCGTTTCGTGGTATAATTCGTAATATGAACAAAACATATTTAATTGATACACACACGCACATAAATATGATTGAAGGACTTCCTGAAACAGAAATTCTGAAAGAAGCTGAAGCTAATAATGTTAAAAAGATAGTTGTTCCGGCATCTTGTGCGGGCGACATCGATAAGGTTTATGAATTATCTCAAAAGTATGAAAATATTTACTGTTATCTTGGGATTCATCCCTCAGAAGCCAAAGATTGGAACGACGTCATTGAAAACAAAATTAAAACACTGGCACAATCTTCGGCTAAAGTAGCCGGCATCGGAGAAATCGGCCTTGACTATTATTGGGACAAAAGTTTTGTTGATTTACAAAAAGAAGTTTTCATTAAACAAATTGAACTTGCAAATGAATTAAATTTGCCCATGAACATTCATGACAGAGATGCGCATAAGGATACTTTTGATATTTTGAAGGCGTATAATAAAAATTCAAAAGTTATAATGCACTGTTTTTCAGGAAGCCCAGAATTTGCGGTAGAATGCCTAAAAGAAGGCTGGTATATCGCTCTTGGTGGAGTTGTAACCTTTAAAAATGCAAAGAAAATGAAGGATGTTGCTGAAGTTGTTCCACTTGAAAGGTTGCTTATTGAAACAGATGCGCCATATCTCACGCCAGTCCCACACAGAGGAGAAGAAAATCAGCCGGCATATGTAAAATTTGTCGCAGAAGAAATTTCACGATTAAAAGCCGTTACTTTTGAAGAGGTGGCTCTGGCAACAACACAAAATGCTCAAAATATTTTAGGTATATAATTTGATTTTAGCTTGTGTCTTTGATAGCCTGATTGTATGAAGGAAAGACTGGATAAATATTTAACTGATTTAGGCTATTTTGAAACCAAAAGCAAAGCAGCAGCAGCGATTCTTGCCGGACATCTAAAAATCGATGATGAGTACATTACAAAAGCTGGATTTCAGATTAATCCAGCAAAAGATTATGAAATAACTGTAAAATCAATGCCCTATGTGTCCAGAGGAGGCTTCAAACTGCAAAAAGCACTGGAAACTTTTAATGTTGACGTTGCTGGCAGGATTTGCCTTGATGCAGGAGCGTCAACAGGAGGTTTTACGGACTGTCTTTTACAGCACGGAGCAAAGTTTGTATATGCAGCGGATGTCGGATACGGGCAGCTTGACTGGAAAATCAGGTCTGATAAAAGAGTTAAAGTTATAGAAAGAACAAACCTTAAGAACTGCGAATTTTCTGAAATTTACGCAAAAAATGAACCTGTTGCGGATCTTCTGGTGAGTGATTTATCTTTCATTTCACTTACAAAAGTTCTTGAAAATCTGAAAAAACTACTTGCGCCGGAATTTCACGAAATGATTTTGCTTATAAAACCCCAGTTTGAAGCAGGCAAAGATTTGGTCGAAAAAGGCGGTGTCGTCAGAAATAAAAAAGTTCACGCTGACGTTATTCTTAAAGTTATTGAAAAGGCGCAAGAATTAGATTACGGTATCAAAGATTTGACGTATTCTTCAATTAAGGGGCCTTCGGGTAATATAGAGTATCTTTTATGGATTACAACCCAAAAAGTGGATGAATTTGATAGTGCAAAAATTCCGCAAATTGTTGATACAGCATTTGAAACGCTTAATTAACCGCCTTTTGGAATATTTTGCAGGTGTTCATTTGCATTAACTTCAATATATTTGTACATATTCAGCACAATACCGGGCGCAAAGAAGTAATTGTTATTCGCAGGTGTAATTTTTAGCATTGAGCGGTACTTATCAATAGAAATAACACTTGCAAGAAATTCTTTTCCAACAGCAGTAAATAAAATATATCCTGTTTTTGACTGAATTTCTTTTATCTCAAATCTGTTTGCATTTACTGCTGCCAGTGTCAAATAAAATAATCTGTCACTGTTCATAGCAAATGTTTTTGTGCACATTTCAAACGAAACATTTTGAGGGGTAACAAGTGTGCTTAAACTTGCTGAAGGTTCGCCTGAAGTGATTGATGTATTCTCTGTTGCTTCGCCCTGTATAACTTCTGCTGAAACAGGATATATACCGGCTGTTAAAAGAATTAATGCTGTTATTAAATATTTTTTTATTCTTTCCATGATGCACCTGCGCTAATATCAACAAGCAATGGGACATCAAAAGGCTGTCCGAGTTCCATTGCTTCTAAAACTATGTTCTTAACTTTATCAAATTCTGTTTTCTTAACTTCCAAAACCAGTTCGTCGTGAACCTGTAACAATAATTTTGACTCTATATTGTTTTCTTTTAACTTGTTATTCAACGAAATCATTGCAAGTTTAATTAAATCAGCGGCGGTTCCTTGCATTGGATGATTAATTGCTGCACGTTTTCCGAATTCTCTGATTTGGGTGTTTGAACTCGAAAGTTCTGATTCCAGATGTCTTTTTCGTCCGTATATTGACTCGACATATCCCTTTTTTTCGGCTTTTGTCACAATATCATGCATATATTTCTTTACTCCTGGATATGTCTTAAAATATCTGTTTATAAAGTCTTCAGCTTCTTCCCAGGTTATACCGAGCGCTTTTGCTAATCCGTATTTGCTCTGCCCGTAAATAATACCGAAATTAACAGCTTTAGACTTGTAGCGCATATCTTTTGTAACCTGCTCAACCGGTACATCAAAAACTTTAGATGCTGTGAGCGTATGAATATCTTCTCCGGATTTAAAAGCTTCAATTAAGTGTTTGTCCTGAGATATATGGGCAAGCAAACGCAATTCAATCTGTGAATAATCGGCAGACATTATCAGATAATTTATCCTGTCTTTTGGAACAAATGCATTCCGAATTTTATTGCCCTCTTCTGTTCTTACTGGAATGTTTTGTAGATTCGGGTTTGAAGATGAAAGACGGCCGGTTGCAGTAATTGTTTGATTAAATGTTGTGTGAATTCGTCCGTCAGCCTGATTTATTAGTGTCGGTAATGCATCAGTGTATGTTGTTTTTAATTTCGTATATTTCCTATATTGCAGAATAAGATCTGCGATTTCATGCTCTGCAGCCAGTTCCTCTAAAATCTCGGCACTTGTTGAATATTTTTTATTTTTTCTTTTCTTCGGATTTTCAAGCTTTAGTTTATCAAAAAGAATTTCGCCGACCTGACGTGGTGAATTGATGTTAAATCCCTCTCCTGCAAGAGCGTATATTTTACGTTCCAATTTGTGTATAATGCTATCCATTGATTGTGACAGTGAATGAAGATAATCAACATCAATAGAAACCCCGGTATATTCCATGTCTGCAAGCACAAAAGATAGAGGAAGTTCAATACTGTTTATGAGTTTTAGTTCTTTTTTGTCCAGTTTCTTGTACCAGAATGCGGTCAAATCTAAAATGGTAGCTGTCACATCAACACTATAAGCAAAAACACCTTCTTTTGATGCATCCATAATGGATATTCTTTTTTTGCGGCTGGCCTCAAAAGGCGCAAATTCAGACATTATATGGTTTAATCGTTCAATTGACTGCACCCCGAGTTCATGGTTTCTTGCGGGTTCTTTAACATAACTTGCAAGCATTACATCAAAAACAATCCCTTGCAAATTAATATTGAGCACTCTGAAAATATTAAATTCAACCTTTGCATCATAAGTAATCTTTTTTATATTTTCATTTTCCAGTAAAGGTTTTATAGCCTCTATAACATTCTGCAAGGAAAGCTGATTTTCTCCTCCGACAGGGACAAAGAAACTTTTTGTTCTGGCTGATTCATTTTTTCCTATGCAAAGGTCATCGGAATAACTAAAATTTGTGTTGTAAGCAAATGCAAAGCCTCTCAGTTTTACGTCAACAGGACTTTTAACTTCACCGATGGCTTTGAATGAAAAAACACCTGCATTATTAAGTTCATCTAACATTTTATTTAATGCATCAGGTGTTGTTATTTCTTCTTGATCATACTTTAAATTAAATTTATCCATCTCAGTTTTTACGGCTTCGCTAAAAAGACCGAGCTGGCCTCCTGCAGATGATGTTATTATTTGAGCCACAGGTTCTGAGGCTTGATAATTTCTGTCGAAAACTGATAAAATTGAATTTATATTTCTTAAAAAACTATAGAATTGAAGTTTTGTAAGAAATTCAGTAACAGCTTTTATATCAGGAAGTTCAATGTTTGTGCAGGAAAAATCAAAATCAATATCCAAATCTCTCACAATTGTTGCAAGATACTGGCTTAGTTTAGCAATTTCGACACCGTTTTCTATTCTTGAGCGAACAGCTTTTTCATTGATTTCATCACTATGTTCTAATATTTTATCAAGTGTTTTGTACTGAGCAAGAAGTTTGCATGCTGTTTTTTCACCTATGCCTTTGATCCCGGGAATACAATCTGAAGTATCGCCCCTTAAAGCTTTGTAATCAATAACCTGATCCGGATAAACGCCTAATTTTTCGTGAATTTTGTTCCAATCATATTCAACAAGTTCTCCTTTTGAGGGCAGGATAACCTTTACGCAACCGTTTGAATCAACAAGCTGAAATGCGTCCTGATCGCCTGTCAAAATCAATACTTTATGACCGAGTTCGCATGCCTTTTTGGAAATAGTTCCGATTACATCATCCGCCTCAAAGCCTTCTTTAGTGAAAATAGGAATATTAAAAGCCTTCAAACCTTCAAAAATCAGATTCATTTGAATTTTCATCGGATCAGGCATTGCCGCACGATTTGACTTATATTCAGGAAACTTTTCTACTCTGAATGTCTGATGGCTTACGTCAAAAGCAACGGCTATTGCGTCCGGATTCAAATCTTTATTCTTTAGCAAATCAAACACAGATTTAAAAAATCCGTAAACCGCCCAGCTCGGGGTGCCGTCAGTTGTTTTCATATTTGTTCTTTCCAGCGCATAATACTGGCGGAAAGCAAGAGCATGTCCATCTATTAAAATTAATGTTTTACTATTTCCCATATCCATATTTTTTCATAAATCAGGACTTTTGACAAATATGTTAAGCAGAAAATTGGTAAAAAACAATTAAAAATCTGCTGCAACATCCTTGTCACAGCAGAATTATAACTGATTAATGAAATCATCTTAATTTCATGCTTACGCAGAGATTTCTTTATTTTCATCATTTTTCGTCGGCAACTGTATCAATTCAGCCTGATTTCTGTTTTTTACCATATCAGCAGTAATAACAAATTTATCAATATTGCCTTTTGTTGGAACATCATACATAACATCAAGCATAATTTCTTCAACAATTGAACGCAATGCTCTGGCTCCGGTGTTTCGTTTTAAAGCTTCCTGAGCAATCAAATCAACAGCTTCTGGTTCAAATTCAAGATCAACACCATCCATTTCCATTAAACATTTATACTGTTTAAGAACTGCATTCTTAGGTTCTGTCAAAATATTTTTCAAGGCTTTTTCATTCAACTGATCAAGTACTGCATAAATTGGCACACGGCCGATAAATTCAGGAATCAAACCAAATTTAACTAGGTCATCCGGTTGCAATTTCTTAAGTAATTTAACAGCATTTGCTTCTTTGTCAGCCTGTGACATTGGTGCTTTTGCGCCAAAACCAATAGTGGAACCTTCATTTGTTCGTCGTTCAATAATTTTTTCCAAACCAACAAAGGCACCGCCAACTATAAACAAGATGTTACTTGTATCAATTTCAATAAATTCCTGATGCGGATGCTTTCTGCCCCCTTGAGGTGGTACGTGTGCAACAGTGCCCTCAATCATTTTTAAAAGAGCCTGCTGAACTCCTTCACCTGATACATCCCGTGTAATTGATGTGTTTTCAGATTTTCTTGAAATTTTATCAATTTCATCTATATATATAATTCCTCTTTCTGCTTTGGTGCTGTCAAAATCTGCGTTTTGATATAATCTTAGAAGAATATTTTCAACGTCATCCCCGACATAACCTGCTTCTGTTAATGTTGTTGCATCCGCAACAGCAAAAGGAACATCCAGCATTTTTGCGAGCGTTTGAGCCAACAAAGTCTTACCGCTTCCTGTTGGACCTACAAGAAGAATGTTTGATTTCTGAATTTCAACATTATCTTTTAAGTTAGTTGACTTGTTGTGTTTAAGACGTTTGTAATGGTTATAAACAGCAACAGCAAGAACTTTTTTTGCATCATCCTGACCGATTATATACTGGTCAAGATATTCCTTGATTTCGTGAGGTTTGGGAATCGGTTTTTCTTCTTTTGCTTCTTCTTCAATTCCGTCTTTTTCTTTGTTCTCAAAAAATTCTTCGTCAAGGATTTCGTTACAAAGTTCTACGCATTCATCGCATATATAAACTTCAGGACCTGCAATTAATTTCTTAACCTGATCCTGTGATTTTCCGCAAAATGAACATTTTAATCTGCTGTCATCATGTTTAGGCATTTTATCTCCTTTTATTAGCCTTTAACACTGTCACGTGTAACCACTTTGTCAATCATACCGTACTCTAACGCTTCAGCCGGAGTCATTATGTAATCTCTATCGGTATCTTTTTCAATTTTCTTTAATGACTGTCCTGTATTGTTTGCAAGAATTTCATTCAAGGTTTTCTTAATTCTGATAATTTCAGCGGCCTGAATTTCAATATCGGTTGCCTGTCCTTGTGCGCCGCCAAGAGGCTGGTGAATAAGAACTCTTGAGTGAGGAAGAGCCATTCTTTTGCCTTTTTTACCGGCTGCAAGAAGAAATGCCCCCATTGAAGCCGCCTGACCAAGGCATATAGTTGAAACATCTGCTCTTATATGCTGCATTGTGTCATATATTGCCAGACCTGCTGTAACACTTCCGCCCGGACTGTTTATGTATAACATAATATCCTTTTCCGGATTTTCACTATCAAGCAGCAAAAGTTGCGCAACTATTAAATTTGCAACCATATCATCAATAGGAGTGCCTAAAAAGATGATTCGTTCTCTTAACAGTCTTGAGAATATATCAAAAGAACGTTCTCCTCTGCTTGATTGTTCAATTACCACAGGTACAAAGCTCATATTTTGTTTCCTTTCTTATTTCATTATAATATTTTTACTATTTGGATTCTACTTTTTGTTTTTTAGGTTTTATAAAATTAACAGAATTTTTTTCCATCAAAAAGTCCCTAACTTTGTCGTTCAAAGCTTGCTGAGAAAGGGAAGCAATAATTTCAGGATTTTTGCCCATTTGTTTCATCAAATCTTCTTGTTTCAATCCATAAGCAGCACTGAGTTGATTGAATTTTGCATGAATATCTTTCGGTTCAAGCTTAATGTTTTCTTCCTGAGCAATTTTGCCTATTACAAGTGAATTTTTAATTCTGAATTTTGCATCTTCTCTGATTGTATCGGCCAGTTTGTCTTTGCCTTCAGTTTTTTCCACAGCATCCCAGCTGAGCCCTTGAGCTTGAATTCTTTGTTTATAGTCATTGGTAAGAGATTCTGCTTCTCTTTCAATCATAGTTTCAGGAATATCGACACTTGCTGCTTCAACTACTTTTTCAAATACAGCATTTTCCGATTTTTGCCTGTCTGATGTCTCTTTTTGTTTGTCAAGATACTTCTGAATATCAGCCTTGAATTCATCCACTGTTTTGAACGGACCTACTTTTTGTGCGAATGCATCATTTAATTCAGGCACTTTTCTTTCTTTAATTTCATTTAATTTGATTTTAAAAATTGCAGGCTGTCCTTTAAGCTTGTCATCATGATAGTTCTCAGGGAAAGTAACTTTTATTTCAAATTCATCACCGATATTTTTGCCTACTATTTGTTCGGCAAAGCCAGGGATAAAGTTTGAATGTCCCAGGTCAAGCGGATAATTTTGGGCATCTCCGCCTTCAATTTTTTCACCGTTTACGGAACCTTCAAAATCAATTACAGCAATATCTGTCTCTTTTGTTGGTCTGTCAACAACCAGTTCCAGTGTTGAATACTGGCTTAATACATTCTGAAGTGCTTTATCAAAAGCATCCTCAGGCATTTCAGTACTTTCTACATCAACTTTCAAGTCTTTATAGGCTCCGAGAATAACTTCGGGTCTTGTTTCAACCTTCAATTCAACAGTTAAATCCTGTCCGAGAGTATAATCAAATTTTGTTATATAAGGCTGGGTAATAACATCAAGATTGTTTTCTTTTATTGCTTCTGCAATTACAGACGGCATAAGCTTATCAAGAGCTTCATGCTTAATTCGTTCTGTTCCGACCTGTCTTTCAATAACAGTGCGGGGAGCTTTTCCTCTTCTGAAGCCGTCTATATTAACATACTGAGCAATTTTTCTGACTGCTTCATCATATGCTTTAGCAGCATCTTTTGCCGGAATTGTAATATCTATTTTATAGATGTTGTCATTTTCTTTTTCTACTGCAAATTTCATACATTTTTCCTTTACTGATTATATTAATATCTTTTGAAATTATAGCGCAAAAAACTTTTTGTGCAAGTCCACCAGAAATAGGATAACTTAAAGAATTGCACCAGCTTGCAAAAGTTAAAATTCTATGTTAGCCTAACTTGTATGGTCAGATTAATAAATGCTGATAATATAATATATTTGAAAAAATTTTTGAATGGTATATTAAAGACGCAGGAGATTTTCACAATAATTAAAAGTGTTGAGCACCCTGAAGTTGGACCATGTATTTATGCAATGTGGCATGGAAATCAGTTTTGTGTTTATGGGATACCAAATAGAGGAAAAGTAAATGTATTTGTAAGCACTTCACTGGATGGAGATATAATTACTTATTGTGCAAACAATCTCGGACTTAAGACAATCAGAGGGTCTACAGCTAGAAAAGGTGCTGTTGGCGGAACAATGCAGGCTATTGAGGCTCTAAAAAATGGTGAATCCATAGCTATTATGGTTGATGGGCCAAAAGGACCCGCCGGTAAAGTTAAAGGCGGAATTATTAAAATTGCCAATATGGCAAGGGTTCCTATTGTTCCTGTCCACTGGTATTCTCCTCAGTTCAATTTTGTAAAACTGCCTAGCTGGGACAGCTTGACTACTCCCATATTTCTCACCAGAATTATTAATATCTACGGCACACCAATATATATTCAGGATGAACTCAATGTTGAAACCGAACAGAAATATAAAGATAAAATAAAGCAATCATTAATAAATCTTGAACAAAAGGCTCCTGAAATATTTAAGGAGGTAAAACACGATATACCATGGAAACTAAATCTGGACTTAAATTATCCGCATTACAATTAAATTCCATTACCGGAAACAAACAGGCCAATATTGAAAAAGTTAATAATTTAATCACTCAAAATCTTGCCTCTGATACTGATGTCTTAATTTTGCCGGAAGTGTGGACTGTAGGATGGGCTTGTGATGAATTTCCTAAAAGCGCAGAAATTGCAAATGATCAGAGTCCTGTACTTAGATTTTTATCAGCAATTGCAAAAAAATATAATACTTATATTCTGGGCGGAAGCTTTATCCGAAGAGATACAGACGGCAGATGCTATAACAGCTCGCCGGTAATTGACAGATCAGGTAATTTGATTGCCTTATATGATAAAAATCATCTTTATTCATACTGTGGATGCAAAGAAGGAAATTTTATAACTCCTGGAGAAAATGGTGTTATTGTCAATATAGCCGGAATTAAAACAGGCATTACTATTTGTTATGACATAAGATTTCCGGAAATTTTCAGAGCCTACAGAAAACTTGGAGCACAGCTTCTTGTTAATATGGCGGCCTGGGGACTTGAAAAACCTGTTCCATGGGAAGTGCTTGCAAAAGCTCGTGCTATTGAAAATCAGGCTTATATGGTGGCTCTGACACAGTGCGGTCCTATAGATGTTAAAAATTACAATATTGGTCACTCAAGAATAATTGATTATCTCGGAAACACAATTTCTGAAATCAAGGGACAAAAAGAAGGCTTCATGACTGCTGTTATAAGCTTTGAAGAACTGGAAAAATACAGAAATGAATGTACCATTCTTGAGGATGTGAAAAATAATTATGAGGTAATAATCAAATGAAAAAGTTGCTTTTAACTTTTGTTTTGTTTTTATCAGGATTATCTGCTTATGCAATACCTGCTTCAATAGACAGTGCAATAGAAAATTCAAATATAAATAAAAATGTAGTAGCCGTTTCTGTAAAAAATACAGCAACCGGTAAAACCCTTTATGAACATAATCAAAAAAATCCGATATCGCCGGCTTCTACATTAAAAGTAATCACGGCTACTATTGCTGCAGACACTCTCGGTAAAGATTATCAATTTAAAACCTCTTTTTTAAAAAACAATAATAATGAACTTTTTTTGAAGTTAAGCGCTGATCCTTATTTGACAAGAGGTGACCTTTCCACACTTATGAAAGCTGCAGTAGCAAAAAAAATCATTGAACCTAAAAGAATTTATATTGATGATTATGTTATGGACGGTGTTGAATGGGGGGAAGGATGGCAGTGGGATGATGACTTAAACCCGCTTATGCCTAAATTTAGTCCGTACAATCTTGACAGCAACCTTTTAACTGCAATTATTGACCCTAAAGTTAAAGGAGCTCCGGCATCTATAAAGCTTAATACATTCTATCCTGTAACTTTTATGAACTTTACTGTTTCAGGTGGTGAAATAAATTCTGTTAAATTTGAACGAAACAACCATATTTCTCCTGATATGATTACAGTTAGCGGTAGTGTTACCGGAAGAACTCAGAAACGTTTTCCGGTAAATTCACCGAAAAGATATTTTATTATAAAACTTGAAGAAGCTGTTAGTGAAGCGAAGCTTGAATATTACGGTGATTTTCCCCAGAAAAAACTTCCTTCATCAGGGCTTACTTTAATATCAGAAATAAACCACCCGATTAAATCTGTTTTAACAGGAATATACAAATACAGCAACAATATGATGGCTGAAACGCTTTTTAAAGTAGCTGGCGGAAAGTATGTTAGCAATACCGGAGCTGTAAAAAATGCTTTGAAAATGGTTGAGGCTTATTGCCAGAAAAACGGGTTAAAATATGAAAATATAAAAATTGTTGATGGTAGCGGGGTTTCTAAAAATAACCTTATGACAGCTGATTTTATGACAGATTTTCTTCTGATTCAAGCAAAGAGAGAAGATTTTGATGAATATATGACAATGCTTCCGACAGCAGGAGAAGGCACGCTGCAAGACAGAATGCTTTATTTTAAAGATGTTATTTATGCAAAAACAGGAACATTATCAGATATAAGTTCTATATGTGGATACATCAAAACCCGAAACGGCAGTATAGTTGCTTTTGATATTATGATAAATGACCCAAAATCAAGTTCTTCTGACAAGAAAGCTGCAGAAGAACAAATAATCCGGGCTATTTACAACAAATATTAAACGGATAAAAACGGATGTAGAAACACAGGATAGGAATTATGCACAACGAGATTTGTTGAGGGCATATACACCGGCAATAACACCGCTTATGCCGGCTATAATTCCGCCCATTAAGGATGAATATGTTCTGGATTTGGGAATGTATTTTTTTACTATAGAATAATCATTTTTAAGACCTTCATTGCTGGTCAATGTCGCAAGTTTTTTGTACATAAGATTTGCTCTATCAGAGATAGCACGTGTAACTTTTTCCCACTGTTCACTTATTGCACGTCCTTTGTCAGGAAGATTTAATATAGCGTTCTCTCTTGCCGAGCGAAATGCAGTTCTGGCCTTTTTGTATTGATTAAGTGGTTCTTTTACAGCAAGCTCTGCTTCTGCAAATTCTCGTGCAGCAGATTTCATTTCAAGATAAGCATTTGTGTCTTTTGGGTTTTCCACTACCTTTTTATGAGCACGTTCAAGGGTGTCTTTCAGTTCTTTATAATGAGCATCTTTAAGAGCTTGCAGATATATGGTTTTCTTAGCGTTAACCTCTGACACAAAACTGTCATCAACATTGACTTGATTTACTAAATCATGCCAGGTTTTTGCCTCAGGAGCTATTTTATTTTTGGTAATTATTTTTCCGGAGCTTCGATATGTCTTTGAAGCCTGCTTTAAATTTTCAACAGATTTTTTTTCTTCAGGCGTTGCATTTTTCATTGCAGCCTGTGAAAAAATACGATCATATGTTTGGTCATTTTGCATCAAAAGTCTTTCAAGCGAAAATTTTCTTGGAGCCAAAATATAACCCGCCCCAAGTCCCAAACCTGAAGAAATTGCTCCAACTCCACACGGAGATACAGAAACCGTATTTGTACTCATACCGACACTCCTATATTCCTCAAATGTAAATCACACTAAACTACCAGTCACATTATTACTCTAAAATTAAATTTTTGTGGTTTTTTACAACAAAAATTTACATCTTGTAACAATTGTGACAAGCTAAAATTCTATGCTATATTTGAATTGGAGATTTCACAATGGAACCTTTAATAAGTATAATAACACCAACACTTAATATAGTTGAAAAAGAGCAGGCTGATGAGTTTAATTTGCTTGTAACTCTGCTTGAGCTTCAGACATACCCCAGAATAGAACATATTGTTATTGATGGTTCGTCTACGGATGAAACAATTGATCTCCTTAAAGATTATAAAAATAAAGGCTATATTAATTTTTATACAGAAAGAGACACAGGCAAATTTCACGCTCTTAACAAAGGTATTATGCGTGCAAAAGGAAAGTACATAGCATTTATAAGTTGTGATGACTTTTACCATGATATTACGGCAATCAGCGCTGCTGTATCTGCAATGGAAGCTGATAACGCTGATTTTTTGTTTTCTCCGGCTTATTGTAGACACCCTGAAGGTTATACATTTCTTTTCATGCCTGCAATGTATAATGCATTTCAAGTTTTGCCGTGTGCAAGACAGGGAATGATATTTAGGCGTTCAATACTAGAAGAAGAAAAATATTTTGATGAAAAATTCAAAATTATGTCAGATATGGATTTAATTATTAGACTTCTGCTAAAACGCAGAAAAGCCTTATTTTTTGAAACCAATTTTACCACATATAAATTCAGTGAAAAGAGTTACGGAAACGAGGAACAATGCATTAATGAAACCAAATTAATCTATCATAAAAATTTCAGAAATCTTTGTGCTCTCAATGACGAAACTCTTGAAGCGATGGCATTATATTCAGAATTTCCACCGGCGCTTCTTGAGAAACTTGCAGTATGTTTTTCGCCTGATGACAGAGATTTATTTATGGAACGCTGCGAACAAATGCACCAATTGCGTCTACAGCAGTATAGAGGTTAAAAATTAAACTTGTATTGCGGTTGTATTTTGTTTGTAAAATTAACCGTTAAAAAAACGGCATATTTTTTGTAGTCTGCTGGTTAACCAAATGTTTTGAAGGAGCCTTCAACGTTCTTTTCAATGACTTTTTCAACTGAATCCATTTCGGTTTGAATTGCGTTTTGTTCAGTATCAAGCTGCTGAAGCCGAAGTTCCAAGTTCTTATCTTGAGCTTGTATAATTTCTATTTTGGCATTTATTTGATCTATAGACTGATCATAGAGATATTTTTCGTGTTCATACTCATTCATAGCATCATTATAGGCATCTTGATCAGTAACTGTTGTTGTCGTTAGAGCAAATGTTGAGAAAGTACCGGAGCCATCATCATTAGGAATTGATATTGAAATGAATCGCCCTGAAGAATCTCTTTCAACAAGACAACCGTCAACAGCTTTAATTTCTTTTACTTTAGTATCACTTCCGATTGTATAGCAGTTGATATTGGTTAAAATATTGCCATTTCCATCAGTGTTGCCCGAATTATTTTCTAAATCTGCTTTTTTATAGAAATATGGTACAGCTTCGCCTGTAGTAGTATTTTCAACATATCTTACATACCATTCATCAGTGCCATATTTTTGTTCTAATTGCTCTATCCAGGCTTGTTCTTCTGTTAATGCCGCACTAATTTCTTCGTTTGTAAGACCTCCGAAATACGGGTCATTTTCTAATCCAGGGTATTCTGTTATACTTGCAATCTGATCTTCAGTCAGGTGTTCTTTTGAAAGTTGATCACTCCAGGCTTCTTTGCTGTATGTTCCGTCGCCGTTGCTTTGAACAAGAGTTACAGCATATTCCGGATCTGTTTGTGTGTCATCATACAAACAGATAATCAAATCATCTTCCGTTACGCCAGTCAGGTCAGTTCTTGTCCCCTCTTCATCAAGAGTATAATATCCACCTGTAGTATCATCTTTGAAAACCTGCTCTGCTGCTGTAAAATCATCATTAAACTTGTAATATTCAAAATTTTCTATATCCTCTGGTGTGCATTGTTCAATACCTTTAACTTTTGTTGTTTTTTCAACAAAATATCCGCCAGCATCTTCCTGAACGGGATATTCAACACCGTCAATAGTGATAGCATTTCCTACATAAGCTGTAGTATCTGCTTTTCCAAGCTCACGTAACTGTGTGCTTCCCACAAAATAAGCCCCATTCTGAACGTTAACAATACTTGATGAAGCAGCAACAGGAACATAATCATCCTGCCATTTTGAAAGATAACTTAATGTATAAGTTCCGTCAGTTTGTGCAATCATTGCGGTAATTTCATTAGTCAAAGCACCATCGTCAAATGTGTAAACTGTTTTGGTGTAACTGTCAACAGAAGGAGGCACCGGTACAGACATACCGAGCAGATCATTATAATAGTTTGCAGACTGGTTAGACAATGAAGTTCGCTGCTGGTTAATTTGCTGGCCTTCAAACTCCAGATTAGTCTTACGGGCAGTCAAACCTAAAAATCTAGCTTGTGACGCTGCCATTCCCATAGCCGTCCAGTTCCTTTCCGTTTAGTTCCATTATTCTGTTATACGGAAAGACTCCCTTGTAACTTTAATAATCAAGACCTTTTGTTACAAAATTGTAACAATTAAAGCCTGCATACGATTTTGTTATGCATAGGTCCACCATTGCCAGTCCGGCTCAGATTCAACATACCCGTCCTGATTATAAGCTGTTTCAATATGACTTTCGATTGTGCCTTTTTCATTCGGACCGTCGACGGCTGTTGTAATGCCTCCGCCCGCATCAAATTCATCACCGGCAATACTGTCAACGTAATCAGCGTCAGCCTGATACGCACTGTATTCACCCCACATTGTATACATCAGATAAAAGAATCTGTTTAATTTTTCATCTGTAAATGTATAATGTCCGTCAGTGCTGCTAAACTCTCCTCTATTCGCTGCATCAATAATTAATTGTGTAATATTATCTGAATAATAAGAGTATTCATCTGCGGTAAGTGCACCTGCTTCATACATAGAATCAATTGTATCTTGAGTAACTGCATATGGATCAAAGAACCCGTTTGAATCCACAACCGTATAATTATATGCAGTAGCATGCGTAAGTTCATGAACCAAAGTATCTACAAGTTCATACCACTGTGCAGTTTCAAAATACTCCTGATTCAATGTTAATCCCAAATCATTTTTGCTGGTGTCGCTATCAGATGCATATATTGTATAATTCATTCCGTTGTAAGTTGCCTGCAGACCGTTTGATGTGTAAGACCCCATAGTAATATATCCGTCCGGAGCTGAATCGCTAAGGTCTGCAAATGCAATTTGGCCTACATGTATAGAGTTATATGTGTCTGTACCTGCAAGCAGTCTGTTCAGAGCTTCCAACTGGGCAGTTAATCCTGCAGCCTCAAGGTATTCTCTTGTTTTTTCAATACCAAATTCAAGTTTTCCCTGAAGACTCAATGATTCGTATTCTTCTTGAATTTCTGCAGCATAAGTTTCAACATTTGACTGCAATGCAGAAGCGGAAGTTCCGATTTCTTCGCCGATTAACTCTTTTATTTCTTCGACAGTTAGAATATCATTGCCGTTTTTGTCAAGAATATCAAAAATTCTGTTTATAGATCCGAAAAAGTCATAGTTTGAATCTTCCCAGCTGTCATTTTGAGTGAGCGCAATCAACTGTGCTCTTGTAATCCCTGTTTCTTTCGAAATTGAAGGATCCTGTTCGTTGAGCCAGTCAAACATGCTTTCTACATCATCAAATTCTTCAATAAAGGAAGCTTTCGGCTCATCAGGCTCTTCCGTATCGTCGTCGTCACCAGTAACAGGCGTGTCGTCGTCATCATCCCCGACGGTTACATCATCATCGTCGTCGCCTTCCTCTGTTTTAGGGTGGTGAAGATCATAAATTACCTGTTTAATATCTTCAATTTGAGAACCTGATAACCCAGTAAACTGCACAGATAAATTACTTTTTATTTTAAGATCTAAGTCTATATCCTTTACGATTTCATCAGCATCTTTAACTGTGCTGGCAGTATCAGGTGTCGGAATTACATCAATAAAAGTCTTTTGAGAGACAGTGCAGGCTGCCGAGCCATTACCAATTGAGCCAACCGATGAAACAGGTGTATAACTGATAAAAGACTTCGTTTTTAAAGCACCTATCGCAACATCATTCGCAATTGAATAAATGGTTGCATCTTTATTTGCAGCAAGCATTTCATCTACAATAGACGCTGTATCGATATCACTGGATGATATTCCGGTCTCAGAAGCGGCTTTTTTAACTTCTTCTGTCACCTGCTTTTGAACCTCTGCAGTCTGTGCTTTTGCAACAATCGTCAGTAGTTTTGAATTTATCTGCATATTCCTGAATCCTTTAATCTGGTATTCGGATGTTTTGCAGATAATCTTCACTCGTTTTTACAAAAAATTTACAAAAATTTACCAGACGTTTTCTGTTAAATATTTGCAAAATAAAATATGCCTGTAATATAATAAAATTAAAGATAAATACATTTAGTAAAGGATTGGAAATGGTACAACAAAGAATAGCTGTCATAGGCTGTGGTATGTGGGGCAGAAATATTGTAAGAAATTTTTACAGCCTTAATGTTTTAGATACAGTCTGCGATATTGATGACGAAAATCTGAAAAAAGTAAGAGAACAATATCTCGGAGTTAAAACGACAAAAGATTTTAATGAGGTTATAAACAACAAGGAAATTACTGCTGTTGCTGTCGTAACCCCAAGCCACACACACTTCAAACTTGTTAAAGCTATGCTTGAAGCCGGTAAAAATGTATATGTTGAAAAACCGATTTCAACCGTAGCGCAGGAAGCAAGAGATTTGTCGGAACTTGCTCATCAAAAGGGGCTTGTCCTTATGGTCGGGCACCTGTTGCTTTATCATCCTGCCGTAAACAGGCTCAAAATGCTTATAGAAGACGGTGTTCTCGGTGAAATAGTTTACGCGCAGAGCGACAGGCTGAATGTAAACTTCCACAAAAATGACCGAAGCGTTATGTGGGATCTGGCGCCTCATGATGTTTCGATGATAAGTTACGTTACTGGCAAAACACCTTTAAGAGTGATTTCTGCAATTGGTTGCTCTTCTGATAGAACTGATATCATGGATATTACGCATATCGGAATTCAGTTTGAAGACGGTGTCATAGGACATATATCCGACAGCTGGATTACTCCCAAAAAACACGTTACTCTTCTTGTAAGAGGCACAAAAGCAACAGCAATTCTTGATGATACAGTTCCTGAAAACAAACTTGTTGTATATGATAATTTTGAACAAAATACTACACAACATATTACAACACCGGATGTGCTTGAAATTGAACCGCTAAAACTTGAGTGTCAGCATTTTATAAGCTGCTGTGAAACAGGTAAAAAAGCACGCTCTGATGGAGATAACGGTTTTATGGTTACGCAGATTCTTGAAGAAGCTGAAAAAATTATGCTCGGAGAAAGAGTTAAAAACCTTGATTCTGTCAATTTCGCACTGTCAAGAATGAAAAAGTAGTATAGGTAAAAAGGGATATTTAAAATGGATATTAAAAACAATACGGCAAACATCGTGTCAATAAGCAGAGTTTTTGTTGCTTTTATTGCTATAGGATTGTTGTTTCTTGATTCCAGAACAGCGTATCTTATATCACTTCTGCTTACGGTTATAGCATTTAGTATGGACGGTGTGGACGGATATATTGCAAGAAAATACAATCAGTCATCCGAACTCGGTTCTGTTTTGGATATTATGGGGGACAGAATTGTCGAAGCTTCTTACTGGATAGCATTTACAGCTTTAGGCTGGCTTCCTGTTTTATTCCCTATTGTTTGTGTTACAAGAGCTTTCACAACTGACAGCATCAGAAGTGTTGCTCTTTCAAAGGGGATGACGGCCTTCGGTGACAAATCAATGCAGTCTACAGCATGGGGTAAGTTTATTTGTTCATCAAAATTTATGAGAATAAGTTATGCTGTTGCTAAAGTTGCTGCCTTTGTTTTGATAATTGCGGCTTACACACCTGATATAAACTTCAATCTTGCAGACGGCATTAGAGTTGTGGCAGAAATACTTGCTTGGATTGCGATAATTTTCTGTGTGGTAAGAGCAATACCTGTTGTTGCTGAAAGTGGAAAGCTGTTTGAAAATGGCAAAAATTAACATTGTGCTTTATGAACCTGAAATTCCGCAAAATACTGGAAATATTGCAAGACTTTGTGCGTGTACTGGTGCATCTTTGTATTTGGTTGGAAAACTCGGATTTTCATTGTCAAGCAAATATACAAAGCGCGCAGGACTAGATTATTGGGACAGTGTTGATTTACACAAAATTGAGTCTATGGATGAATTGCTTTTGTCCAACAAAGATGCTAATTTTTACTATCTGACAACTAAAACAAAACGCAAATATACGGATATACAATTTAAAGACGGTGACTTTATTGTGTTCGGACCGGAAACACGTGGGCTTCCGGAAATCTATGTAAAAGATAAAAACGCTTTGACTATCCCAATGAAAGAAGGCCAAAGAAGCTTAAATCTATCAAATTCCGTTGCAATTGTCGCCTATGAGGTTATAAGACAAAATGGACTTTGAACTTCCTTTACGCAGTGAAAATTCAAACAAGGGTACTTTTGGCAGAGTTTTAAATATTGCCGGTTCTGATTATATGCCAGGGGCAGCTTATTTATCAAGCGTTTCTGCTTTGAAAGCTGGCTGTGGATATGTATTTCTGGCAAGTGAAGAAAGAGTTATTGATGCAGTTTCAGCGCAGACTCAGAATGTTGTCTTTGCGCCACTCAGAGATATTTATAATCTTTTAAAAACTGCGGATGTCCTTTTAATTGGATGCGGACTTTCAACCAGCAAAAAGGCAGAAAAAATATTTACGGAAGCTATGGAATCAGTACCTGATATTCCGGTTGTAATAGATGCTGATGGGATTAACATTCTTGCTGGGCTAGATACTCCCAAACTGCCTGAAAAATTAATTTTGACACCTCACATAAAAGAGGCTTCAAGGCTGTTAAAAATAGAAACAGAAAAAATATCTGCTGACATGGAGTTTTATGCAAAAGAGATATCAGAAAAATACAACTGTACAACTGTTTTAAAATCCAGTGAAACCGTTGTCTGTGGAAAAGATTTAAACATATACCGCAACAATAAACAAAACAGCGCACTTGCAAAAGCTGGAAGCGGAGATGTTCTGGCGGGAATTATTTCCGGACTTCTAGCTCAAGGCATGGATGAATTTAATGCAGCTAAAACCGGTGTTTATATACACAGCCTTGCAGGTGAATACGCAAAAAATGACCTGACTGAATTTGCGGTTATGGCAAATGATCAAATCAGGTACATTTCTTGTGCATTTAAAAAATTATTAAATTAACCGAAAAAGTCAAAAGCTCCGCGGCCATCATTATCCGTGATTCCTTGCATGTTAGCAATTTCAGCAGGTGTCGGCATCGGTGCTTCTTTTATACTTCTAATTTCAGAAGAAGGAATATTTTTCTTAGAAACTGTCAAAGAAGCAATATTTTTGATAAGAGTATTTTTATCATTAAAAAATTCTGCATCTCTTAATTGTCTTACCGCTTTTTTTTCATTAACAGTACCTGCCAAGTTTGAAGAGGCTGAAACATAAGCTTCTTCAAGTTTTCTTGCAGCCTTGTTAGCTACTTTTGATTGCATACCTGTAAAAGATACGCCTTGGATTCTTTGAATCATCTTTTTCTCCTTTAAATTTAGATTTACAATGGGGTAACAATATATTTTTTCTTTTGGGTTATCCTTATTAATAACTCAAAAAAATAAATTTTGCTACCATTTAAATTTTTACGTTACAAATGTTAATGTAGCACTTTAAGATGATTTAACAATTAGCCACCTTACCTAATACGGTTCTTTGCCGTGCTCCTGTACAATCCGGAAGGTTGTTGGGGATATTATAATAAGTACAATATCCTAAAAGTGCAAACGCCATCACTTCTTTAAAATTGTTTGATATTCCATAATTTTCATGAGTTTTTAAATCAATATGTTTTGGAAGATAATGGCGGAGATATTTCATTAAAGTTGAGTTGTAAGCGCCTCCGCCGCCAATAACAACTTCATTTATCTCAATTGAAGGATAAACAAATCGTTCATAAGCCTGTGTAATTGATTTTGCAGTAAGTGCCGTTAATGTTGCAATTACATCCTTTGGGTCGTGGGGTGCAAATCTTAATGCGTTTTCTGTATATTCTTTTGAAAAATATTCTCTGCCAGTAGTTTTGGGTGGATTTTTAAAATAATATTCATCCTGAAGCAGGCACTCCAGCCAGCTTTCAGAAATTGTGCCAGAATTTGCAATTTCTCCATTTTCATCATAGGGCATGTTAAAGAATTTTTGCATACAATAATCAATCATCATATTTCCCGGTCCGGTATCAAATCCGTATGTTGCATTATCTCTGGAAACTACCGTAACATTTGATATTCCGCCGATATTTTGTATACAAAAATTTTTCTTAAGAGACTTAAACCATTTTTCATCAGCAAAACAAACCAGAGGTGCCCCTTCTCCTCCATTTGCAATATCGGCTTCGCGAAAATTAGAAATTGTCATGCAGCCTGTTTCTTTTGCAATAACTGCACTTTCACCAATCTGAAGAGTGCTTTTTAAAGAAATGCCATCAAGCTTTTCATCAAAAGGAAAATGATAAATAGTTTGTCCATGACTTGAAATAAAATCAGGTTTGCCGTGCTCTGATATAATGATATTACAAGCCTGCGCAAAACATTTGCCGACTGCAAAATTCATCTGGCATATATCTTTTATGGTAGCATTTCCGCTAAAAAGATTGAACAATTTTGCTCGAATGTGCTCAGGGTATTTATAGTTTATTCCATGGATTAGTTTGCAGCTCAAATCCGGATATACTACGCACAAACCGGCATCAATGCTGTCGCATGATGTACCTGACATTAACGCTATAATTTTTTTTGATTCAAGTTCCTGCATTACAAATAATATTTTATAAAAATAATACCATTTCAGACAATTATATTTTAACGACTGTTACAAAAAAGTAACAAACTATTCCCCAAATTTCCTCATATAAACTTCTTTTTAATCTTTAATACTTTATAAAAACTTTTTACAACTCAGCCCCTTTTAAAAAAAATATCCCTAATCATTTATCAGTTATATTAACACCTCATTTAAGGACTTTTGCCATCACCTCTTTTTCTTTAACTATCCTTTACTACAGTCTCTCCCGTTGCTTTTTAAGCATCCTCCGTTATCGTTCCGGTAGTCGAACTATTAAGTTTTAATTTGCAGTCATTTTTGTTTATCGACTCTATTAATGTAACTTTAAGTTAAATAATTGACAAGTAAAAAAAAATTAATTAATTTTTACAATTGACCATGCCCCTTGAAAGCGTAAGCAAAAATTTATGTTCTTAAATCTTAATGAAGAAAATTTAATGAAATTAAGTAAACATGACTTGAAAATTTTATTGACAAATATGATTTATAGATTTTAATTTTTGTGCTATAATCATGGAGTTGGAAAATAGTTTAAAAAGATTTATTATCAAAAAATAGTAATAATTGTGATAATGTTATCGGGATAGGAAATGAAAGAATTTATAAAAAGCAATCGAGTAACCTATAATTTAATGTCCTTCACGGCCTTTAAAACACTATTAATTTTTTCGCTTCTTCTAGAAGCTCCCAGGTCATATGATGACATTATAGATTATTTCAAAAAACATGATTACATAAATGAGACAATTTCTGTGGATACAGCACGTGTTTACATCAATTCATTAAGGATGGCCGGCTGTGTTATCGAAAAAACAACACGAGCTGAAGGCTCGAAATTTGTCTTAGTTTCACACCCTTTTGAATTAAAAATTCAACCAGAGCAGATCAAGGCCTTTATGAAAATATACAAAACAATTATAAAAAATATAAGCATTGAAGAACTTATCATGCTCGAAAACTTTTTACGTAAATTGTCGTCGTGTATAAAAAGTGATGACTTTAAATCGTCCTTAATAAAGGCATCCCCTCTTGCAGATTTTGATACAAAACTTCTTGAAGATCTTTTGGCATGCTGTGCAAAGAAAAATCAAATTGTTCTGGAATACAATTCTCCTCGTTCAGGAATTAAAACAATAGAACTTATCTGCGAGAAGCTGGATTTTGATAATAATAAACTGTATTTATATGGTACAGGTATTGATTACAATCAGGAAACGTACCTTCAGACAAAACGAATTATAAAAATTAGAGAAATCAAACTTCACAAATCAGAAAATCTGGATATAAAAGAAATAAAGGTATTGTTTGAGGTAAATGCCGATGTCCAGGAACTCCAACTTAAAGATAATGAGAAACTTGTATCCATAAATAATGGAAAACCGTTAATAGAAGCAAAATCATCAAATAAATTTATCCTAAAGCAAAGAGTGCTTTCTTTTGGAAGCTGTTGTAGAGTTCTTGAGCCTACAGATTTCAGAAATGACATAATCAGAACATTAAAAAACATGAGGGCAGAATATACAGTATGAAAAAAATCAGCGATAAATATAACGAAGCGTGTATAAAAGTATTTGATATGCTAAAGCTGCTCTCAAACGGTACAGCAAAATACCGTGATATTATTGAACTTTTTAACGACAGTGAAAAATCTGACAATGCAGCTGCTAATGTAATTCTTAATAAATATATGAATACATTAAAAATTTTTGGTATAAACATTTATAAATCCAAAAATATATATTATCTTCAAAATTCAATTTTTTCGATTAATTTGGACAGTAATGACGTAATAATGCTTAAAAAATTAAAAAAATCTTCAGGAATTCTCCACAATTTAAAGCAAAAAGAAAATTTTAATCGATTTATAAGAGATGTAGAACTCAGGCTGACGAGAGGGGCAAAAGAGATATTATATTCTCAATCCGGCGAAGAGCTGGATTCTATAAATTATGATTATATTGAAAAATATAAAAATTTAATAACTCGCTGTGAAGCATGTTGTTTTGAAAATCAAAAACTTGAACTAAATTTCACTGTTGATAGCAAAAATTATAAAGTGCTTTGTGAGCCAAAAGAAGTTATTTACCGGAATCAAAAAGCATATTTATCAGTATTCAATCATTTAAGCAGGCAAGTGTTTGATGTGCCAATAGATTCTATTACATCAGTTAAACAATTACCTGTGCTATCAAAAGTCAAAGAAGGCTCCGCAACTGTTGTTTACAAAATAAAAGATGATCTGGCAAAGTCATATCAGCTTAAAGAGTGGGAAACCTGTGACGGTAAATATGATGAGCATGGCTGGTTGACAATAGTTAATCACAATGAAGATTTTGATATGCTTTTAAAAAGGCTTATGCGTTATGGAAGTAATTGTGTTGTTGTATCCCCAAAAACTTTCAGAGAAAGCATGATAACAGCTATTGACGAGACTTTGAAAAACTATAAATAATAAAAATTTACAAAGCGTTTTTTAATAACCTGTGTGTGATACCATGAAAATATGAGTACACAACAAGCATATGTACCGCTGCATTTGCACAGCGAATATTCATTACTGGATGGGGCTATCAGGGTTAAACAGCTTTGCGAATTTGCAAAAGAGAATAACATGCCTGCCGTCGCAATTACTGACCACGGTGTCATGTATTCTGCGATAGAATTCTACAGAACAGCCAAAGAAATGGGTGTAAAATCAATTATCGGCTGTGAATTTTACGTCCATGACGGTGATATCCATGAAAAAAATGCAGCACACAATCCGCTTTACCACCTTGTCCTTCTGGCAAAAGACAAAGACGGCTATATGAACCTTGTTAAGCTTGTTTCTATAGCTCACTGTGAAGGCATGTACTACAAACCCAGAATTAATTTTGAACTTCTTCAAAAATATTCAAAAGGTCTGATTTGCTGTTCTGCATGCCTTGGCGGAGAAGTTTTGCAAAATCTTCTTAAAAAGGATTACGAAGGTGCAAAAGCCTGTGCTAAAAAATATCAAGACTTGTTCGGCGAAGATTATTATATAGAACTTCAGGATCACGGTCTGGAAGAACAAAAACGCACAAATCCTGACTTAATCAAAATTGCAAAAGAACTCGGTATCAAAATGGTCATTACAAATGACTCACACTATTTAAAGAAAGAAGATGCTGACTGGCACGATACACTTTTATGCCTACAGACAAACTCACTGAAGCACGAAGAAAACCGCTTTCATTTTCCAAATAATGAGTTTTATGTAAAAACAGCGGAAGAATTGCGCGATGCTTTCAAATGGATGGACAGAGAAACTTTTGATGAATGTATAAAAAATACTGTTGATATAGCAGAAAAATGCCACCTTATTCTGGAAATGGGCAAAAGTCCTCTTCCGCATTATGAAGTTCCAGCAGGCTATACTGTTGAAAGTTATCTTGATTATATAGTTCATCAGGGCTTAAAAGAACGTTATGGTGAAATTCCAAAAGATATAGAAGAGCGTGTAAGATACGAACTTGGTATTATAGAACAGATGGGGTTTTCGGCGTACTTCCTTATTACTTGGGATTTTGTGCATTTTGCCAAGACCCATGGAATTCCTGTAGGTCCAGGAAGAGGTTCTGCTGCAGGTTCAGTTGTTGCATACGCACTAAAAATCACAGAACTAGACCCGATAAGGCACCATTTGTTGTTTGAAAGATTTTTAAACCCTGAAAGATACTCAATGCCTGATGTCGATATTGACTTCTGTATTGAGAGAAGAGGTGAAGTTATTGATTATGTATCCAAAAAATATGGAGAGGATAAAGTCTGCCAGATTATAACATTTGGAACTTATGCAGCAAAAGCTGCTATGAAAGGTGTTGCAAGAGTTCTTGATATACCGTATGCAAAAAGTAACCAGCTTGCTTCACTTATTCCGAATGAGCCTAAAACTCATATCGATGATGCTTTGCAGCCTGGTATGGAGTTGAAAAAGCTTTATGACGAAGATCCTGAAGTTAAAAAACTTGTTGATATGGCAAAAGCACTTGAGGGTATAAAAAACAACACAGGTACCCATGCTGCGGGTGTAATCATTGCTCACAAACCGCTGAATGAAATTGTGCCGGTTCAGCCTTCAAAAGACGGCATTATCGTGACAGAATACCCGATGGCTGATCTTGAAAAGCTCGGGCTTTTGAAAATGGACTTTTTGGGGCTGAGAAACCTCACAATGATTCACAAAACCATGAAGCTTATCAAAAAACGTCAGGGAATCGAGTTTGATATAGACAGAATTCCGCTTGATGACAAGCCGACATACGACATGCTTATTGCAGGCGACACAGACGGGGTATTCCAGCTTGAATCTTCGGGGATGAAAAAGCTTGTAAAAGACTTAAGACCTGACGTATTTGAAGATTTGGGCGCTTTAGTTGCTCTTTTCAGACCTGGGCCTTTGGAATCCGGTATGGTGCAGGACTTTGTTGAACGCAAACACGGACGACAAGAAATTAAATACGCTCATCCTCTAT
Organism: Candidatus Gastranaerophilales bacterium; assembly: GCA_944324225.1. Taxonomy (GTDB): domain Bacteria; phylum Cyanobacteriota; class Vampirovibrionia; order Gastranaerophilales; family Gastranaerophilaceae; genus Scatenecus. The sequence goes on from CALUVL010000002.1 coordinate 142,416, forward strand.
TGGAACCTGTGCTTAAAGATACTTATGGAACAATTGTATATCAGGAACAGATTATGCAAGTGTTTCAGGTTCTTGCGGATTATACTCTTGGCCAAGCTGACATGGTTCGCCGTATGATGGGTAAGAAAAAACTTGATGAAATGGCGCAGCAAAAAGGTAAATTCATTGAAGGTGCAGCACGCCACGGCATGAGTGCAAAAGATGCAGCTGCTCTGTTCGAGCAGATTGAAAAATTTGCATCATACTGCTTTAATAGGTCACATTCAGCGGCTTACGCATTTGTTGCATATCAGACAGCTTACTTAAAGTGCCATTATCCTGTTGAATATCTCGCATCACTTCTGACTTCTGTTTCTGGCGATCAGGATAAAACACAGCTTTACATTGAAGAAGCTCTCAAAAAAGGTATCAAAGTTATGCCTCCTGATATTAATAAATCTTACGCAGAATTTACCCCTGACGGAAACGATATCAGGTTCGGTCTAGCATCAATCAAACAGGTTGGCGAAGCCGTAGTTGAGGCTATTATTGAAGAACGTGAAAAGAACGGAGACTTCAAATCTATTTACGATTACTGCAAGCGGCTTGATGCAAAATGTTCCAACAAAAAGACCCTTGAAGGTTTGATAAAAGCCGGTGCATTTTCAAATATTGAAAAAAGCCGCAAACAGTTAATGGACAATATTGATTATATTACAACTACAGCCAGTAAAGAAGCGAAAGCAAAAGAAAGCGGACAGGGAAGCCTGTTTGACCTTCTGGGCGACACTGCTGAAGTTGAAGAAGCTAAATTTAAACTTGCTGGAAGCGACGAAGAATATGACCAGCGCCAGCTTCAAATTTTCGAAAAAGAATTCCTCGGGTTTTACGTAACAAGCCACCCGCTTTCAACAATTCGTGACAAGCTGCCGTTTTTAATGACACACAAAATATCAGAAATTCCGGAGCAAAAAAACGATAAAGTTGTCACAATCTGCGGTCTGATAACAGCAACAAAACAGATTCCGACCAAAAAAGACCCGACAAAATTCATAAGATTTGTGTCTGTGGAAGATTTGACTGGAAAAGTAGAAGTTATAGCTTTTAACAGACAAATTCAGGAATACGGAAGCTACCTTGAATCGGAACAGCGTGTAATTATTTCAGGCAAAGTCAGCCGCAGAAGCGACGAAGAACCGCCTGTTCTGTTAATTGATACGGTTAAGCCTGTAGATAACTCAAACATCTTCACTCTTGAGTTAAAAGATGATTTCAAATTTGAAGAATTGGTATATTTGAAAAATATTTTATGTGAACATTCAGGGGCAGACCCGTTAATGATAAAAATGCGGGATGAGATAGGAGAAGTAAAAATTCTTACTGCTTCAATGTTCTGGGTCAATTCTACTAACTCACTGGTAGATTTGTTGAAACAGAAATTCCAGGATAGAGTCGACGTAAACATAAGATCACTTGACGCTAATGAAGAAAAAGCTGAGGCTGCTTAAATGAATTCAATAACATTCTGTGGAAAAATCAAATTTGACAATATAATATCATATGAAAATTTTTGCAAAAACAGGGAAGGCATAAGTCTTTTAAAACACCACTGCGGCAATAAAAATATGACGCACTATATTCATCAGGATTTCAGTAATTTTACAATTTCCACAGAATATGCACATTCGCCAAAGGTAAACGGCAAAAATTCCCATTCAATATTTAACGGCATACATGGCGAATTTACAGGTGAAGAAATAAAAGAATGTTTAGAACAGCATGTTTTAAGAGTCAAAAGATGGAAATACGAAATAGACAGCATGCCTGATAAAAAAACTGAAAAAATATTGATAGAGAGAAACTTCTGGCAGCTTATTATTGATAAAATTAAGCGAAATAAAAAATGCTTGCAAAAAAAAAATCAGCATGTACAATAAAAAAGTACCCTTAAGCGGGGGTAATTCAGTGGTAGAATGCTTCCTTGCCAAGGAAGATGTCGCGAGTTCGAGCCTCGTCTCCCGCTCCATTTTTTAAAATTGAGCCATTTTGGCTCTTTTTTGTTGCTATGACTGCATTTCCATGGGAAGAGCTTTGTTTAGGTTTGTTTTTCTTTTCATATATGGGCATGTGGTTAAAAACCTTTTGCATCAAGCCTCTTTGTTTTCATAAAATTAATTCATAGCCATGTCTCTATTTATATGTTGTAATAATGCAAAATATAATAATATGAATTTAAACAAATTTACGGTTGGCGTAATTTTGAGTTACCAAGGAATCAGCATGAAAAATAGAAAAAGATTAACATAAAAACTCTTTTAGGACATAACGGCGGTAAGGGGAATTGAACCCCTGTTTGGAGAATGAGAATCTCCCGTCCTAACCACTAGACGATACCGCTATGACTGGCATGTTTATTTTAATCCTTAGTAATATTAATTGCAAGTGATATACGCAAAAAAAAAGTTGCCTTTAATAGGCAACATTAAATAAACACGAGGATATTAAGAGAGAGAGTATAAAAAATCTTTTTTCTTTAAATTCTTCCTGCTTTCAAATATCTTATATAATTCTTATGTTTCTATCCAATCATAACTTTTAGATCCCTTACATTTATATAAAGTTATTTTTTCTTTAAAAATTGCCTAAAATTATTCTTTTGTTACAAGCTTGTAACAAATCATTTAAATAACTGGCGATTTAAAAAAAATCTTGTCATATACTAAATAAAATGATATAATTTATACAATAAGAATAGAGAGGAAAATATGTCAGAAAGTAATTTTGATATTGTCGCGTTCTTGGAAAGAGCTGTAGCCATAGGTGCTTCGGATATACATTTGTCAGTAAATGAGTATCCTGCAATAAGAAAAGATGGAAAGATTATAAAAATTAACATGCCTGTATTAACTGCAACTGATATAGATGAGGCATACGGAACTTTGCTTCCTGCAAGTATTAGTAATACAATGCTGGATAATATTTACGATTTGGACTTTGCTTATGAAATTGCAGGTTGTTCTCGCTTTCGTGTGAATTTAAGCAGGCAATTGGGCAGGTTTTCTCTTGTAATAAGAACCATACCTTATGAAATTAAAACTGTTTCTGAGCTGCATTTGCCTCTGGCAATAGAGCAATTTGCAACTTTAAATAATGGTCTTGTGTTGATAACTGGACCAACAGGAAGCGGCAAGTCAACAACAATTGCCTCTCTTGTTGATTACATAAATCAAAATTACCCAAAGCATATTATTACTATTGAGGATCCAGTTGAGTTTATTTTCAATAATAGAAAATCTATTATTTCACAAAGGCAAATAAGTATTGACACACTATCATTTCCTGAGGGCGTAAAGTATGCATTAAGGCAGGATCCTGATGTTATATTTATCGGAGAAATCAGGGATAGAGAAACGGTTGTGAGTGCATTAAAAGCTGCAGAAACAGGGCATCTTGTGTTTGCAACAATCCACACTAATGATGCTGTTCAAACTGTAAACAGAATAGTTAATATGTTTGATCCTGCAGACAGGCTTCATATAAGAGGTCAAATTGCACAGATTTTAAGAGGAACTGTATCTCAAAGATTGGTTCCGCTTCAAGATGGCATGGGACGCAGACCTGCGTGTGAACTTCTCGTAGTAACTTCAACAGTTAAAGATTTTATAGAAAAGGACAAACTTGAAGATGTTTATGATCTTGTCCGTAAAGGATCTTTTAATAATATGATAACAATGAATATGTCACTTTATAATTTGTATCATGAGGGGTTTGTATCGGAAGAAGTAGCGCTAGAATATTCTGATGATAAGAATGAATTAAGCCAGATGTTCAGAGGTGTTTTCCGAGGCACAGGTTCAGGAAAAGACAAAGATTATCAATAATTATGAATAATTTTGTAACAGATGCAATCAATCTGAAATCGTATAATTTAAGCGAATCAGATAAAATTATAGTAATGTATTCAAGAGATAAGGGGCTTATAAGGGGAGTAGCCAAAGGTGTAAAAAAGCCTAAAAGCAAGCTTGGAGCCCGTATGGATCTTCTTGTCGCAAATAAACTTATGCTTTACAAGGGCAAGAATCTTGATACAATTTGTCAGGCTGAAGCATTAAATACATTTAACCGTATAAGACAAAATATGGATAAAATTTTTTATTCTCTTTATATAGGTGAGGTTGTTGCAAATTTTGGGATTGAAGATGATCCTTGTTCAAGTGAAGTGTTTGACTTGCTGTATACAGCTTTGGATTACATCGCTTCAGCGTCCGATAAAGTTGAAATATTGCTAGCCGTTTTGAAATTTCAGATGAAAATGATGGTTTTATCAGGCTTTGGTGTAGAACTTAATACATGCCTTAAGTGCGGCTGTGAATTAAGAGAAGATAATATGTATTTTTCCTCAACATTAGGCGGGGTAATTTGTAAAGAATGCAATGAATCTTACGGTATTCCGGTTATTATGCACTACAAGCTCAGAGATTTTCTGAAAGAGCTTGAAGCTACTGATTTTGCGCAAAAAAGTGATTTTGAAGAGAAGGCAACAGAAAAAATTTGCAATGTCTGCTTTGAGCTTTTGAAAGGATATATAAATTTGCATTCCCCAAGGAAGTTTCATTCTACAGAAATTTTGCAGGAAATATGTTAGGAGGTTTGTATGTTTAAGAATTTGTCAGATTTTTCAGCCAAGCGCAACGGGTGGAATGCTTTAGGATTTTATATAGTTTATGTTCTTCTGGGTGGGTTGCTGTGCGGTTTAGTCAGTGGTCTCCTGGCTTCTATGTATTGTGTTTATGAACCACAGATATGTTCTGACGGCGGGACAGAAGCAGGTTATAAAATTGGCCAGCTCTGGGGGCCGATAGTCGGTTTTTTGTTTACACTTTTTATGGGCTGTGCAGTTGTATCAGGTAAAAAGTTGTGGAATTCTGCTGTGGCGGTTTTGTTGTATATAGTTTCTGTACTTACAGCATGGCCTTTCGGAGTTATTATAGCGTTTATTTTTGTTGCAATAATTTCAACTTTTGATAATGGCAGTTCTGCAAAAAACGAAAAACAAAAACCGGAAGACAATACTCCTTTTGAATAGACGTCCGGATAATGTGAAATTTTTTCTCCTGTTATAACTTTTAGTAGAAGAGTTACAGGAGATTGAAATGAAAAAAGCTGTTTTATTGTTGATTATTTTGTTATTTGCACCTAGTGTAACTGCTGTTCCCAGAGTTATTAGAACCTCAAGGCCAATCCCTCCGTATAACAGAGGATTAAATCCGTTTATTAGGCCTTCGTACGGTTATTATAGAAGACCTTATAATAATTATTACAGGCATAGTTTTATACGCCCTTATTACGGAAATTCGTTCGGACGTATTTACAACAGAACTTATTATCCGGTTTATTACGGCACAAACACTTACAGTACTTACAGACCTTGTGAAGAATATGAAGTTCAGAACAGCACAAATAATACAACAAATTTAAGCACCGAAGAAAAGCCTTTGTATGACAAATTCTTCACTATGCGCAGAACTCTTGAGCAGGAAAGTAAATATAATCCGGAACAGGTGCTTAATTACAGGCTTAAAAGTGTTTCAGGCGACAGTATTGTTGAAGTTGCAAACAATGAAAATTATACTAAAGACCCGAGGCTTTCACAGGTGGAAAAAAATATATATGGCAAATCTTTTGAGCATCAAACAATGAATTTAAGACTGAACCGTCTTGAAAAAGAAATGTTTGACAAAACATATCCGGCGTTAACGGAATCTGAGCGGATTGATAATCTGTTTGTAAATTACAATTCCAAAGCTGTATCTTCTGATGATGTTGCAAAGTTGGAAAAACGTGTTTTTAACAGAACTTTTGATGAAAAAGCTTCAGTGGAAAGGATATCAAATTTAGAAGAACGGGTATTTGGTACAATTCAGAGCGGGGATTTGAAGAAAAGGCTTGCAACTCTGGAGCATGCTTTGCTGGCAAAGCAAGGTAAGAGCGTTCAGGATGATCCTTATTCAACCTGTTATGGAGATTACGGTTCATCATCAAACAGCGGGTGGCGAAATACCCTGAGCCGTGCCGGAAGGTATTTCAGCGGTTACCCAACGGGTGTAACTCCTCCTGTAATACCCTATGCATTCCCGAATTTTGGTCTTAACGGGGGAGGAATCCAGCAGGGATATAGGGATAATTGGGGTGGTTATGCTTACAGCAATACCATGCGGGGTGGCGGAATGGGGGTCCATATACTTGACTAATTAAAAAAAATCCTTAAATTAATATCATACAAATAGATGTTTGTATCACTTTCTAAATAACGGATAATCAATAAAAGAAAGTGTAAAAAATGCCTTTTAGATACCGACTGCAAAAAGTGCTGGATTTTCGAATCCGAAAAAAAGAAGAACAACTTCTTGTTGTTCAAAAAGCCCAACAGGCAGTATTTATTGCAGAGGAAAATATCCGCAAAAATAACGAAGAAATTCGAGAAACGCAAATAAATATGCGTCAGGCGGATCCAATGATGTATGAAACGTATGACAGGTACCTTATACATCTCTGGGAAAAGGCAGAACAACTTGAACAAATAAGAGCGGAAGCCCAGAAAGTTCTCGATATGGAGAAAGCAAAACTCGTAAAACTGGAGCAGGCCGTAAAAGTTCTGGAAAAGCACAAAGAAAAAAGCCGTGAGGCTTATTTAGAAGAAGAGAAAAAAGCCGAGCTTAAAGGCTATTCCGAACTTGGTGTTCAGCGTTTCTTCAGGCAGGAACAGGAACGTCAGGAAGAGGAAGAATTGATGAAGCAGTTGAGGCAACTGGAGGGCTAATGAATATAGATACATCAACTCTTACACCGACAAATGATAAAAATAATTATATAGCTGCATATCAAAACTCAATTGCAAAAGGTGATGATGCATTCAAGTTTCAAATGGAAGCGCTTTCAGGCAATGTTACCTCTTCAAAGCTTGGTGAAGCTGAGTCTGATGTTAAAACAGAACCCGAAAATGAAGTAAGAGAATATGATAATGATGAAAAATCTGAAGATGAATCAGCAATAACTTCAAAAACTGATGATAAAATCACAAAAACAGAATCTCAGAAAGAAAATCAGGTCAAAAATAATGACTCGGGACAAAATCAGCAGAACCAACAGAGCCAACAAAATAATCAGAACCATCAAAATGCTCAATCTTCATTGCTTTCGGATGAAATTGCACAGATTCAAAGATTAAATTCAAAAAACGGTATTGTTAATAATTTTCAAAATATTAATTTTCAAGCGGGCATTAGCGAGGATGTTTATACCTCTGCTCCTGCAGTTGATTACAGCAGATTTTCAATGTCAGAAGGTGATGCTTTGTTTTTTGCAAATCTTGTAACAAAGACTGATATGTCAATGCAGAGTATTGCCGGCGGATTTCAAAAGGCTTTGGATACTGCAAATGTGCAGTCGGTTCAAAAAACAGCAAAAATTTCAAGTGTTCTAATGGATGCTCTTGTGGATTCTATGAATAACAACAAAGCTTTTAGAATTGATTTTGACAAGGATGTTTCTGTTGTTATGAGGGTAGACAAAGACGGGTTGCTAAATGCCAATTTTATTCCGGGGGACAAGGCTGTTGAAGCTTATTTAAAAAATAATATTTCATATTTAAGACAACGGTTTGATGACGAAAATCTTCCTTACAATGAATTAACATACAGCAAATATAAACAGCATGATCAAGAATCGGAAAAACGCAAAGATAAGGAGAATGATAATGAATGATTCTTATACCACGGCACTGAATACTCAAAAGTCAACGCAGAATTGGATGGATGTTATAGCCTATAACATGACGAATGTTTATACACCGGGTTTCAAAGAAGCTCAGGTTAATTTTAAGACTTTTCTTGGTGGTGCAATTGCTGATGATTATGATAAAAAAATGGATCAGGGAAAATCTACTCCCGGTACATCTAAAGATAACCTTTTTTTAGAGGGCAAAGGTTTTTTCTTAACGAAAACACCAGAAGGAAAAAGCGTTTATACTAGATTGGGTGAATTTACTTTTGATGGTGAAGGCGTTTATCGTGCAAAGAACGGCAATACTGTTCAAGGGTATATTTTGAATGATAAAGGCGAAATTATGCAGGGTACAAAGACAGTTTCACAGGATTTATATGAGCAGACTGCACTAAATGGCGGAGCTCTGGATGTTCCTACAACCAGTATTAAACTGTGGATTGACCCAAGCAACGGCAAATTTTTGGGTAAATATGACGATTATGAAATAAAGGAAGATGGTACAATTTACGGTAAGGCAGATGGCGGAAAAAGAACAATTCCTTTATATAGAATCACAACACGTAACTTCCATAATTCTGCCGCTTTATATGAAATTAATGAAGGATATTTTATAGAAACTGAAGAATCAGGAAAGCCTGTTCTCGGTATGGGAGAAATTCGTTCTGGGCTTTTGGAAATGTCTAATGCTGATTTTAAAGGTAATATTTCCTATTATCAGATGGCAAAGCTTCAGATGGAAATTTCAAATAAATTGATTTCTACCAATAAAGAATTGCTTGAAGAAGCCTTGAGATTGGTAGGAAACTAGATTTTCGGGTTGTAATTCTGCGAATATGGTTTAAACTCCATTTTACAAAGGAACTTATAAAAGTTCCTTTTTGCTTGTATTAGATTTCAAAATTTCCAGTATGTTAATTATTTCCTCTGATAAATCTTCTTTGCCTTTGATATTTAACTTAACCAGGTTAGCAAATTCAGATTTTTTGAACTCGTGTAAGCCTCTGTTTTTAAATATTTCTTCTAGAATTTTAACTTTTGGCAGATCCTGTTTTAAAAAATCAAGATCAATAAGGGAAATGTTTTCAAATGCATAATCGAGAGTTCTTGCAACAAGCTGTAAAGGCAAAAGATCTTCAAATTCTCCGCTTGCAAGTATATAAACATCATCAATTTCTCTTTGTCTTGCCTTGATAGATAAAAGATTATCGGAAGCATCTTTATCAAGAAGTACAAAAATAGGTATTTTCAGATTTTCAGCCAGTTCATAATAAGTTTTAACAACCTGATTTTTGCCTCCTGCGGAAATTATATGAATACCGTTTTTGTCAAAATTAAAACCGTGAATATCAGCAAATACAGGCAGAAGGATTTCTTCCGTAATTCCTTCGCAAATTATGACTTTTTCAACCGGAAAGAGAAAAGATTCTGCTTTTCTTGTTTTTAGAATGTCTTGTGAATTTCCAAGAGCATCAAGCCATTTTAGGTTTTTAACTTCATTTCCGGAAAAGAGTTTTGTTATTCCTTTGTAGTTAATCTTGTTTTGCAGAAGTTTTTCAGTTTGCTGGGATAATTCAAAAACGGAGTTTTCGTAGTCATAAAGCCGTTGATTTATAAGATAGTCGCCGTCAGAGTGGAAATTCAATGTTTCAAGCGAGTAGTTGATGATACTTTCTGCCATTGATTTAATTAGTTGATAATCTGTTTCGTCAAGCTGTTGTTTTTTTAATTTAGGTGCTATAAGATTTCCTGTTATTATTTCTTTAAAAACTCTAAGATACTTAACTTCTGTATTTTTGAACCTTGTAAGTCTGTCTGCCGAAATAAGCAGTTGTTCTTTTGTTAACGGTTTTATTTTAATCTTTTCCAATAGTTCCTTCTTTACATTTATTTACTTAATGAATTTTTATAGCAATTTTTTTGCGTTATTGTTGTTTATATAAATAAGTGGAGTGAAATTGAAGTGTATCCAGTAGGTGTAAATTTAAGATATTATAATTATAACACAAGCCTAAATTCGCAGGCGGAAAAAGTTTCTGCTGTTTCAAATTCTTCTGCACAACCAACAGTAGGTTATGTTATTAATCCTTTGTTTAATGACCGTATTCCGTTCAATCCATCATTTGCCTCCTCAAAATTAAGAACTCGTATGAACAGTGAGGAAGAAAAAAATAAATATAATACAATTCTGACTATGCTTGACAAATCCTCAAAGAAAAAGATGAAAGAACTTTTGAAAACAGGAATTCTTTTGAACGCTAATTCAAATGACAATTCTACTGTTCTGGACAATCTTTATAATATCGCAATAAAAGAACGTGCACATGGTCTTTCCAGAGAAGGAATCCTGAAAGACACAATTGATACCCTTTCAGATCCGCATGTAATAACCCAACAATTCGGAGATATCCCAGAAAATCAGAAAGCTACAATTTTGGATTTATACATGAAAGAACAGCAGGTTGATAAAAACAATATTCTTCAGCGTAAAAATGCCGAAAATGATATAAATGTTGAGCATTCAGGTACATGTGTTGCTTCGAGTATTGAATTTAATCTGGCTTCAAAGTTTCCAGCGGAATTTGCAAGATTTGCAGAAGGCCTTACTTCTCCTGCAATGTCGGTTAATAAAAATATAAAAATGAAAAATTTGACGGATAACACGCTCGATTCAATTTGGCTTTTGAATGCTTTTGAAGTCCCGTATAAAATGGATGATTATGATAGTGCAAATTTGATGTTTGCGCCTGACAAAAATGCTATTATAAGAGCCAGAATTCAGACAACAAACAGAGATCCTAATGAAAGATCTGCATTGGATGTTTTAATGCAGTCAACATTTATGCAGATAGGCTCACAACAGACTTATGATACCCTGAGTGATAAGCGTAAAGGTAAATTTAACAATAACGACAAAGGTTTGATTGAATTTGAAAAAACATTTACAGAATCAGTAGTTGAAGACAAAAACAAAATTTCTGTAACTTATCAGAAAGTAGATGATAATGCTAAACTTATCGGGTATGAAACTGATTTTGAAACAATGAAAAAACAGATTTCAGATGCGCTTGCAAAAGGTGAAAATGTCATAATAGGCTATACAGAAGTCGATACTAATAACGAAATTATAAACGGTCATGAAATTACAATAACAGGTCAAAAATATGACGACTCAGGAAGATTGATTTATATTTGCAATGATACAGATGACGATATTCCGCATGCTGTTGAATATAGTGCGGAAATATTGTTACCGAAAATTCACCACGCAGGGCTTCCTCAGGAAGTAGTCCAAGACGATGTAAAACTTGTCGAAAACTGGGTGGAAGGTCTTAAATCATACAAGGAAATGAAGAAAAATAAAAATTCTAATTCTGTATCGAGCCCGATGGCAGCGTAACTATTTGTTACAATTTACCCCCCGAACAGTCAAAAAAAAAATTCAGAAACGTTAGAACAAATGAAAACAGGTAAATGTGATGATTAATCCAAATTCATATAGGAATACAAACCTCGTAAGCCAATATTATCAGCAATGGCATGAAAATACATCAACCCCTCAAAATAAAAAACAACCCGTTGCCAAAACAAGCATTTTTTACTTGAATGATGTGCACGGTAAAATGACAAATATGGAACGAATAAAAACAGTTTCAGATGTTTTTGATAGGTCGAAGAAAGATGAAAATACCGCACGGTTAAAGCTGGCATCCGGAGATATAATTCTAGGTGCTAATTTTATATCAAATATGGTAGCAAGCAAATTCCTAAACTGGATTGGCGTCAGTGCAAATGCGCTTGGCAATCATGAACTGGATGTTGTACCGAGCCGTCTTGCAGAATTGTTGAAGAATGCAAACTTCAAACTTCTGGCAATCAACGCCTCAGTTGCTCCGACAAGCCCGATGGCAGGAAAAATTCAAAAATCAACAATTGAAGAACGTGACGGTCAAAAATTCGGTATAATCGGTATTGCCCCAGCTGATATGGCAGAACGTGTAAAACTTAATGCTTCGATGAAAGATATTAAAATAGATGATTTTGATACCACTATCAAAAAGGTTCAGGAAGAAGTAAACAATCTTCGTTCACAAGGTATTAATAAGATTATCCTTCTCTCACACAGCGGACTTAAGCAGGATAAAAAGATTGCGCAAGAAACTGAAGGTATAGATATAATTATCGGCGGACATTCTCATGATATGGTTAGGGATGTAAAAGCTGGTGAAAACCTGATATCGTCTAAAAATGGTGAGCCTGTTGTGATTACACAGGCCGGAAAAGACGGTGAGAATGTCGGAGTCTTGAATGTCGAATGGACTGATGACGGAGTACTGTCAAAAGTTCAAAATAATGTTATTAACACCCGTAAATTCAACAGAACGCTTCCATCAAGGACTGCTGTAGAAGAAATTATCGGAAAACCTGAGATTTTGGGAACTGTAGCTTATGCCGATCCGGAACCCAAAAATCGTTTGATAAGTAACAACCCGCATGGAAACCTGATTGCAGATGCTATGCGTCAGGAATTAGGCACCGAAATCGCAATTCTGAATGCCGGTAATATCAGAGGCCATTTTGATGTCGGAAATGTAGACAGCCGTTTGATTAATGACATTACGCCTTTTGAAGATAAAATGCTTGTCGGTAATCTTTCAGAAAAAGATATTGTTGAAGCCCTAAAAGTAGGCGGCAAGTCGCTTCAGGCTCACAACTCAAAGCCGGGAATTCTTCTGGTTTCAGGCATGAAATATACCATGAATGATAAAGGCGAACTGCTTGATTTGTCTTATATTGATAAAGACGGCGCAGAGCATAAAATTGATGTAAACAATCCTGATCCAAATCATAAACTAACCTGCGCAATGGACGATTTCTTTGCAATGGGCGGTGACAATTATTTGCCCAGCAATGAAAATCCGGATTTTATTATCCGGAAATACAACGTGGATAAAAATAAACTTGCCTGTGATTACATCAAGAAGATGAAACAGCCTCTTGAAATCAGAGATGATGAAAGAGTTAAGATAGTTCAGTCTTAATAGTCATACTGTTCGTGATTGTTGAGATATTCTTTGACGAAGTTAAGCGACGACTGAACAATACGTGTAACCCTTGAAGGCGACAAACCGATTTGAGTTGCGATATCCTTAACCTGCATATTTCTGTAAAATCTGTATTCAACAACTGTTCTGTCTTTAGGCGGAAGTTTTGATATTGCGGCTCTTATCATTCTGCCTAATTCCGTAATTTCAGCCTGTTCGTCGGGTTTGGCATGCGGATCTTTCAAAAAGTCAAAAGGAGAATCATTGTCACTGGCTGCAGCCGCTAGTCCGTCAATAGATAAAACGGTTTCATAAACAGCTTCACGGACTTTTGCTTTTTGCATGTCCATTCCTTCAACTTCTTCTTCCTGCTCAAACTCATCATCTGCTTTATGTTTCATTGAATACCATTTATAACGGATGCGAAGTTCATTTCTGATTGCCCATCTTACGGCTGTTGCAATATACGCCATATTGTAACGTTCAAGCTGTTCCGGGGTTTTGTTTTTAATAAGAGCCTGTACTGCAATAATACCAATTGACAAAAGTTCTTCATACTCAACCATATGAGCCGGTATTCTTCTGTGTTCGACTTTTGCAACTTTTCTTACTATATCAAGGTATTCTTGTAGTCTGTTCTTTTCCTGCATAATCATGATTATTTTTTAGTGTTAGGCTCTGTACCTATTCTACTTCTCTTTTGATTATTTTTCAAGTTGTAAACAAAAAGTAAAATTTCGGCAATAGCTTTGTATAATTCGGGCGGAATTTGTCTGTTCAAGTCGACCATCTTAAACAGGGCTCTTGCAACAGGCGGATTTTCTATTACCGGAATGTTGTGCTCTCGTGCAATGTTAATAATTTTTTTTGCAATAAGCTCTGTACCTTTTGCAATAAGCATAGGAGAATCCATTTCCTCAGCTTTATATTTAAGCGCGCAGGCAATGTGAATCGGGTTTGTTACGACAAAATCCGCATCAGGAACAGCGTCCATCATGCCTCGTTGAAGCATCTGCATACGTCTTTGTCTGAGGGCTGCTTTGACATTCGGGTCGCCTTCTGTGTTTTTGTATTCATCTTTAATTTCCTTAAAAGACATTTTTTGATCTTTTAAAAATTTCCATTTTGTGACCCCGTAGTCGGCGGCTGCAATAACAAGAAATGCGATGCAGGCTTTGAAAATAAATTCAGTAACGAGTTTGCCGAACTCAATCATTACCGCAAAGTTATTATCAATAGCGGCAAGCATTAAAATATGTTCAATATGAGCCATATAAACTGTCCAGCCGATATATCCGAGAAGAATAACTTTTACTATATTTTTAAAAAGTTCAAAGAGTGTTTTTATGGACATTATATTTTTGAAGTATTTGGTAGGGTTAAGTTTATCAAGTTTCGGCATTAGAGGAGCTGTCGCCACAAGCGGACCCACCTGAATAAAATCTGCAAGTATTGCTACAAGCCATGCCAGAAATAAAATCGGACCGATAATAAGGGCGGCACATTTTATAGTAATCGTCAATATATAAGCCATACCAATCTTTTCAAGATGTGCATTAGGAATTTGCTCATACATAAGTGTAAAAAGCTGAGTGATTTGATTCCAGATAAACGGTGAAACTCCGTAGATTGCAGTGAATAAAACCAGTAAAGAAATTGCAGTTGAAAAATCTTTTGATTTTACAACCTGCCCTTCTTTGCGAGCCTGTTCCAGTTTTCTGGGCGTCGCATCAAATTGTTTATCTTCATCACCCATACTACTTCCTTCTTAATAATTATTATAGCATGGTCAAAATGAGTATAAAGTTTATATTAAAGTGAATGGCTAAACAAATTGAATGTGTGACATGGGGAGAGTATATCCGATTTCATTATGAAATAGTGAGACACGCAATCTCAGGTTATGGGGTAAATGTTTTCAGTATCTAAATTCTGCGAAGGAAATAAATTCCGCAGTTTTTAGGAAGCTTTTAAGATTTTGTATTTTATATAGTAATATTTGTACTAACAATTTTCAACAATTTTTACACCACTGCTTGTGCCGAGGCGTTCGGCGCCTGCATTGAGCATTTTGAGTGCAGTTTCACGGTCTCTTATGCCGCCGGATGCTTTTACTTTTAATCCGTATGGTGAAACTGTTTTATACATTAAGGATACGTCTTCCTCTTTTGCGCCGACCCCATTTTTGACAAAGCCTGTTGATGTTTTTACAAAATCAGCCTTTGCTTCAATGCAAAGTTCACATGCTTTTTTTATTTCGTCTTTTGTTAGCAAATCTGTTTCCAGAATGACTTTCAGAGGATGATTTTTGCAGGCTCCTTTAACTGTTTCAATATCATATTTTACAAAATCATAATCCTTGTTTTTAAGAGCTGTAACGTTTATTACCATATCAATTTCATCGGCGCCATCTTCAATGGCTATTTTTGTTTCGTAAGCTTTAACTTCAGGTCTGTTAGCCCCGAGGGGAAAGCCAACGACTGTTACGACTTTAACATCACTTCCTTTTAAGTGTTCTTTTGCAATCCTTACATACATAGGGTTTACACAAACACCGAGAAAGTTGTATTTTTGTGCTTCTTCAAATAATCTTATAAAATCTTCTTCCTTTGCATCCTGTTTTAAAAGTGTGTGTTCAATATGTTTGTTTAAATTTTTCATATTTCCTCCAGTTTATAAAATATTATCTAAAATTTTTGATGTTGAATAAGCTCTGTTTAGTGTAAAAAAATGAAGACCTTTCACGTCGTTTGCCAGTAATTCTTTGCACTGGACAGTTGAAAATTCTATCCCGAGATTTTTAATATAATTTTTATCAGTCGAGTGTTTTTCAATTTTTTGTTTTAGTTCGCCCGGAATTGTAATTTTTGCGAGCTGTGTCATTTTTTCAAGTTGTTTTGCGCTTATTATAGGCATAATCCCTGCGACTACAGGCGCATTAATTCCTGCTGTTTTAATGCGCTCAAGATAAGAGTAGAACTTTTCGTTTAGAAAAAACATCTGGGTAAAAATCGCATCGGCTCCGGAGTCAATTTTCTTTTTTAAATTTTCAATGTCTTCTTTTAAAGAAGCGCTTTCAATATGACCTTCAGGATAGCCGGCTACGGCTATTGAAAAATTGGTTTTCTGCTTAAGATATTCTACAAGCTCATTTGCATGGCAAAAGTCTTTGCAAATATCAGTTGTGTTTTCCGGCAAATCTCCTCTTAGAGCAAGAATGTTTTCGGTTCCAAGATCTTTCAGAAAATTTATATGATTGTCTATTTCATCTTTTGAGCTGCTTATACATGTAAGGTGGGGCATTATATCTGTTTTTATCATTTGGCTCAGATTTTCAAGAACAGTTTTCGAGTAAGAATTTTTTTTCCCGGACGCCCCGCAGGTTAGTGAGAAAAATTGAGGATTGTATCTGCTTAAAACTTTTATTTCATTGTTCAGCCGTGTAAATTTTTCTTTGCAATCCGGCGGAAATATTTCAAAAGAAATAATTGTTTTGTTTGACTTATAAATCTCTCTTAAATTCATAAGCTGATTATATCACAGTTTGAACTTATGGGAGAAAATCATTTGACTAAATAAAAAAAACAACCCACGATTTGTGTACCGTGAGTTGTTTTGGTTTGCTGATTAAAAATTGTATTCAGGAATTTCAAATTTTTCATTGTTTGCATCTTTATCAACAAATGCAAGGTAGTAATCCATAGCTTTATCTTTTGTTGAATTGTAAAAATCATCATCAATGAATTTTTTATGAAGTTCTGTTCTAAATCCGCTGTAGTTGCCCATATTTGTTGCATAAAGCTCCAGAACATGCTTGTCAATTCCGGCTCCGTAGGCTTTTGTTTTTGCATCGGTTCCGGACGGGCGGATTTCTATGAATTTGTCGTTAAATTCAAGATATGTGCCGTCGCCGACAAATTTGATCGACTGCAGATTGTCAAAACAAAGGCTTTTGAAAGAGTCATTGAGAACTTCCTTTACATCATTAAGTGTCATTCTACCTTCTTTAACAGCAATTGCCATTGTCAAATAGAACAGGTCGTTTTCGGTTCTTTTCTTTTCTCCTTCTGTTTTTGCCTGTTTGAGTTTTTCGATGTCAGGCTCTGATTCGTTGTAATAAGCAATATCTATTCTTGTGTCAAATCTGCCTTTGATGGAGCATTCATCAAAGATTCTTACAAGATTTCTTGAAAGAGATACGTCTTTAAGGCTTGCGATAAGTGCAGATGCAACAATAATAGCTTCGGTTGCACTTTTTTCTCTCATTGCAACAGCACATCTTCCGGCATTTGATTTGATTAGTTCTTCGGTTCCCATAATCATGCCGCCGCTTTCTTCACCTGCAAAGATTAATCTCGGGTTTACACCAAGGTTAATCGGGTTTGAAAACACGTCATCAATAATAACTTCTTTATCCGGAGCTTTTTTCAGTTTAAGTTCGACTTTTTTCATTATGTTTGCAATTTCTTTAAAGCCGACAGGAACATTAACAACTTTTACTCCCTGATGTTTTGCCCATTCATCCCAGCTGAGAGCAGAGGCAGTTGTTTTTATCATAAATCTCGGGTGATTTTTCCATAACCCTTGAGCTTTAAGCTGCTTTGCCTGAAAATCCATAAGCATCAAAAATGCCTGATTAGCAGTGAAAATTGTAAGGATTGATTTATCATCAAGTTTTATGTAATCAATACCAGCTTCTTCAAGCTTAGGAATTCTTAAGATGGTTTCCTTCTGAGCAATCGTAAGTCTGTCGTGGTCAGGGTCTGTTATTAAGACTGTTGTGAGGAAGGGCATATCTTTAAGCTTCTCCTCGTAGTGCATCGTTTCTATTACCGGAAAGAATTTTTCACCATTCGGACGTTTGGCAAGAACCGTTGCATCCACTGAATAATCGTAGAAAGCTTTTTCACCTTTTGGCGTGTGGTCGTATTTCCCGATTGAGTGGAAGAACGGATCTTCTTCCGTGTTAAACCAGATAAATTTGTCTGCAATATCAAGCTTTTTCAACACTCTGCTTAAGGTTCTGTAAGCTGAACCTCCGACATTTTCAATAACAATTTTATCTTCCAGACTTTTTATGAAATTCAAATTCTGTTTTTGTGCAACACCGGATTTGAGATATTCCACATAAAGGCTGGTGCCGTCTTCAAGATTTTTCATTATTTTTTCGTCGATAAGCGGGCTGTCTGATCTGGCAATTTTAATTTCATATTTTCCGTCACGTTCAGTTTTTGCAAAAATTTCGCTTATTTTATCGACAAATTCAAGACTTTCTTCCGGTAGATACTGGCTCCCTTGAGAATTTAAGTCTTTTGTCGCATTTTTTACAGAAATACCATGTGATGATGTTATATATTCGCCGCCCAGAAGATCAAGCTTAAATGCCAAAAATGATGCAAGCCATATCGGAATTGTTTTTCTGCCATCAGGAAGAAGTGTTTTAATTCCTTGTGCCGCCTGAACTCTCGCAATAGCTTCAAGGTAAAGATCCGAGTTATATCTGACTTCTCTGCCTGCGATTTTTAAGATTTCTTTTCCAGAATATTTTTCTTTTGCAACAAGTGCTTTTGCTAAAGTGGCAAGAACGATTCCGACAAGGTTGATCGGAAATCTTGTGTCCTGTGGAAAAAGAATATTCTGCGGACCTCTGATTCCTGCTGTTGAAACTTTTGCTTCTTTTGCGTAATTTGCAAACCACTCTCTGAGATTCAACCCTTCAGGATTTTTATCTTTGTCATAAGGTGCCAGATGCTCTTTTTTTAGTGTAAATGTGAATTCACCTTTATTATTAAAATCCATTAAATTAAGTTCTTTTATGTATTCCGGGGTTTTTTCATAAACGCTGTCGAAAAGTTCGTTTTCAAGTTTGTTATTTGATTTTCGGCAAACTGTCATCTCTTTCTCCTTCTTAAATATAGCCTGACAGGTGAATTATATAAGAAAAATAACTATTGTTCAATATTTATTTTGAGATATAATGTTTTTAAGGAGTGCCGAATGAGTAAAGAACCAAAAAATTATTCAAACAGACCTGTTGAAACATTTAACTTCTGGCGTTCATTGTTTCAAATTATTGTCTGTAAGTTTTTTTATATGATAAGATTAAAGCTCGTTTACAGGTTAAAGGTTGAGGGGTTGGAAAATGTCCCGAAAGATAACGCCTATATAGTTTGTCCTAATCATCTTTCAACTTTAGATCCTCCGCTTGTTGCAGCTGTGTTGCCAAGAAGAGTTTCGTTTATGGCTAAAAAAGAATTGTTCGATATCAGGTTTTTAAGATGGTGGATTGACTGGCTGGGGGCTTTTGCAGTCAATAGAGAAAGTTTAGGCCCGTCTACTATTAAAACCGTTATGAATATTAAAAAAAGTGAGTGGGTCTTCGGGATATTCCCTCAGGGCACAAGAGGAGAACCCGGAACTATTTCAAATATATCAAAGGGATTTGCAGGTCTTGCTAAAATTACAAAATGCGCAGTTTTACCTGTCGGAATAATCGGTACCAACGAAGTTAAAAGATTGCCATTTTCCGGACAAATTGTTGTGAAAATTGGTAAGCCGATTCCCTACAGTGATGATACAGAACAGGTCGTTGCAGAGTGGTCTAATTCTATTCAAGATTTAACCGGTTTTAAGTATTTGGAAGCTGCTGAAGCGGAAAAGAAAATTAGTTAGGAGTTTAATATATGGCTGGCAAACAAAGAAATTATAACAGAAGATATCCATCTGAGTATGGAATATTGAGAACTCTTTTTTACATGACTTTTCTGTACACTGTAGTCGTGCCATTTATGAAAATTTTCTACAATTATGAAATTACAGGTAGAGAAAATTTGCCGAAAGAAGCTAAAAACGGCAAATTTATATATACAGCAAACCATGTTTCTATATTTGATCCGCCGATGGTTACTATGGCAACAAACAAGCCTATTGCATATATGGCAAAGAAAGAGTTATTTGTTGACGGTGAAAAATTAAGCTGGCTTGTTAAACGACTGGGGGCATTTGCGGTTGACAGATCTAAGCCGGAAATAGCAACTTTCAAGACTGTTCGGGATATTCTTTCAACAAGCTGGTCTTTGGGCGTATTCCCACAGGGTGGTATAAGACCATACGGTAAACTTGATGAAATTAAAAAAGGATTTGTCGTAATTGCAAAAAATGCAAAAGCAGATATTATTCCGGTTGCAATTGATGGATTTGATGGTTACCCTAAGCTTAAGCCTTTTACAAGACGTAATGTTAAACTCCATATAGGAAAACCTATTTCTTATATGCTTCCGGAAGATGAAATTATTTATCAATGGGGTGAACAGATGGCTGAACTTGCAGGATATGAAAATCTTCTCCCTGTTCCAGAGGGCCGAATTTCCGAAAAGGCTGAAGTATAGTAAACATTATAATATACTTTGTTGCTATAATTAATTAAAATTTTCAGTGTTAATTTGAAATTTTTAAATTTTTTGTAAAAAATAAATCATTTAATATTTTAATTAAAAAGCCCTTAAGAAATATCTTAAGAGCTTTTAGTTTTATTTAAAGAAAGGAATTGATTATGCTTATGCTGCTTGTGCCGGAGCTTGAGCAGCAGGAGTCATTTCAATGGTTTTTGCTTGAGTATTTGTGTCCTGCATCTGGTTTAATTTTGTAAGAGCGGCATTTGCTGCCTCCTGTACATTTTTGTCCTGATCGTTCTTTGCTATTGTAAACAATGTATTCAGGTCTGCTTTATACGCCGGCTGTTGAATGTAGCTTAAAGCTTCAATTGCAGAAGTTCTTACCATCGGGTTCGGGTTGTTCTTAAGCTGTTCAACTATTGAAACTGCACCTGGAAGTTCTGTTAGAGGAACTGTGGTGTTTGTTAATTTGGCAACTTCTTCGGAGTAAAGTTTCTGGAGGATTGCAGTTGTGAACATTGCATAGCTTTTGTTTCTTTCAGCTTGTTCCATCGGAGTTATTGAAGTAGCAAGAGTTTTTTCAGCATCTGTCATTTTTTCATTTTTCATCAATTTTTGTCTTGCGGCAATTTGTTCAGGAGTTGGGCCTGCAAGTTTTGATGAATCAGTGTTAATAATCTTATTCAAAGTATCCATTACTTTAACATCGAGTAATTCTGTTGCTTTTTGTGGGTTGTCTTTAACCATGTTAGCTATTTCTTCCATGCCTGCAGCCTGAACTTCATAATCAGGGTTTGTTAATTTAGCAATAAAAGCATTTAGATCAACCTGCGGTTCAAGCGGAGCCGGAGTTTCGATTTGAGGGGTCTGTTGTTGAGCTTTAGGTTGTTCTTCAGCCGGTTTTTGAGTTACAACGGGTTGAGGAACTTCTGTTTGCGGCGTCTGCGGAACTTCTGTAGCAACTGCCGGAGTTATGGCCGGAGCTGTTGGTGCAACAGGAGCTGCTGGAGCCTGTTCGGTAACCTGTGGAGGAATTATTGTTGGTTGTTGTTGTGCAGGCATGTAGTATGGTTGAATCGGTGCCTGTGGATACTGGTAAACTGAAGATTGCGGGTAGTTGTAATAAGGCATTGTCGGTTGTGCATACTGTGGCATCTGTGCTACACCCGGTGCTATTACAGATGGATTGTGAACATCAATTTTAACCGCATTATAGCTTTGTGGTTGTTGCTGCGGTTGTGCTACCTGCATGTAAGGATTGGGGAGATTTGGAATTTGCATCATATTATCGTTTCCTTTCAATAAATAAATATTTTATTCCTATTCTACTGTTTTAATAACCCTGAAAAAAATAAATTGCTATATAAAATCATATTTTTAATAATTCTTAACATAATATTAGCAAAAACATTGTAAACAATGACTTTCAAGCGTTAAAATATTTACAAAACTTTTAATATAGAATTCTTTAATTTGTCATAACAGACTTATTTATGCTAATATGTTGTGTGTATATTAAAGACATAGGGAAAACGAGGCCGGACTTTTATGATATTGAACAGAAAAGAAACAAAATCAATCAGATCTGCTTTTGGCAAAACCTTAGAGCGTTTGGGGCATTCGAATAAAAATATTGTTGTGCTGGATGCTGATCTGGCATGCTCTACTCAAACTCAAATTTTTGCAAAAAGTTTTCCCGAAAGATTTTTTGATTGCGGAATTGCAGAGCAGGATATGATTGCAACAGCTGCAGGTCTGGCATCTGCCGGTAAAATTCCTTTTGCTGCAAGTTTTGCAATGTTTGCTACCGGCAGAACTTATGATCAGATAAGAAATTCGATCTGTTATCCTGAATTTAACGTAAAAATAGTGGGTACCCACGGCGGGGTTACGGTAGGCGAAGACGGGGCAAGCCATCAGGCTCTTGAAGATGTTGCTCTTATGCGCGGGCTTCCTCATATGACGGTTATTGTTCCTGCTGATTGCAGAGAGTGTGAACAGGTTATAGAATATGCCGCTTCAAATTACGGGCCTATGTATATTAGAATACCCAGAACAAATGTTTGCGATATATTTGATGACAATTACAAATTTGATGTTGCAAGTGCTAAAGTCATAGAGGACGGGACGGATGCAACTGTTATTACAAACGGTGAAACACTTGCGGAAGTCATCGACGCATGCAGGCAGCTTCAAAAAGAAGGGTATTCAATAAGAATTCTGCATATGCCCGTTGTAAAGCCTGTTGATGTTGAGGCTGTCGTTGAGTCGGCACAAAAAACAGGATTGGTTATAACAGTTGAAAATCATTCAGTAATCGGTGGGTTGGGAAGTGCTGTTTGTGAAGTGCTTTCAGAATATTTCCCTTCAAAAGTCAGGAGGATAGGTGTAAATGATAGGTTTGGGCAGAGTGGAAAAGCCGATTTCCTTTTGGATTATTACGGGTTATCATCTCTAAAACTTGTCTGTTCAATTAGAGAAGAAATTAAGAAAAGAGGTAATTTATAATGATTCAGTTCAGAGCGGTTACCAAAAAATATAAGAATGATAATTATGCATTAAAAAATATAAATCTTGATATTTTGTCAGGAGAATTCGTTTTTATTGTAGGTGCCTCTGGTGCAGGTAAGTCTACATTGATGAAGCTTCTTTATAATGAAGAGCGCCCCACAAGCGGAACAGTCACAATTGGCGGCATAAATATTGCAAATCTTTCCAACGATAAAGTTCCAAATTTGAGAAGATGTATGGGCATTGTTTTTCAGGATTATAAACTTCTTCAAAATCAAAGTGTTTATGACAATGTTGCTTATGTAATCAGGACTCTTGGAATCAGTTCAAGAGAGATTAATGCAAGGGTTACAGGAGCATTAAAGATTGTAGGTTTGTATGACAAGATGCATGCAACTCCTTCAGAACTTTCTGGAGGTGAACAGCAAAGAGTTGGTATTGCCCGTGCTATTGTAAACGGGCCTCCGCTTTTGATAGCTGATGAACCTACAGGAAATTTGGATCCGAAAAATTCACTTGAAATTATGCAGATATTGGACCAGATTAACCAGAGGGGAATAACAGTTATTGTATCAACACATGATAATGCTATGGTTGATTACTTCAGAAAACGTGTAATTACTCTTGACAAAGGCGAAATCGTCAGGGATATACAAGCAGGTACTTATGAATGATCAAAAACTTAAAATAAAAAAGAAAGTTAAAAAACATATACCGAAAGACTGGCTGTGCGAACTCAGAATTTTGTACCGTCTTTCAATGGAAACATTTAATGATATAAAAAGAACCGGTATTGTGAATATAGTTATAATCACTACAATGGCTGCAATTCTTACAATTTTCGGAGCTTTTTTCAGGAGTGCCATGTCAATTTCAGCATTTGCGCATGAATTGGGGAATGTTCTTGAAATTTCAGTATATCTTAAATCCGGTGCTGATCCGAATACTGTTAAAAACAGAATTAAAGAATTTGAATATGTGGAAGGTGTAAAAATAATTCCAAAGGATGTTTCATGGGCAAATTTGAAAAGGGAGATGAATCTTCCTGATGTTGCAAATCCATTGCCGGATACCTTGCATGTAAAAGTTGACAAACCTGAGAATATTGATCCTGTGTTTAAAAAAATAAAAGAACTTTCATCTGTTGAAGATATGAGTTATGCACAAGAGCTTGCAAAACGTATTCAGACTCTCAACCATGTTGTAAACACTATTACGGTTTTTGTTGTCATAATTATGGCAATATTAACGATTACCATTATAAATAATACTATTCAGCTGGTTATACAATCAAGAAAAGACGAGATTGAAATTATGCGTTTAATGGGGGTCAGCAACTGGTATATAAGGTTCCCGTTAATTATGCAGGGAGCTTTTTACGGGTTTACGGGGGCTTTAATTGCGCTTATTCCGTTGAATTTTGTTCAGAACGGTTTAATTAATATGCATCAATTCTTTATGGTACCGTCTCCGATTTATGCACAGAATATTGTTATTATAATAATGTTTGCTGTCGGAACTCTGTTTGGTGCCGGAGGAAGTTTTCTGTGTATTAAAAAGCATTTGCAAGTATAAAATTTATGAAAAATAAAACTATCTTACTAATAAGTGACAATAAAAAGACAGAAGCAGATTTAAGTGAAAAATTTTTGCTTTTAAGAAATTCTGACGATATAGAAACTATCGGCTTTGATACAATTCAGGATTTGTATAAAAAATATTTTGCGGATGTAGTTTTGCTGGATGCTTCTGGCAGAGAAAGTTCCATAGAAGCGGAAATTCGTTTTATAAAAGAGAATGATAAGCATGTGTTTTTAATTTTGATATCTGAGTCTTCAGCGCCTGATTTTATTGCAGGCATGTATGATTGTGGAATTGATGATTATATTTTGCCCTCATCGACAGCTGCAGATATTTTGATTAAGGTTGTAAATGCCATAAAACGTGCAGAAGAAAGAAAAATTGCACACAAAAATGAATTACTTTTAAATGAGTTGGATGTTATATCCTCCGAAAGCGGATTTTATACAGAACGTTGCGCAAATGAACTTTTAACTCTGGAGTTAGAAAATTTATCTGGCGGCTTGTTTATGATTGTAACTTATGATGAACTTGACCGTGCAAGGTTTTCAATTGATGCACTAAGATGTGCAGTTAGTGCTTCAGTTAGAAAAAGCGATACAGTTGTAGAGTTAAAAACTGCAAAATTTTATATATTGCTTCCAAATACTGATAATGAAGGCGGTATTGCTGTATTTAGAAAGATAAAAGAAAATTTGCAGGATGCATTTAGACTTAAAGCTGGGATAGAAAAAGTAACTTCAAAAGATTTTCGATTAATTGAACAGAAGGCATCTGCTGCATTATCAGAGGCTATGCTCAGTGCAAATGATTATTGTATTTATACAGAAAAAGATCTTCAGAGGCAGGAAAAAGATTGGAATATTGAAATTGAACATGAGAAAAAAGATTTTAAATTATTCAGACAGAAATTTTCTAAAAAAATGGAAAATGTTATAACGCCTGTTTTTTACAGGCTTCAAAAAGTTTATGAGGATGAACTACCTGATACAAAAATTGAGCAGTCAACAGACGATTTTCAGTGCATTTTCCATCTGAAAAGTCTAAAACAAACAAGCAGATTTACTTTAGTCTACGCGGGGTTAGGCAAAATAGTTATGTATATAACTCACAGCGGACTTGACAGTCCGGAAAACAGAGAGATTATTCTTCCGCTGAAAGAGCTTACGGAAAAATCTTTATCAGATATCGTATGTACTTTTGTCGAAGAATACAAAACTTGTATAGAGGTTTAAGGAGAGAATTATGAACGTTTTAAATCCAGAAGATTCATTGTTACTTATTATTGACGTGCAGGAGCGGCTTGTGAATGCACTTGATAAGAACATAATAGTAAAAAGGGTGTCAAACCTTGTGAAGTCCGCAGCACTATTGTCCATACCTGTTGTTGTAACCGAACAATATCCTAAAGGTTTGGGGGCAACTGTTGGCGAAGTGGCAGCGGAGTTGCCTGAAAATACTCCTGTTTTTGAAAAAGTTTCTTTCAATGCTTTGGAAACTGAAGGTGTATTTGAAAAAATTAAGTCTTACGGCAAAAGGCAGATTGTTATTTGCGGGATTGAAACCCATATATGTGTTCACCAGACAGCGGCAGCACTTTTGCGTGAAGGCTACGAAGTTTATGTGGTAAAAGATGCGTGTGCAAGCCGTAATAAATATGAATTCAAACAGGGTATAGAACTTATGGAACAAAACGGTGCAAAAGTCAGCTGTGTCGAAATAGTTCTTTTTGAGTGGCTAAAAACTGCCAAAAATCCTCATTTTAAAGAAATTCAGGCTTTGATTAAATAAGTTTAAAAATTACGAATCAGGGCTTGGGTTTTATATTGCTTAAGCCTTTTTTTGGTGCAGATTGAGAAAAAGAAAACAGTTTAAACCGATTGAATATCGAGCGTGATTTGATTTTTTAATTCATCCAGCGAATCGAATTTTTTTTCCGGTCTAATCATTTTCAAAAATTTAACTTCGATATTATGCCCGTATATATCTCCTGCGAAATCAAGGATATGAGTTTCAAGCGTCGTACGGTTTGAATTGGAAACAGTCGGGCGGACTCCGAAATTCGTAATCCCTTTAAAAATCTTGTCTTGAATTTTTACCAGTACTGAATAAACTCCGAAAGGAAGTTCAATAAGTTCTTGCGGATAAATGAGATTTGCGGTCGGAAAACCGATTGTTCTACCTATTTGTTGGCCTTTTGCTACTTTTCCGCTTATTGTAAAGCTGTAACCAAGCATTGTATTCGCTTCTTCTATATTGCCTGATGAGAGAAACTCTCTTATTGCAGTACTGCTGATTATTAGAGAATTTTCTTTTTGAGGAGGAATTTCAAAATATTCATAGTCGAATTTTTTAGAATATTTTTCCAAAAATTTAACATTTCCAGATTTTTTATATCCGAAATTATGGTTCCAGCCGGTAGTAATTGCTCTTGGTTTGAAATATTTTACAATAACATCTCTCAGGTAATCTTCAGCTGTAAGGCCTGATATGCTTTCAAAATCAAGTTCTATTAAATAATCAACCCCGAGATTTGCAAGGTGCTTTGCCCGGTCATCCCTTGTAAGTATGTATTTAGGGGTAACTCTGTAAAAATAGCAGCAAGGATGATCAGCAAATGTGATAACAGCTGAGTTTAGTCCGTTTTCATGCGCATAGTTTACGGCATTATTGATTACAGCCTGATGTCCCCTGTGCACACCATCAAAAAAGCCGAGTGCAAGTGACAAATCAGGTATATAAGTTAAATCTTTCAGTATTTGCATAAAATAATTATATTACAAATTTAGAAATTAAAATCAACATTGTGGGCTTTTTTCTTTTTAATCAGATAAGCAGCAACAATAGCTGTAATAGGTACACAGGCAAGGATTGCAATGCTGCCCGTGATTGCGGACAAAATCTCTGTTGAAACCTGATTTAAGTTAAAGAATTTCTGCATATCTATGTTGCTTCCTAAAAGCAGGAGCGGAAGCGCACTTCCCATATAGACAAGGATAAGAGTATTTGACATTGTGCCGATAATATCCCGCCCGACATTCATGCCTGATTTAAAAAGATCAATTACTCCTAATGCCTCATCAGTCTGGTGAATTTCGTTAATTGTGCTTGCAATAGAAACAGAAGTATCCATAAGAGCACCGAGAGCCGCAATTATCATTGAAGCAGAGAGAATCCCCGTAAAACTTAAATCAGGTCTTGCGCCGTACAAGAAAACGGTTTCTTCACCTGCAAAGCCAGTTAAATGTGCCATATAAATTGCAAGCATTGAAAGCCCACCTGCAAAAACAAGACTAAACATTGTCCCTATTATGGCAGAGGTACTTTTTGCATTGAAGCCTCCAACCAGATAAATCGTTATGACAGTACTTAACGCCCCGACGAGAATTGCTGATACAACAGGACTTATGCCATTTAAAATTAAAGGAAGCATGACAAGAAGAATCAATGCAACTGTTGAAATGATTGATATAAGGCTGAATACCCCTTTTTTCTTTCCTATAAGAACAAGACATACGCAGAAAATCAGCCCGAAAAACATCATTGAAGTATCTCTTTTCAGGTCTGCAATAAAGAAATTCATTCCTCCTGTCGGATCTTCTTCAAGGTGGAGAACAACTTTGTCGCCTTTTTTAAGCTGAATGTCATAAGCTGGGTTTTCAGTCAAAATATTTACAATTTCCCGTTCTTCGCCTTTGTACTCACCTGAGAGAATTTTAACTTTCACAATCTGCTGTGTGCCCTGCTGGTTGGGGTTGTCATCACTGTAAATATTTTCAACAGACATAACAGCACCGGTTTCGGACGGCAGAATGCTTTCTTCGTTCTGCGCAAACGCCGGTCTTGCAAAAATTGTTATTATTAAAACAAAAAGAACTAAAATTTTTTTCATCACTAATCCCCTTTTGACTGCAATTTTACCATGAAAACATTTTCAGTGAAGAGTGAAGAGGGTTGAACAGTTGAAAAGTTGAAAAGTTGAAAGGGTGAAAGGTTCGTTACGTAAAATAAATTCCCTCTCCCTTGAGGGGAGAGGGAAGAAATTGTTAGTGAGCATTAGCGAACTTACAATTTCGGGTGTGGGTGATTTGTAAGTCAGGTTCTAACAAAGTGAGGTGTGAAGAGGGTTGAAATGGTGAATGGT
Source organism: Candidatus Gastranaerophilales bacterium (assembly GCA_944324225.1). Classification (GTDB taxonomy): domain Bacteria; phylum Cyanobacteriota; class Vampirovibrionia; order Gastranaerophilales; family Gastranaerophilaceae; genus Scatenecus. The sequence continues at coordinate 170,852 of CALUVL010000002.1, forward strand.
TGAAAAGTTGAGTGGTTAGTTTCAGAAAAATGCGATAAGAAATCGCCCCGTTTTGTCTTACACTGTCATTCTGAACTTATTTCAGAATCCCGTTGAGATACTGAGACTATCTTGGATTATTCGGGGTGCGGGCGGAGTAACGTCCGACCCGCACCTTACGGGTTCCGCTTTGCTTCACCCTACCGAAAATCCGCAAACTCAGGATGACAAAATGGGGCGAAAGTGAAGAGTGAAGATAGTTGAAAAGTTGAAAGGTTGAAAGGTTTGTTAAGTAAAATATTTTCCCTCTCCCCTTGTGGGATGCTAGTTCGAACCGGCGAGGAACGAGCCGAGTGAGACTGTATGCCGAATGGCTGAGGGTCAGGGTGAGGGGGCGGACTGAAAGTGAGAAGTGAAGCGTGAAGCGTGAGGAGAGTGAACAGTCCTTCACGCAAAAAAATTCCCTTCCCTTGAAAAGCATAAAAAATCATGCTAAAATAAAAGAGTAACGAACGTGAAAAAGAAAAGGAGATAAGAGTATGAAAAGCCGTACTATGATTGAATTTACGGGGGGGGGGGGCAACCTATAATCAGGCTCCTTCAAGCGTTTTAGCCGAAAGTAATGGAATTACGCGTCATCCTGAGCCGAAGGCGAAGGATCCTATTAAAAAGCAAGTAGATTCTTCAGTCGCTTCGCTCCTTCAGAATGACGCGCAGGGCGCGAGTGGATTCCTCGGGCTTTGCCTTCAGAATGACAAGGCAGCACAAGGAGATTATTCGGGCATTCGCCCTCAGAATGACATAAAAAAGGACGTCATCCTGAGCCAAAGGCGAAGGATCCACTTAAAACACAATTGGATTTTTCACTCAGTTCAGAATGACAGGAAAAAATCCAAACATGCCGCCTTCACAATGGCGGAAGTCCTGATTACCATCGGAATAATCGGAATTGTTGCAGCTATGACACTTCCGGGCGTAATTGAAGGGTACCAGAAAGCCGAAACCATAAACCGGTTAAAGAAAGCCTATTCCGTTATGGCGCAGGCAATAGAGCTTTCTGAAGTTCACAATGAAAGCGTTAAATACTGGAATTTCAACCAATCCTACGCGGACTTTTTCAACCAGTACTTAAAACCTCATTTTGCAAAAATAAATGAAACAACATACGGCAAAATTTCGGATAAAGTGCAATACACACGCCCGAACGGGAGTGTTGAGAATAATTTTACTCTATTTTATTCAAATGCTTTAGTTGTAAGCACGGTCGACGGAATGACATTTTATATTACAGGTGGCAGTACAGCAATGACAGGAAAGGCTTTTGGCATTGTGCTTGATCTGAACGGCTACAAGAAGCCAAACAGGTTTGGTCGGGATGTGTTTATGTTTTCAATATCTCAGGAATACGGACTTGTGCCTTACGGATATAAAGGCACCTGCGATATGGGAAACGCTTATGACACATTTGACCGTGAGTATCTAAAGTCAGCGTGGCGCTACGGCTGCAGCAAACAAGCAGGTGAAACCAACGGCGCATTCTGCTCTGCTCTCATAATGACCGACGGCTGGGAAATCCGCGACGACTACCCGTGGTAAATTAATTCCACAAACTTTTCTGGTCGTTTATGTCCCTGTCCGTAATCCCGAGGTGCCTGTAAGCGGCAGGAGAAACTTTCCTTCCCCGTGGTGTTCTCTGTAAAAGTCCTGCCTGCAACAGATAAGGTTCACATACATCTTCTATAGTGCGGACATCTTCTCCGATTGCGGCGGCTATTGTTTCCACGCCGACCGGGCCGCCGTCGTATTTTTCAATGATGAGTTTTAGAAGGCTTCTGTCTGTGTTGTCCAGTCCGAAGGCATCAATCTTTAAGATGTCCAGAGAGTCATTTGCAACGTCTTCCGTAATTTTTCCGTCATGTTTTACAAGCGCAAAGTCACTTACACGTTTTACAAGCCTGTTTGCAATTCTCGGCGTTCCTCTTGAGCGTTTTGCGATTGCGTGCGCGCCTTCTTCTGTAATTTCTATATTCAAAATCCCTGCTGTTCTTGTAATAACTTTTGCAAGTTCATCTTCCGTATAAAATTCAAGCCTGTGTATAATTCCGAATCTGTCGCGCAGCGGGCCTGAAAGCTCGCCGGCTTTTGTAGTCGCGCCGATTAGTGTGAATTTAGGGAGCGGAACCCGTAGTGTTTTGACTGTCTGGCTTTTTCCGGTTGTCATATCAAGGAAAAAGTCTTCCATTGCCGGATAAAGTATTTCCTCCGCAACTTTGTTCAGCCGGTGAATTTCGTCTATAAACAAAATTTCTCCGCCTTTAAGCGACATCAAAATTCCGATTATATCTCTGGGTCTTTCAAGAGCAGGAGCAGAGGTTATTTTTATCGCAACCCCCATCTGTTCGGCGATTACACCGGCAAGGGTTGTTTTGCCAAGTCCCGGCGGGCCGTAAAATAAAAGGTGATCAAGAGGTTGTTCGCGTTTTTTTGCCGCCTCTATTGAAATTTTTAAAGTTTCCTTGAGTGCGCTTTGTCCTATGTATGTGTCAAATGATTTCGGGCGGATTGAGTTTTCAAAATTCTTGTCCGCATCAATGCTTTCCGCTTTAATTATCGGATTTTTATGATGCGTTTTTGCATCTGTTTTGATTTTGTTGTCGTCAGATATTATGCTCATTAATTCGTTTCTGTAATATAATTGTCCATTTATTAATTTCATGATAGCATAAAATTAACTGTATGATAGAAATGTTAAGAAGGAGTAGTTATGAAAGTTTCAGAACGTTTGGAAAAAATTCCTCCATATTTATTTGCGGAAATAGACAGAAAAATTGCAGAAGCAAAGGCCAAAGGCTGTGATGTAATAAGCTTAGGCATAGGTGATCCTGATACCCCGACTTTAGCGCCTGTTGTAGAAGAAATGCATAAAGCAATTGACAATCCGAAAAATCATGATTACCCTCCTTACAACGGCACGGAGCAGTTTAGAAAATCTGCGTGCGACTGGATGAAAAGAAGATTCGGGGTTGACTTGAATCCTGATACTGAAATGCTTGCAAATATCGGTTCAAAAGAAGCTATTGCACATGTGTTTCTGGCATTTGTAGATAAAGGCGACTACACTCTTGTTCCTGATCCCGGGTATCCTGTTTATCATAATGCAACGATTTTCGCCGGCGGAACGCCTTATGAAATGCCTTTGTTGGAAGAAAACGGCTATCTTCCGGATTTTGACAAAATTCCTGAAGATATTGCAAAAAAATCCAAATTAATGTTTCTGAATTATCCGAACAACCCGACCGGTGCTGTTGCAGATTTGGACTTTTTCAAAAAAGCAGTAGATTTTTGTAAAAAATATGATATTCTGCTTTGTTCTGATATGGCATATTCAGAGATGACTTTCGACGGATACAAAGCACCTTCCGTATTGCAGGTTGAAGGCGGAAAAGATGTTGCAATTGAATTTTATTCGCATTCAAAATCTTACAATATGACCGGATGGAGAGTCGGGTTTGTCTGCGGCAACGCTCAGGCAGTTAAGGCTTTAGGAACTATTAAAAATAATATAGACAGCGGCACTTTTAAGGCTATTCAACAGGCTGCCGCAAAAGCTTTCACTATAGATCAGTCTATGATTGATAATCTGAATAAGATGTATCAGGAACGTAGGGATGCTGCGGAAAACGGCTTCAGAGAACTCGGATGGGATATTAAACCTTCAAAAGCAACATTCTATCTCTGGCTTCCTGTTCCGAAAGGTATGACAAGCGAAAACTTTGCGACAGAGATGCTTGAAAAAGCAAATATCGTTGTACCGCCAGGAAACGGCTACGGAAAATGCGGTGAAGGATACTTCCGTGTGGCTTTGACCAAAGATGTTGATACAATAAAAAAATGTATTCAAAGAATGAAAGATGCGGGAATCAGATATAATTAATATTGTGTTTAAAATAATGCTCATGGTATAATTTTGATATGGAATGTCCAAAATGTGGTTTAGAAATAGATGAAAAAACGACGGTCTGCCCGAATTGTAAAAAGGTGCTAAAAGTCGTATGCCCAATTTGTAAAACCATTAACAAAACAAATACCTGTAAAAAGTGTGGTTATGTTATTATTACCAAGTGCAATAAGTGTGGTAAAATTAATCAGACTGTAGATAAGAAGTGTAAAAAATGCGGCTTCTCTCTTGAACAAAGTGTAATTTTAAATGAATCTAATACAGATAATTTTGCACTTATGACAATTGACTTTCCAAATGTAAATGAGTTGAGAAATCTGCTCGGGTCTGTTCAATTGCTGAATAAATTTAAAATTAAACTGGATAAAATTATTTTTGATGTCGCTAAATCAGCAGGAATAAGACGGCAAGTTTTGAATAATACTTATATTTTGCGTTTTGATAAAGATTATACCTTTAACAGCAGTGTTAATACCGCAATTTCAGCCGCAGTTACTCTGATTACGGAGATGACAAAGCTTAATTTTAAGCTTACAAACAAAAAAAATGCAACCGTCAGATGTAATATGTTTATCTTGCGCAGAAGCATTGATGACAATCCGTACGACATAAAATCAGGCTTTAATATAAGTATGGTTAAACAGAGTGAAAGTGTTAAAGAAAAAGCTCTGAATACGTCTCAAATAATTGTTGACAATTATGTTAAAGAATCTCTAGGAAATGCTTATTCCTCAAGCCCGCTTAATTCGGTTATGCTTAAGGGTGAGATGGTTATGTTCCATGAGGTCGATATATCAAACCATATCAGAATTAACTATGAAGATCTGGAAGATAAGCCGGATGAAGAGCTGGAAGTGCCGAATTTCGTCCAAAATATGCTTGTTGAACAGGATAAACTTGACGGCGAAGCGTTGAGTAAACTGGAATCTCCGACGGATCCTGATGCCATTTATGATATTGCAACAATTCAATTTAATGAAATTCAATGTGAATTTATAAGAACAGAAAATATTGATGTGTTCTATCATATGGTTAACAGACTTTCAGAGCATCCTTACGGTATTTGTGCAATTAAAACAGCACCTTTATATGTTCCGTATTCCTTAAAGATAATTTCTACCATAGAAGAATTAAATATTTATAAAAATATTATAAGTATAACCTGCTATGATGAGATGAAATATTCGCCGTATTCGTTCTTTAGAGAATTAGTTTCTGCGATTTTTGAATTTACTGTATCTCAAAAACTTTTTAGTTCAAATGATTTTTCTATGTTCAAATCTATAGATCCGGAAGGATTAATAAAAGATTTGGTGACTCTGCAGGAACGTGGCATTGATGATACAAAGGCAAGACATTTAACTTATTATGATTTGTTCTTTACTTTAATGAATGCCATTCCTGAAACTTTAATTTTTATCGAAAATTTTGAAAAAATTGATGCAAGTTCTTACGAAGTTATGAAGTTCTTGTTTGAACAGTTTGAGAGATTGAAAGTCAGTTATTTAATTTCTTATGACAAGTCATTCTCTCTGCACAAGGACGTTTATTCTTTGATGTCAAAACCTTATTATACAGAAATAACTCTGAAGCCAACCTCTTTCAAGAGAATGATAGAGGAAAATAAAGAATATTACCGGAAAATTATGGACAGCTTTTATTTTCACAGAATTGCAAAATATTCATTCGGTAGTATTCTGTTTCTTGATATTGCGATTCAGTATCTTATAGAAAGCGGAGTTTATGAGGCTAATGATGACTGTATTGAACTTGTAAATCCAAAGACCATTATCATCCCGTCAAGTTTGCGAAAATTAATGAAGCGCAGGCTTAATTTGCTTGAGGATGATCCTGATGCTGTTAAATTTCTTGCTACATGCGTTCTTATGGGTACCAGAGTTGATCAGGATACGATAAAAAGTTTAAAATATAACAATATAGATGAAATAATCAGTAAACTTTCAGATATGGGGTACATATATTTTTGGAATAATTGTATGTATTTCCCGAATTATACGCTTTTATTGGAAACTATTCTTGCAATTTTGAATAAAGACCTTCTGCATTCAGTTGCAAAAGATATGTTTGAAAAAGTCTTTGTTGATAATATGCCGTCACCAACAAAAGCTTATCTTTACAGACTTTTGGAAGATTATAAATCGGAATTTTTAGAATGGGAAAGTCTTGCAAAAATAAGTCTTTCGCTTGGCGATTATAATGCTTATGTGAATTGTGCCGGTAAAATTCTTGAACTTCTTGATAAAAATACTGATGAAGAAAAACAGGAAGAAATTGATAAATATAAATTGGATCTTTCAGAAAATATTGCCAATAATCTTTTGAATTATAATCCAGAAAAGAGCAGCGGAATTGCTGAAAATACGCTTTCACGTCTTGAAGATGCCGGTGAAAATGACAAAATTATAGAGTTGTGTAATAAAATGATTCAGGGGTATTTGAAAGATGGAAAATATACCCATGCATTGGAACTTACACACAAAATTCTTTCAAGACTGCCAAGTGCCTCAATAGATCCTTCTGCGTCGGATTTTAATAAGTATTTTTTCCAGATGTCGCTGGTTCATATTGAAATCTTGTTTAATGTAGGTGCTTTGGATGATTGTATTGATATCGGGCTTAAGGTTTTAAGCTTTATAAATCAATCAACAATGGAACTTTTGCGTCCTGAATTTTTCTCTAAAGAAGAATTTGAAGCAATTGTTGTTGATGCTGTCGGGTTTGTTGCTTTAGCCTGTGTATTGCAATTAAAAGGCAACGTAAAAGAATTTCTTAAGATTGTGAAATCAGATCTGCCCCAAGTGCCGCCGTCGTATGATATCTTCACAGCCTTAGAAGCATTTTTGAAAGGTGAACAGACCGCATATAGCCCTGTTATGGTATCAGACAGAGATAGATTTTCCGGTGTTTTATTCCATATTATGGAAGCTTTTCATAAATATTCAAATGATTGCAACGGGTTTGCGGAGGAGATTTATGCTGCAAAGCGTATCGCAAGGTTTAACCGGCTTCATCAGTTGGAATTGTTCTGTGATTTGATGATTGGAAAAGCCTATTATGAAATGGAGTCTTTTGACAAGGCATCATTAATAATTTATAAAATTATCAGAGTAACAGGTGACAACGGTATGTCTGATTTGACATATGTTGCATGGTTGATGATGAGTGAAATGAGTTTGCGTCAGGGCAGATACACTGTTGCATACGGTATAATTAACAATTCATTGATTCAGCTGGAAAAGGCGGATGGAGCAAATGAGTATCTTTTGATGCTGTTTAAGTATCAGATGTTTAAGGTTTTGATGTACAAACAGCAGATCGAACAGGCAAAGATTTGTATAGTTCAGTGTTCATATTTAACACAGAAATACGGAATTCAATTTAATTTTGATACGGATGCTTCTCATTATGTTCCGTTGGAGGATCCGGATGAAGAACAGAATAATCAAACAAATATTCATGCCGGTGTTGGTGCCGGAAATTCAGGGGATGAAGACGAAAGCGAGGAATAATGAAAGTTCTTTTTGCAGCGGCCGAGGTTGCGCCTTTTTCAAAAGCTGGCGGGTTAGCGGATGTTGTAGGCAGTTTGCCTAAGTATCTTGAAAAAGATGCCGAGATTGCAATATTTACACCTCTTCACGGATGTATTGACAAAGAAAAATACGGAATAAAAGAGCTTGAAAATTCTGAAATGTGGCTTACATTCGACCGAAACGGGCATAAATTCAGACTTTTTATGACAAAGCTTCCAGGTACGAATATCAATGTGTTTTTTGTACATAACGATTGGTATTTCACTTGTTTCAATGAAGTTTATCCAAAGTGGCTTGATCCTCAGTATGAACATGAAAGATATATTGCATTTTCACTTGCGACAATGGAGTATGCAAAACTCTTGAATTTCAGAGCGGACGTAATTCACGCAAACGATTGGCATACTGCAATGATTCCTATTTATTTGCACAGTAATTACAAATTTGATGAGTTCTGGAAAAACACTAAAACAGTTTTTGAAATTCATAATCTTGCATATCAGGGAGTCTGGTTCGAAAGTATTCTGGATTTTGCAAATATGCGAAAAGACATTGTCTACAACGAATGGTGTGTCGAACATTACGGCAGAGTCAACTGGATGAAAGGTGCAATTAATTATTCGGATAGAGTTGTTGCTGTATCTCCGACTTATGCAAAAGAAATTTTAACCGGTGAATATGGCGAAGGAATGGATTATACCCTTAGAGGGGCACAGCACAAACTTGTTGGTATTTTGAACGGCATAGATTATGATGTGTTCAATCCGAAAACCGATAAATTATTGGCTAAAAATTATGATGTAAATTCCTTGAGTAACAAAGAAGAAAATAAAAAATATGTTTGTGATTATTTCGGGCTTAAATATAATCCGTCAAGGCCGATGTTTGCAATGGTGTCAAGACTAGTTAACCAGAAAGGCATTGACCTCATACGCGGAGCAGAAAATACTCTAAGATCCATGGATGCAGATTTTGTGTTCCTTGGTTCAGGCGAAAAGGATTATGAAAACCTCTTTATCTGGCTTTCAAACAATTCATCTAATATACGAGCTTACGTTGGATACAGCAGTGATCTTGCAAACAAAATTTATGCAGCAAGTGATTTTTATCTTATGCCGTCGAAGTTTGAACCTTGTGGCTTAAGCCAATTGATAGCAATGCGGTATGGAGCATTGCCGGTAGTCAGAGCAACTGGCGGGCTTGAAGATACAGTGACGGGGTATCCTCTCGACAATTCAACAGGCTTTAAGTTCTGGGGGTATGATTCAGGTGCTATGATTGATGCTATAAAATGTGCGCTTTATGTTTACGGAGACAAATACACTTTCAATGCAATGAGAAAGTCCGCCATGGAAGCTGATTTTTCATGGAAGAAAAGTTCTAAAGAGTATTTAAAAATGTATAAAGAACTTGTTTGACTTTACAGTTAAAAAAGCGCATTATAAAATTATGCGAAATGTGACGGGTGATTATTTAAAATTGCATATATCTGTATTGCTGTCGGGCTTTACGGGACTTTTTGCAAAGCTGATTTCTTTGAATGAAGTCGTAATTGTATGGTACAGAATGCTTTTTGCGTTTTTCATATTTGCGGTGATGCTGATATTTATGAGGAAAAAGCCGGAGGAGAATTGGAAGGATGCTTTTAAATTTGTTGGTTTAGGGGCACTCTTAGCGCTTCATTTAATGTTCTTTTTTGGAAGTATTAAGTATTCAAATATTTCGGTTGGAGTTGTGTGTTATTCTCTTGTCGGGTTTTTCACGGTATTGTTTGAACCTCTCATACAAAAGACAAAGTTTTCTTTTATAGAACTCTTGTACAGTCTGATTGCTGTTGCCGGAATCTGGCTGATATTCAGCTTTGACATAAGCTTCAGGCTCGGCATTGTGCTCGGGGTAATTTCTGCGGCTTTGTTTGCGCTTTATACTATATGGAATAAAATAGCACAGGCCGGAAAATCTTCACGCAGTATTCTTTTTTATGAACTTCTTGGCGGGGCTTTGTTTATGAGTATATTTTTGCCTGTTTATTTGTGTTTCAGCCGCTGTCAAACAATTGTTCCTGTCGGAATTGACTGGATATGGCTTATTGTGCTTGCGTTTTTCTGTACGGTAATTTTATATTTGCTCTACATTTCTGCATTGAAGAAACTTTCTGCATTTACCGTAAGCCTTGCAGGAAATCTTGAACCGGTTTACGGAATTCTTTTTGCAATGTTGTTCTTTAATGAAGCACATATTCTTACACCGTCATTTTATATAGGGATGACACTGATTTTGCTTTCAGTATTCGGGCAATCTTATGTCAGAAATAAAGTCAGGAAATATAAAAAAATCTTTGCGTTAAGTAAAAAGCAAAAAAAATAAATTTTTATATTATTATTTTATGCAACTTTTTAAAACACCCCCTGCCTTTTATTGAGGAAGGGGGTATCTGTAGAACGCTTTTTAGTTGTAAATTTTTCTGGTCAAATCAGCTTTTCTTATTCTGATGTTTTCAGGAGTAATTTCCACAAGCTCATCGTCGCCTATATATTCTAAAGACTCTTCAAGCGAGAGAATTTTTGGAGCCTGAAGGGTTACCATAACATCAGCAGTAGCACTTCTCATGTTGGTAAGTTTTTTGGTTTTACATATATTTACAACGATATCCTGCGGTTTGTTGCATTCTCCTATAATCATTCCTCGATATACTTTTGTTTTCGGGGTTACAAAGAATACACCTCTGTCTTCAAACTGGGCTAATGCGTATGGAATTGCTTCGCCCTGTTCAATAGCAATAATAGAACCGTTTCTCTGACGCGGAATGTCGCCAGCGTATGGTCTGTAGTGCAAAAATGTATGATACATTATGCCTTCGCCCCGTGTCATACGAATAAATTCGCTTCTGAAACCGATGAGACCTCTTGCCGGGATATGGAATGTCAGAGTTGTTCTTCCTTTGGCATTGTGCATTTCCTTTAACTCTGCTTTTCTGCCGGAAAGTCTTTCAATACATCCGCCGGCACAGCTTTCAGGAACATCTACAATCAAATTTTCATAAGGTTCGCATTTTTCATCGTTGATAGTTTTATAAATAACTTCCGGTTTGGAAACCTGAAATTCATAACCTTCACGACGCATTGTTTCAATCAAAATTCCAAGGTGAAGTTCGCCTCTGCCTGACACTCTGAATACATCAGTGGAATCCGTATCTTCAACTCTTAAACTTACATTTTTTTCCAGTTCGTTATAAAGTCTTTTTCTTAATTGTCTTGACGTTACGAATTTCCCTTCGGTACCGGCAAATGGGCTGTCATTTACCGAAAAGTTCATTTGTAAAGTTGGCTCGTCAACTTTGATAAGCGGTAGAGCCGTAGGATTATTAACATCGGCAATAGTTTCACCTATCTGAATATCTCCAAACCCTGCGATTCCGACAATGTCGCCGGCAAAAGCTTCATTAATTTCCATTCTGCCAAGGTCATGAAAGCCAAATAATTTTGTAATTTTACCTTTTTCCTGACTTCCGTCAGCGTGGATTACGCAAACCTGTTCCTGAGATTTGACTGATCCGTTTTCAATTCTTCCGATTACAATTCTCCCGACATAGTCATTATAGTCAAGAGTAGTTGCTCTGAATTGGAATGGTTTTGTTTCGTCGCATTGAGGCGGTTGAATGTTCTCTAAAATGCAGTCAAGAAGCGGAATCATATCTTTTCTTTCATCATCCAGATCTTTGATAGCAAATCCGTTCAAGCTGCTTGCAAAAATAAACGGAAAATCGATTAAATCTTCTCTGTCCGTGAGTTCTGTGAACAGGTCAAAAACTTTATCAAGAGCTGTAAGCGGTTCTGCAGCAGGTTTGTCAATTTTATTAATTACGACGATTATTTTCAAACCTAATTCCAGTGCTTTAGATAGAACAAATCTTGTCTGAGGCATCGGGCCTTCTGCTGCATCAACGATTAAGAGTGCTCCATCGACCATCCCTAATACACGTTCAACTTCTCCGCCGAAGTCTGCGTGTCCTGGAGTGTCAACAACATTAATTTTTGTATTTTTGTAGTTAATCGAAATGTTTTTGGAAAGAATTGTAATTCCTCGTTCTCTTTCTAAATCATTACTGTCTAGAACTCTTTCTTGTACATGCTGGTTTTCACGGAAGGCTCCTGCCTGTTTCAGCAGGCAATCAACAAGTGTTGTTTTGCCGTGGTCTACGTGTGCTATTATCGCAATATTTCTTATATTTTCATTCTTTTTTGTCATATATCCCGCCATTTATAATTTGTAGTGTAAATGTAACAAACCAATTTTACACTATAATAATTTATTTTCAAGTTATGACTTTAAAAATCATTTTTGTTGGATTATGTTTTTGAAGGTTTATGCGCAATGAAAGCAAACAGAAGACAAATTAGTCCAAACAAAATCCCAAAACACATTGTTGTCCTATACGAAAATAAGAATGCTGTGTCATATGCTTTTCCGTTTTCAAGAAGAAGGTTTTTGAATGTTTCAAACAATGTTATTGTTACGGCAACTCCGAGAATGTTGCCCATATTTCTAGAGAGTGCGAGAATTCCTGAGGCAAGCCCGAGTTCCTTCGGGGTAACACTTGTCATAATTGCATTGTTCGAAGGCGATTGAAATAGTCCGTTTCCTATTCCCATAATTCCTGAGGCCAGTATAATCTGCCACATTGCACAGTTTTTGTTATACAAAGTAAACATTAAAAGTGCAATACAATATACGATAGGTCCTGCAAGTGTCAAATATCTGCTTCCATATTTTCCTGAAAGTCTTCCAGCAAAAGGTGCAATAACAGAAAGTGTCACAGAATATGGCAAAATTAACAATCCTGTCACAAGTGCATTGTACTTCAATATTTCCTGCAAAAAGAAAGGAAGAAGTATGCTGTTTGTGTACATTGCCATATATGATGTCATTACACCTAAGTTTCCATAGGTGAATGTTTTTATTTTAAACAGTGAAAAATCAATAAGTGGATAGTTTATATGGTGATCTCTGATGTAAAACAAAATACCGAATACTAGTGTTATAAGTCCGAGGGCTATGATTTTTAAAGAATGCCAACCCCAGGTATGACCTTCTGCTATTGCCAGAAGAAGTGCAAAAAGGCTTATTGTAAAATAAATAAAACCTTTATAGTCAAATTTAAAGTTTTTTCTGTCTGTTTTTACCGTGTGCGGAAGCATTCTGTAAGCATAATATGCACCTGCAAGAGCAACCGGAATACACGGAATAAACACCGAATGCCATCCAAAGTAGTTAATTAAAATCCCGCCGATTGCAGGTCCGCTCATTCCGCCTATAGCAACGATACATCCGTTTAAGCCTAAAGCTTTCCCCCGTCGTTCTTTTTTGAAAATTGATGCAATAATTGCCTGAGCGTTTGAAAGCATAATTGAGGCGCCTAAAGCTTCAAGGCATCTATAGGCAATCAAAACCCCGAAACTCTGTGCTGTTGTATTGAGAAAGGCCCCGAGTGCAAACAGTGAAAATCCGACAGAATAAAGCTTGTTTTTCGGAAAAATATCGCCAAGTTTGCCAAAAAATGGGAGGAATACCGTAAGTACAAGCATATACGCTATCATTACCCACTGAATCTGGCTCATGGAAACATGCAAATCAACAGACATCGGATACAAAGCGAGGTTGACCGTTGTTGAATCAAGCATCGCAATGAAATTACCGATTGCTGTTATAACAAATATTGTCCATTTTATAGATTTGTTTATCATATTAATAATTGTATCACGAACACTAAAAACGGTAAACTTGCGATGTCAGGCTGAACTTTTTTACTATGCTTTTGCGTCTTTATGCTTAGGTTTATGTTTTAGATAAAATCTGTAACCTAAAATTTGAATGTCTTTGGTGGTTTTGTTTTTCTTTCTGTACATAAAAATCCATTGAATAGTGGATTTTAGCAAATATTTAATATAAATAGCAAGCAGTTGGTTTGCATATTTTGTTTTGAAAACGGTCGGCAATGCATTATAAATAAATCTACCTTTATTTTGTGCAATATAATGGCTAATTACTGCCCGTCCAAATCTAGTTTTGTAATTTCTTGCATGATTTCGTATTTGGACGTTATATTTAGAATTAAGAGTTTTAATCCTGTTTGCCAAGTAGAGATTGATGGCATCTTGGTCATTATATTTAAGTTTTTCTGAATTTTGGCTGATCCAGTCAAAAATTTCGCTTGTGAATTTGATTTCACGAAGTTTGTTCAGATCTAGTAGAAGAACTCCTGAGTTGTAATAATCATTCAGTCCGTATTCTTTGCATAATTGTCGTGAATTCACGTCATGCGCAGCGCCGAGAGGTTTCCCTTCCAGATCGGTATTGAAAAGCTCTTTCAGACTTCCTGTGATTCTTGTATCGCAGTCTATATAGAGAATTCTTTCAGTGTCTTGCAAGATATCCGGAAGACTTAATCTGTAGTATGTTGCAATAGACAGGTATTTCGCTGTATTTATCGGACAATTTTTAAATTTTGTTTTATCCGGCTCAATAAATTCAATTTCAAAATCTGATATTTTTCTCAAATCCAGAATGTTTGTTTTGTCTTTTTCTGTAAGCCCACCGTCAAGTATGTAAAAACTTAGCTTATCTTCAGGAGCTTTGGATGTTAAAACAGTGGCCATTGAAAGTGCTAAGTATTTTACGTAGTTCTTACTGCTGGCATAACATATTTTGATAATATTTCCTGCTTGTGGAGCTGTGTTAGCTGTGGTATCATTAACTTTTGTGTTTTCTTGAATTATCATAAAAAACCTCTATCATGTTATGCTGTATATTATAGTATAATATTGAATTATTGTTAATTTTATTTCTTAATAATAATACTAATTTTAATAAAATGTAACATTTAAATTGATTTTAACCTTAATTTTTTATTTTATATAGATGAGTCCAAAAATAATGCATATTGATTAATTTTGTATTTTTCAACAGTGTTGCTTAAAATTTGTGCATTTAAAATATCATGTACAAAGGCTATAGCAACAGCATTAGCTCTATCTTTTGCAAATAATTTTTGAAATACTGATTCTAAAGTTTTTTTCACAGTACTTTTTGTTACGGATAAAATATGTGCAATTTCGTTGTTGTTAAACCCCATTGCTGCAAGTGAAAGATATTCGGTTTCTCTTGCTGTCAAATTATTGTTAGTTTTCCTAATTCCCTTTTTCAGCAATACTTCCGTATTCTTATCCATACGGATATAATACAAATTTGTGGTATTTTACAGTATTAGGCATTTGACTAGTAATTTTTTTTAATTAAGTGGCAAAATTTATTATTATGAGTTTTTACAATTTTGTGCCACTGAGAAAAATGAAAATTAATAATATAACAAAACAAAATATATATAATAATGATAAAAAGTCTCTGTATAAGCAAAAAAAATTACAGGATACCATTTTAATGGTGTTAGTTGCGACGCTCGGATCAGATCAATTTATACTTCAGCTGGGATGTTGAGTTTTAATTTTGCTTAAGGTGGTAATTTTTCAAAAAAGAAGAGCGTCTAAAACTGCAAAAGTATATTGAATATTTTAAGGCTGAAAAAATATTTTTTGTAATTTCAAATCCAGATAAAGTCTATTTTCGTACGTTTTGATTTTTGTATAAATACAGCTATTCATCATGCTCAGTAAATGTATAATTTTATTTCTAAAAAACGGAGAGGGTGGGATTTGAACCCACGGTACATCGCTGTACACAGACTTTCGAGATCCGCACCTTAAGCCACTCGGACACCTCTCCTGATTCAATTTTAAAGAAAATTTATTTTCGTTTCACCCAGTTTGAAATTACTCTGAGCTGCGCCCGTGTGAGAGCTAGCGCCCATTCACCTACGTTTTTGGTAATAACGCTTCCGGCACCGATGTTTGTGCCCTCTCCTATTTCGACCGGAGCGACTAAAACTGTGTTTGAACCTATTTTTACATTGTCTTTCAATACGGTTTTGCTTTTTGTTTTTGTAATTGGATCGTAATTTGCAGTGATTGTACCGGCGCCTATATTAATGTGCGAGCCGAGTTCGCTGTCGCCTATATAACTTAAGTGACCTGCATTTGTGTTGAACCCGATTTTTGATTTTTTAACTTCCACAAAGTTGCCGATTTTGCAATTGTCAGCTATTTCTACATCCCCTCTCAGATGGGCGCAGGGGCCGATTTTGCAATTTCTGCCGATTTTATTTTTGCCTTCAATGTATGTGAACGGGTAAATCGTTGTATCTGAACCGATTTCTGTATCTTCGCTAATCCATGTGCTTGCGGGGTCTATTATTGTAACACCGCTGTCCATAAGTGCGTTTAATTTTCTGGTGTTCATTATCCTTGACGCTTCAGCAAGGTTTTTGCGTGAATTTATTCCGTAAATCTCGTCGCTGTTTTCAAGAATAAAAGCATTAACTTTTAATCCGTTATTTTTACCCCATGAAATAATGTCTGTCAGATAATATTCACCCTGTGCGTTGTTGCTTGTAAGCTGTGAAAATGCTGGTTTAACTTTGTTCCAGTTTAGAATGTAAATACCTGCATTAACTTCTTTTACGGCTTTTTCTTCCGGGGTTGCATCTTTTTCTTCAACAATACATTTGAGGCTTCTGTCATGTTCTCTGATAATTCTTCCGTAATTTTCCGGATTTTCAAATATCGTGCTCATAACAGTTAAGTCAGAATTGTTTGAATTGTGATATTCTACAAATTTTTTGAGAGTTTCAGAGGTAATCAGCGGCGTATCTCCGCATAGAATAAGAATTTGACCGCTGTAGTCTGCAAGATACGGACAAACCATAGAAACGGCATGTCCCGTGCCCAGTTGAGGAGTTTGAAGAACGGTTTTTGCGTTGTTGTAATTTGTTTCGACATATTCTTGAACTTCTTCGGCATGATGTCCTACGATTACAAAATTTTCGGTTGTAATATCTTTTACACTGCCCAAAACATACCCCAGAAGAGGTTTTTCAAAGATTTTATGAAGAACTTTGGGTATGTCCGATTTCATCCTTGTGCCTTTGCCGGCAGCTAAAATTACAGATTTAATTTCCATTCTCTGTCTCCTTAATTGAGATTATAATAAAAAGATATCAATACTTCAAGGCTGAGTTTTAAGTGAAAAATGCAGTTTACGCAGTGATAGTTTTTATGTTAAAATCAATATATGGATATGATTGGCGGTAAAAAAGCTGTTGTGGCATTAAGCGGCGGGGTTGACAGTTCAGTTGCTGCATTTTTGTTGAAACAGCAGGGGTATGAAGTTATCGGGCTTACCGGAAAAATGACAAATTCTCCTGCTGCTGACTCTGTTATTGAGAATGCAAAAAATGTTGCGGATTCGCTCGGGATTGAACATTATGTCTATGATGCATCGGTTCTTTTCAGTGATAAGGTTATTGCATATTTTGAAAATTCATACCGCGCAGGTCAAACTCCAAACCCTTGCATAATGTGCAACAAATTTATCAAATGGGGCGAGTTGTTTGATTTTGCCGTTGAAACATTAGGGGCTGATGTATATGCAACAGGGCATTATGCAAATATTGTGTCAAAAGACGGAAGGTATAAACTTTATCCTGCGTCAGATGAGCATAAAGACCAGCTTTATTTTTTGTACAAACTTACACAAAAGCAACTTGCAAAAACGGTATTTCCGCTATCGGGATATACGAAGCTTGAGGTCAGGGAAATCGCTCATGACTATAATCTTCCTACAAAATCTTCAAAAGAAAGTCAGGATATCTGTTTTATACAAAAACCAATGACCTCTAAAAAATACCTTATTGAAAAATTCGGAACACAAAAGGGCGATTTTATAGATATTTTGACAGGTAAAAAATGGGGCGAGCACAACGGTTGTTATCAGTATACAATAGGACAGCGAAAAGGTATTGGTATTGCGGCTCCTTATCCTCTTTATGTCATTAAAATTGATGCGCAGAAAAACATTGTTTATCTGGGTAGAGAAGAAGATAATTACAAAGAAAATTTAAAAATTGAGGATTTGAATTTCTTTGAACACCATGCAGGCGATGAATTTGATGGAATGGTTAAAATCCGTTACAACATGACCGCTAAAAAGGCGCATATAAAACTTTACGATCGATTTGCCGATATAAAATTTTATGAGCCTGTGAATTCAGTTACTTCAGGTCAGGCCGGGGTAATTTACGATATTGAAGATGGACATTTAATAGGCGGTGGAGTTGTTGTGTAGATGATTGCTTGTAAAAAAATATTGTAGTTGTATCATGTCTTTAAGGGAGGCAAAAATATGTATAACCCCAAATCTACTAAAGCTGAAGAATTTATTTCAGATGAAGAAGTTCTTGCATCATTAAAGTATGCTGATGAAAATAAAAATAATACCGAGTTGATAAATAAAATTTTAGAAAAAGCAAAACTCGGAAAAGGTTTAACTCATAGAGAAGCGGCTGTTCTTCTTGATTGCGAAATAGAAGAAAAAAATAAGGAAATCTTTGCACTTGCAGAAAAAATTAAAAAAGATTACTACGGAAACAGAATTGTTCTTTTTGCGCCTCTTTACCTTTCAAACTACTGTGTAAACGGTTGTGTTTACTGTCCTTATCACGCAAAAAATAAACATATTCCTCGAAGAAAGCTTACTCAGGAAGAAATAAAACGGGAAGTCATAGCTCTTCAGGATATGGGGCACAAACGTCTTGCAATTGAATCAGGAGAAGATCCGGTAAACAACCCGATTGAATATATTTTAGAATCAATTAAAACAATTTATTCAATCAAACATAAAAATGGGGCAATTCGCCGTGTAAACGTAAATATAGCTGCAACTACGGTTGAAAATTACAGAAAACTTCATGAAGCAGGAATTGGTACATATATTCTGTTTCAGGAAACTTATAACAAAAAAAGTTACGAGGAACTCCACCCGACAGGTCCGAAACATAATTATGCATACCATACAGAAGCTATGGATAGAGCTATGCAGGGCGGAATTGATGATGTCGGACTTGGCGTTTTATATGGACTTGAATCTTACAGATATGAATTTACTGCGCTTTTGATGCATGCAGAACACCTTGAAGCTGTTTATGGTGTCGGACCTCATACAATAAGTCTGCCAAGAATTAAAAAGGCGGACGATATTAATCCGGATGAATTTGACAACGGAATTGATGATGATACTTTTGCAAAAATTGCGGCTTGTATCAGGATTGCTGTTCCTTATACCGGCATGATTATTTCAACCCGTGAAAGCGCTAAATGCAGAGAAAAACTTTTACATTTAGGAGTTTCTCAAATCAGCGGAGGTTCCAAAACCAGTGTCGGCGGATATTTTAATCCTATGCCTGAAAAAGACGACTCAGCTCAGTTTGATGTTTCTGACAGGCGTTCTCTGGATGAAGTTATTAAGTGGCTTATGGAATTGGGGTATCTTCCGAGTTTCTGTACTGCATGTTATGGCAGTGGACGTACAGGCGACAGGTTTATGGAAATTTGTAAACACCAGCAGATTCATAATTTCTGTCATCCAAACGCCATAATGACTTTGAAAGAATATCTTGAAGATTATGCATCTGATGAAACACGTGCTGTCGGCGAAAAACTTATTGCAAAAGAAGTGCAAAGGCTGGAAAACCAGGACATTAAATCAATTGTGGAAAAGGATCTTGTTAAAATCCATGCCGGAGAAAGAGATTTTAAGTTCTAAGCCGTGATTAGACTGCTGAAAACTAGAATAGAACAGTTTTAAGGCTATAACACTTTTGTCATATTAAATTTATAAACAGCTTTTTGTTTATAAAAGTTTTATATTTTTGATAAAAATTCCGGTGAAAGGTCTTATGAAAAATCCCCATAGTTTAAGCCCTTCCATTTTAAGCGCTTTTCCATCTTTGCATACAATTGTAAGCGAGCGGGTTTTGCCGTCTTTTGCTATAATTTCGCCAGGATGTCCAAGAGTTTCAGAAGTTGCATCCTCAGAATGTTTACCTTGAATAGTTGTATATAGAGCTTCTGCCATCGTTTTGGCTTCAGGTGTTTCAATCTTTATTTTATACGGATTTACACTCAAAAAATGTTTTCCGATTGTTATGTAACACGGTAACCAAGGATGTAGCGCTCGTATTGTTGCATAGAGCTCTTCAGAAGTTTTGTTTTTGAAATCAAGCATTTTTATCGTTTCGTCAATGTTTCCGAAATAAGTGGCCCTGTTTTCATTTTGTTTTATCGGGATAATTACTTCACTCTTGATTTTTGAGAAAAACTCTGATGCCACTTCTCGTGCAACAGAGAATGCTCTTTCACGTAATTCTTTTCCAGTATCGGATGTCAGGATATCAATTTCTTTTTGTATCAAAATTGCGCCTGTATCAAGATTTTCGTCCATAAGATGAAGGGTTACGCCGGTTTTCTTTTCGCCTCGCAAAATTACCTGCATATATGGGTTCGGCCCTCTGTATCGAGGCAAAAGTGAGGGATGAATATTCACTGTACCAATTTTGGGCATTGAGAAAGTTTCTTTTTTAAGCTTTTCCTTCCAGGTTCCAACCATAATTATGTCTGTATTGTTCTTAAGAACATAATTTCTGAATTCTTCACTGTTAGCAGATTTACATTTTACTTCTGGAAGATTGTATTTTTTTATAAGCGTCAGGTCATGAGAAGTCTGGAAAAGGTCATGAAACAATAGCTTTGCTCCGGACATAACAGTTCTTTCATAGCGAAAAACCCCAGCAATCTCAACGCCTGATTCTCTTGCGCTTTCTATCATATTTGCGAGCATCTGCCCTTTTCCCAAAAGAATAACTTTCATGTTTGAACCCCGGAAATCACCATTGCTGCAGTATCTCAGGTGAAATTAATACCTTATTTTTGACGCCCTGTCTATTTCTCGTTTCTGGTCTTTTTGGGCTATGTCATCACGTTTGTCGTGAAGTTTCTTACCTTTTGCAAGCCCGATTTCAACTTTAGCAAATCCGTGTGTGATAAAAACTTCAAGAGGAACTATTGAATATCCGTCTTTTTTTACTTTTGAATGCATTTTAAGGATTTCTTTTTTGTTCAAAAGCAGTTTGCGGACACGTTCTGCCTTGTGATTAAAACGGTTGCCCTGTTCGTATGGCGAAATGTGACAGTTATATAGAAAAATTTCGTTATCTTCAATTTTGCAGAAGCTATCCTTGAGATTTATAGCATTTTTGCGTATGGATTTAATCTCTGTTCCGGTCAGCACAATTCCGGCTACATATTTGTCGAAAATAGTATAGTCGTGAAAAGCTTTTCTGTTTGTTGTGATAACTTTTTTGTCCATAATTAAATTGTAGCATAAATATTATTTTTATTACCTTTTTTACCTGGACATACTTGCCTCACAAAAAGTTTTCTTAAGAAATTCCGTAACAATTTGCAGCTTTTCTCCTAATTTAAAATCACTGCAATCATCAGGTTCAATTTTTTCGGAAATCATATTTATGTGTGTATCGTGAATTTCACTGCTGTATTTTGTGCCGTTTGCCCAGGCTTGAATTTCTTCTGCAAGTTTATATCTGCTATTCTGAAGAAAGAGAATTTGTTCCTCAAACGGCATAATTTCAAGCATTTGCGACAGAAAAGTATCTTTTAGTGCCTTTAAGTCTGTTGATTTATCTGTATAAAGAGCATATTAATGACAAAATCTCTTAAGAAAATATTTTGCTAGTTATACAAAAAACATTTTACACAGTGATTATTTTGGATATTGGAAGTTTCAGGAGAGTCTTCTTTGCACTTAAGCATAACCTGAGGACAGCGGGTATGAAATTTGCAGCCTGTCGGAAGATTGGCAGGGGAAGGCAGGTCGCCTTGCAGCAGAATTTTTTCTTTTTGCTGATTATTTATTTGCGGAACTGCGCTCAGAAGTGCTTTTGTGTACGGGTGTTTTGGGTTGTTAAAAATTTCATCAACCGTTCCGATTTCGACGATTTCGCCGAGATACATAATCGCAACACGGTCTGCAAGATATTTTATAACACTCATGTCATGCGTAATTAGCAGGAATGTCAGGTTAAAGTTTTCTTTTAAATCCTTTAAGAGGTTAAGGATTTGGGCCTGAATACTAACGTCAAGCGCACTCACCGGCTCATCCGCAAGCACAAATTCAGGATTAAGAACAAGCGCACGTGCAATTGCAATTCTCTGCCTCTGGCCTCCGGAAAATTCATGCGGGTAAAGTTTCAGGCAATCTCTGTCAAGTCCTGTGTTGCCTGCTGTAACCACGACTCTTCGGTCAATTTCTTCATCTGTCAGATCTGTGTTGATCTTTAGGGGTTCTTTCAGTGTATCGTAAATCTTCATTTTAGGGTCAAGGCTTGCGTAAGGGTTCTGAAAAATCATCTGAGCTTTGCGTCTGAAAGCTTTCATCTGGACTGGATTTTTTTTAAGAATATTTTCTCCGTTGTAAAAGATTTCGCCTTTAGAAGGAGTTTCAAGCTTTATTAGTGTTTTTGCAAGCGTAGATTTGCCGCATCCCGATTCTCCGGCGAGAGCAAGAATTTCGCCCTTATATATGTCAAGGTCAATTCCGTTAAGCGCATGAATAGTCTGTGTTCCGCCGAAAACACCTTTATCGGTTTTGTATTCGGCATAAAGGTTTCTTATTTTAACAAGAGGTTCGCTCATAAAAAAAGTTTAGCTTAATTCCAAATTAAAAGCAATTATATAAAAGGCTACTCTAATTTTGGAAGTTCATGGCTTTTCATATATAAGTGCACGAAAATTTTTAAAAAAAGAGTCGGTATTTACAGTCTTAAGCAATCTCTCTTCTGCCTTCGATGGCTTTTGCAATTGTGATTTCGTCTGCGTATTCAAGGTCTGCCCCGACCGGAAGCCCGAAAGCTATTCTTGAAATCTTTATTCCGAAAGGCTTGATGAGTTTTGTGAGATAAAGGCTTGTTGCTTCCCCTTCAACTGAGGGCGGAAGCGCAAGAATTATTTCTTTAACTTCTTCTGATGTAAGCCTGCTCAGAAGTTCTTTAATCCTAATATCATCAGCACCGATTCCGTCCATTGGTGAAATAAGTCCTTGTAATACGTGATAAAGGCCTTTAAATTCGTTTGTCTTTTCAATTGCGATTAGATCCTTAGTTTCCGCTACAACACAGATTGTTGAGCGATCACGTTTGGGGTTAGTGCAAATTTCACAGGGGCTTGTGGTTGAAAGATTAAAACATATTTCGCAGGTTCTTGTGTTTCTTTTTGCATCAAGAATTGCCTGAGCGAATTTTTGTACTTCGCTTTCAGGCATTCTGAGCATATAAAACGCCATTCTTTGAGCAGATTTAGGCCCGACTGACGGGAATTTTTGAAAATGCTCAATCAGCGCAGCTATTGATTTTGGGTAAATCATATTAGAATAAACCCGGAATGTTAATTCCGCCGGTTACGGATTTCATTTTCTGCTCCATAAGCGCAGACGCACTATCGCTTGCTTTCTGTATTGCAGTTGTGATTAAATCTTCAAGCATTTCAACAGAGTCAGTGTCAACAGATGACGGATTTTCAGGGTTGATTGCTTCGGGTGTAAGTTTAATAGATTTGAATTTGCCCTGACCGTCAAAGGTTACTTTTACTTTTCCGTTAGCGGCTTCTCCTGTTACTTCCTGAGAGGCAAGTTCTTCCTGAGTGTCTTTTAGTTTTTTTTGCAGGGTCTGTGCCTGTTTCATCATTTGCATTATATTCATGCTCTAAATCCTCCGTTTTTAGTCTGGCTTCTATTTTTTGTAATTTTATTATACAATAAATATATGCAAAAGCACACTTATGTTTCTGAATCTTTAAAAAACGGGCGGTTAATGCGGTGGACTTTTATGCCGCTGAAGGTTTATATTGCTCCGATGAAGTTTTATTCAAAAGCCGGTCAGGATTACAAATATAGAGGGTTTGTAAAGCGTGCACTTGATGAGTGGCAAAATGCAACAAAAGGGAAAGTTGCTTTCCGAATTACTGATACACTTCTTGACTCAAATATTAATATCGAGTGGAAAAGGGTTGAGCGAAAGGCACTCGGGTTGTGTAACTTTTCTTATGATGCACAACACAGGCTTTACGGAGCGGAGGTGTCTATAGGATTAACGGAAGGATTAGTGCATGCTGATTATATGGATGAGAATGAGGTTTATCATACAATATTGCATGAAATCGGTCATGCAATAGGCCTCGGGCATAGTCCTAATAAAAAGGATATAATGTACACTCCGCACCAGAAAGGAATTAATAAAGTATCTGCTGGGGATGTTTTGACTGTAAACTGGCTCTACAGACTTCCACAGGGTGCCACCGTTGCCGAAGTTGCCTCAAAGTACAAAACAGGTGGGAGTGATATTGATGAAATTATCGCAAAAGTTATGGACGGAAAAGCTGAAAGCGAGTTTGAACGAGTAAAAAATAACGTTGCAAACAAACCTAAAAGAGATTTGCTTGAGGAACAGGAAAATATCGCAAACCTTAAAAAATATGGTTTAACACTTCAAAATCTTCAAATTTCGGATGATATTAGAAAGTTTTTTGTAAACAATCCCCGTAAAAAGTGACAAGTTTCTTTTTTAGTGTATAATGTATTTGTTATATAGGAATTTTAAATAGGGATATAATAATATGACAATTCAAGACTGGTTTGAAAAAAGAAAAGAAGCACAAATTCAGCGCCGTGCCTTGGAAGCAAGGGCTGAAGTTGAAAAAAATCCTGATTTATGGACAAAATGTGTTCATTGTGAAGCCCAGCTTCTTAAGGAAGATTTGGCAGAAAACCTTATGGTTTGTCCTGTGTGCGATTATCATTTCAGAATAAATGCAAGAACCCGTATTAATCAGCTTTTTGATGAAGGCAGCTTTGAAGAACTGTTTGGTAATATAAAACCGACAGATCCTCTTGAATTTGTCGATACTGAAAGTTACAAAGACAGACTTCAAAGAGCACAGGAAAAAACAAACTTGAATGATGCAGTAATAACTGGTATCGGTACGATTAAAGGTAATAGAGTTGCTGCTGCTGTTATGGATTTCGATTTCATGGGCGGTTCAATGGGCTCTGTTGTTGGGGAAAAGGTTGCAGGCATAATGGAAAAAGCTATAGAATTAAGAGTTCCGGTTCTTGCCGTTACTTCATCAGGTGGTGCAAGAATGCAAGAAAGTGCTTTGAGTCTTATGCAGATGGCCAAAACCTCATGTGCTGCTGCAAAACTTGATGAAGAAGGTCTTTTGTATATTAATCTTCTGACAGAACCTACTTTTGGAGGGGTTACGGCAAGCTTTGGAATGCTCGGTGATATAATTATAGCAGAACAAGGGGCAAGAATCGGTTTTGCAGGCCGAAGAGTTATTGAACAAACTATCAGGCAGAAACTTCCCTCTGACTTTCAGACGGCCGAATATCTTTTGAAATACGGTCAGGTGGATGTAGTTGCCAAGCGTAAAGATTTGCCTGAAATTATCGGTAATTTACTTTCAATGCACCAGCCTGTTATCAGGTAAAATGAGGGCAAATATTAGTTTTAAAACATTATTAAAGAGGTAAAAGATGACAGTTTTGGATTTTGAAAAACCGATTACGGAAATTCAAGAAAAAATTGATGAATTAAAAAAGATAAGTTTGGAGTCCGGCATGGATTTGAATAAAGAAATTGAAACATTTGAACAGCAGGCAGAGGATTACAAAAAAGAACTTTATGCAAATTTGAAGCCTTCTCAGAAACTTCAAATTGCAAGACATCCGGAAAGACCTAATTTTTTGGATTATGTAGACCTTATGTGCGAAGATTTTATCGAGCTTCATGGTGACAGAACTGGTTGTGATGACAGAGCTATTATTGGCGGACTTGCTAAAATTGCAGGACGTACTGTTATGATTATCGGAACGATGAAAGGCAAGTCAACTAAAGAAAATCTTGAATATAACTTTGGCATGCCGCAGCCGCAAGGATACAGAAAGGCCTTAAGATTATTCAAACATGCCGACAAATTTAACATTCCGATTGTGACAATTATAGATACTCCGGGAGCTTATCCGGGAATCAGTGCAGAAGAAACCAATCAGGGTGGTGCAATTGCCGTAAATTTGCGTGAAATGGCAAAATTGACTGTACCAGTTATTGCTATTATTTCAGGAGAAGGATGTTCCGGTGGTGCTTTAGGCTTGGCTGTCGCAAACAGAGTTTATTTATTGGAACATGCGTATTATACTGTTATTTCGCCGGAAGGCTGTGCTTCAATCCTTTGGCGTGATGCTTCAAAAGCTGCCGAGGCTGCTGAAGCTTTAAAAATTACAGCTCCTGACCTTCTGAAATTCGGAATTATTGACGGAGCAATAAAAGAACCTTTAGGCGGCGCCCATCACGATTATAAAGCCATGTCGGAAGAATTGAAGAAAACTATTATTTTAAGCCTTGATGAATTGTCAGGCATGTCCGGCGATGAACTGAAAAATTCCCGTTATGAAAAATTCAGAAAAATGGGTGCTTTTTTGGAGTAGTTTATGGCTGATAATTATGTCGAACTTCAAATTAAAATAAATCCTGATATGGAAGATATCTTGTCAGAGATTTGTTTTGAAAATTTGCCTTGCGAAGGGGTCGTGCTTGCGGAAGAAACATACAAAGATCTTGAGATGATAGCGACGACCGAAGGTACTTTGAAAGTTTTTCTGACACCTGACCTTGGCTCTGGTGAAATGCTTGCGGAGAAATTTATAAGTAAAGTTCTGTCAGAGCAACGCAATCTTCTGAAATTACGAGGCTTTTCAGATGAAGAGTTAGGAAGCTGGGAATTTACAATTCAGACCAAACCCAATGAAGATTGGTCAAAAAAATGGAAAGAAAAATGGGATGTAACTCATGTTTCTGACAGGATTACGGTTGTGCCGGACTGGATTGAGTATTCTCCTCATAGAGCAGATGAAGTCATTATAAGACTGGAGCCGGGGTGTGCTTTTGGTACCGGAACGCATCAGACAACCCAGTTATGTATGAAGGCAATTGAAAAATACATGCCATTAAATGCAAGAATGGCTGATATTGGTATGGGAAGCGGAATTTTAGCCATTTGTGCCTCAAAGTTCGGTGCCTCGGAAGTTTACGGATGCGATAATGACCCGACTGTAATTGATGTTGCTAAGGAAAATGCCGTAAAAAATGGTGCGGAATGTACATTTGAGCTTAATACCGCAGACAAAATAACTGAAAAATTTGATTTTATATGTGCAAATATTCTTCATAACGTGCTTGCAGAAATTATGGGCGATTTGAAAAATATTATGCAAAAGGGTGCAATTATGGTTTTGTCAGGGATTTTGGATGAGAAAAAGCAGGTTGTGCTGGAGGCAATTAAAAAATATGATTTGGAATTGTGGGAAGAAGCTCATCAGGATCAGTGGGTTGCGCTGATTGTTAAAAATGCGGAGGTGGGTTATTGATGTACGTAAAACCGTTTGAAATAGTTTTTTTACTAATTTTTGTAGTCTTTTTCTTTGGTTTAATAGCTTATCTTGTGGTCAACATATTAAAAGATTCATTTGACTCAATATTTGATTGTGATTATTACGATGCAATCAAATCAAATTCAACTGCTGAACCGCTGAAAATATTTACAACACGTATTTCCAGCATAAACGGGCTCATTTATAGAGGTTTTTATGCTGATGTTGAAATTTATTCAGATTTTATAGTTTTTAAGACTTTTAATAGAGCTTTAGTTGTTAATGATTTTTCAAAATTAAAGTTAACCGGCAAATTTACCACCTCAACTTTAATTGTTAATTCAGGTAAAAATAAAATAAAACTTCCGTTAGGTATGGATGAATATGAATATATAAAGAAATTCTTGGAGGAACACAATGTCTAAAACAGCTATAATAATACCGGCCAGATACGGGTCATCAAGGCTTGAAGGTAAACCGCTTCTTACGGTCGCAGGAAAGCCCGTAATTCAGTGGGTTTACGAAAAAGCTGCTAAGGCAAAACTTGCTGATATGATTATTGTCGCAACAGATGACAAAAGAATTTATGATGCAGTAGTTGCTTTTGGCGGAGTTGCCGAAATGACATCAGTCAATCACAAATGCGGATCCGACAGAATTCGTGAAGTTGTGGACAGACATCCTGAAATTTCTTATATCGTAAATCTTCAAGGGGATGAGCCTTTAATTGAGCCTTCAGCCATTGACGAAGTGGCAAGAAATGTTAAAGAGGATGCAAATGCGGATATTTCAACTCTTGTCAGAGTTTTAAAAGATGAAGACGAAATCAATAACCCTAATCTGGTCAAATGCGTGCGTGATAAAAACGGCTTTGCGCTATATTTTTCACGTTCAAAAATTCCGTATGAAAGAAACACGATAAGCGGTGAATTTTACGGACACCTTGGCATATATGGCTACAAGCGGGAAGCTCTGATTAAAATGACATCTTTGGAGCAGACTCCTTTAGAAAAAACGGAAAGTCTTGAACAGCTTAGAGCACTTGAAAACGGTATGAAGATAAAAACTTCCGTCGTTGATTTTGTTCCTGTAGGAATTGACACCGCGCAGGATTTGGAAAGGTTCAAGGCGATAATAAGCCGTAAATTGTCCGTCTAATCCTCTTCAAAAAAGTATTTAGGATTTACGTCAAACAGATAGGAAAGTTTTAGAATCATTTTAAGACTTACTTTTTCTTTAAGATTTTCGACTCTGCTTACAAATTCCCGTGAGCAGTTGAGTTTTTCTGCAAATTGCTCCTGTGAAAGTTTTGCATTTTTGCGAAGCTTTTTAATGTTAGCCGCAATAGTTCTGTGATACATTACTTCATATTCTTGCATAACATTATTTTCCGGTGTTACAATTAACTTACTATGAAGTAATACATCACATTTTGCGGAGGAGCTATGAAAATATTGAATTTTACGTGCAGATTAGTCAGAAAAATAGTGCAGACATATTCAGGGGATTTACTATGGCGGAAGTGTTGATTACACTTGCTGTTATTGGTATAGTGGCATCAATGACCTTGCCTGCTTTAATTAATAAAATCCACCTAACCCAATATATAGCACAGCTAAAATCTGATTATTCCATTCTGGCGCAGACGCACAGCCAGATTATTGCTGATTATGATACTTTTCAGTCAGGCATAATGCACTGCGAAAGCCAGCCTGCAGGGCTTATGCGCAATAACTGTTTCCGCGATGTTTTTGCCACAAAAATTAAAAGCATAAGAACCTGTGAGGAACCTTATATACTGAACGATGTTAAGAGTAGCTGCTTTGCTGATTTTAACAAAGTCAAACTTCTTAATGGTCAATCAGCAACATCAAATTATTTGAATTTCGATGCTTCTACAATGCTTTTGCCAAACGGAAGCGCTCTGTTATTTTTTCTGGATGCTCCCTCATGTGATTTTGATTGGGAAGGCCAATTTAACTACAAGCGTTGCGGATGGATTACGCTGGATGTAAACGGGGCTAAAAATCCTAATAAATTTGGTATTGATATCTATGTACTTTATGTTATGAATGAGGCTGTCAGACCTCTTGCTTATGAATATATGGCTGAAAGTAATAAAAACGGCGACTGTACACCCCAAAGTAATGGCTATAGCTGCTCAAGTCATTATATATTGAAATAATTAGCATTTTTTTCAAAAAATTACAAAAAGTGCTTGCAATTTTTCTTAAATTAGGTTAATATAACGTTATAAAAATTTAAAAAAGTATATATTTTTTAATAATTATATATGTTTTATATTGAGGTGTTAGATTTTATTTAAGTAAGGAAAAGAAAAAATCATGACAGAAAATGCTGAATTGCAAAATGAGACAGAAGATCGTCAGCGAATTTTGTTAGCTGATGATGAAGCAAGTATCAGACGAATTTTAGAAACACGTTTAAAAATGGCGGGTTATGATGTTTATACAGCAGCTGATGGAGAAGAGGCTGTTGCTGCATTCAATAAATATAATCCAGATTTGGTTGTTTTGGATGTAATGATGCCTAAAATGGATGGTTATGGTGTAACCCGTGAAATTAGGCGTACTGCGGATGTTCCTATTATTATCCTCACAGCATTAGGTGATGTTTCTGAAAGAATTACTGGTCTTGAGTTGGGTGCTGATGATTATGTTATCAAACCTTTTTCCCCGAAAGAACTTGAAGCACGTGTAAAAGCTGTTTTAAGACGTACAAATAATCGTGAAACAGTTACACCTGCAGGAAAAGTTACTAAAAATGTAATTACTACAGGAAATATAAAAATTGATACTGCACGCCGTCAGGTATTCCGCAAAAATGAAAGAATTCGTTTAACCGGTATGGAATTCAGTTTGTTGGAACTCCTTGTTAATAATTCGGGTCAGGCATTCTCAAGAAATGAAATTTTGCAGCATGTATGGGCATACCCACCAGATCATAGAATTGATACGAGAGTTGTTGACGTTCATATTTCAAGACTGCGTTCAAAACTTGAATCTGATCCTGCAAATCCTGAACTTATTCTGACAGCACGTGGTATCGGGTATATGTTCCAGCGAATAAGCTAAATTAAAAATAATTATATAATTAAAAGGCAGGTGTTAAGCCTGTCTTTTTTACTTATAAGCAGGTTGATAATAACATCTAAATTTTATCCAATCGCTTTTATTGTCTACGGTTAAGAGTTTATAAAATAAGTTTTGCAATGACATTATTACAAAAAATAATATGTCTGGACAAAAAATATTTTCATGATAGTATAAAAAAGTGACAAGAATACATGGCGCCTGTCGTCAAGTGGTTAAGACCTCGGATTGTGGTTCCGATATGCATGGGTTCGAATCCCATCAGGCGCCCCATAAAAAAGCAGATAACTTTTATTATCTGCTTTTTTCTTATACAATATCGCGAAGAAGGAGAATAAATATGGAATTATATGAGGCCATTTATAAAAGACAAACAACACGTGATTTTAAAGATAAACTTGTTCCAGATGATGTTTTAGAAAGAATTATCAATGCTGGGTTGCAAGCTCCAACTCATGAGCATTTGAGGAATTGGGAGTTTGTTATATTAAAGGATAAAGAAGATAAGAGAAAAGGCTTGCAATTTATCAAAAAAGGCACTGAACCACAGCTTGAAATCTTAAAACAAATTCTGGTTGATGGAACTGCTCAACAAAAAATGTATGCAGTAGCAATGCCAAGACAATATTCTATGCTAATGAATGCTTCACATGTAATTCTACCATTCTTTAAATCTACATCAGGAGTTTTAAATCCTAGTTGCGTAAGTTCTCTTAATCCGATTGCATCAATTTGGTGTGTAATTGAAAATATATTTTTATCCGCAACTGCCGAGGGATTGGCTTGCTCAATGAGAATACCTGTTGGAGAAGAGGGGAAAAATGTTGCTGAAGTCGTTGGTGCACCTGAGAATTATTTACTACCTTGTTATATTGGCTTAGGGTATCCTGCTGACGATACCCCAATAGTAGAACAAATGCAATATACGGCAGAACAAAAAATACACATTGGAAAATGGTAAACTGATCCAGTTACCATTTCTATTCAGTGGCAATATAATATCGGCAATGGGTTGTAACATGTTCAAACTCTCTGCCCCATTTAGCAAAGTTGGCTCTACTGTGTCTTTTGTGTTAGGAATAATGTGGCGTGTGATGATCTAAATTAGTATTTATCAGTAATACTTGATGAAACTGTTTCTGATGATAAAATTATGGAGCTTATTGGAGAAAGCTACGGGGTACTGTGAAAAATAGATAAGAAATCGGCAAATGGTTCCAAAATTAAAATAGCAAAAAATATTTTTATCTGTTTTAAATTGCTTATGACAAACAATTCGGTTTCATTTACCTCAAATATACGTTTCGTAAATCGTGAAGACTTTTTAAAGCTTAAGAAACAAAATTACATAAATTTTCATCATACAGGTCCGAATATCTTGAAAGCTGACCAATTCTATTCATTGGAGATCCGTTCCTGCACAGGTGGAGGACTTGTCAATCCTGCAGGTGAAGCAGAAGGGTTTCATTTTTGGGATGATGCGACAAATAAGAGAAAATTCCCAGAACTAATCAATTCACTTTTTAGGTTTGTCAAGAATCCACAAAATGCCCTGCTTGTAGGGAGTAAAAACTTGAAAGGTAATCCGTATTCTCTTGAGCAATTTCAGCGTTTTAAAGAGGTGTTTTTGGAAAGAGTTAAAAATGTTTCAATATTTCAAAGTCACAAATTTTTAAATTCGGAAACTCATTATCACTATTCACTTGATACTGATACATGGACGCTTTGTACAAGTTTTCAGGAAAAAAGTGGCGGGAAATTGAAATTTATTAAAAAGCCCGAGGATTTTTTAAAGGTTTTTGACTCGGTTTCAATTGCTGACGGCGACAGGCTTTTTGTCGGCAAAAAAGAAGTCTTGCCATCTGAATATCCCGAGCTTTTTAAAACAACTCAAAATTCTGCAAAAACAATTTAAGCTTCGGCTTTTTCTTCCATTGCCTGTTTTTTGATGTTCTGGTAAACATTATGCGTAATCAAGCAATCGTTTAAAGCTCTGTGGTGTCCTTCAGTACTTAGATTATAGTGGAGCGCCAAATTTTTAAGACTGTGGCTTTTCAGTTTGCAGCGGCGTCTTGCAATCATCATTGTATCAAGTGTTTGGTTTTCAATCTGCTTATAACCTGAATTTGCAAGATTTGTCCTGATGAAATTAAGATCAAATCTGATGTTATGGCCAAGAATTATGTCATTAGAGATAAAATCTATAAATGCCGGCAGAACATCTTTAACAGAAGGAGCAAATTCGACCATCTCATTTGTTATGCCCGTCAGGGATGTTATGAATCTGCCAATAGTTTCTGATGGTTTTATAAGCTGTGAAAATTCATCAGAAATTTTATTATTTCTGATTTTTAGTGCGGATATTTCAATAATATCATTTTTTACAGGTGAAAGTCCTGTTGTTTCTATATCAACAACTGTATAGTCATCAGGAAATTCTTCTGTAATTTGCGTGTTTAATTTTTCCATATGCTCAATATATTTTTATTTTGCAGGCATAGAAATAAAAAATTGGCTTTTTTCAAGCTGGCTGAAGTCAGTTATAACTTCCCCGACTGATGGCATTTTTTTGTAAAGTTCTACAGGTTCCATGGATGCCATGGCAACAATTTTACCAATACCGGCATTTGCCGCTGCATTAATCCCAGATACTGCATCTTCAACAACAATACATTCTTCAGGCTTAAGCCCGAGATTTTTTGCGGCAATCAAGTAGATATCAGGTGCGGGTTTGCCGGGAATTTTTCCGTTAGCATAAACGATTTTGTCTAAATCAAACCATTTTTCAAGTTTAAATTCTTCAATATAGAATTCTACATTTTCAATCCCTGACATTGTTGCAATTGTATGCGGAATATTGTTTTCGCAAAGAAAGTCAAGCAGTTCTTCTGCATGCGGCGCAAGTTTAAAGTTTTCCCTGTCATTGCGGCACATTTCTCTGTAAACGGCTTCTTTTTCAAGTCCGAGTTTCTCGACCAGTTCAGGATCCGGTTTTTTGCCGATTGCATAAGCAATTATATCTTCATTTGTTCTGCCGAACATATAATCACGCATTTCTTCATCCGTAAACGGTGTTCCTCTAAGATGTTTTGAATATTCTCTCCAGGCTTCGAGGTGTTTTTCGGAGTCAAAAAGCAGTGTCCCGTTAAAGTCGAAAATTATTCCTTTGTATTGCATCATGTCCCTTTATTTTTTATTGATCTATCTGATTTTCTAAAAGTTTGTTGTAAATTTCTGTATAAGCCTGAGCGTCTTTAGGTTTGTTTAGTTTTTTATAAACATATGCAAGATTATAATAGAAGTCAGGTTCCGTGTTTTTAAAATAAACAGCATCAAGAAATGCATTTTTGGCTTTTCTGTATTTGCCTAATTTGATGTATGCGCATCCGAGATTGTAATGTGCATAAGCATATTCAGGACGAATTTTTAAAACTTTTTTGTATTCCTCTATTGCCATATTAGGTTTGTCATCATTAAGATAGCAATTGCCTAGGTTATAATGTGCTTTGTAGAATTTTTCATCTTTTAATATTGACTTGGTGTACATAAATACAGCATCATCATTCCTGCCTTTGTCCTGCAGAATGTTGCCCAGTAGAAGCCAGTTTTCCGCAGTCCTTTCTTCTTCTGGAATTGATAGAAGCGCATTAAAACTTTCCGTAATATTGTTATCTGCATAAAGAAGTTTTGCCTGTTCATTCAGCGTGTCGTCTGAAGCAAATGCCGGAATTGATATGAATATTAGCAGTGCAAGTAATATAATTTTTCTCATACTCATATTATATGATAAATTTTTTATTTCACAAACTCAAATTAATTTTGCAAAAATTTGACTAATAAAAAAAATGAATAATAATGTTGGTGATGTCTCTTTTACTGATTTAGTTCCCGTTCCTCACTCCTTCAAATAAAAAGAGGGGCGGGAATTCTTTATCTTTGAAAAGGTAAATAAAAAGGAACCTGTTTAGAAGGTTCCATAAAAAATACACACACATATTATCTACACTATTGGGGAAATTAGGAAAATTAAGAAAATAAATCGAGTACTCTGCCGTAAGCCCATCCTGCTGCTGCACCTACAAGTGCTACTGTTTTGAGCTTAGGAGATTTAACATTTTTGAAAATTTTAGGTATTGTTAAGCCGCCTAAGAAACCTAAACCGATACCGGCAGTTGCGTTTCCTGCCCATTCTTTATATTTTTCTGTTTTACCCTTTGGCTGACCTGTAATCAGTGCTATGTTGTCTTCAGCACTTCTTTTGCTTGCAAAACCTAATGAGGCGACCTTTTTAACACCATGCCAGTAAGAGTCACTGCCGTTTTCTCTGAGTTCGGTTTGGATATCTTTGCCGAACTGCTGCTCATAAGTATCAAGAGCCGTATTTTTCAGATCTTCATAACTGCCTTTGTCGCCGTAATATTCCTGAACACTTTCAACATATTTGTTGAATGCATTCATAACCTGATCCTGTTCATTTGTAACTATTTTATTTCTGAGATTTTTACCGTTTTGTTTGAGGCTTCTTTGAGCTGCATTTAATGTAATATCAGCTTCTCTTGTTCTTTGTTGATAATTAATCTGGTTATTCATCATATTTTCATAGTATTTATCCATATTTTGATAATATGAGTCAAACCCTGGCATAGCATATGGCATTGGCATGCTGTATGTATAGTCAAACAAACTTTCATCCATACCCATACCGTGCATTGGCATATTAAATGGAGGGGTGAACCAGTTTAACCCTGTCAGGTCATTTAAAAATACCTGATTGCTATAAGAGTCTTCACCCAGAGGATAACTTGGCATATAAGGCATTGAATACATAGAGCCTAAAAACATACCTGACATAACCTAACCTCCTATTAATTTTACCTACCTTACTTATATAAACAAATTTTTTATTTAAGAATTGCTTATACGGCAAAAGATTGTTAATATTTCTTAATAAAATGAGAGTTTATTCAAGTTCAAACCTGATTTAGTCGTATTTAAAATTAAATATTACAAACGGAAAGGTCTGAAAGATGGGCTTATCGGCATCACAGGCGAGATTACTAAGCATAACAAGCAGAATATCAGATAATGAATTGCGGAGCCAGACAATAACGACCGCCAAGACATCACTGGCGAATGAAACAACCGCAGCGAGTTCAGCGTATATGGATGCCCTGAATTCAACAGAGTTGTTGTATTCGACGTATGATGCAAGCGGCAACAAAATGACAGAGAAGCTAACAGGTGTTTCGTTGAGCCAGTACGGAGAACTGAAGAACCAGTACGGGATAATCAACCAGCACGGCCAGATTTTGGTGTCAGAACTTGATGCAGCGAATTACGAAGCAAGTACAGACATGTACGATTTTCTTGACAAATACGGGGTGCTTGCACCTGAAGGCGAATGGGAAACAATACAGGTAGAAAACCCTGAATGGCAGGTGGCCTGGGATGAATACAATAAAGAATACGACGACTGGAAAGCCAAAGAACCGGATAAGAATGATGAAAAATACTGGACAGAGCAACCGGCAACAGATTCAAAATTATATAATGATTTTATTTCAGCAGTATCACAGTGTGGGTGCTGGGAAGGGGAAAATACCCCTACATCTTTTTTGCATGTTGAACACATAATGGCAAAAATGCTTGATTATGATACAGATTTCACCGCTTACCCTGGCACAGATAAGGAAGTAACTTATCATAAAGTTCCAATAGATGGAGGACAATATGGTCAAGGTGGTTCTTTAACCCAGTCTAATACCTGGACTCAAGCATCTGAAGATATAATGGTAGAGGTACGAAAAAAAATAAAAAATAATGATAAAGATCCTGATTTATGGCAGGATATTGTGAATTTATATTATGAAGCAGTAAAGACAGATGGACTACTATCACAGATAAATAGTACAGATAATGGTGCTCCGGCTATGAGTGAAAACGAAATAAGGTTTGCATTTTTTGATGCAGATGAAAGCGATGGCTTAGATAGTATTGTAGAAAGATTGAAGTTTGCTTTTACAGAAAAAATCTTTAACGAAGAGCTATACAATCAGGATTACAACGACTGGCTGGCGGAAGAACCACCCAAGCCGACAGTAGATTATTATATAGACGAAACAGTACCGACGGTTGAAAACAAAGATAAAGGCCAATGGTACATCAACTTGTG
>CALUVL010000003.1 GCA_944324225.1 Candidatus Gastranaerophilales bacterium
TGTTTTAGACATTGACGGACAGTAATCGGACTTTTTTGCCAGTTCAGGAATTTCATTTTTAGCGATTTCCGACTAAAAAAATCAAGATATATTTGAAACACACCCCTATTAGTTCAAAAAAATCAAATTCCTGCAATGTCTGTTCAATGATAACAACATTAGATATTTATTCACATCAGCTAGAAAAAGATAAACCTATTGTAGCTGATACACTTTCAAATGTTCTGTTAAAACGTGCATGATTAACTCAATTCTTGTAAAAAACACGGACAAAACACGGACATTTTGACAAAATAAGCAACAAAAAAAGAGAGTTTCAAAAACCTTGAAACCCTCTTTTGATAAATGGTTGCGGGAGCTGGATTTGAACCAACGACCTTCGGGTTATGAGCCCGACGAGCTACCAGACTGCTCCATCCCGCGATATCTATTTTGTTGGAGGTATAACTGTTTTAAAGACACCTCCACTTTATTATTAAATGCTGAAAATAAAAAATCAAGTACATGTGTGTAACCCTGTTTTTGATAGTTCCAAAGATGTTTATAGGAAATTTATTTTCTGAAATAAGCACATTGATTAGGATTATGTAAAAAATCCGAATTTTTAAGGGCGGCATGATTGTGCGAAATGTGTGTAACATCCAGAGCGCTTGGGTATCTGTCCATATAAAGTTTTTTTATATTAAGTATGCATTTACGTGTTGAAAACTTAAAGCGCTTTATTTAATGTTATCTTTTAATGACACCCCAAGCTTTTATTATACCTCTTACGTATTTAATAAGGTAATAGTTGCCATCTTCAATGTATTCAATGGAGGCTTCCATAAAAATATCTTCTGTGTCTGACGGCATACCAGCTTTGGCACGTTTTTCGTTAATTTTTTCTCTTTGTTTAGCTTCTTTTTTTAATCGTTTTTTGTTTTTGGGGTCGTTAAGCCTTTCTCGTTCAGAAAGATCTTCTTCCACTTTAATAACAGGTATAATTGCAATCGGGTTTTTACTCTGAAGAAGCAGCAAGAAGTCCCACCCGTCAGAAAGCGCGAGTTCATAGTGTCCTGGAGGAATGAAGTCCATTTCTTTGTCAAAAAGATAATCCGGGATTGTGAGCGTAGGGTAGTCGCTTTCAGCAAGAGAATAACGGTATATGGAATCAGAGCCGAGAGTTACACCAGAAGTTTCTTGCGGCTGCTGCGGGTAAGGTCGGATTGTCGGGTGCATCAAGACCCTGTCTGTAAACGTTCCTTCAAGCATCAGAGTTTCTCCAGAAGGCTTTTTACAATAGTTTGAATTTCATTCATTGATTTTCCAAGTGCCTTTTCGCCCCCAACAAAAATAAGGGACATGTATTGTTGAGAGTTGGCGGTGCGGCCTGATTTCAGAAGAAGTCTGTAGCTTTCTCTCATAAGTCTTTTCAGGCGGTTTCTTTTGACAGAGCGTTTGTGAGTTTTTTTTGATACGACAAAACCGGTTTTTGTTGCAATCTCCGGTTCAGGTTTCTTTTTGCCGGCAAAAAGGGTTACACCGCCTTTGTGGAAGGAGTTTTTAATTCTGTATGTGGCAGAGAATGCTGCTTTGTTTTTTAATCTAAATTGTTTTGGTAACATAATTTAATTTTTCTCACAACAACACAGCACGTCTGAAATATTTCGACCTGCTGTGTTATTTTTATAAAATTGCCGTAATCCCTTCGGGGTTAAGTGGGGTTAGGGGATTTTAAGCAAGTTTTTTAGCCTGAATTGCAATTCTGTGGCGGCCTTTAGCACGGCGTCTGTTCAAAACTTCGCGTCCGCCCGGAGTTGCCATTCTTGCTCTGAAGCCGCTTACGTGCTGTCTTTTAATTTTTGTTCCTTCTAGTGTACGTCTCATTTTTTTATTCCCTTTTGTTATTTTTGTCGTATAATTCAAATGTTAAACAAAAAAAACTAAATAGTCAACATCAAAGAGGGAGTCAGGTTAAATATTATGAACAAAACTTTAAAAAAGATAGGATTTATCGGTTGCGGCAAGATGGCGGGCGCTATTATTGCCGGAATAAAAAGCAGTGACTGTGCAAAAAATCTTCAGCTTAAAGGGTCTGAAGTCAATTTTGAAATAGCCGAACTTGCTCAAAACAAACTCGGTATTGAAGTTTTGACGGATAACAGACTTCTTGTAATGGACAGCGATATTGTGTTTATTGCGACAAAGCCTAATCTTGTCAGAAATATTCTTGAAGAAATAAAGGATGAAATTACACCTGACAAACTTGTGGTGTCAATTGCAGCGGGAGTTTCAATCAATACAATAGAATCAATTCTTCCGAATGTCCGAGCCATAAGAGTGATGCCAAACACTCCGGCTCTTGTAAAGGAGGGGATGTTTGCCGCTGCTAAGAATGAATATGCAGCAGAAGAGGATCTTGAGTTTGTGATGGATTTGCTTTCTTCTATCGGACGGGTAATAGAAGTTGAGGAATCTCAAATTGATATTGTGACGGCGATTTCAGGTTCAGGGCCTGCGTTTTTCTATAAAGTGATAGAGGATATGGCACGTGCAGGTGAAAAATTGGGGCTTGAATATGACAAATCGCTTCTTCTTGCAACCCAGACAGCATTGGGTTCAGCCAAAATGGTTCTGAACAGAGGCGAAACTCCGGTTCAAACTTTAATTGATAATGTCGCAACAAAAGGCGGCTGCACATTTGTCGGAATTCAGACAATGCTGGAAGAAAAGTCAGGCAAACTGTTTTTTGATGTAATCGAAAAAACCACTCAAAAAGCGCACGAACTTGGAAAATAATTTACCAGGGATAATCTTTCGGAAATTCCCAGCCGTTTTTGTATAAGAGTGTTGAACAGGTAAAATATGCGTTGCCTCCCGGATTTTCGGAAGTGCAGCGCTGTTTGAGGTAGTCATTTTCTCTGTCTAAGTATGGCGGTTCAAGCATTCCGGTATTTTCGTTAACCACAAACCAGAAAATATTTCTTGAGCCCTTAATCTTTCCGTAATCCCAGAAATCGTCTTTTTTAACAAGCGATTTGGCAAGATATACGCAACTCAGTTTGTCGCCTTCCCAGGAGCCGTTTATTCTTTTAGTGCATACAAACTGCGAGCCGTCTTCAAGAGTTACGGCTACTCCGTCGGTAAAACTTCCGGATATTTGAACATTAGTCTGTATGTTAATGGTTTTAAAATGTTTTATCAGAAAATTTCTGCATAAAAATTCCGTATCAGTATAAATCCAGTCTTTATATTCCCCATTTTCGACTTTGGCAAGCATCATTGCCTGATTAAAAATGGTGTAGAATTTTTGTACTTTAACGGCAGTTGTTTTTTTCTGGTAATGCCCCATAAGCCTGGGAAATGTCATAGCGGCAACAACCCCGATTAGACCGAGTGTAATTAACACTTCAGCCATTGTAAATGCAATATAATTCTTTTTCATAAAATATCCTTCTTTTTACATGAATTATATTTCTATAAAAGTATTTTATCATGGATATTAAAAAACTGTCAATTTGTCTAAGATTATGGCTATGGATGATAAATTAATTTTAGAAGAAGTTGCTGATAATATAAGAATTGAACGTTTAAGACGAAGGCTCTCGCAGGAAAAACTTGCAGAAATGGTTGATATTTCAACCAAATACCTCAACATGATTGAAAACCGCAAAGCAAATCCGACAATTGTTATTGTCATTAAAATCTGTCAGGCGCTTGATATTGAACTTAATACGATCTGGTCAAAATAAATTTAATATTTATTCAACAATAATATTATCAGCCAGAGCAAGGAAATCAACAACATTCAAAACTTTCGGGTGCCGCTTATGATTAAATCCCCGCAAAATGCCTAAAATACACGCCGGACACGTTGTCAAAACTACATCAGCGTCTGTTTCAATTATATTTTTTGCCTTGTTGTTTGCAAGTTGGATTGAAAGATTACTGTTTTTCAGCGCAAAACTGCCTGCAAAACCGCAGCATTCATCAAAATCTTTCATTTCAACATATTCAACATTTTCGCACCTTTTGAACAACCCGGGAATAAATGCGGAGCTTTTTAAATGGCATGGTTTATGGAAAGTAACTCGTACAGTTTTTTTGAAACCAAACCTGACGTTTTGTTTTGCAAGAAACTCCGCAGCGTTGACAAATTTCGGAGGGGTGCCTTCTTTAAAATATTCTCTTAACGTACTCTCACAGCTTGCGCAGTCTGTTAAAATATAATCAAAATCACAATCCATTTGTGCAAGGTTCCGCTTTTTTACTTCTTCATATCTTTCCATATTTCCGCTTGACAAAAAAGGAAGCCCGCAGCACTCAAAGTCACGCTCAATAAGTTCAATATCAAGGTTTTTAAGGATTTTTTTCAGAGCCATTTCTGATTTTGGATAAATATTATTTACACAACCCCTGAAATAAAGCAGTTTTGTCCGAGCGGAATTTTTTTTACTGCAGGATACAGCTTCGGAATCTTTTAAATGTGTAAGTTTTTGGGCAATTTTCATAAGATTACCGAAAACAAAATCGGACTCAATAAATTTTTCAACTTTTCCTGTAAGTGATTTTTTTGCGCACTCGTATTTTGCTGTGTTAAAAATTTCACAAACATCAATACCGCTAGGACAAAAGCTTTTGCACTTTCCGCATTTGAGGCACATATCAAGGTATTTTTCAATGGTTTTATTGAGTTTTAAATCACCTTTCAAGACGCCTTCAAGCATAACGAATTTGCCCCTTGAAACAGCGCAGTCGTTGCCGGTAACCTTATATACCGGGCATACAGACTGGCAAAGTCCGCATTTGGAGCACTTGTTTATCTCATCAGCAAAGTCGTTTAATGTTTTCATAAGATAATCATAACATGATTACCACGGATAATCATCTTTTATTTCCCAGCCGTCTCTTATTATTTTTTCAGCACAACACTGCCCGGATCCTGTTTTACTGCAACTATTATTGAGTTCCGCATCTGTATAACTATTACATAGTCCTATAACTTTGTTATCATGTAATTGCAGAATAAAAACGTCTTTTCCTACAAAATTAGGTTTTCGAGGACCATTAAGATCTATATAAAATTTCTGCTCGTTACCCCAGTATTGTCCACTAGCCTCATTCCACGAAAAAAGAACAAATGCAATTAAAGTCCCATCCATTAATATGATAGTGTAACGATTATTGCCAACAAGTGATAGTGTGTCTCCGTTATATTGTTCTGCTTGTACATCATACCCGCAATCTCCGTCTTTACTGCATTCCTGCAAAGATTTGAAATATGGAAGCCAATAAAGCTGAACATACTTTTTTACTGATTCTGTATTTATTGTCAGTGACCCGTCAACCCATGTGTCTGAGGGGCCGTTTTTATATACTGACTGCATATATGCTTGCGAAAGTGTGGTGTAAACCTTTTTTAACTGTACAACAGTCTGTTTTTTCTGGTAATTTTTTATAACTCCTGGCATAGTCATTGCGGCTACAATTCCTATGACTCCAATTGTTATAAGTACCTCTGCCATTGTGAATGCTTTTTTCATAAAGCTCCTTAATTAATATTTATTTGTTTTAAATTTATAAATTTATTTTTAAACAAATTAATTTAATTATCAATTGGTAATTAAATTTATTTATTAATAACTTAATAAATAAGTATAATTTTAAATAAATATGTGGAGCGGTTTTGATGATAATGAATGATTTAAAAAAAATATTACTGGATGTTAATGTAAGCCTGACCGAGCTAGCTCAGGCACTTTCTAAAAGACTTGACAAACCGTATTCAATGCAAAATCTTTCAAACAAACTCCGCAACGAAACAATAACCCATCGAGAAATGCTTATTATTGCGGATATTTTAGGGTATGATTTAAAATTTATACGCAGAGAGGAGATGCGCTAAACAATTGCCCCGTGGCTTGCGTTCTGAACATTTTGTGCATATTTGTAAAGATAACCCGATTTAACCTTCGGCTCAAACGGTTTGAGATTTTTTCGTCTAACTTCAAGTTCTTCAGTGCT
Organism: Candidatus Gastranaerophilales bacterium; assembly: GCA_944324225.1. Lineage (GTDB taxonomy): Bacteria > Cyanobacteriota > Vampirovibrionia > Gastranaerophilales > Gastranaerophilaceae > Scatenecus. The sequence goes on from CALUVL010000003.1 coordinate 6,004, forward strand.
TACCAGAAGTTCAATTTTTCTGTTCGGAATGTCGATTTTGATTTTGTCGCCATTTTTAATCAGGGCAATTTCTCCGCCTTTTGCAGCTTCAGGGCAAATATGTCCGACGCAAATTCCACGTGTGGCGCCGGAAAATCTTCCGTCTGTAATTAGGGCACATGATTTGCCAAGACCCTTTCCGACAAGAAGTGATGTTGGCGCAAGCATTTCCCGCATTCCGGGGCCGCCTGACGGGCCTTCATATCGGATAACTATTACATCTCCTGCATTTATTCTGTCATTTTCAAGTGCATTCATAGCTTCTTCTTCGCTGTCAAAGGTTACGGCCGTACCTTCAAATTCGTAGCACTCCGGTGCGACACCTGAAATCTTAATGACACATCCGTCTTTTGCTATGTTTCCGTAAAGCACGCCAAGACCTGCTTCTGTGTATTTTGAATTTTTATACATTGGAATTATGTCAGTATTTATGTAAGCGTCTTTTGCGATTGTTTTGTTGGTCAATCCGCTGACTGTCTGGGTTTCGGCGAGCAAATCCCCGAGTGAATTTACAACTGCCGGAACACCGCCTGCGTTATGAAAATCTGCCATCGTAAGCGTTGATGACGGGTTAATCTTCACAATCTGATGAACTTTTCGGCTGAGTTTGTCGAAGTCGTCTATCGTAACATCAAGTCCTGCTGCATTTGCGATGGCCAGAAGGTGCAGGAATGTGTTTGTGGAGCCGCCTAGAGCAAGAGATGATATAATAGCATTCGTCAGTGACTCTTTTGTAATTATATCTGACGGTTTTGTGTTTGATTTTACAAGTTCTATGATTTGCATACCGCTTTCAAATGCAATCCTGCGTTTTTTGGATGACACGGCTGATGTTGAGGCACAATAAGGAAGCGACATACCTAAAATTTCAGTCAGGCATGCCATTGTGTTTGCAGTGTACATTCCCTGGCAAGAGCCTGCAGAAGGACATGATTCCTCTTCAAGTGCCAGAAGTTCTTCTTCGGTTATTTCACCGTTTCTGAATTTACCAACTGCTTCAAATGAGCCTGTGACCATTGTTAGTTTATGATGTTCTCTGCATTCGCCGTCAAGCATAGGGCCGGCGGTTACAACAATGGCGGGGATATTTAGTCTTAAAGCTCCGATAAGCATTCCGGGGGTTATCTTGTCGCAGTTTGCAAGAAGTACAACTCCGTCAAGCTGATGTGCAGCTGCAACACTTTCAACACAATCTGCAATCAGGTCACGGGAGGGTAATGAATATCTCATTCCGCTGTGCCCCATTGCTATCCCGTCGCAAATCGCAGGAACCCCAAATACAAAAGCCTGCCCGCCTGCTGAGTGAATTCCTTTTTCAATCTGTCTTTCAAGATCTCTCATTCCGATATGTCCCGGAACAATGTCAGAAAAAGAACTTGCTATCCCGATAAACGGGGCTTTCATGTTTTTTCTGCTCACTCCTGCAGCCATCAAAAGTCCACGGTGTGCAGTCTTTGAAATTCCTGATTTTATGTTGTCGCTTTTCATAATTTATCCTATTTGTACTTTTTGAATAGTCCAACGGTCATCCCATTCTATATAGCCGTTAAGGTTTATATTATGGTAAATATAAGGATTCTCAATAAATTGCGGGTTGAAAAGCCTTATAGAGTGAAGTCGTTTTATTATTCCCGGAAGCAGTGTTGTGCTGCCTGCAAGAATTCCTTCGTTTGTTGTTGCTTTTACTCCGTCATAGTAAACTTTTTCACTTGCAAAAAACATTTCGGTTTTGTTACTGTTAGTTATTGGTAGACTGTCGCTTATAAGAATTATTTTATCTGCCGGTTTTGCTTTAAATACAAGTTTTAATGCATCATCGGATACATGGACTCCGTCACAGATTATTTCTGTGTATATAAAGTCATTAATTAGAGCAGACAGAGCCGTTGAAACTCCTCTGTGTGCAATACCGCTCATTGCATTGAAAAGATGGGTTACTCCTCTACATCCGTTCAAGTGTCCGCTTATACAGTGCCCTGCCTGAACCTTAACGCCTTTGTTCCACAGATAAGTTATAAGCCCTTCATCAAATTCAGGTGCAAGAGTTACAATTTTGATAAAAGGATCTTCTATCATCCGATAGTTTTCAATTGTAGGTTTTAGAAAAAATTTAGGATTATGAACCCCTCGTTTTTCTGCATTTAGAAAAATACCTTCCATGTGAATACCAAGAATTCTTGCCATATCCGGAGTCTGTTTTTGGGCGGCTTTCTTAATTACCTCAATCTGATGTTTGATATTCATAATATTATCTGTTACGAGTGTTGGAAAAATTCCGCCAATTCCATACTTTGTGATTTCTTTAGTTAGATAAAGAATCTCATCCTGAGTGGCTGTATTAAAATCAATTCCAAATGCTCCGTGAGAGTGTTGTTCTATTAAAAGTTTTGTCTTCATATTACGCTTCCCTCAAATACTTTTCGTGCTTCTTCTCTGTCGTCAAAGTGAATTGTTCTGTCTTTTAATATTTGGTAATCCTCATGACCTTTACCTGCAATGATTACAACGTCATTGTTTCCTGCAATTGTTTTTAATAAAGCTATTGCATGTCCTCTGTCCGGTTCCACAGTTACTGTTTCTGTGTTTACGTTTTTGAGCCCTGCAATGATGTCTGTTATAATCTGTTGTGGATCTTCGCTTCTCGGGTTATCGCTTGTAATGATAATTTTGTCTGCAATTCTTTCTGCTATGGCGCCCATCTTAGGTCTTTTGGTGGCATCTCTGTCCCCGCCACAGCCGAAAAGACAAATTAATTTACCGTCTTTTGGGGTAATTTCTCTTGCGGAATTGAGAACATTTTCAAGTCCATCTGGTGTATGAGCGTAATCAACTATTACAAGTGGTTTTTTGACCACAACTTCAAATCTTCCCGCAACTCCTTTTACATTTTCAAGTGCCTTAAGCGCCGTTTTAACGTCAATGCCAAGTGCAATTGATGCCGTAACCGCCGCTAATACGTTATAGACACTGAACATCCCGTTCATATGGAGATTTACTTTGTACGAACTTTCTTTTTCGAGTTGTTCATGGTTTGATAGGACTTTGTTGTTGACCGTAAGTGTAAATTCAGCGCCGTTAAGAGAAAAATTAATATCTTTTGCTTTTACATCAGCATCTTTTTTAACACCGTAAGTGTATTTTCTGACACCTTCGGGGATTACGCTTAAGAATTTTTCTGCATAACTGTCATCATTGTTAATCACTGCAAAATCACCTTCAGAAAGATGTTTGAAAAGCAGAGCTTTAGCTTCAAAATAATTTTCCATTGTAATATGGTAGTCAAGATGATCCTGAGTAAGGTTTGTAAATACTGCTCCGTTAAACTGGCATCCGCCGACACGATTCTGTTCAAGAGCGTGCGAGCTTACTTCCATAACAACATTGTCAATTTTTTCAACATCTTTAATCATTCTTAAAGTTGCCTGAAGTTCAGGAGCCTGCGGGGTTGTGTGTTTTGCATCCCGGTATTCTCCGCTTGATGAGAGTTTGTAGCCTAGAGTGCCTATCAACGCACATTTTTGTCCGTTTTCCTCAAGAATTTTTTGAATAAGATGGGTAACGGTTGTTTTGCCGTTTGTGCCGGTAATTCCGATAAGATTGATGCCTTTTGAGGGGCTTGAATAAAATCTGTCTGCAATGTCTGCAATCTTATGTCTGGTTGAGGAAACCACAATTTGCGGAATTTTGCCTGCTTCTACAGTATGTTCAACCAGTAGGGCAACAGCGCCGTTTTCGATTGCATTTTTTGCATATTCGTGTCCGTCAGTGTATTCACCTGTAAGACAAATGAAAATATCTCCAGGTTTTGTCGTTTTGGAATTATACGAAATCCCTGTTATTTCTACATTTTTAAAGTTTATTAAATCTTTGTAATCCAAATGCTCAATGAGTTCATCAAGTTTCATTTTTTTTAGTCATCTCCTTTTTTAGCGGGTATCTTATCTTGTTTCAAGTTTAAAATTCTTGCTGTCTGGGTTGCAACTTCCTTGAATACCGGTCCTGCAACTGTGTTGCCCCATATTGCTCCGACTTTTGCGCTGTCAACCATTACGTAAATCAAAATCTGCGGATCTGAGGCAGGAAGGTAGCCTATTGTTGATGTGTACATATAGGGCGTGTAGCCTGCGGCATTTTCTTTCGGTTTTCTTGATGTCCCAGTTTTGGCTGCAACGTTGTAGTTGTCCATTTTTATAACAGATCGTCCATTGTTTACACTTTCAGCAAGCAGTTTTGTAATTGTTTTAGCGGTTTCCTGGGTTACGACCTGAGTGTAGTGAATTTTCTGGTCATATTCTTCCTGGGAATACTTAATTATATGAGGTGTAACTTTGACTCCGTTGTTGGCAAGTGCTTGAACTGCTGATATCATCTGCATTGCCGTAACAGAAGTGCCATATCCGTAGGACATTGTTGCCTGAATGCCTTTGTCCCACTGTGCCCAGTACGGCAAAAGTCCAGAGGATTCACCTGGTAAGTCTATGCCTGTTTTGGAACCGAATCCGAAGTTTTTTAATACATCATAAAATTCTTTGGGAGTCATTGTTTTTGCAACATTGATTGCTCCGATATTGCTTGAATGTTCAAACAGATATTCCAGAGATATTTCTCCTGGATAGGGGTGAATGTCATAATCGTAGTTTTTGATTTCCCAGTTCCCGATTTTTGTTTTACCAGTATCCATAATCTTGGAGTGCTCATTAATTTTGCCAAGACTCATGGCGGCAGCAACGGTTATAATCTTGAATGTCGAACCTGGCGGGAAAACGTCTGTCAGTGTCCAGTTTTTAATCTGTTCTGCTGTTGCTTTGCGGTAATTGTTCGGATCGTAAGTCGGATATATTGCATATGCCAGAATTTCACCATTTTTGGGATTCATTACTATAACGGTTCCTCTAAGGGCTTCTTTTTCATCAACCATTTTTTGAAGTTCTTTTTCACAGATATGCTGGATTGCTGCATCTATTGTAAGTGTAAGATTTTCTCCTTTTGGAGGCTGAGTTGTCGCAACAGGATCTGTTGTGAAGTCATATATGATTTTGCCATCCCTTGAGCTTTGAAATTTGACAGGATTTTCGACATTTTCAAGCTTGTCTTTTGCCGTGTATTCAACTCCGTTTGCAATGTCAGCATCAAAATTGTAATATCCGAGAACGTGTGCGGCAAGTGTTCCTTGAGGATATTCACGGGTATTTTTTTTGCCCATGGAGATTTCTCTCAGGTGAAGTTTTGCAATTTCTTTTGCGGCATTTCGGTCAATATCTTTTTTTATTGTTATAACAGGCCCCGGTTTTTTAAGGGTTTGTGCAAGCTGATCTTTTGGAATTCTTAAAATAGGGGCAAGAAGTTTTGCCAGTTCTTCAGGTGAACTGTCGTAATTTGCAGGGTGGGCATAGACGTCAGAATATACTTTGTCTGTTGCAAGTTTTATCCCGTTTCTGTCATAAATATCCCCGCGCATTGAAAATGTCCTGCCTGCACGCTGATTTTGTGCCCTGACTCTGTATTTTCCTGTATCAATTACCATTATGAAGAACAGGTAAATGACAAGTGCGGCGGCAAAGCCTACGAAAAAAATGTGAAGACAGCTCAATAGTCTGTCAAATCTTTTAAATCTTTTTTCTTTTGTCCGTTCGGACGGTTTTACTCTCACAACTTTCTCCCATTACATAGAAATATTTTAACATAAGGAATGGTAAAATCATGAAATATTAACGAATATTTACGCATACGGGCGTTGAATGGTTAAAAAGGAGAGAGAATTGAAGTGTGTGAAGCGTATGGCATGAAATAGTTAAAGTGGTGAAGAGAATTTTTTCCATCCTAATCCCTACCAAGCTATGCTGGCGCACTCTCACAGCCGTAGTGATAACATTTTTAACTCAAATCCTCTCCTTTCACGCGTCTCTCTTTTGTCCACCTTTATTCCTTGCCCAATCCATATGAATAAAGAATAAAGTCTCACAAGGCTCATTCTTTCAACTTTAAACTATTGACCTAAGACTCCAACTTAACACCTCACGCTTAACTTAAATGATGAATGATGAAAACTTATTCTTGCCGATAATTCGAACGATTGTATTTATTTAATTTACGAGCTATAATTATCAGTATGAAATATTTTAGTTTAATTTTTGCTGTTTTGTTGGGTGCCCAGTCTGTTTATGCTCTGGATGTTGTGTATCCAAAGAAAAATGATGTAACAATAAATTCACCGTCTACTTTTTTTGTTGGAAATGCTGATACATCAATTCCTCTCAAAATTAATGGTGTTGATATTCCTGTGCATAAATCAGGTGGCTTTGCTTATGCTGTTAAACTTAATACCGGCAAAAACAAATTTGTACTTGAATCAGGTGAAGAAAAGCAATTTTTTTATATAACCCGGCCTGCTTCTAGATATATTGGTTATACAACTCAAAACACGGAATTACCATATGAAACAGCCAGAACTTTTGTGACTGTCCAAGAAAATGTTCCGCTTCGTTCTACACCTGTTGACAGTGGAAATAATAGAATTGCACATTACAAAAAAGGCATACCGCTTTTTGTAGTTGGTGAAAAAAGCGGATTTTATAAAATTAAACTTAATAGTAAAGAATTTGCGTGGGTTGCTTTTAGCGATGTAACTTCTGCTGATGAGTTTACCCCTGCAAAACTATTAAGACGAGAAGTTGTTGATAATCCTGATTATTATATTTTTAAAATAGATTTTGATAAAAAAGTTCCTTATTTAATAGAGGACGAACATCCTTTAATAGTGAAATTTTTTAACATTGAAGGTAAACCTGATAATACGTTTATTTTTAAGTTTCCGCTCAAACAGAAACTTGTCGGCTACAGCGGGGAGTTTGACGGTAATACTTTTGTGTTAAAGGTTAGAAAATTCCCGAAAATCAGAAAGGATAGACCCCTTAAAAATATAAAAATAGTTGTTGATGCAGGGCATGGCGGAGATGAAATCGGAGCAATCGGATGTTTGAGAAACAATGAAAAGGATGTAAACCTTGCAATTGCCAAAACTCTTGAAACCGAGCTGAAACTTAGAGGGGCAAAAGTTGTTATGAGCCGCTCAGGTGATGAAACCGTCGGATTGTTGGATAGGGTTAAAAAAACTAATGAAAATGAAGCAATGATATTTATAAGTATTCATGGAAATGCGCTTCCTGATAATATGGATCCGAATGAGCACGAAGGTACAAGTGTTTTCTATTATTACCCGCAGGCAAAGCCTCTTGCTGACAGTATTTTAAAATCAATGACCGAGCAGCTTCCCTTGAGTGATGACAGAGTAAGGCAGGGTAGTCTTGCTGTTGTCCGTAATACTGCGGCTTTGAGTGTTCTTATTGAAGTCGGATATCTTATCAATCCGTCAGACAATGCATATTTGCTTGATAAAGAAATTCAGGCAAATGCTGCAAAAGCAATTGCTGACGGGGTTGAAGCTTTTATTAGAGAATAATTGTAAAATAATGTGATTTTTAGTACAAAAATTAACAAAAAAAATTATGTTTAGTTTTATATACGTATAGGTAAAAGTTTAAGGAAATGCTATGCAAATAGATAAAACAAACAATACTGCTCAAAGAATTGCTTATACACTGGCAGGCTGCGGAATCGGTGCTGTAGCAGGCTGGGCAGGTGACAGGATTGCAAAACCTTTGTTTAAAGATGATGCAATTACAGATTCTTTTGTGAAAAAAGTTACGGAGAAGGAAAATAAATTAAATGAAAATGATTTCAAAGTTTTTGTTGATGATTTGAAAAAAATCTCTGCCTCCGGAGATCTTAAAAATACGCAGGAGTTTACAAAAGCTTATTTTGCAGATTTGACTGTTCCTGAGGAAATCAAAACTTTTAGCAATCAGATGCTTGATGATTTAAAATCCGAATTCGGAGACGGAATTGTTGACGGAAATTTTGATGATTACAGAGCAAAGGCTGGTGTTTCTCCTGATGATTTGCCGCTTCAAAAAGAAAGAATTAAATCGGCAATTGATTTTAAAAATAAAACTGTTAAAAAATTATCGGAAAATGCCGATTTGTCGGATAAAAATTTATTTGCAGCTTTGAAGAAAACAATTTTTGAAACCAGATTGAAGTCTGCCGGCAAAAGTGCGGCTATAGTTGCCATAATACTTGGTGCTGCCGGCTATGGACTTTCTGTGCTAACCGGTAATAAAAATAAATCTTAGAATGTATTTTATAAAGCTGGATTTTGTTTGCTTAATCGTTTCCATTTAATAAAATTAAAAAGTCTGAATAATTTATATTTAGATGTTGTTTTGAGCTTGATGACAGTTATGCCGAAGAATTTGTATTTTGAAATAACAGGAACGTACAAAGAGGGATTAATACTATGTTCTTTAAAAAACTGTTCAATGAATTCCATCGCATAATTATAGTCGTTTTTGGTTTTAGCATCTTTTCCGGTTACGATTGAATTTCGTGTCCGCCAGTAATAATAAAAAGTGTCGGGTACTGTTACTAAGGTTTTTAGATAATATAAAACCTGCGGGGTGAAAATTACATCTTCAAAAAGTCTGTTCGGTTCAAACTTTAAATTAAATTTTTTTAATTCTTCAGCTTTGTAGATTTTATTCCAAATATATGATTTGTCCGGAAAATCGCATAAATCCAATTTTTGTTCCAGGTCATGTGTAATAGTACTTTCTTTAAATTTTAAGTGATATTTTTGGTGTAAGCTGTTTAATCTTATAATTCCGGCTGCAGCCATATCTGCATTGTACTTTTTGGCGTTTAAGTATAATTTTTCAAAAAAATCAAGGTCAACCCAGTCATCGCTGTCCGTAAATCCAATATATTCACCTGAAGCGATTTCCATGCCTTTATTCCTGCAAACGGAAGGGCCGCTGTGCGGAATGGTTATTAATTTTATTCTGCTGTCTGTATATTGTTTTATTATTTTTTCTGAATTATCTGTAGAACTGTCATTAACGCAGATTATTTCTATATCTTTAAGTGTCTGATTCAGCAGACTGTCAAGGCATCTTTTGATGAGTTTTTCTCTGTTATATACGGGAACTATAATTGAAATTTTGGGCATATTATCTACCTTATAATTAGATTAATTGTTGATAAATATTCTTATAAAGTGGATATTATACTAAATAAGTATAGTTGTCAAATAAAATTCTCATATATAGTTTGTTTATTTTTCCGAAAAGGTTAAATAAAATATAAATTATGGGAACGATGAATAAATATTTGGGTTTAAAAATAAAAGAATTGAGAAAGTCGAGAGGTTTGACTCAGGCGCAGCTGGCCGAAAAGATAAATATTGACGCAAAATATTTGAGCCGGATTGAAACCGGATTGTCTTATCCTTCTTTAAAAACAATTGAAAAAATTACTGAAATTCTTCATATTGAGGCGGGGCTGTTGTTTAATTTTTCGGAATTTAAAGATAAGGATTCAATTATTAGTGAATTAAACTATAAAATTAACAATTACCCTCTGGAAAATCTTAAACTTATGCTTAGTTTTTCAAATATTATAGATACTAAAAACATAAAATAAACAGCAGACTCTTTTTGTAGAGTCTGCTGTTTGATGTCAAAGTTTTACCTTGTCTTAAGCTTTAACAAGAGCTTTTGCAAAAGACTCAAGGCTTCTTGATTTAATCTCCTCTTCAATTTTTGCGATGAAATCATCAACTTTGAAAGTTCCGACCTGTCCGATTCCTCTTGCACGGACGGCAACTGAATTTGATTCAATTTCTTTGTCGCCTACAACTACAACATAAGGAATTTTCTTGTCCTGAAGACTTTCTCTGATTTTGTAGTTCATACTTTCGGATCTGTCGTCGAGTTTTGCTCTTATACCTGCTGCGCGCATTTTTTTGTAAATTTCTTCAGCAAAATCTGCGTGTTTTTCGTTGCTGATAGGAACGATTGCAACCTGCGTAGGAGCAAGCCATGTCGGGAAAGCGCCGGCAAAATGTTCGATTAAAATTCCGTGGAATCTTTCCATTGAACCGAAGATTACTCTGTGAAGCATTACGGGTGTTTTCATTGAGCCGTCTTTGTCCTGATATTTGATACCGAATCTTTCAGGCAGGTTAAAGTCAAGCTGAATTGTTGCACACTGCCATGTTCTGCCGATGGCATCTTTGACTTTGAAGTCGATTTTCGGCCCGTAAAATGCGCCGTCGCCCTCATTGATGTCATATTTCATGCCGCGTCTGTCCATTGCTTCTTTCAGACCGGCTTCTGCTCTGTTCCAGTTCTCAATATCTCCGACAAAGCTTTCCGGACGGGTTGAGAGTTCAACTTCAAACGGAAGGTTGAATATTGCCATTGTGTCTGCTACAAAATCAATAATTTCGTTGATTTCGCCGATTAACTGTTCCGGTGTGCAGAATACGTGGGCATCATCCTGTGTGAAACCTTGAACCCTTGTTAAACCTGACAGAGCACCTGATTTTTCTTTTCTGTAAACAGTTCCGAGTTCTGCCATTCTCAATGGTAAGGATCTGTATGAATGTCTGTTTGCCTGATAAATCAAGATATGGAACGGACAGTTCATCGGTTTTACAACGTACTGGTCATCCGAGTCGTCGTCTTTTTGTATAAAGAACATATTTTCTTTGTAGTGCCCCATATGTCCTGAAATTTCCCAGAGTTTTGATTTTGCAATCTGCGGGGTGTTTACGATTACATAACCTCTTTTTCTGTGTTCTGTTCTCCAGTAGTTTTCGATTTCTTCCCTGACAGTAGCAAGGTTCGGATGCCACAGAACAAGACCGCCGCCGATTTCTTCTCTTACTGAGAACAAATCAAGCTTTGCACCGAGTTTTCTGTGGTCACGTTTTTCGGCTTCTTCCAGAAATGTCAGATAGTCCTGTAAATCTTCTTTATTCCAAAATGCTGTTGCATAAATTCTCTGAAGCATTTTGTTTTTTTCGTTGCCTCTCCAGTATGCGCCTGCAACCTTGAGTAACTTAATTGCGTTTGCTTTGATGAATGAGGTGTTTGGAATGTGAGGGCCTGCGCAAAGATCGTTGAACAGAACATTTCCGTCTTTGTCTTTTGTCAGGTACAAAGTCGGGTTGTCGTTTCTGTGTTCTTCAAGAAGTTCTGCTTTGTAGATTTCACCCTCATCTTTGAATTCCTTAATCTGCTTGTCCACATCAGGAATTACGTACTTTTCAAACGTAAGATTTTGTTTGATGATGTTTTTCATTTCTTCTTCGATTTTAGAGAGGTCTTCTTCAGTAAAAGCATGACCGTCTGTCAAATCAAAATCGTAATAAAAACCGGTGTCCGTAGAAGGGCCGATAGCTAACTTTGCTGACGGAAACAGCTTCTGAACAGCCTGTGCCATGATGTGAGAGCAAGAGTGCCTCAAGATGTGTAAAGTTTCGTTGTTTTTTTCCATTTTTATCCTTTCCGGTCAGTTGACAACGTTCAAAAGACCTATCACGGGGCGGATCCCCCTAACTAACTACAGCAAAATTTTACCACTTTAAAAACGGATTACAAGAAAAAATCTAACAAACTTATGTGCCGGCATAAATGCTCTGTTATATAAATTATTTTCTGTTAAGAGTGAATTTTAAACCTATCAGAGTTAGTTCTTTTTTCTCATCATTGAGGTTTCTTAGTCTGAAAAACTTCTGCCCGGCAGCTTTTAGAAGTCTGAGTGTATAAAGAATTGAAAAATCTTTTTTATATGGCGTTTTCAGAAACAGCGGGAAGCTGTTATAGACAAAATCCCTCTTATCTCTTGCGACATAGTGGATAATGCAGGCATTAGGAAGTGTTTTTACAGAAGTCAGCTCTTTGCATTGAAAATTCCATATTTCATCAAGTTTTTTTATTTTTCCTGCAAAATAGAGGTTAAGCACATCCTGATCGTGAAGTTTAAGTTCATCCTGATGAACGTTTATCCAGTCGAAGATTTTGTGAGTGAAATTTATTTTTCTAAGGTAATTAAGGTTCATCAAAAGCATTCCCGCATTAAAATATTCATCAATGTTAAGTCTTTTTTTATGTTTTTCTGAAGCCGCATCCTTAACCATAGCCAGCGGATTTTGTGAAATGTCGGTGCTAAAAAGTTCAGAGAGTGAATGTTTAATTTCCATATCGCAGTCAAGGTAGATAATTTTTTCGACTTCCGGCAAAAGGTCTGAAATTACAAGTCTATAGTAAGATGCAATTGTGAGCCTTTTGGAGTTGTGCATAGGGCAGGAGTTGAATTTGTCTGTGTCTACTGAAACAAATGATATCCGGCAGTCTGCAATGTTTTTTAGTGAAAGGATTTTTTCTTTATCTTTACTTTTTATTCCGCCGTCTAAGATGTAGAAATGGATGTTGTCTTCCGGATTTTTAGCCAGCAAAACCGACGCAAGGGAAAGCGAAAGATATTTTGCGTAATTTTTATCGCTTGAGTAGCAGATATTTATTGTTTGATTACTTGTGTAAAATGCTGAATTATTGCCGTTATTTTGAGTTTGGATTGCGGGCATGTAAAATCCTTTTCTTTTTTAATTTGTTCTTGTTAGTATTTTACAATAAAAGCGCTAAATCTTTTCAAAAGCTTATTTATAAATTTTTGAAGGGTGTAATTTTTATTTTTTTATGAAAAAATGTTTATTGTAAAGGAGAGTACTATATATAATAAAGGAGGCTTATGGATTTCAAAAAAGTTTTAATGGTTGGACTCGGTTTATGTATGGCATTTACACTAATTATTGGAGATAGAGTTATGGCAAAAGAAGAATTGGCAAACGAAGCACAGGCAGCAAAAGCTGAAACTGCACCAGGCGGGATATTCGGGCTTGGTGAAGAAAATACGGCATATAACAAATATTTTATCGGCAAAAGTTACCTCAAACCTTTGACTAGTGAAGGCGTATCATCAAGCAACGTAACTTTTGAACCCGGATGCAGAAATAACTGGCACATTCACCACAAAGGCGGACAAATTTTGCTTGTAACCGCAGGTAGAGGCTATTATCAGGAAGAAGGCAAACCCGCTCAGGAACTTCATCCCGGTGATGTAGTAAACATTCCGGCTGAAGTTAAACACTGGCACGGGGCAGCTAAAGACAGCTGGTTTTCTCATATTGCAATTGCAGTACCGGCAGAAGGCGCAACAACGGAATGGCTTGAACCTGTCGGCGATGCAGAATATTCAAAATTGAAATAGTATATTTTTGTAACTAAGACAAAAGCGGGCATACATAAGTAGTGTCCGCTTTTGATTTGTGAAAAATCTTCCCTCACTGTTTGCGTGAAAAAGTTCTGGATTTTACGGCGCCGTTGTTTGTATAGGTGAATTTTTCGTAGGTTTCAAGAATCTTTTCGCCGGCAGAGTCCTCCTTGTACGTAAGAATGGAGTGAATTTTATTTCCATTATATCGGATTTCTTTGTTGTTAAAAAATTCAATTTCGACTTCAGGTGCTTTCGGGTTGCGGATAAAGCCTTCTTTAAGGTTGAAGTTGTTGCTGATAAGCGCCTTGAAAGCTTTTTCAGCGTCGAGCCTGCGGATTTTAGCCGGAAATCTTGCCTGTCCGTAAGAACTTATCTGTCTGTAAAGATTGTCTGATTTTTCTTTTGCATTTGAGAACCATTCAAGAAAGCTGTCAGGATTTCCGTTTTTCATTGCTTCTTCGCCCGGGGCAGGCGTGTGCGTGTGTTCGGAGGTGCTTAGGGTAAGTGCTTCTTTTAATTTTTTAATAAAGCGGTCTTGTTTTGGCTTTTTCCAACTGTTGAAGTCAGATACAAATCGTTTGAGGTTTTTCTCCTGCTGCTTTTTTTCTTTTTGCAAATGTGATTGAAGGTTTTTAATATTTTCACCCGTGCAAATCAAAATTTCGGCATAAGGCTGATTTTGGTGGTATTGCTCAGTCAGATACATTGTCATTACCGGAGGATTTTTATTTACTAGTTTTTTCATGTTGATTTCATTTTCAAAGCGGGCGACTGCTTTTTGCGAGCCTTTTATTATATATGCACCATTAAAATTAGTGCTTGATGTTATTTTGTTAATCATATACCCCCCGTTTCTTGCAGAATGTTTGCAGTTAGGAATTTTTTTTGTTTTTTGCTTTTTGTTTGAGTGAATTTTTTGCGAATTCTATTGCGTCAAGTTCGTTATAAAAAATTTTGTCTTCTCCGAGTTGGCTGATAATTGAATGAGAAGACAGCTGATTTAAGACCTGTTCGCTTTTAATAACCATAAGAATTTTTATATGTTGTGATTTTAGTCTGATAATAATATCTTCCAGAGCAAATATTGCTGAAATATCAAGCAGATCATCTGCTTCGTAATTTATAATAATGCATTTTGTGCCGAGAACATCCTCAAATTTTGAGATTAATTGTGTTGCAGAACCGAAGAAGAATTGCCCTGTAATGTGTACGACGCGGATTTTGTGTTTGTAATCTGTTTCAAGCATTTTTTCTAACTTCATAATATCCTTATCGTAGATTGATTTTTGTACAATGTTTGCTTTATCTGCAACTCTTTTTGCATAAAGAAGTGCTGCAAGCGTAATCCCTGCCCCGACCGCAAAGATAAGGTTGTAAAACACAGTCAGCAGAAAAACAAGAGCCAGTACATACAAATCATCTTTCGGAGCAAATTTTAATACTTTCAAAAGTTTTACATCAATAATATCGTATCCGATTTTAATAAGTATTCCTGCAAGTACTGCAAGCGGAATTTCAGCTACAAAACCGGAAAACTTAAACAGAAGAATGCACAGAATTACAGGGTTAATAACAGCTGCAAGTTTGGTTGTGGCGCCGGCATTAAGTGCTGCAACGGTTCTCATAGTGGCTGCCGTTCCGCAAAGAGAGCCGGTGAGAGCGCAGGCGACGTTTCCAAGTCCCTGCGAAAAGAGCAAGGTTTTGGGGTTGTGTCTGCTTTTTGTCAAACTGTCTGCCACAAGCCCTGTCAGCATACTTTCCGCTGACAGAACTATTGCAAGCGTCAGGGCATAAGGTATATATTCTGCCGCTTGCGAAAGATTAAATATCGGGATTTCAATTTTAGGAAATCCGACTGCGATTTCGGAAATCTTTGGCACATCAAGCCCTAATTTAATAGAAATCAATGTGCAGAAAATAAGTGCTATTATTTGTGAGGGTACATATTTGTTAATCTTTTTCGGAACCCCGAAAATAATTAAAAGCGTAAGCATTCCAAGTGCAAATGCAGGTATATTTATTGAATGCAGATTTAATATAAAGCTTTTAATTCCTTCAAAAGTATTTGAAACAGCTGGATATCCGATTAAAGGATTAAGCTGTAAAAGGATTATAATAATTCCAACCCCGTTCATAAATCCTGATATTACTGGATACGGAACATATTTAACGATATCCGAGATGCTTGTGAGTGAGAATAAAAGCTGAAAAATGGCAGCAAACATAATAACAACAGTAACAGCATGCATATCATGGCTGAGAGAAGCTGCAACTGATGCTATCACAATAGTCATCGGGCCTGTGGGGCCTGATATCATCGGAATTTTAGAGCCCAGAAGTCCAGCAACAAAGCATAGAATAATTGCGCCCCAGATGCCCGCTCCGGCTCCGAATCCCGTTGCAACCCCGAATGCAAGAGCCTGCGGTAGAGCTACGATTGCGGAATTTAGCCCTCCGAATATATCCCCTGTTAAAATTTGCAATCTTGATTTAATGTCCATTACGGGAAGTTTAGCAGAAATAATTTTCGGACGCAATAATGTTAAACGAATTATTCCTTGACCCCGCCCTGCATAATGTCATTGATAAAGTATTTTTTTCCGGCCAGAAACACACCGATAACAGGAATTGTGCAGATAACAGAACATGCAAGAAGTTCTCCCCAGAGTGTGACTTCCCTGAAACTTCCCTTGAATATTGCAAGACCTACAGGGAGAGTTCTCATACTTTCGGTATTTGTCACAATCAAAGGCCACATAAAGCTGTTCCATGTTGTGACAAATGTAAATATCGCAAGCGTTGCAACAGTTGGCAGAGCAAGCGGAAGTGCGATTTTGAAGAATGTTTCAAGAATATTACACCCGTCGATTTTTGCGGATTCCTCAAGATCCTTCGGGAATCCTAGAAAATACTGCCTCATCAAAAATATTCCGAATCCGCCGAAAATTCCTGGCAAAATAAGAGCTGCATAGGTGTTTATTAAATGCAGTTCACGCATTAAGAAAAACAACGGAATAATATTAACCTGAGGTGGAATAAGCATTGTGACAAGTATTGTCAAAAATAGCGCATTTTTAAATTTGAAATTCAGCCTTGCAAAGGCATACCCCGCAAGCGCAGACAGAATAACCGTAAAAAATGTCGTAATACTTGCAACAATCAGACTGTTCAAAAAATACCTCGCAAGCGGAATTTGAGAAAATACATTTTTGTAATTATCAAGCGTCAGGTTTCCGTAAAAGATTTTTGAGGGCTGTGTGAATATTGTATTATCTTCAGCAAACGACAGGTTCACCATTGCAAAAAACGGGTAGAGCATACTTATAGCAATCCCGATTAACAGCAGATATCCAAAAATCACCCTGAACTTTTTCATAGAAAAATTTTATCACACAAAACTGCCGGACTGCAAGATGAATAGAATAAACGGAGCATTAAAAAGCTGGAGGTTTGCACATCCGGCTTTTTAACATACAGTTGTTTTTTACTGGTATTTGACTTGTCCGAGCTTGTTGTTTTTTACACACAATACAAATAAGTAAAAAGTTCATTGAAAGTATCAGCCATAGCACCTTTGTCAGGGAACAGTTTAGCTGAATTCAATTTGTTGAATTTTTCAGCCAGCTTGTCGCAATCGGATGTCAGCTTCCCTTCAATATTAATTCTATCCCTCAAAGATCTGATGAGTTTTTCTCCGTAAACCTGTCTTTGTTCCGTATTCGCGTCACCTAAAAATGATTCGATGAAAGATTCGTTATATTCTCTGCCCGCTGTTTCATTCCAGAGGTTTACGACTTCGTAGATATTTTCTAAATCAATTTTTTGCAACGCTTCTTCAAAAAGTTTGTTATCAGTTCCGAGCCCGTCAATTGCTTTATACATATCTGAAACAATTTCGTGTGATTCTTTTTTAACCCGTTCAATGCGTTGCTGTTCTTCTTTGGAAAAATACACAGTGTCGGATTTTGCACGCTCTAAATAGATTGTATCCGTTTTTATTACTGTTTTGTCGATTGCCCATCCTTCACTAAAAATTATTGGTTCACTAACTGTGTCAACCGGTATTGAATGTTTGTCTCCGGCCTGTTTTGCGCCGCCTGTTTTGGCCTGTGATGCATAAATAGTGTTTGTAACTGCTAAATTTCCCATATTTTTTCCTCCTTAAATACCCTTGTGAAATTTTTCCCTATGTTTTAATATAAAAATTTTTGGTTAGAAAAATTGCCCGACGAAAATCGGGGGAGGGGTTGTAATCCTCTCAGTATAAGGGTTTACAGGAGTGTAACAAAATGTTAAATTTGTATAAAGCAATCCGTTTGTTGGGCATACCTGCACAACAAAGCTTAGCAGGTTTTGGTAATCTCCGATTGCCGAAACATTTTTATTGCGGTAAATTAAAATTTACCGCAGCCTGCGGACTGTGTTGTTGCAAAACAGAACATTTATTGTTATCTCCGCAATGTCCGGCAGTGTTTCTTGTTGCCGCAATAACGAAGTAGCAGATTTGGCTTTCAGCCAGGCCGTGAAACCTAGACAACAAAAAACAGCAGTGCAAACATAAAACAAATAGACACTGAACTCAGCAAAAACCACGTGTGCATAACAGGATGCTGATATTGCCAGATTTCTTTAATTGTGGATGCTGCGTGTTCAATAGTCTGCATAATTTTTTCTCCGAATACTCTCTTCTTACATTATCTATTTTCTACATATTTCAAAAATAATCATCACCTAATCGGTTGATTATTTTCGACCTTTAGGGTATTATCCGGTTATGCATAAAGTCGAATTATTAATGCCTGCTGGCAATATGGAAAAGCTTGAATATGCCGTACGTTATGGGGCGGATGCAGTTTATCTCGGGGTTGTAGACTTCAGCCTCAGAGCGATGAGAAAGGGCAGTCTTATTACCCTTGAAAATCTGAAGGAGGCTGTTGAACTTGCGCATAAACTCGGCGCAAAGGCTTATGTAACTTTGAATATTTTTGCTTTTAATAAGGATATCCAGCTTCTTGAAAAATGTATAGATATATTTAAAGATGCAAAGCCGGACTCTTTTATAGTAAGTGATTTCGGGATTTTCAATCTTTTGCGTAAGACAGCACCGGATGTTCCGGTTCATGTTAGCACTCAGACTAATACACTCAACTATGAAAGTGTAAAATTCTGGCAGGATTTAGGTGCAACAAGAGTGATTCTCGCTCGTGAACTTCCAATATCAGATATTGCGGAAATAAGAAATAAAGTTCCGGATATTGAATTGGAATGCTTTGTCCACGGTTCACAGTGTGTATCGTTTTCCGGAAGATGTTTGTTAAGTGATTATTTCACAAAGGGAGAAAGAAAAGCCAACCATGGGAACTGCTCCCAGCCGTGCAGGTGGAGTTACAAACTCGTTGAAAGCACCCGCCCTGATGAGTATTATGAAATTAATCAGGATGAAAGAGGTTCTCATATATTGAGCCCCAAAGACCTCTGCCTTGTCGAACATTTGAGAGAAATGATTGATGCGGGAGTGGACTCATTCAAAGTTGAGGGACGAACCAAAAGTCTTTATTATGTTTCAGCTGTTGCCAAAACCTACCGTCAGGCAATAGATGATGTTTTAGCCAATCCATCTGCGGATATGAGTAAATATTTCATTGAACTTCAAAAAGTTGGTAATAGAGGTTATACTACAGGCTTTGCACTCGGAAACAATAACAGTGAAAGTTACAGCTATGATATTTCAAAAGGGCTTGCCGGTGCTGATTTTTTGTGCGAGTTTAAAGGTGATAAAAATCCTCTGGAACTTGATGACGGAGTATTTTATCCAGTAAAAATCAAGAACAAAATGCTTATTGGAGATGAAGTTGAAATTATCACACCTGACGAGCAGTTTAGGACAAAACTTCTTTCTGTTAAGGATGAAAATGGAATAGATTTGGGGCTTGCAAACACAAATGATGACGTTTATCTTAAGTTTGTTAAAGCTCCGAATAATTATAAATATGCACTAGTACGGACAGTCGGAGTGAAAACAAATGTTTCTTAAACCTGATTATGATTTAAAAAGTATTTATGATATAGATTTGGACGAATTAAAAAAAGAAGGAGTTAAGGCTTTATTATTTGATTTGGACAGTACGCTTATGGCATCAAAATCAGGAAAATATACTCAAAAAACTCTTGAATGGCTTGAAAAAGTACGCCGAGATTTTTACATAGCTGTAATTTCCAACAATAACAACCCTGATTATATAGAAAAAGTTAAAAAAGTTACTGATTTCCCTGTTCTTTTTGATGCAGGTAAGCCGAAGTCTGAACCTGGCAGGCGTTTTTTGCAAAAAGAAGGAATTGATCCGTCTACATCTGTAATGGTAGGTGACAGACCGCTTACGGACGTTTTATTCGGTAAAAGGCTTGGCTGTAAGACTATTTTGGTAGATTCAATCACTGCAGATACGGAAAAGAAAATAGTTCGGATTGTAAGACGGCTGGAAAGACTGTGTATAAAACGATAAAACCAGTTTAATCCGGGGTTGAATTATTTTGAATAAAATGTTATAATAAAATATAAACTAGTTTACATGAGGAATTAATATATATGCGGCAAGGCGCTTCAACTGGAAGTTTTAAGCTTGGGAGTCTAATATCAATACGTGAAGCCAGACTGGGTGGTTTTTCTATGGCAGAAATGCTAGTAGTAATGCTGATAATGTCTTTTATTGTAATTGGCATTCCTGCAATACATTTTAAAAAGACGGAATTAAAGACCAAACGGAGTTCTCACGGGCGATATGAATGTTATTATGATGGCAGTACTTTGAAGGAATACTATATAAATGAAAAGGGCGTCGAAACAGGTCCTTCGGCAGTAACAGAGTGCAAGTTTTCACCGCCGAAGAATGCAATATATTTTCTTATTCACGCAGTTGGCGGCGGAGGAGGTGCAGCCAATGTTGCAGGTTCTATAATAGTAAACAACAAAACAGAGAGTTCATCTTTCAGGACTCCGAATGATTTTCCGGAATGGCTCAGAGATGTTCAAGGGCAGGGAGAATTACCTGAGGTTTCATCTAGTCCGCCGGTATATAATGCAACAAGGAGCGGATCTTATGCGACTGTTACTTACGGTAAATCCGGCGGTGCCGGCAAAACTGTGTCGATATTTTTCCCTAGATTGACAGGTGTTGAGATAATAATGGTTCCGGGTAAAGGCGGGGCAAAAGGTCAGCCCGGTGAAAAAACAAACGTAAAGTTTAAACTCAGCGATGGCAGTATTGTAAATATAATAGAAGCTGAAGGCGGAACAGCAGGTACAGGATCTGGAGCATTCCCGTTGTGGCTTGATGGTGCGGGTGCAATGTGTTCCGTGAAGGAGCTGGTAGACAGAAAGTTTAATCAGGCTGATTTTGTAACAAATATAGAAATGGATGAAGATACGGAGATGACAACACAATTAACAGCCGACTCGGTTCTTGCCGGCAGTGGAGGTGCAGGAGCCTATGGCGTTTATACCGGTACAGGGAATGTCACATACACAGTTAACGGAACGGATGTAAGTGCTTATGTAAGAAAAACGACCTGTGATTCTCCAACGCTTTGTGATAATGATGTAGCTCCCAGCGGCGGATCTTGTCCGGCACAGGCAGGCAGAAATGGTGCGGTGGTAATATTATGGTAAAAAACGGAAATAAATCAGGGTTTTCATTATTTGAAGCGTGCGTTGTAATGTTGATAGTCGGGATATTTACGGCATTATGTGCAAATTCATATTCTAAACGCCATGTGACCTATCAGGAATCCGACGGCCACGGTCGTTACGAATGTTATCGCAATTCTGCTGGAACACTAATGCAGCGTTATGTAGAAAATAATAACTCACGTAATGTGACAGGGTCAATCTGCGTATTCAGACCTCCAAGATATGCTAAATATATTCTTTTAAATGCGGTTGGCGGAGGGTCAACAACCGGTGCTGGAGTTTTCCAGAGTATGTTTTACAGCTCGGTTGATGAACCTTTAACGGTGGAACCTGGTACTGTTGGAAATGCAACTACTATAAAGGAAGGTAGTAATACTTTACTGACAGCAGAGGCAGGAGGAGGAAGTTTAATAACAACTAATAGCACCATGTCTACAGTCAAAGATTGTCAATTCATAGATAATAAATATTCTTGTTCTGGTACCCCTGTCTGTATGCAGGACGGAGTTAATTTGGCAGTATCATACTGTAGTTCCGCAAACGAGTTTGTGACGGATAGTATTCCTCTGGCATACATAAAGACATACAGTCAGTCACAGACCAGTGACAGTGTTGTATATAAGGATTTGTCAGATATGACAAAAAAGGGTGTTGACTATAAAACTGCAAGCGAAAAGGCCGGTGACCCAGATCTTGAAGAAAAGACAAACTATGAAATTTTTTATACAATAAATGTAAAATTTGATACTACGCTGACAAGCGTATCACAAATGGAGAGTTATCTGGAGTCATTGAGTATTGACGACGGTATAGCGTCGGTTCAGCCGGGGCGCCCTAACAAGCCGGGAGGAGTTATAATTCTCTGGTAATACTGTTGCATATTTCTTACTGCAATGATATAATTGAGAACAAATTTATAAATATCTGGAGGTATCAGCCAAAGGAACAACTCAAAAACATATTTCATCCTGAGTCGTACAAATCCGGGTGAAAGGTAGAAGTCGAATCAGTTTAAAGCGAATTCAAAAGTTAAAGAATCTACCAAAAAGGATCTTCCATAAATAGAAAGGAAATCCTCAGAAGTACACAAAAAATGATTAATATGAACAATAGAGGTGATAAAAGTATGGACAATAAGAGATCTAGGATATTTTATGGATTTTCAATGGTAGAAATGATGCTGTTGTTGGTAATCGTGTCATTGATGCTGGCATCCGGCGTGGCGGTAATCTCTAAGAAACACGTAAAAGTTCCACATCTTGCAGTTCACGGAGCATATATGTGTTATGTGAAAAATGGAAACCTTCATGAGGAAAAATATCTAGGTACAGGCTTGAGTAACAAAATACTGGATCAGGATACCGCAAAGTGTGTATTTACTCCTCCTGCAAGAGCGTCTTATTTTCATATTCAGGCCACAGGCGGAGGTGGTGGCGGCGGTGCTGCAGGTTATGAAGGCGGAAATATTCTAACTTATCAATCAGCAACGGAAGTTATTACACCTTTTGGTATAAAGAAGGCACTTTTGGATTTGAAGGGAATTTCCGAAAATGAACTTAAAACCAATGGCGGAAAACTCTGGGCTTATGCAAACGGAACCGGTAAATTGGGCGATGGCGGCAAAGGCGGTGATTTGTATTATATCCATCAGGAATGCTCAAATGATTGTCTATACTATAGAAAATGGAAATACAACGGCACCGACGAAAAAGAATGTGAGGCTCATTATTCTAATGCTACCATAACTGAAATAACACGTAAATACAGTTATCTTAGTTCTGTACCTTGTTCTGGAACGAGTTGTGATCATTGTACTACCCCCGACCCACTGGATCCGACAAAATGTATAAGCGGTTATAATGATGTAACCAATTATGTAACATGTACTGATGAATATGGTATTCCGGACCCTGCTACCTGCTCAGCTGTTACAGAGGATAAATCTGTTCAATGCGAAAATATAAAAGCAAAAAATTTGGCTCCCGATGCCCCATACAGAGTCGAACTGAGTCCCGCTACACTGTCCGTAGGCAACGACTTAAAAGAACGTATAGTTAAGAGAGACAAAGAGGTAAATCATACTATATGCAACTATGGAAATACAAGCCTATACAGCAGTGGCACCTCGACTGAAGATGGAATATTCGGATCATTTTCAACGGCAGATAGTACTGGTGTTGATTGCAATACAAAAGCTCTAAGAGAAGCCTTTGGCGAGCAGATGTATAAAATCAGTGACTCAGAAACTTCAATGCAAGAGACTGTTGATATGGGTGCCTGTGAAGCTTATTACGAGGCATTGGGTGGGGTTTGCACTAAAGATTACAAATTTCCTTATTATCTTTTGACAGAAGACAATGGAGGGCTGGGTGCATTTGGCGAATCATACAAAAACGTATATAATGATTCGATTGGTGGAAACGTCACAGGAGATACAAGTTGTACATATACAAATCCTGTCACCGGTATCACTGTTGATGATAGTACCCAAGTTCTTCAGACCGGTTGTACAATAACGTCTTATAGTACTCATGATAATTTGGGTTGTGCCTCTTACGATCATAGCAGTTCTTATACTTATGTAGGAGTGGTGTCGCATAATACAAGGACTCAATCGGTAATAACGAGTTATTCATGTCCTTATAAAAGTACACCGTCAAGCGATGAAAAATGTTTATATAGTTACGCTGATATAGCAACAATTGATCCTGATGACGAAATTCATTGTGCTTATATTCCTCAGGTTGTAGCCGGAGGAGCCAATGGGGTAGGAAAATTCTGTGCCCTAAATGATGTTCAGGCCGGATTAGAGATAAATTATACTGGTATTTCTACTATAATTCCAGGTGTCAATGGGTCCGACTTGAAGCTTTTCACGCAGGAATACGCTCCTCTATATACAAAATCTGATTGGGTACACACTATTGATTATTCAGGTACAGCAGAAGGTGGTGCACCGTCTCAAGGTTTTGCAGAAATTAAACTTGGTGGCAACAGTTGTAAAATTCATGCAGATGTTCCAGGAGCAGGTGCCGGGGCGGAGAAGGACCCAGGAGAAAATGTTACGCCGGGTGCCGCTGCACCTGCAGGTGGTCCAGGTCAGCTTGTAGGCTCTATTGACGGCTCTGGATACACCCAAGACATGAGCCGTGATTGCGGACACAATGAGCATCACGTTGGTTACTGTCTGAAAGATCGTCACAACAATGTTAGAGAAAATGGTAAATATACATACCAATACACATGGCAGACCAATTATCTCCAGTATGGAGAAGGCGGTAAAGCCGGTGAATACCGTGTAAAAATTATCAGAGCTTTCAATGATAAAAATATAGAAATTACTCTTGGCAGAGGCGGTGCAGGCGGTACAGGTGCAACGGACTGTGATGGTAAGGATGGCACTGATACAATTGTCGGGGATATTTTGACCGCAAAAGGCGGCAAAGGCGGCAAAGGCTGTATCCCGACTGCAGCCGAGCAGATGCCTTACTGGTATTCAGGCGGTACCTTTAAAGCTACGCAGCCTGGAGGAAGCGGTGAACTTGCTACTGTAACAAACTATAAAACAAATATAATCAACCTTGTTTTGCCGGTAGATAAAACAACTCTTGGTGACTGGGTTGCAAGTTCCGGTGCTGGCGGCAACGGCGGTGGTTCTACAAACGACTGTTGGGCAAGCGAGTGGGTACGCCATTTTGAAGGTAAACAGATGGAAGAGCTAGGCGGAAAACTTGATACCGCACAGTTAGCTAATTGCCGTAATCAATCATACAGCACTGGTGATCCTCCTAAAATGGGACCTGGTTCATATACAAGTGAGGCCGGTGAGGATGGTTTAAATGGCGTTGTGCTCATCAAATGGTAAAAAAATAGGACTGTTGTTCCTTTATTAATAAAAAAGCTATATTGAGCAAAAACAGGTACTCCCCCTAGGGATGCCTGCTTTTGCTTGTAGTTTTTCGTAAGAAATAGTTAGGAGCTAAGCATGTTGAGTGAGTGCTGAAATATGAAGTGTAAAACTATGGAAGAAATGGTTGGAAGGTTGGGGCCGTTTATAGTTATAAGAGCCGAATTATAGAACTGTTGAAGGTGTTAAAAGAATGAAGTGATCGCTTCATTTTCTCACATCTTAATTATTGACTAATTTATATCTATTCAACTAAAAAGAGCGAGGAGACCAAAACAGCCTCCTCGCTCTTGACTTGTTAAACTTTTTTACTTAGTTATAATCTTCAATTTTTACATAGCATGGAGATATTTTTGAATTGTCGTCTGTGCAGTTTTCGCCGGTATTAACTGCGTTTGCGGTCGGATAATTCACGTAGAATGGACTGTTTACCGGAAAATCTCTCCTAAAATCCAATGACTTAGGTTCTGTTATAGATTTGCTGGAACCCCAGGCATCATTTTTAGCCCAGTAGTAAGTGCCGGGATTTGAATGATTGCCTTGCGGACGATTTTCGTCTATAGGCGGATAAATAGCTGTTGCCTGCATATATCTTGTGTCTATTTCCGGAGGACCTATAGGAATTATAACCGAAGCATCCGTAACTACAAACGCTACTATATCAACCAATTTGCTTTCTTCGCTTTTCCAGGGGGTACCGATTGCCTCAGGACGCTGGGCAAGGTTTGGAGCTCTGTTTCCGTTGATGTCCACAAATACTACATAATATTGCATTGAAAATTGACTACCATTAATGGTTTCTGTGTGTGTGTACGGGGCTCCGCCATTTGAACCTATCCAGAGATACATTCCGTTGCTCGCAATTATTTTTATATTTGCTTCAGGAAAAGAACTTGCTTCTCGTGCTAAATCTCCGGCATTACAATTGTTATCAGGAGAGTTTATGTATTCTAAAAGCATATTACAAAAATCTATTGAGTTTTGCGGAAACTCACTTCTGGTCATCATCGAGTTGTAAACAGCATTCTCCAGAGAATGGTATATCCTTACATAGAGCCATTTGAAAGTTTTGTCATATGGCTTTATTGTAACCATAGCAAAAATCGCCAGAATGCCTATAATCAACATACAAATCATCATTTCTGCCAGCGTAACTGCTTTAAACTTCCTAAACATATTCTCCGCTCCAAGATTAATTTATATAATAATTATAACATATTTATAAGGCATAGTCAAGGTAAAACCTGCTGCGCCTGCTTTAAAAAACAAACTATACGGAGGATTTTTTGTAAATTAACTTTCGTATAATGATATTATAGAATAAAATAGTGGCATAATATTTATATACAAAAAGAGGGAAGTAATATGAATAATAAAAAAAGAGCGTTTACGTTGGGAGAAGTCCTTGTTACTTTAATGATTGTCGGTGTCATTGCCGCATTGATTATTCCGATTATAAAAAATGCACAGCCGGATAAACAAAAGTTGATGTTTAAAAAAGCTTACACTAACGTTGAAAGAATTGTAACAGAAATGGTTAATGATGACGATCTCTATCCTGAAGTAGGAGACTATGTCGGATTGGATAATACAACAGATGTAAAGGTTAATGATACAACATACACCGGTAATACAAAATTCTGCAATCTTTTTGCTATGAAGGTAAATATTATCGATGATGGAGCTATTCATTGCCCGGCTACTCCCGGCGGTGGCGGTACTTACAATACGCCAAGTTTTGTAACAGCCGATAGTGTGGCTTATTACCTGCCTTCTACAAATTTTGCCGCAGATGCTACTATTACTGTTGATACAAACGGTGACAAAGACCCGAATTGTTTCTATAATGCTACAAGCTGCAAAAAACCTGATATGTTTGAAATTATAGTCGGTGCTGATGGAAAAGTCAGTGTGGATGGAGACTTGGAGAAGGAATATTTGAAAGATACTTCTGTTATAAGAACACAAAAATAATTTTTAAGGTTTGGATAATTGGAAAGAAAAAGCCCTGCTGAAAAAATCGGAAGGGCTTTTTAATTATATTTCATTTACTTTAAATATTTTCATCCTGCTGCTTGTCGGGATTGTTGTAGTCTACTCCTCCTACAGCTTTATAAAGATTGATCGTTGAAATAAGATAGTTTATTTTGTTTGAAATTTCGGCTCTTTCACTAAGAATAAGATTTTCCTCTTCTTTGAGGTGGTCAAGCTGTGATTTTGCGCCGATATTCAATTTCTTTTCGCTTAGCGAGAATTTTTCTTTTTCAAGGTTTAATCTGTCAAGACTTTTGTCGTAATTGCCTTTGGATGTTTTTGCAGTATTCAGAGAATCATTCAGCTCCTGAATTGAAGTCATAAGGATTTTTTCATAAATTTGTGAAGCTTTTTCGTACTCAAGTTTGTTGAACCTTAAGTGCGCCATCTTTGCTCCGCCTGTGAAAAGGTCAATTGAAGGCAATATACCGAAGTTTGACAGGAATGTATGCGAATCAAAAAGGTGTGAAAGATTTGTGTAAGAATTAAATCCAGCCTGTCCATATAGTATAAATTTCGGTAAAAAATCCCGTCTTGCGGCTTTCACATCGTATCCGATTTTTTTGATATAATCTTCTGCTTTTACAAGATCAGGTCTTTTTTCTATTGCGTTTGCAGAGATACTGTCCGGAATCACTGGAAGCATTAAAATGTCATAAGAACTTCTGGATATTTCATTGACGTTTCTATCGCCAAGAAGCACTATCAACTGGTTTAAAACAGTGTCCTGTTTGTTTTTATAATCATTAAGCTCCTCTTCAAAAACAGTCAAAGCTTGTTTTTCAATAAGAACTTCCACTGTTGAGCAAAGTCCATTTTTATATTTCTTTTCTTCCATTTCAGCTATTTTTTTCTGGATTGCGACAAGGCGTTCCTGATTTTTAATAAGTTTGTCCAGCTTTATAAGATTGAAATATGTTGAAGCAATTTCGCTTGTAATGTTTATATAAGAAGCACGTTCGTTCTGCTTTATTATATCTCTTTGTTTTTCAACACTTTTGGTTTTAATTCTATTTTCGCCCCATATGTCTATTTCATAGGTCATTGTCAGCGGCAAAAGAAATCTTGTTTGCGAATAATCAGGAATTAAAACATCTCCAAAACGAGTATCCGCAGCGGTGAGTTCCCTGCCTAAATTCCCGTTAAAGCGTAAATTCGGAAGTTCATTTGCAAAGGCCTCTTTTACAGCCTGATCAGCCTGTTTTGATTTGATTGTTGCTATTTTTAAATCTTGATTGTTATTGTAAGCACTCATCATAAGTTTGACCAGATTGTCGTCATTATATGTTTTCCACCATTTGATGTTTACATAATCAAGTCTGTAATCGGTTTTGTCGGGTTGGGGTTTAGCATAAACAATTGAAAAATTGCACAACAAAATAAGGGTTAATATTATTCTATAAAATTTCATATCCGTATATCCTTCCAATTTTAACTTAACATAAAAATTTTTTTTTTTACAAGGTGGAGTTTTTATATTTGAAAATTGTACTTATATTCAATATTGCAGCATGTTTTTTATCTTGTTTAAATGAAAGCATGGTAATTTATAGGATTTAAAACGGTTTTTGAATAAGCAAATAAAAATCTTTTTTGGGTAAATAAAAAGCGTCATATTCGTTTGAAGATTTTTAAATTTTTGTTCCTCTAAAAAATTGAACTACTATAAACAGCGCATTTGCAGTAATTTTTTTTATGGGACTTGTGTTTTTTTATTTTGTGTTACTATGAAATTAGAGATAAAAAAGTGAATATTTTTAATTAAGATTTTTAGAGAGGTTTTTTATGGATGAAGAAAACACTAACCAGCCTTTTGAAAATGATGACGACAATGATATCAAACCCATTGACAAGAAAGAATTGGAAAAAAAAGCTAAACAACGTTTAAAGAAAAAACGACCCGAATACAAGAAAAAAAGAGTTATAATCCCGACAATTTGTGCTGTCATACTTGTTTTTATCGGAATATTTATGGCAGTAGAAGCTACGTTTTATCAATCAACGGATGATGCTTTTGTTGAGGGCCATATAATTCAGGTTGCCCCGAAGGTTGCTGGGCAGGTAATCAATCTTTATGTTGATGATAATCAGGAAGTAAAACAGGGGGAACTGCTTGTAGAAATTGATCCGACGGATTATCAGGTTAAGCTTGATCAGGCAGAAGCAAAGCTTTCAGAAGCAAAAGCAAAATTAGGTGTAATTGAAAGACAAGTTGATGAAAATACCTCAAGAGTGGACTTTACGGTTCAGGAATTAAATTCGGCAGCGTCTAAACTTGATTTTGCAGAAAAAGATTATACAAGATATGCAGAAATGTATAAAGAAGGTATTGTTTCTAAGCAGGATTATGATAAAAGTTTGAATATGCTGACTGTCGCACAGGCAAACAAGCAGGCTGCGGATGAAAATAACAAAGCTGTAAAAGCTGCTTTGGAAGCTAATAAAGCACAGGTTAAATCGCAGGAAGCAGAGATTCAAAGACTTCAGGCTGAAGTAAATCAGGCTAAAATCAATCTTTCTTATACCAAAATTTATGCTCCTGAGGACGGTATGATTTCAGCAAGAACAGTTGAAAAAGGCAACTATCTGCAAATTGCACAGCCTATGTTTTCGCTTGTTCCTCAGAGAGTCTGGGTTGTTGCAAACTTTAAGGAAATCCAGCTTACAAATATGAAAAAAGACCAGCCTGTATGGATTAAGGTTGATACTTACCCGCATAAAAAATTTAAAGGACACGTTGACAGTATCCAAAGATCTACAGGCGCAAAATCTTCACTTTTTCCGCCGGAAAATGCTGTTGGAAGTTATGTAAAAATTGTTCAAAGAGTTCCGGTCAAAATCCTTTTTGATGAAGATTTGGAAGGATATAATATAGTTCCAGGTATGTCAGTTGTACCGAAAGTAAAAGTTAAGTAATTATATAAAAGGCTTTACATATTAGTAAAGCCTTTTTAGTAAAGAAGATTGTTAATTATGGAAGAAGTTAAAGAAAAACAAATTAACCCCTATATAGTAGCTATTGCTGTTTTGCTGCCATCATTTATGTCGCTGGCGGCATCATCAGCCACAAATGTATGCCAGCCTAATATTGCAGGGTATTACGGTGCAACACAGTATGAGGCAAATACAGTTATCACATCTTATATTATATCTGGCGGTATAATGCTTCCTATTACCGGATATCTTGTAAGGCTGATAGGGAAAAAACTTTTATTTTATTATAGTATCTGGGGATTTTGTCTGGGAGCCGTCATGTGTATTCTTGCACCGAATCTACAGATGCTTATTCTGGCACGTATTGTACAAGGGATTGGAAGCGGATGTATTTTGCCTCTTTGTCAAGCGGTTCTTCTGGAGGTTTTTCCGGTAGAACAAAGGGGGGTCGCAATGGGGCTTTTCGGGGTGGCTGCAATGTTTTCACCTCTGGCCGGGCCGTTTCTTGGAGGGTATTTGACTGATAATTACAGCTGGCAATGGGTATTTATCATAAATATTCCGCTTTGTATGCTATCGTTTATATTAATCAAATTGTTCGTTAAAAGCGACCGTCCGCCAAAACAAAAATACAAGAAGAAATTTGATATAGTCGGTTTTACGGCGGTTGTTGTCGCAATGGGATGTATGCAGGTAATCTTGGACAAAGGCCAGCAGTACAACTGGTTTGATACAACCTGGATTTGCTGGTTGACAGGTATTTGTATATTTTCATTCGTATTATTTTATGTTTGGGAACTTGAATATAAGTATCCGATTATTGATATCAGGGTTTTCAAGGATAAAAATTTTATGATTGGAACATTGATTTGTTCATTTATAAATATAATGTTATATTCTACATTGCTGCTTGTCCCGATGTTTGTTCAGAGTTTGCTTGGATACAGTCCATCAATGTCGGGTCTGACAATGTTTCCGAGAGCTATTGTTTGTTTTGTATGCTTGCTTTTGGTCGGAGAAATTTCCAGATTTGTGGAAGCCAGATTGCTTGCAATAATAGGCTTTTTGATTATGGGTGTTGCCGTATTCTGGCTCAGCAGTATGAATTTAACCTCATCAATGGAAAGCGTTGTTATTCCTAACCTGTTGTTGTGCGTAGGTGTTCCGACAGCTTTTATTCCTTTGACGGCACTGTCATTCCAGACTTTGGATCCTAAAAGAAACGATGATGCGGCGGCTCTTCATGCTATGTTCAAAAATATTATTACAGCGGTTGCAACTTCTGTTTCTGCAACTTTTATAGCGAGGGTTTCGCAGGTTCACCAGACATATCTTGTGCAGAATCTTTCAGGTGAAAACCCGATGTTTCACTACAGATTAATGGCGGCGCAGTCAAAATATTCTGCTTTGTTTAACCATTTCACTGCAGCAAGAAAAGCCGCAGGAAGTCTTTATAATCAAATGCTTGTACAGGCAAGATTGTGTTCATTTTATGATGCGTTTCACGTTCTTGCGATTATGTGCGTGTTAGTTATTCCGCTCATTTTAATTCTGAAAAATAAATCTAACAAGAAAAAAAAATGCTAACATTTCGAATTGTAAAGAATTTTGTTCAAACTAAGCAATTTTTTTCTTGTTTTTCTATTATAATTGTAGTGGAAGGAAGGGATAATGTCGCCACAGGTCAATACAACCAATACCCCAAAAAGACCTTTTAGTTCATTCAAGAGTGTTACGAATGCTAGAAAGGCTAATTTTACTTATGCGCCAGTAAAAAGAAATTACCGTAACCATACGACTGAATCTGTCGAGACGCACACAAAGGTTAAATCTTTTTTAGGCGCACTGGCAGGCGTCGGGCTGTCAACATCTCTAATTGCCAAAAAACAAAAACTCCCTCTTTCAAAACCAATGAATCTTTTTAAACTCAAATACGGTATACCGGAAATGATTGCAATAAGCGGACTTGGTATTATCGGCGGAGCTTTGGGCGGAATGATAGGCTCAAAAAAGAAAAAAGAAAAAATGGATGAAGGCGTTTTTCAGTTTATGAATGCGACAGTTCCTTTGCTTGTTGTGCATCCTGTGACAAAACTTATTGATAAAACAAGGTTTAAAACGAACTTACCTCTAAGAATCGGCGCGATTTTTGCCGCACTTCTTGCCGGTATGAAAGGTGCTGCCGTTCTGTCAAATAAGATTAATGATCCTCATGACAAGGTGCCGGACAGAAAGCTTACACTTCTTGATTCTGTCGCTAATATTGACGATGCAGTCGGTGCATTTGCGGTTGCCAAAATTCCTGTAGTGTCAAAGTTAGAAAAGATTTTACCATTCATATTTGTCTGGTGTGGTTACAGGGCGGGGCAAAGCAACTAAAAAGCCGGCATCATAAATGCAGGCTTTTAGTAATGTGATTGATTTTTATAATTTATTACTGAATGCTTTGAATTTTAATTTGTCCGTCCTGTTCTACAAACTGAACATTTTGTGAAGGCTGCGGACGACTGTTATAAATTTTCTGCATAGCAGGCTCTGTCAGTTTGAATTCTTCTTGTGACTGTTTTGCTTTATTTTCATCAACATCTTTATAATCATTGTATTCTTCATACCGGAATTTTAAATCATCAATCATTCTGAACTCATGAGTCTGATTTGAACTGAAGCTTATCAAATTCAACATTGAATCAGTAGCAATTGCAGAATTTGCCATCACTGAATTTCCAAGAATTAATGTTGTTAAAATTAAAGCAACGTTAATCTTTTTCATACTTCAATCTCCTTATTTTACTCTAAATACAACATTTGCGACAGAAGTAACTTTTTTGTCAACAGTTGTAGTATCATTGATGCCGTAGTCTGAAACATTTGTTGAATCGACAGGGGTAATCTGGAAAACACCCATTCTGACAGATTGAATTTTGCCTACTTTGTTGTGTGTTGCTTTAAGCATAGCTGCGGCTCTTTCTTTAGCATCAATTGTTGCATCTTCAAGCAGTTTTACTTTCAAGCCTGAGATTTCAGAATAGAAATACATTGGAGGCATAACATTAATTTCAATCCCCTGTGAGATAAGGCTGTCAAGGTCAATTGATAATTCTTTAACCTTATCAACATCTTTTGTATTAATAATTACAGGCTGTGAAAGAGTGTAATTTTCTATTTCATTTGTAATATTGCCATTTGCTGTTCGTTTGTAGTTGTAGTATCCGTTTGAAGAATTAAGTTCAATATTTTCTTTTGCAATCCCTTTTTCTTCAAGATATTTCATGACAACAGGAAGCTGTTTTTGAGCCTGATTGTATGCAGACACTCTGTCCTTTTGTTTTGTTGTAATATTGAATTCAAGTCTTGCACTGTCAGATTTTACAATCTGGTAGGCTGAACCTGTTACTGTAATTGTGTCTTTAGAAAAAGTTCCTGTTATAACCTTTGCCGCAGCCACTATACCAACAGCAAGAATGATAGCCAATGTCACAATCTGTAATTTTTCAAGTTTTTCAAACATATTATTAACTCCTTTTACATAACCATAAAAATATAATATCACAAAATATTTTAATAGTTCTAAATAGGATTATCTTTATATAGATTTGTGAAGTTGTAGAATAATTTTCTAATAAGCTGTATAATTTTCTATATTTACAATAAGGAGTTTTGAAATGGGTGATTATATTGATAAAGTTTTGAATACCGTGCGAGAAAAGAATTTTGATGAACCTGAGTTTTTACAGGCAGTTGACGAGGTTTTGACAACGATCAGACCGGCAGTCGAAAGTCATCCTGAGTATAAAAAGCTTGCGATTTTGGAAAGAATTACAGAACCTGAGAGAATAATCACATTCAGAGTTACCTGGGTGGACGACAGTGGAAAAGTACAGGTAAATAGAGGCTTTAGGGTGCAATTTAACGGACTGATAGGTCCATACAAGGGCGGATTAAGATTTGACAAAAGTGTAAACCAGTCAATAATGAAGTTTTTGGGTTTTGAACAAATATTCAAAAATGCTCTGACAGGTCTTCCGATAGGTGGAGCTAAAGGTGGAAGCGACTTTGACCCTAAAGGTAAATCTGATATGGAGATTATGCGTTTCTGCCAGAGTTTTATGACAGAACTTCAAAGGCATATTGGGCCGGATGTCGATGTCCCTGCAGGAGATATCGGTGTCGGTGCAAGAGAAATCGGATATCTTTACGGTCAGTACAGAAGAATAAGAGATCGTTATGACGGAGGGGTTATAACCGGAAAAGGTATTGAATACGGCGGATCGCTTGCAAGAACCGAGGCTACGGGTTACGGGCTTATTTATTTTATGAGAGAAATGTTGAAAGTCAACGGAAATCAAACTTTTGAAGGTAAAACGGTCACAATTTCAGGTTCCGGTAATGTTGCGATTTATGCCTGTGAAAAAGCACAGATGCTCGGCGCAAAAGTAGTGGCAATGAGTGACAGCAACGGATGTATTTATGACAAAAACGGTATTGATCTTATGTGTATAAAACAGATTAAAGAAGTTAAGCGAGGGAGAATTAAAGATTATTTGAATACTTATCCGGATGCTGAATATATAGAAAAAGACAGTGAGGATTCGCCTATCTGGAATATAAAAACAGATATAGCTTTGCCCTGCGCTACCCAGAATGAAGTGACATTGAATTCTGCCCGCAAACTTGTTGAAAACGGTGTAATCGCAATCGGAGAAGGTGCCAATATGCCTTGCGTCAAGGAGGCTACAGAGTATTTTCTTGAAAAAGGTGTTCTTGTCGCTCCTGCCAAGGCGGCAAATGCGGGAGGCGTTGCCACTTCGGCAATAGAAATGAGTCAGAATTCAATGCGATATTATCTGTCATTTGAACATGTTGACAGAATGCTTGATGCGATAATGGTAAATATTTTTAAGTCAACAAAAGATGCATGTGATTCTTACGGGCTTGGTACAAATTATGTTGCTGGTTCAAACATTGCTGCATTTACAAAACTTGCAAAAGCAATGTCAGCACAAGGGATTATGTAGATTTTGTTGAACAAGGTATTTTAAAAAATAATAAAAAGCCGCCGGAGCATTAAGCTCCGGCGCAGAATTTATTTAGAGAGTTTATCTTGGTCTGGTCGGGGTAACTGTTTGTCTTGTCTGAGGTGTTTTTTGTGAAAGTCACCACGTCTGTGATCACGTCTGTCCATTCTGTGATGAGGCCCAAAGTCCGGTCTGCCGTATTCATGATGAGGCATTGGTCTTTGCATTTGAACAGGCCCTCCAAGAGCACATGGACATGGCATAACCGGAGGTTTTGTAAATGTTGTGAATACACATAGTGCCAGCAAGCATCCGGTGAATGCTCCTGCGGTTATCAAGGCGAATTTTTTAAATAAATCTTGTTCGCATCTGCATACTTTTTCTTCTGTTTTAATTTCTTCATTTCTGATTTCTTCTGACATTTAAAACCTCCTTGTATTAAGTTGTTACATTCTTATAACGAATCTTAAATCAGAATTGTTCATTTTTTATATCAAATTTTTTTTAAGAAATTCGCAAACGCAGTTATATCCTGCTTTTGTGGAAGAAGTTTGTGCTAGTGCGTTGAGCATCATAAAGTCATGAATTGTTCCGTTAATGCGGATATTTGCTGTTTCAACTCCGGCTTCATCAAGTTTTCTTGCAAATTCTTCTCCTTCATCCCGCAAAACATCATTTTCGACCGTCAATATAAGTGTCGGCGGAAGGTTTTTCAGTTCATCAGTGCTTGCGTTCAACGGGCTTGCGTAAGTTTCTTCTCTGCGTTTTTTATCTGGAATATAGCTTTCCCAGAAATATTCCATGGCTTTTTTGCTCAGCCACGGGCCGTTTTTAAATTCTTCATAGGATTTTGTATTAATTGAAGAATCAGTTACTGGGTATAAAAGTGCAAGTGCCTTAATTTTGGGGCCGCCTTCATAGTTTGTTTTAAGAGCGCAGGCCGCTGCAAGGTTTCCGCCTGCGCTGTCGCCTGCAAGAGCTATTTTGTTTATATCAATATTGAATTCATCAGGATACTTTGTGACATATTCCAAAACCCCGCAAATTTCGTTTAAAGCTGACGGATATGTGTGTTCAGGAGATTTTTTGTAATCAGCAAATATCACACAGCACTCCGCTTCATTTGCAAGACGTTTAATCAGCATGTCATATGCTTCCTTATCGCCCATAACCCATCCGCCTCCGTGAGCGTATATAATTGCAGAAAGTTTTTCGTTTTTTGCCTTGGGCCTGATTATTCTGATATCAATTTTTTCGGCCTTAGAGGATGAAATTGTCTTGTCTGTTACTTCTGCATCAATGTTTACATAGTTTTTTCTTTGGACCGAAAGAAGAAAATCTCTTGCCTCTTCGGCTGTCATCTCGTAAAGCGGTTTGTCTTCTCTCTCTTCAATTTCTTCTAGAAATGTTTTTACATCATTTGCAAGATTAAGTTTTTTTGTCATAACAATACCTCTCAAATTTTAATTAAATACAAATAGTATTTTTATTTAACATTTAAGAGAATACATCAGCTTTATTGTTATTAAACGGGGGATTTTTGTGATTTACAAATTTTTTACAGGTTTGCACGGGTTGCCGACAGCAACAACGTTTGCAGGGATGTCTTTTGTTACAACACTTCCGGCTCCGATAACCGTATTATCACCGATTGTAACCCCAGGCATAACACAAACGTTTCCGCCAAACCAGACGTTATTTCCGACAGTTATCGGTTTTGCAAATTCAATGCCGGCTTTTCTGTCGGCAGGATCTATCGGGTGACCGGCCGTATAAAATCCGCAGTTCGGCCCTATCATTGCGTTGTCGCCGAATTTAACCTTTGCACAGTCAAGGATTACGAGGTTGTGATTTGCATAGAAATGCTCTCCGACTTCTATATTGTAGCCGTAATCACAGAAAAAGTTAGGTTCTATCAGGATATGTTCACCAACTTTGCCGAGCATTTTTTTTAAAGTATTTTTACGGGTTTCATATTCTTTCGGGCTTATTTGATTATATTTCTGGCACATTGTTTTTATGTGAGTTCTGTCATACATCAATTCTGCGTCTGACGGGTTATAATTTAATCCTGCAATCATTTTTTCTTTTTCGTTCATGTTCTCTCCTCTTTATTTTGCTTTTAGCATATAATCTTTCATGCTAAAATACAATAGTAAATATTAACAGGAAGATAAATGTATAATCTTTTAAAAGAAAAATTAATAGAATTAAAACACAAATATGGAGCAGCAGGCCTTAAGATCGAGTTTGAAACAGAATGTATAAGCCTTGATGAAGTTATTGAGGTAAGACGTCTTACAAAAGAGTGTGGCGTTGACCTTGCTGTGAAGATAGGCGGGTGCGGTGCTATCAGAGATATATTTGAAGCAAAAGAGGTAATGGCTGATGTGATAGTTGCTCCTATGATTGAGTCAGGGTATGCATTGAAAAAATTTGTAAGCTCTGTAGAAGATGTTTATAATGATTTTGCTGAAATTCCTGAGTTGCATATAAATATAGAAACTGAACAAGGGGTATTGAACTTTTCTAAAATTGTTTCTTGTAAAGAATTTAAAAAAATTACAGGTGTTGTCATCGGGCGTAACGATATGGCAAAGTCTTACGGAATTGAAAATGTTGAAAGTGACATTATTAAAAAAACAGTTTTGTCAATTGCAAATCAGACTTTTGAATATGGAAAGGTTGTTATTGTTGGCGGAAAGGTTACACCGGAATCTGATTTTTTATTTTTCCCTTCGATTGCAAAATGCGAAACAAGGAAAATTATTTTTAATAATTTCCCAGAGACTGACGGAATTTTAAAAGCCTTGGAGTTTGAAGCTCTGTTTATAGAAAATAAGAAAAACAAATCTTCTGAGGATTATACAAGACTAAGAGAGCTTAAAACTCGTATGCCTGCCGTTATTGCAGGTTGTTGAATTTGTGACAAAATATTGAATTATTGCAATTAAATTATGTTTATGAGAGAATAAACTTGGCAAATTCTAAGGGGTGTAATGTAAATGACTAATAATCCGGTTAAAAAAGCAATGATAATGGCAGCAGGAGTGGGGTCAAGGCTGGAACCGCTGACATTGTCGGTGCCAAAACCGCTTATTCCGATTGCGAATAAGCCAGTTATGGATATTTTGTTGGAAAATCTTAAAAATATAGGTATTACGGATGTCATTGCGAACACTTATTATCTGGCAGATCAGATAATTCAAAGGTATAAAAATAATAATTTGGGTATTAATTTTAATTATATAAAAGAAGATACTCTTTCCGGGACAGCAGGTGGTCTAAAAAAATGTCAGAATTTTTTTCAAAAAGGAGATGTTTTTGTTGTTCTTTCGGCAGACGGTTTGACAAATGCAGATATTCAAAAGGGTATAGATTCACACCTTAAAAATCATGCTGTTGCAACTATTGGAATTAAAAAAATTCCGCATGAGGAAGTGTCGCATTTTGGTGTGGTTGTAACTGACGAAAATGGTTTTGTAAAAGAGTTTCAGGAAAAACCTTTAGTGGCAGAAGCAAAAAGTAATTATATTAATACAGGAATTTATATTTTTAATTATGAAATTTTTGATTATATTCCGCCTGATACCTTTTATGATTTTGCTAAGAATGTTTTTCCGGAGTTGTTGCAGACTTGCGGAATTAATACATTTGAAATTACTGAATACTGGTCCGATATAGGGACTATTACCCAGTATAAACAATCGGTAAAAGATGTTTTTGATGGATTCTGCAACTTTGAACATTCTGCAATCCAAGCTAAAAACGGCGGAAAATATATTGTAGGATCAACTGATATTCCGGAAGATACTAGGTTTGAAGGTTTGTCAACAATAGGCAATGGTTGTCATATCGGTCAAAATGTAACGATAAAAGACAGTATAATTTGGGATAATGTTGAAATTGCAGATAATGTATGCATAGACAATGCTATTGTTGCAAGCGAAAGCCGAATTCTTTCTGATTTGGCAGGAATGTCAATACCTGCTAAGGATGTTTTTTTTAAAGAACGGTTTTTAGAGCTTGAAGAGTCGGCAAAATAAATACTTGATTTTTATAATATTTTTTGATACTTTAAAAACAGGTAATTCAAAAGTACATTGTACAAGGTGAAGGGGGATAAAACTCCAGCCTGAAGAATATCTGGGACTGTGGCACTATGCCGAGAGAGAAAACGATGAAGATTGTTTTCGGGAAGAAATGTAGCACAGCTACTGTGACAAGTCCCAAAATAATTTAATAATTACGGGACTGTGGCGCAGCGGTAGCGCAGGGGACTCATAATCCCTTGGTCGTGGGTTCGAATCCCTCCGGTCCCAAATAAAAAAGAGAGTTGAGTTTCAGCCCTCTTTTTTATTGTGAAAATTTATACTGTTTTGTTGTAAACAAACAGGACAATACAGAAAAGGGGAACTAGGCTCAAAGCCCCTGAACATAAAGGTTATTTGTTATAATTTAGGGTTACAGAAAAGTCCGGTATGTCCGATTTCCATCAAAATTAAATCCGGCAAAAGTCGAAATTTATATGTCAATATGCCGTAAAGTCTTATTTCCGTAAGATAATAGCCAATGACAAACATCGGACTTTTGATACAAAATAGTAACACAGGTTCCGGAAATAATTATTTTTCTGTTACAAAACGGAACCTTAACGGAACTTTTTGCGGAACTTAAACGGAACCTACATATACTTCTCAATCATATTGATTTTTATAAAGGCATTATTTGTAGTTTTATCACTATCTTTGTAACTACTACCTCTAGTTGCAATCCCTACAACTTCGTTTCTTTTATTAAATATTGGACCACCACTATGACCTGTGATAATTGGAGTATCAACGCATATATGTTCAACAAGACTTATTGGTTTTGTTCTCGTTACTTTCATATCTCTTATATCCGGTTCATACTCTCCACCACGTTCTGGGAAACCAGCTAATTTAAGCATAGAACCAACTACGATATTTTGGCTATTTCCCATAGAGAAACCTTTGCTTGAAAAATCTATATTCTTATTCTTTAGTCTAAAAACTACAATATCAATATGTTTATTGGACTTTAATACTTCTATTTCATAAGTATTCGTTGCATTTTGAAAAACTTTCAGATTATTCATTAATTTATCATTATTGCCATATACGCAATGATAACACGTAATAAAACCTACATTTTTTAGTAAAAAGGCAGTACCCTGTTTTGAGTCACTTTCAATTATCCATAGGTTATCTTTTATTACTTCTTGATAATTTTCTGGTATATGTCTAGCCCCATTTTCGTCTAGTTTATTAAATTTATTCATTAATTTGGCATATACAAAATCATTTGCACCTCTTACATCCTTTATAAAATTAATTCTTCCTCTTAAAGTGCTTTTAAAATTATTTTTTTTACTATCAATAAATAGTTTATCCTTATTTTTTGCAAGGTGATACTTTAAAGCTATATCCATTATTTCATCTGAGGATAGTTGAGGATTTTTCTTTTTATTAATTTCCCAATTATAGAGCATAGATTTTGTATTTCTAATATATTGTCTTGGAATATTTGGTTTCTCATTGATTATTATACCTGTTACACTTTGTCGATTATTTTTATACTGAATACGAGTTTTTTTATCATTTATGCTAAATCCATTCATGATAATATATCGCTTTAATACATTTCCGATAATATGTTTTATTTCTTTAGTATCCTCATCATATATTATTTCTGCAATTTCTTTCGGAAATTCTTTTTGATTTGTTGAGAAAGTTATATCATCAGCATATCGTGAATAACTACAATGGAATGCTTTTGCCAATTGAGTCAGGTCATTATCTAATTTTCTACAAACAAAATTTGATATTATTGGGGATGTTGGTGCTCCTTGTGGGGTTATATTTTGTAAGCAACATATATTGCTTAGTATTTTAGATACCAAAATAGAAAACTCAAAAGGTTTATTTCGAAATATTCCAAAAACTCTTCCTTTGTTGATAGTTGGAAAAAAGTTTTCTAAATCTAAATTTAAAACAAGTCTTTTATTTAAATGGTAATTTGCATTTGTAATTATACTTTTATTTTTTACAAAACCATGAACAGGTTCTTTAACATCATAAAACTGCATCAGTATGTTATTTAATTTTTTCTGTAATAATTTTAGTGATTTTTTGGGTGCAAATATTGTACGATATTTACCATTTTTCTTGGGTATATCAAATTTAGTATACTTCTCATTGTCTTTTTGAATATTCAGCCAATAGTATAAGTGCCCGGTTTTTACATCTAAAACCTCTGCTAAATCAGATAATGTCTTAATATTTAAGAATTTTTGCTTTAACTCATCATTCATATTTCTACATATATATAAAAACGGTATATAATTCATTTCCTTTGGCGTGCTGCATTGATATTGCACATTGCCAACTTGACTTATATGTAACCTCTAAAAAATCATTGCGATAAACTCAATGAAAAATTAATAGAATTATATACCTGTGTATATTTTACTACAAAAATATGTTTATTTATTCCTTTTCCCTTCAACATGCTCTTTTATTACTTTATAAACATATCTTTGAGTTGTATCACAAGCTTTAACTAGCTCGATTATATTTCTTCTTGTCGCAGTGTAGTTATCTATAATGTATTGTTTTTTATATGGTTGATTACAGTGAGCATGGATTGAAAACTTGTCTCCTGCGGCATTAAACATTAATTTCTTTGTTGCTTCTAATCCAATAATTTCGCAAAGTAATTTTAAATCTTCTGTTGGAAGATTCTCTTCTGTTATATATTTTGCCCATACAGGTTCTTTATTTTTAGAATTGCCTACCATGATATCCCTCTATCACTATTATATAACAAACGGAACCATTTCCGGTTCCGTTTAGTTCCGTTTGAAAAAGTTTCTTAAAATACTACAAAAATTTTGCCTTTGCAATACCACAAAATCTTTGTTTTTGACGGTTTGAAGTGGCACTTATTGATATGTTTCGATATAGACACATTGACTACACTTTTCTAGAAAGCAGAGTTAATGTGTGAAAGGAGAAAAATTATGCAAAATTCAAATGTAGACTGGATTACAACAAAAGAACTCGCTGAAATTAAAGGTATATCTGAAAGAGCTGTTCGTAAGTCCATCGCTAAAAACAAGTATGTTATAAGGAAAAGTTCAAAATCTTATGAAATTTTAGTAACATCTTTGGAAGAAAGCGTTAGAAAAAAAGTAACAGAACGCAGAGAAAAATCAACAGCACTTGTTCCAATTAATTATGTTGTTCCTGAAGAACAAAAGAAATTGGCTCTTGCAAAATATGACCTGATTAAAAATTGGGATAAATTCAGGAATGAAAAAACCAACAAAACACAAGCAGGAAAAGATTTTCTTGATGCATACAATAATAATTGTTTATGCAAAAACTTATTTGTTGCAATAGGAAAAGTTGCTATCGGTACAATTTACGAATGGCATAAAAAACTTCGGGAATATAATGACGATTGGCATAGTTTAATCAATAATTACACATTTGGAGCCAAAACAACAAAGACATTATTAACAGAAGCCGAGAAATCAGAACTACTAAAAAATCTCTTACATCCAAACCAGTTAAATATTGGGAAAGCTATTAAATATACTAAAATGGCATTAAAAGGCAGGGGATATGAAAATTTATGCTGTGATTTAACTTACCGAAGATTCGCAAATAATTACAAGGCGGAACATTATGATGTTTGGGTGGAAGCTCGTGAAGGAAATAAAGCTCTGCACGATAAAGTTCTCCCATATATTACAAGAGACGTTTCAAAACTTGAAGTCGGAGATGTCATCATTGGCGATGGGCATAGATTAGCATTTTTTGTTAGGAACCCATACACAGGAAATCCTGTCAGACCAACATTAGTTGCGTACCAAGATTGGAAATCAGGCGGCTTTGTAGGTTTTGAGATAATGCTTGAAGAAAATACTCAATGTATTGCTTCTGCGTTAAGAAATTCAATTATAAATCTCGGTAAAGTTCCAAGATTTGTATATCAGGATAACGGTAAAGCCTTTAAAGCGAAATATTTTACAGAGGACGGGATAGCGGGTTTGTTTAAAAATCTTGGTATTCAAGCCATATCAGCTAAACCATATAACGCAAAAGCAAAACCAATTGAAAGATTATTCAGGGAATTACAAGACAGTTTTGAAGTTATGCTCCCGTCGTACACAGGGACAAGTATTGTGAAAAAGCCGGCACAACTTAAAAGAAATGAAAAACTCCATAAAGAGTTATTCAAATTAAATATTCAAACAATAGAGCAAGTTATTTTAGTTTTAA
The DNA here is from genome assembly GCA_944324225.1 of Candidatus Gastranaerophilales bacterium. Classification (GTDB taxonomy): domain Bacteria; phylum Cyanobacteriota; class Vampirovibrionia; order Gastranaerophilales; family Gastranaerophilaceae; genus Scatenecus. The sequence continues at coordinate 49,105 of CALUVL010000003.1, forward strand.
ATGCTTGGTTGCAAAAATATCATTATGAACAACCTTGTCCACATGTTGAAGGTAAAACAATAGGTGAAGTTCTTGAATCAGGTAAGGGCGAAGGAGTTAATATTGAAACTTTAGATGATCTTATGATGGCTCGTGAAATCAAGAAAATCCAGAGAAACGGAATAAAATTCTTAAAAAACGATTATTATGATCCTGCTTTATATGGTTATAAGAAAAATGTAATTATAAAATACAGTTTGTTCGATTTAAGTTCAATTAAGGTTTTCAAATTAGACGGAAAATTTATGTGCGAAGCAAAGAGGGTAGAACCTATAAACCCGATAGCAAATTATATGGGTACTCCTAAAGATATTGAAGATTTAAAACAAAAAACAAAATTGAAGAAGCAATTAGAAAAACGAACAGAAACTGAATTTGTAAATCACTTAAAAAGAGCACAAGTACATAATCCTTTGTTAACGATAGATTTACCAGAAAAACAGGAAGCTGATGAAATTGAACAATTTAGTATTGAAGTAAAAAAACAAGCAGATGAAGAAATTTTCAATGGTATTTTCAAAAATAAATACGAAAAATATGAATATTTGCTCCAAAAAGATAATCTAACCAAAGACGAACAAGACTGGATTAAAGAATACAGGAAAACTGGTGAATACGAATTAATATACTGTGATGAAAGTGATAAGGAGGTAATTGATGCATAAATTGTTTGTTAAAACTCGTAATGTCAAAAACTTTATCGGATTAATGAATAATCTGATAGACAAATCAAATGAAGTTCCTAAAATGGGATTAGTTTACGGTGATCCCGGATTAGGTAAAACTCAAACTGCCGTATGGTGGGCTACAAGAAATGATGCGGTTTATGTCAGAGCCCAAAACAAAATGACCAGCAGATGGCTAATGGAAAAAATTGTTTTTGAACTCGGAGAATCACCATCAAGAAAAATGGCTAACCTTATGGAACAATGTATTGCTCATTTGAGGTTAAAACCGCAAGTAATAATTATTGATGAAATTGATTATCTTATAAGTCGCAATAAAATTATTGAGACTATCAGAGATGTACACGATTTAACCGGAACACCTGTTGTATTAATCGGTATGCAGGAAGCCAAAACAAAACTCGGCAAATACAGGCATCTATACGACAGGTTATCCGAAATCATAGAATTTAAACCTTTTTCTAAAGAGGATAGGGAGGTTATCGTTGAAGAATTATCCGAAATTAAGATAACAGATGAGGCAAAAGAAATATTTTTTGAAAAAACTAATCGCTTTCGCCAGATTATAAAAGGAATTTCATTGCTTGAAAATTTAGCGGCGACAAACGGATTAAACAAAATTGATGTAAAACAAGTGAAAGGATTGAACATTGAAAAGTAGAGATTTAATAATAAAAACAGCAAGAAGATTAGATAAATTTAATCTTGATGAATTAATAGTTGTATCAGAACTTGACGAAAAAGAAGTAACAGAAATTTTATCAGATTTAATTAAACAACAAATTATTTTGAAAAATAATAATACTTATTTTTTCAATACTAAAAAATCTGTTGAAATTACCAATAATGACGGGGATGAAACAATAAGTGAATTTAAACCGATAGTTATAGAGAAAGAGGAAGGTTATGAGGCTTTTCTGAAATTTGGAGAAGAAACTCAAAATCGGGTAAGAGCCTATGTGGGATTATTAAACTTAATTCACCAAGCAGGAACTAAAAATATAAATAAAGTTGTAGAATTGTTTAATGAGACCTCCGGTTATCCAAGAGTATCACCATCAGCTTTTACAAGAGTTCGCAAAAAATACAGCCAATATGGTTTTAGAGGAATACTGCCAAAATACAGTAAACATATAACAGTTGCAATTCCTGATGAAATATATACTTGTTTCAAAAAATATTATTTAACCAATGAAAAATTATCTGCTCAAGAAGCAATATACCGAGCTCAAAAAGAATTACAATCTGAGCAAAAGATAGAACAGCCCTATGCTTATACTTCTACCCCTTTTGTAAGAAAAGTAAGAACGGAATTCACAAAAGAGCAAATTGAATATTTCAGAAATAATATAGAGGCTCAAAAACCAAAAATTGAGACAATTAAAGTAAAAGAACCTCTTGACATGAAGTTTGAGAAAGCTGCATACATATATTTAAAACATCTAAAAATGGAAAACAAACTTGAAAGATTAATGCACGATAAAACTAATTATAAAAACCATTTAAAACCATATTTTGATAATTTATCAATAAGAGAAATAACGACAAAAGTTGTGGCTCAATTTAAACAAAGTATGTTTGATAACGGATTTCAACTTGTATCAGTAAATATTTATATTACATTACTGAAATTAATTATAAAAACCGTTTGTCCTTTAACAAATAGTCTTGTCGTAAGAAATAACTCTAAACAAAAAGTTTATAGTGTTGATATGAATATTTTATCAGATAAGAAAATTACCGAATTACTAAATATTTGTAAGAAAAAATATCCTGCTGCATACCCTGTAATTTATTTGAGCTTATCAACGGGAGCAAGTGTCCCTGAAATATTAGCCTTAACTTGGGAAAGGATAAATTTTGAAGATAATACTGTATTTTTGAAATATTTTCTTTACGAACAACGTCTTGTTATGAATAGATGCGGATCGACAATACGAAAATTAAAATTTGATGACAATATTTCCGGTATTCTGAAAAAGAAATTTGAAGGAACAAAACCAGAATTAACGGATTTTGTATTCAAATTTGACTCTCCAAAATCTCCTCAACAGTACATTGAAAATGTTGTATTAAGAGGATTATCTGCACATCTTGGGATAGTAAGACTGCACCCAAGCGATTTACAACACAATTTTGTGAATATGTGCTTAAAACAAAATATTCCGATTACTTTTATTCAAAAAGCATTAGGATACTATGGTTTACCCAATTTTATAAGAATATACAAAGATTTAATTGCGAATTTGGATAAAGGAAATTATAATCCGCTCAATAAAATTTTAGAAAATAAGGAGTAATTATGAAAAAACAATTATTGGCAGAGTCTGCCGCTAAACTATATATTGAAAAATTAATGACATTAGAAAATATCGCTCAACGGTTAAATGTAAATGAAAGAACACTTCGCCGTTGGAAATCAGCAGATAAATGGGATGAAAAACGTTCAGAATATCTTAAAAGTAATACGACTTTTCACGAGGATTTGTATAAATTCGGGAGGAACCTGTTAGATTCTATACAAAATGATATGGTAAAAGGTGAAAAGATTGAACCGGCAAGAATGTATGCTGTAACTAAAATTATGACAATGCTAAAAAATGTAAAAATATACGAGGATAAAGTAACTAGAGAAAAACACATGCCGGAAGCAACAAAACCTGAAGGACTATCTCCTGAAGTCATAAGAGAAATTGAAGAGAAAATTTTAGGAATAACTTATGAGGACTAAAATTTTAAAATTGTTTTTAACGGTTTTAAATATATTCAAATGAGGTTTTATATATAAATTACATTTACCCCATCTTAATCGACCGGTTGAACACCTTTTGAACAACGTTTGAATATATTTTGATGTCATAATTTATTGTCATACCTTTAAATGTTTAAATTATAAAGACATTTGTTAATTAAGAAAGGACTAAAACATGAATATTGTTGAACCAATAAGAAATAAAAAGCATTTGCACAAAGTAGAAAAAATTCTTCTGAATGAATCCGGGAATTATGGATTAAGAAATTTACTTATATGTTTATTTGGTACAAATTGCGGCTTAAGAATTTCTGATATTCTTAATCTAAATGTAAAAGATGTAAAAAACAAATCTTATGTAGAACTAACTGAAATTAAGACAGGTAAGCATAAAAAATTTCCAATCAACGATAAATTAAAACCTTTAATTTATGAGTTCACAAAAGATAGAGATAATGATGAGCCGTTATTTATTTCAAAATTTGGCAATAGAATGGAGAGGACTCAATGTTATCGAATTTTAAATGAGGCATGTAGAAAGGCCGGTATTGATTATAAAATAGGAACACATACCTTAAGAAAAACTTTTGGGTATCATCACTATAAAAAATATAAAGATGTAGCAATTTTACAAAAAATATTTAATCATTCTTCCCCATTAGTTACTTCAATTTATATAGGAATAAATCAAGACATACTAGATGATAGTTACATGAAATTTATTCTATAATCCAAACATAAACACTAATTCAACATATTATTTTTACAACATAATTATACTTTTGTTGAGTTAGGTGTAAAACTCTTACTCAACAAATAATAACACAAATATACAAAATTATAAAAAATAATTTTTGAATTAAAAGAATAGCCCAAAACCTTTTTATATAAGCATTTTTCGTAATTAGATATCCTTAACAGATTTATACTTTTGTTGAGTTGGCATGCCAGATATTTATATAATTCCGTAATATTAGTATGTTTTAGGTATTAAATACCTAAAATAATATGTTGAGAAAAAAATACTATTTTTGTAATTTGTATAAGGTAGAAATATAGATTACAAAAGCATTATAGGCATTATTGCAACAAAAGTATAATTCTGATGAAAAATGAGAATATGGAATTAGGGAGTAATATGGATAAAGAAATTAATATATGCCTATCTTGTGATAATAACTATGCAAGGCATGCAGGGGTTACAATTACATCTATTGTATATAATGCTGATAAATGTGATAATTACCATTTTTATATTTTGGACAATGGCATTGACGAAGCGTTTAAGCAAAAGATAATGTCTATAACAAAGTCACCCATAACATTTTTTCACGTCAATGAAGAGGATTTTAAGATATTTAAACAAATTACAACTCACAAATATATTACCCTTCCAGCTTATTTTAGGTTAAAAATTGCTTCTTATTTCCCTAATTTAGACAAAGTTATATATCTTGATTGTGATACAATTATTAATACCAATTTGAGAAGACTAAATAACATAGATATTTCTGGCTATTTACTTGCTGGAGTACAAGATATTAAAAAAAGTATAGTAGAACAAAATCCAACTTATGTAAATTCCGGAGTTTTAGTTTTTAACCTCGATAGAATACGAAAAGAACATATAGAAGAAAATTTTTTTGAATATACACAGAAACATATGGCTGAAATTGTTTGTGGGGATCAAGAAATAATTAATCAAGTATGTAAGGGAAGAATAAAACTAATAGATACTTTATGGAATGTCCAAACCGGCAGTTTTATAAATCGTTCTAATTTTACAAAACATCCATATATTATCCATTACACATCAAAACAAAAACCGTGGAATTTTGGTTCTTTTAGTTACAATAAACATTTTTACTTTAAATATTTACAAAAATCACCTTGGGCACTACCCCAAAAAGATTTAATATATTGGTTATTGTGGAATAATATTGTATCAATGTTAAAATTTGCAAAAGAAAAGCCAAGATTTATTTTGAGGTCAAGATGGCAACGTGCGTTTTACTATACGTATATACAAAATAGTAAACTATTGAAATCTATATTTTCAATAGACAAAGCCAAGAATAATACAACAAGACACCTTAAAATAACTTTGCTGGGAATCAGATTTAAAATTTTACGTAAAGAATATTTAAATGAAAGAAGACTGTTTAGTAAGAAATATAGTAATCTTACTATGAATATTAAAAATATTCCCCCTGCAACCGGTTCATTAAGATTGATACAAAGGGCAAATTTTAGATTATTAAAGATATTTGATGGTATATGTAAAGAGAACAATATCAAATATTGGTTGGATTTTGGTACTTTGCTAGGTGCTACCCGCCACAAAGGTTTTATACCTTGGGATGATGATATTGATGTTGGAATGTTAAGAGAAGATTACGAAAGGTTCATCGAACTTTTTGAAAATGAGTTTCCAGACCATCCTGCGTTAGATTTAGTATATAGTAATAATCATAAGCATAAATGTTTTATAAAAGTTAAATATAAAGAAACAGAAAATATTTGTATTGATATTTTTCCTTATGATAAATATTGTACATGCCTTGATGAAAAAGGGAAAAAAGAAATTTCTCGCATAATTACAAATATAACAAAACTTAAATGGTATGAAAATTTAAGATATTACAGAACTAATGAAAATATGCGTAACTTTTTAAAAAAAATGACATTTGATAAAATTTTAAAAAATAGACCAGTTAAAGATAAAAATCCTGCAATATTCATGGCAATAGATTTCCCACACAAATGGAAAAATAAAGTCTACGACTGGGAAACTATTTTTCCTTTAACTAACATTCAATTTGAAGACTGTCAATTTCCAGCACCAGCAAATGTTGATAAGGTATTAAGTGGAATTTATGGAAACTATATGAGAATTCCAAAAGATTCCTACCCTCGTCATACTGGATATCTAAAGATGAAAGAAGAGGAGAAAAATTTGCTAGAGGAGTTAGTAAAATGAAAAGAGTAATAACATACGGAACATTTGATGTATTACATTATGGACACATGAATTTGCTGAAAAGAGCAAAAATTCTTGGCGATTATTTGATAGTAGGATTATCCGATGATAAATTTAATGCGATAAAAAACAAAAGATCTTACTATACCTATGATCAACGAAAAATGATGCTCGAAGCTTGCAGGTATGTAGATCTCGTTATACCTGAAAATACTTGGGAACAAAAAATTGAAGATATTCAAAAATATCAAGCAGACGTATTTGTTATGGGAAATGACTGGAGTGGGAAATTTGATTATTTAAAAGATTACTGTGAGGTCATTTATCTCCCTCGCACCCCCGAAGTTTCTAGCACAAAGATAAAATATTATTTAAGCCATATAGGAGATAAATATGTTCAAAAAGTTATTTAAAGTCGAAAACAATTTATTTTATAAGACATATAAAATTTTTGGCATAAAATTTTCAAGACGAAAAGGGAAAGATTCATTAACTACTGATGATCTGCGTTGTTATTCAATGGCTTCGCAAGTAAATTCTAAACTTGAAAAATACCGTGGTTGTTTTACAGATAAAAATGTAGTGATAATCGGTGGCGGCCCTTCATTAAAATATTTAGATACTTTACCGAAAAATGCCATCAAAATAGGTATAAACAGGGCTTATCAAATGAAAGATATTAAGTTCGATTATCTTTTTGCTCAGGACAAATTTAAAAAGCAGGAAGATATTGACGGATTCGTTGATTATAATCCGAATTCTTGTATCAAATTTATTGGTTTACATACAAAACAAAATCTAATAAGAATAAGACCGGCAGCAATTTCAAAAATTAAAAAGAAAGAAATGTATGTATTAAATAACAGGCGACCACAGGAGACTTTAACACCTATTGATATATCGTTAGAGCCTTTTGCTTGGTATAGCGGAACTGTTTTTGCCGCTCTACAATTTTGTTTGTTTGCCAATGCGAAAAAAATTTATTTGGCAGGATTTGATTGTTCAAATGACGGACACGCGTTCTCTGATAATAAAGTGGAATATAAACAAGCCCATCAATATGAATATTGGGAATATTTTAAAAACTTTAAAGATACATATTTTGAAGAAACTGAATTTGTTTCAATCAACCCGATAAATTTAAAAAATCTGTTTCGGAATGTTTATACTCGTCAATATTTAGAAAATAATCCTAATATTAAAAACGAAGATGTAGAAATTTTGGAAGGGGATAACATTTAATGACAAAGTTTCTATCAATAAGTTCTAACTTTGAAAATACTCATACAGTTATCAATATTTTAGGACTGAAACTTAAAATCAAAAAGAAAAATACCTTTGAATTAAGAACAGAAAAGTTATTGGTAAAACTTTGGAGTATGCAATACGACAATTCGTTTAATGCCTTTTTACAACAATATATATTGATAAATAAAGATTTTATGTCGCCACAAATCTCACTTATTGCGATTTCGACATTAATTGAGAACAAATCGTATGCACAGGCAGAGTTTTTGATAAATAAGCATATCAAAAAATACGGAATAACTGATATTCCAAAGTTTTTATTAGTTTCATCATTTTGTCAAAGTATAAATATTACCAGTAATGAAATAGTTAAATCTGCAAAAATATACGAACATATTAAAAACAACCAAGAAAAATTACTGTTAGAAAAAATATTATTGAATAAAACCGTTGCTATTGTTGGAAATAGCCCCTGCGAAATAGGGCAAAATAAAGGCTCTGAAATTGATAAAAATGATTTAGTTATTAAGTTTAACAACTTTTCTAATTCTGAAAAGTATCAAAACGATTACGGAACAAAGAATGATATATGGATGATTGCAGGAAATATTACAAAAAAGAATTATGATAATCATTTTGAAACTTTAAAAATGGTTATTGTTGCAGATGATATTGAACATTGTGTTTTTACAGATGAATTTCGGAGCTTTTTGTATGAAATAATTGCTAATACACAAATCCCGATTACGAGTTTGAAATTTGAATATAGAAAGAATTTAAGAAATAAATATAATTTAATTCACCCCTCAACAGGGTTTCAAATTATAAATTATATTCACGATAACAGAAACACTATTAAAGATATCAGTATTTACGGGTTCAGTTTCAATGATAGCAAAGAGGGAGTTAAGAAAAATATGTTTAATAAATATTTTCAAGAAAGAACACCTTTTTACATTATTCATAATTATTACAAAGAAAGCGAAATTTTATCCGAATTATTGCAAAAAAAAGGAGTTAGAGTAAATGATACCAAAGCGAATATTTTATGTATGGGGAGCGAATGAACCAAAAGGCAAAGCTGAGTTAATGTGTCTATTCTCTTGGTTTCAAAATTTAAAAGATTTTGAAATAATTGAAATCAATGATAATTCTACAGAATATTTTAATTTCCAAGAAGAACTAAAAAATAATAAATGGTTTAAAACTGTATATGACAGAAAAATGTGGGCTTATGTTGCAGATTATATTCGTATAAAAACACTATACGACAACGGCGGAGTTTACTTTGATACAGATGTTATGGCAATAAAAGATTTAACTCCGTTGCTAGATAATCCCGCTTTTGTGGGTATTCAAAGTTATGATAGAACAGAACCTGCAATACTAGGTGCAGAAAAGGGTAATCCTTTTTTAAAACAGATGTTGGATTTTTACAATGACGAAATTTGGCATAGTAGCCTTTATAAATGTCCGGATCTTTTTAAACATTTTTTAGAATTAAATTATGGCAAGCAAGAATACGATTTCGACAATATAGATGATGAAGTTAGGCAATACAAAGATATTACACTTTATCCTCGTAAGTATTTAATACCATTTTCGCCTGCTCAAATTCGCAAAGAGGATATCCGTAAAATTTCTGAAGATACATATACTATTCATTGGTACAAAGGCAGTTGGTCAAAACCTGAAATATTTTACTTTTTAGAAAATAAAAATAAATATAACCTTAGTTATCTTGATGAAAAATGCAAACAAATAAAAACAAAATCCGAAAAAGGTTTTCAGTACAACAATATATTTGAAAGAATTTTTTCTATTAAAGACAGTTATAAAAAATCTAAAAAATATAGGATATTTACAATCTTTGGAATACAAATAAAACATTCCGTAAAATTATAGGAGTATGAGGTGAAAGCAGTAATATTGGCCGGCGGAAATGGCAGTCGCTTATGGCCGTTATCAAATGAAGAATATCCGAAACAATTATTATCATTTTTTGATGATAATGAAAGTTTGTTGCAAAAAACATATTTAAGGTTATTAAATATTGTTGATTCTGACGATATTTTGACTATTACAAATTCAAAGCATTTTGCCAATGTAAAAAAGCAACTTGACTATATTCGCACTTCAAACATTATTGCTGAGCCCCTATCAAAAAATACCGCACCGGCAATCTTTTGTGCATTAAAATATTTTTTAGATAAGGGTATATCTGAAGATGAAATAGTCTTAGTTTTACCATCCGATCATTTAATAAAAAATTGTAATTTATTTTCAAAATCAGTTGATAATGGGAAGGAACTTGCAAAGAATGGTTTTATTGTTACATTCGGAGTTAAACCAACTTATCCTGAAACCGGATATGGTTATGTAAAAGTTAATTCTACTTTTGAAACAGGTTATAAAGTTGAAAAATTCGTTGAAAAGCCGAATTTAGAACTTGCAAATAAGTATATACAAGACAATAAATATTTTTGGAATAGTGGAATGTTTATGGGTAAAATCTCCACATTTATGAGTGAATTTAGTCTAAATGCTCCTGATATTTATAAAAATTTTGAAAACCTAAATTTTATTGATAAAAATGAAATATCCGTAGAAATTTATGAAAAAATGCCATCAATATCCATTGATTATGCAATTATGGAAAAATCACAAAATATTGCATTGGTAGAATTGGAATCAGATTGGAGTGATTTAGGCTCTTGGCAGTCATTATACAATGTTCAAGAAAAAGATGATAACGGTAATGTTGTTTTCGGAAATGTTATTGCTGATAATATAAAAAATTCATTTATTTATTCAACAAAAAATTTAGTGGCTACAACATTTATAGAAAATCTTGCTATAATAAATACAGATAATGCGACAATAATTTTACCATTGGATAAATCTCAAATGGTGAAGAATTTATATGAGTTAAATAAATAATAAAAAATACGGAAATATCAATGAATAATAAAGAAAATAAAATTATAAAACAACATTTAGAATATATGTTAATAAGTGCTTTTGATTTTTTAGAATTTTCTGCTGAAAATTTTGAAAATAAGCCAAAATATTCTATTATACATTATGCTTCTGCTATAGAATTATTTTTGAAGTCTCGACTATACGAAGAACATTGGTCATTAATTATGGATAAACCTAATATCCAGCATTTAAAGCAGAATAATTTTCATACTATTGGTTTTAGTAATTTAATTGAACAATACAAGAATGTATTTAATGTAAATGATAAGGAAGTAAAAAACGCATTGCAATGTTTTCACAGTATTGCACAAGATAGAAACCAAGCAGTTCATTTTTACCACAAAAATATAGAATTAAATTCTGATGATGAAAAAATTACAATTGCTACAAAACAACTAAGAGCGTGGAATTACTTAAAACTATTTTTACAGAATTGGGAACCTGTTTTAGGGAAATACATAAAAGATTATACTGACAAAATTGTTCTATGTGATAATTTACTACAATCACATTCAAAGTATCTTGAAATTAAGTATAATTCTATAAAAGATACTATAAATGATAAAATTAAAAATGGTGCAAATTATGTAAAATGTGAAAATTGTGGTTATAAAGCCGTAAATTTAAAGCAAAAAGAAAGTATAAATTTATATAGTGGTGTATGTGAGGTTTGTAATTTTGACAAAAATTATGCTTTAAAAATAAAATGCCCATATGATAATACAGAATTTACAATTTTTAAGAATGACTTAATAAATGAAAATATAATTTGCCCAAACTGCCATAATAAATTAGGATACGAAGATTTATTCAATATAAGTGATAATTTGTCAGATGAAAAAATTAACTGTAATTCCTGTTTAAGCGATGATTGCGTAATAAAACAGAAAAATTTAAACACTTATAAAAAATATTATGATAGCGTATATATATGTTTAAAATGTCTTGAAGTTACTAATTCAGAAAATTATTGTCAATATTGTAATCAATCACAAATAGGAAATAAATCTTTAGATAATAGTTATTTTATGGGTTGTGATTGGTGTGAAGGTTTATTACTTAGAGATTTACAGACTGGTGAATATGGTATAATGTAACATCTAAACTAATTTGGCTATATAATAGAAGACAATTAATTAACGACTTGACGAAACAACATCTACGATAGATAATGGTCGAAAAATATCTTGCGAATATCTAATTTAATAATGCCAATTAAAGGTAATTAGTATAAAAATTTTCAGAAAATGTAATAAAAAAGGAAGAATAAAATGCAAGAACAATTTATTATTATGGTATGGAAATTTTTTAAAAATCCTGCTATTATTGCAGCTTTAATTTCTACCGTTGTTACTGGTTTTATAAATTTAAAAAATGGGGAATCTGCAAAACTTTCTGCTCTATATAATCATAAATACAAATTTTGGTTGGATTTTAGTAAAAAATTTTTTAGAATAAAGCCTTTTCTTGACCGTATGATAAATCCATTTAATTGTTCCGCTGGTATAATAACTTATCAAGGGAAAGTTGAAACCTTAAAAAATTTTTCGAAATGGATAGTAGAATGGAATGAATTTAATGAGTTAGTAAATGAAAATGAAGTGATTTATATGCGACCACAAGAAATTGATACTTTGTTATTAAATTGCTTTTTTACTTCATTGAAAGAACACCTCCCAAGATTAGATCTTAAAGAAAACTTAGGTAATATTGAAACATATACAATTCCAAGCGAGTTTATTAATAAAGTTTTTATAGATGCTAAAAAATATTTTGATGACAATGTAAGAGAAGATTCAAAATTATTTTATCAATACTTAAAAATCTTAGATAAAAAATCAAAAAATAAAAAGTCAAAATATAATGAAATTGCGAAATTTTTAAATGATACTGATATTGATAATATTATGAATAAGTTATCAAATGAAATATTTTTAGAGCTAATCAAATTAAATCTTGATGATATAAGTAAAAAACTTGAAGAAATTGTATCAATAGAACCAGTGCCTAAAAAAATATTTTTTAAAATCAAAAAATGGTGGAGGAAGCATAAACCAAACAATTTTAAAAAATGGCTTAGTTATCCATATAATAAAAAACAACTTCAAATAAATAAAACTTTTAGAATAATACTCATAATATTGTTACTGTTGCTTGTTACTGGTGGTCTTTGGTTTTTGTCCGATAATTTATATAGCTTTTGTGGACATATCTCTGTTATAGTCATACTAATTTTGTTACATTATCTATTTAATCTTTTGTTTGCCAATAAATAACTTTTGCAAAATAAGATCATAAATTATTTCTCATTAAATATAAGTTGCTCCAACCATTCCTGAATATATAATAAATTATGTTGTTATTTTTCTGAGAATTTGTGTTACTTTTTCTGCTTTCTCATGTTAATTAACAAAACCAAATTATAACCGCCGTTTGCCCTAATTTTACTAACTTGGACGGATAAAACGATTATTAGACTTTTGAAGTAAATAAAGTCCGATTAGATTATTTTAAAATTTCTTTAACAATAAAAACGGATTATATAAACCCGTTTTTATTGTTAATAAATAATTCCCCCTTTTGAATATTAGTAGTTTATAATACTTTGCACAAACTCAGGGTCATAGTGGTTAACAAAGATACTTTCGCCTTTGTCTAAGGCTCTCAACGTATTCATATCACCATCAGAGAGTTTAAAATCAAATATTTCAAAATTTTCTTTCATTCTTTCTTTGTGCGTAGATTTTGGAATAACAATGACATTTTCCTGTGTTAAAAATCTCAGTGCGACCTGTGCCGCTGTTTTGTTGTATTTTGCTCCAATTAATTTAAGTGTTTCGTTATTAAATAAATTGTTTTCTCCTCTTGCCATAGGTGACCATGACATTAATTGAGTGCCGAATTTGTTCAAATATTTACGCAAAGTTTTTTCCTGCTGGAATACATGTGTTTCCATCTGATTTATCATTGGTTTTATTTCAACAAAATTACATAAATCAACAAATCTGTCAGGAAAAAAGTTGCTGACGCCTATAGCTCTTGTCTTTCCCTCTTTATAGGCGTTTTCCATAGCTCTATAGGTTCCGTAATAATCTCCGAACGGCTGGTGGATTAAAAGCAGGTCTACATAGTCTGTTTGTAATTTTCTTAGAGATTCATCAATAGACTTTGCGGCTTTTTCTTCGCCTGAATTTGTTATCCATACTTTTGTAACTAAGAAAAATTCATCTCTGTTTATTCCGGATTTTTTAACCGCAGCACCAACACCTTCTTCGTTGTAATAAGCCTGTGCTGTATCAATCAATCTGTAGCCGGTATCAATAGCGTCAGTTACACATCTTTCGCATTCTTTAGGGTCAACAAGAAAAACACCGTAGCCTAAAATCGGCATTTCAACACCGTTATTTAATTTTACTGTTTGCATAATTTATTCTCCTTTTAAGTTTTTACCTAATTCGTAAGCCTGCTTAAGAAATTCGGAATTTTCGTCAATATTTGAATACCCTACACCTGTTGCAAGTATTTCTCCGCAGTCCTCATACTTTAAGTATCTTACAAGCCCCTGATAAATATTGTGTAAATAATTCATAACCTCATCATCTGTTCTGCAAGCAGTTGCAATAAGTGCGGATTTTATATTTTTTGTCTTAAGTTTTTCATAAAAACAATGAAATCTGTCCATTGCGACTTTTAGTTGTGCCGACATATCATAAAAATATACAGGTGTTACGTAAACGACCATATCACAGGACATAACACCATCTCGTAAAATATGCCAGTCATCTTTTTGAATACAATCATTATTTCCTGTGCACTTTTCTTTTGGACATCCAAGACACGGATGTAAATTTAGCCTTGCAGTATCTATCACTAATGTTTCGTGTCCTGCTTCCTGTGCTCCTTTAATAAAAGCGTCTGCAAGTCTGTTTGAAGCCCCGTGTTTATGCGGGCTACTTTCAAGTACAACTATTTTCATAATATATTTCCTTTCTTTTTATTCCTGTTCATATTCTATCTGGCAGGAATAAAAACCTTCTTGTACAAAACAATCATCTTCTGTTCCGTTTATACTGTTGATAAAAGCGTGATAAGGGTGTTTCATATAAATATCAAAAGCAGCTTTATCTTTTAAATCAACAACCATTGTGACGGCATTTTCTCCACCCACCCAGCCTGTATTTTTTCCTATAGTAAGGCTGACAATTTCAGGGATATTATCCTTCATTGCTTTCATCAATGAAATTTCTTTATTCAGTTTTTCTTCGCTTATTCCATCTTTGATTGGAGCAATAAAAATGTGTCTTATCATATTATTCTCCCTTTAAAATACATTTTGCCATTCTTACACCCGCATTATAAGCTTTTTGTAAATCTTTTGGGAATTGCTCTTCCTTTTGTTTTAATTTTTTGTTTTTGTCAAAAGTTTCTACAACATATTTGTCATAATCGTTGAATTGATATGTATCATACGCAAAAATTCGCTCAGGTTTTGTGAATACTGTTTCTAACATAAACTCTGTTCTGTTAAACATATCCAGATACATTTGATTAGCAAGTTCTTCTGTAACATTCATGGTATAAATCATAGCTGTTTTAAGCCTTTTAGGTGCGATTGAGGGATAACCTTGTTTATATTCAAAAAACGGAAACGTAAGGCGCTCAATAAAACACCTCATCATACCAGTTACATCGCTGCAATAAATGGGACTTGCTAAAACAATCCCATCCGCTTGTGAGATTTTATCTAATAATGGTGTTAATTCGTCCGGATATGCACATTTGCCAAAATTCTTTCCATCTTTTAATTTACAGGCAAAGCAGCTACTGCAACCTTTAAAATCAATGTCATAAAGATGAATAATTTCTACATCCACACCATTGTCTTTAGCCCCTTTGACAAAGCTTTCACACATTTGAGCCGTGTTCCATTGCTTTCTCGGTGAACCGTTTATCACATATATTTTTTTATTTGTCATCAACAATTTCTCCTTTATAATCCATTGCCTTGACCGTTCCGAGTTTGTGAATATCTTCGTCCGTGCGGTTGCCGTAGATTGTGATTTTATTCAATTCTTTTTCAATGTTGTTAAATTCGTCATCTGAGAGGATAATATCTGCAGCACCTAGATTTTCAATAACTCTTTCATCTTTTCTCATACCCGGAATCGGCACTACATGCTGGTATTTGTGCAACATCCACGCTAAAGAAATTTGAGCGGGAGTTATCCCCTTTTTATTTGCGACTTCATTTAACAAATCCAATAGTGGCTGGTTCTTCTCAACATTTTCGGGTGTAAATCTTGTGATTACACGTCTTACATCATCGCCTTTGTATTGAGTATTTTTATTATATTTGCCGCTTAAAAATCCTGATGCCATAGGTGAAAATGCTACAAATCCAATATTTAATTCTTTGCATAACGGTATAACATCTTTTTCAAACATTCTTTCCATCATGGAATATTCACTTTGAATTGCAGTTAATGGAGTAATTGCATGGGCTTTTTTAATCTGTTCGGGTGTCGACTGTGACTGTCCCCATGCACGGATTTTACCTTCTTTGATAAATTCGCCCATCCAGCCGGCAACCTCTTCTACATTACTGTCTAAAGGAACTCTGTGTTCGTAATAAATATCAATATAGTCGGTTTGCAGCCTTTTTAAGGAGTCATTCAGAGCATTAGTTATACCTTTTTTACTTAATTTGCCATCAGGAATTTCCTGCCCCGGCTGGAATACAGGAACAAACTTTGTTGTAAGTATAATCTTATCTCTGAAAGGATTGACAGCTTTGCCGACAAGGGTTTCGTTTGTATAAGGACCATACGCTTCTGCTGTATCAAAAAGTGTACAGCCTAAATCAAAGGCTTTGCGAATAAGCCTAATCGATTCTTCCTCGGTCGGTATCGCCCCATAACCGTGAGAAAATCCCATACAGCCGATACCAACCGCAGATACTTCAATATCTCTTAATTTTTTGTATTTCATAATTAATTCTCCTTTATTTCAAGTAAGGCTTAAATATAGCCGTGAGTTGAGCATCACAAAATCTGTCTGTCCAGTCAAGCGGCTCAAACCTACCGTCCGACATACACCAGCTTAGCATCATGCCATATAATTCACTGATAATTATATGGGTTAACAGTTCAATCGGAGCGTCATTTTTAAGTTCAGATGAATTTTTAAGTATATTTTCAAGCATTTCATAGTCATAGAACCACTTTTTGCTGTCCATTGTTTCCGGTACATTATTAGGGTCAATTACATTTCTTATCCATTCACGGCATATTTGAATTCCGCAAAATTCAACCTGTTCCATAAAACGACGAAAATAATGCCTTAGCTTTTCAAACAATTCAACGTTTTCCATTTGCTCAAGTTCTTCAGCAATTTCACCGAAAGGTGTTCTGCTGATTTCCATAACAATATCCTCTTTGCGTTTGAAATAAACATAAAATGTGCCTTTTGCAACACCGGCTTTCCTTGTAATATCTTCGACATTTATTGCATCAAAGCCTTTTTCTTTAATAAGTTCCAACCCTGCGGATATAAGTTTTCGTTTAGTTTCAACGGCTGATTTTTGTCTTTTATTCATAAAATACTCCTGATAATAAAATATTATAACAAAAATGACTAAAAGTCAATGACTTTTAGTCATAATCTGGATTATGTTGTTATGTAACAAAAGCAGGAAACCAGAAACACATTTCCGACTTCAGAGTTAATCTGTGTGTATGGCGAATTTTGACAAGGCTGAGCGATAGTGAACACCGTCCTTGTGAAAAACCTGCCGGAATGTAGTTTTTACGATAGGAAAAGGTTTTGAACCGTCAATAATTCAAGACAAAGATAAATACATACCCATATAGAAAATAACAAGAATTAAAAGGCTTCAAAAGCACACGTTCACTAAGACTTGCGATCAATCAGGGTAAGTATATTGCAAAAGGAGTTGAAGTAAAAGGCGGAAAATCATATGAAATCCTTTATTCTTCCTTAGAGCCGGATATGCAAGATAAACGGGATGAAGATGAGTTAAAATCAACTGCACTCGTTCCGGATAGTTAAAATCAAAGATAATAGGGGATATCATTGTAATTAACAAAATTCCGATTTTCCATTTCCAGCTGTGCTTTAGATTATGGATAAACTTTAACAGTATAGTTTCTTTGCTATGTTTTTCCATATATCCGTATAATATCGGTAATGCTACAATTCGAATAATAGTAGCTAGTAACATCAATAATAAAAGAAAATATAAAATATAATTAGGTGTAGATTCACTAAGTAACGCAAAAATCGTAAAAAACAAAAGAGTGGTTTTATAATCAATTAAGAAAATAATTGACAGCCAAAACTATAATTACGTCATTCCAATAATATTTTAAAATATTCATAAATGTATTTTATCAAAAAATAAAAAGGGGATGAATTTCCCCTCCCCATAATTAATACATTTTAAATATGATACAACTTGTTGTTGAAGCTGAGGTGAATTAGACAGATTTTGAGAGGCGGGGCTGTTATCCTCAAACGCAACTCCGTTCCAGTCTCGAGGAATATCTACATTTAAATGTTTACTAACTGCTTTATTAAATTTTTTAGGAATTATGAAATATTCAGGAGTCCTTGCATATTCATCTGGAAATGCTAATGCCATATCCATAAATTTCTTTGCATCCGGACGATCTTGGTTCATTGTATCATTTATAAATCTTAAGGGATTTATTTTTATCACATCCGGCTGTGTGTACGAATTGATATATGGAGACGAATACGGTGCAAAATTCATACTATTTATGTTTGGTTTGTCCTGTGCAGTGTTGTTACGCTTGATTATCGACTGTGAATTTATAGGAGGATTTGCAACAATATTTCTAATTATATTATTTTGCAGGTTCATATAATTATCCAGTTCTTTTACAACCATTTCGTAATCTTTATTTTGTGTTGCATATTTTATTTTGTTTATTACCTCCGCATTCTTTTTGTATATCTCATTTTCATTTACAAATGATCTGTATAAAGCAGCATATTCATCTTGGTTTTTAGTAGATGTTAATTTCTTTAAGCTATTTTCTAAATTTTGTTTCATAACTTTTTGATTCTCTGTAAGAAAATTAACTGCATTATTCAAATGAGGCATTAAATTATTAACCGTATTTATATCTGACAAATGAGCAGCTTGATATATTTGAGACGCAATTGGTATAGCAGGGAGTGCTACATTTGCTGCGGTATTTATAACTTGTCTTATTATTGGACCAATATTATCCCAGTTAAAACTATTATGGAGATTTTTTGTTTGATTAAGGTCAACATCCATACTAACTCCGCCTGTCAGTATAGGTGTAGAGGCGGAAGTTTGATTGTCACTTTCTGTAGCAACACTAAAATCGTTAAAATCTATAGTTCTGTAATGTTCTCTAACATAAGTACCGTCTTTTTTGTTGTAAGCAGTATACTTAGATTGGTTTTTGAAAAGATAAAAAATAAGAAGTTTGATGAAGTGCTTGATTTTACAAATGATAACGATATGATAAATTTTATTCGTGAAAATTTCCAATATTTACATTATAAAAGCCAATCCAGAATTGTTGAATTATTAAAAAATAATAGACTTCCTGACGAAAATTTTGACTTTGATTTTGACAATAATAAAATGTTTGAATTAGTTTTAAAAGATAAAAAATATAATTTAGACTACATAAAAGAAATAATGAAAAAATTGAGTATACGTCACAATATAGACGAAAAGGCCTATGAATTTTCACGAAAAATTGATGAAAATATAGCAGAACTTGGGATTAAACTTCCTAAAGCCAAAACTTACGAAATTCCGCAACAATTAAGGGAATGCGAAATAAATAGAGCATTCTATCATGACACTCCATATTACCACGGAGTAAGAGGAGGGAATGAAGAGTATAAGATGAAATTGTTTAAAGAACATGGTTCTTCTCGTTTTGGTCCTATTAATAGTGCATGCAATGAGTTGTATACTACAGAAGACTTAAGATATGCAGAAAGATATGGTGGATATAATGTGCTGAAAATGTATTTTAGAAAGGATTGTCCAATTGTAGATACCAGAATTACAAGTGGCATATATTCTGATAATAAGACAACAGAACGATTAATTACTGATTTACTTTATGAAAAAGGAATAAAATTTATTAAAAATGGTCGGGAAACCATAGTTATTGACCCCAAAGCAGTAACATTTGTATCTGATTTTAAAAACAATTTTATTCCATAATTTAGCTTATTGGTTGGGTTTTCAGTAAAGCATGTAGGTTGTGCATACTTGCCTAACGGTAAATGTTGACTCTCATAAGTTTTGAGAAAAATTATCAACAGTTTAACAATAAAAAAATATAAGAAATACAAATATTATTGTGTTTTGATTTTAGTTTTAGTTCCGCAAAATTGGTTCCGCAGATTTGTAAAATTGATATTTTTTATGATAAGTTCTCAAATTTAATGTTATTTTTGAAATTTACAGTGTAATTGTTGACAGTATTAGATTTTGCCAATTTTTATACTTAACGATTTTATTGAATTTTAGGTGTAAAAGTTCCGCATATTCCTTATATAATCTCTGCTTCCGACTTATCCTGCCTAAAATTTCAACCTGTCTGTTTGTATTCATTTTATATGTTATTTTACAATTACATTAAAAGAAATCGTTTTCCGAGCTTAAGAAAAAAGTTCCGACTGAAATTTCAAATGTCCTTGCCGAAAATAATCAAACCATTCGTACAAGTTCAAATATGTCCTAAACTTCCGCCACATAAGGGTTACAACCAAAAGTCGATAGGGTAGACTTCAACAGACACTTCGTGGACTTTTCAAGTAATTTGGTTTGATTATTTTCGGACACTTCCGGCAGGTTAAAACCCAAACACAAAGCCACTTTTCAGCCAATAATCATTTTAACCGTACACGATTGAAATGTTTGCACAAATACTCTTCTTGCCACTATCAATTCAGCCATTAAAAAAAGCCACACAAGGCGGCTTCTTTTAATGGCGGGAACGACGAGGCTGTCTTGACCTGCTCGCATTAAACGGGTCTATGGTTGTCTGCTTATATGGCTAAAGCCAAACGCAGCCAAGCCTTCGCCCTCTGCTCGCAGTTCGCTCGAACTGTAAAAGTTCTCACCTCGAAACATTCGCAAAATTAAATAACCACCGGTTATACCGGTGGTTATTTAATTCGGGGTTAACGATGCAAGGTTCGAACTTTTTAAGAAATATTATGAACACTTAAAATCAAAACATACGCAAAAAGTATGTTTATTCATTAGGACTTTAGTATAAATACCGTTTTTCTAAGCAGAATATCTATATTTGCCAATAATTATCATAATCCATATAGTAAATGAGACTAACAAGATAACAATAAATAAAACAGCAACAATAAGACAAGTTATTCTTATAAATTCGCATAAATTGTATATTATTCCGTATCTAAAACGAAAAGGAATATCATTTCTAACAAGAAATGCTATAACAATTAGTTCAAACATTGCAATAACACTACTACGTGTCAATGTAAGTGATGATATTAAATCGCTTAATAATACAAAAGAAAAAATAAATAACATAATTATCAGTAATAAATAACAAGCTGTAATAAATTTATTATTTACCTTAACTGCTAATTTTCCTATTTTTTCTTCTATATTTGTTTTGATTTTATCAATATCGATATTAAAAGTTTTAAAAATTTCTAAATGCTTACCCTGTGTATATGTTAGAGCCAGTAGTAAATGTAACTCGGTAATGGGTTGATTTAATTTACAAGCTTCTAATCCAGCATTTTTTAAAAGTTTTTTCGCATTATCAGTAAATGGGATTTCTATATCTGTGCCTGAACCTTTACCAATAATTTTTTCGACCTCATTTCGAGTATTTTCAATGCTTAAACCTTGCGAATTTAATATTGATGCTGATGACAAATTTGGACAAAGCAAACCCAACAATATTTGTTCTGTTCCAACAAAATTGTGATTAAGTCTCCTTGATTCATCTTGTGCCGACATTATCGTATGTAATGCTTTTTCTGTAAATTTTTCAAACATTTCTACTTCCTAGTAAAAAAGCCCGACTTACGGGCTTCTTTTAATGGCGGGAACGACGAGGCTCGAACTCGCGACCTCATGCGTGACAGGCATGCGCTCTAACCAAACTGAGCTACGCTCCCTTATTTTGTTTTCATTTCGATCGACAATTTTATCCTTATTCCCTAATATTATTTCAGGGGAAACTATTAATCGCCTTTCGACAATTTTTATTATAAAATGCTGAAAAAAAAAATGCAATACTCTGGCAAAAAAATATATTTTTGTGTTTTACTTGAGTATGATGATTAACAATTACTCCTATACCTCATTTAAAGGTCGTGCGTCTATTATTAAATATGCTGACAAAATTTGCAGAAGTGTCAATTCCGATTTTCCGCACATTTCTCCTTTTTTGTCATGGCATCAGTATCATGAGCCTTATGAACACTACACGGCTTTTATTCCTTATTGGGCAAAACTTGGTGACTTGAGAGATGCTACCAAAGCTACAGATACAGCTTATGACTATTATGATGTGCTTATAAAAAAGCTGAAAAGCCATAAATGCGCAAACTGCGGCGATTTGTCAGATATTGTTTATTTAAAGTGTAAAAATAAAAATTTTGAAGATGTCAAGTGTGTCCAGCTTGGCGGTATAAGTTCTGTTTACCCAAAAAGACAGGTTAAGTATGATCATATTGCTGTAATGTTTAAACATAATAACAAACCTGTTTTGATAGATCCTTTGTTTGAATTTGCTGACTTTTTGCCTAATGCACTTTTAAAATATAAAACGATTTTTAAACGCTTTATTCCTGACTTTAATGTAAATTTTGAGTTGAAGTTGTTTGATTCGGATACCGTTAAAATTCATCCGGATGATTTGCAAGAATTGACTAAAAAATATGAACATTTGATTGGCTAGGAGAAAAGAATATGCAAAGTATAAATAATAAAGTTTCATTTACCGGTACAAAGCAGCTTTTAAGAGATGCCGACTGGATTTGTCGAAAAACCACCTCTGCTTTTCCTATGATATCTCCAACAAAAATCTATTTTTCTAACCCCGATAAAATTGTTAAAAATCCAAAATTTACAAAATTTTTATGGGAAAAGTCAATGCAAATACAGAATGATCGCAAGGATAGATACTTTCTTAAATCTCCTTTTAAATTTTTATTGGAAGTTCTTTATTCAGTGAGCGTGCATAAGGTTGGAAACTGTGCAGAGGCAACCTCTCTGGCGGGGATGATTGCGAAGATGAACGGGGTTGAAAATTGTTACAGAATAAGTCTGACTGATTTGAATGAATGCAGTAAGATTGATCATACTGCTTTATTAATAACTAAAAAACCAATTAAAAACAGGATTATCAATTCTAAAGAAAGTCTTATAATAGATCCGTGGCTTGGAATATCCGGCAGAGCGGCCGATGTTCTATCCAGATATGAAAGTGAATTCCATAAACTGTTGAGGCTTTCTAAAAACTTATCAATAGGTTTTAAGATGTCTGCTTTTGGTAATTTTCAAGATTTGAACTCTAAGGAAATTGATGTTTTAAGGTTGGTTCATCCTGATTTGGTTTGTAAAAAGAAAGATAATTCAAAAGGTTTTATTCGGTTTGCATAATTAAATTTTAAGATACAAAAAAGCCGCTTTATAAAAGCGGCTTTTATTAATTTATTGATTTTAGTTATATAATGGAGCGAGTTTTTTCGATTGTTGCGGAATTACGCCTTCTTCAATTGACTGATAAACTCTGTAATCAATTTCAGGGAAACAGTTATCAATGCTTTCGATTTTTTTAAGTTCATTGTCATCAATATTTCCGCTTTCAATCATATCGCAGATTTTTTCAAACCTGTCAACATGTTCTCGGAATCTGTCTGTTGCATAATCTTTAGCCTGCCAGGTTGTAATCAGGAACGGCCAGTCAGAACTTTGAAGAAGTAGATTTTCTCTTGCCATCTGATTTAAAGCTCTGTGTAATAGTTTATCTTCCGGAATTTCAGGATATTTATCTGCAATTTTATTGATTCTTTTTTCACATGCATGGATAATAGGCCACATCCATTCAGTCAGATGATTGTTCCATACATAGAAATGACCGCCTTGTCCCCATGAGCTTTCAGGAATTTGAATAGCTTCTTTGGGCGGGTAAGTGTGAATATATTCCCCTGCAGTCATTCTTTCAACTTCAGGAAGGTAGGTTGCAAATTTTTTAACAACCTGTTTAATAAATTCAACACCTTCAAACCACCAGTGTCCAAAAAGTTCAGTATCAAATGAAACCATTACTAGGCCTTCTTTACCGGTTGCTTTTTTGTAGTCGTTAAGCATGTGATAAATCAAAGTTGTATAATGATCTGAGTTCTCATTAACTTTATTGAGAGCTAGAACAGGGTCATAAAGCATTTTATCCCCCAGATCTGTTGTTGGAGAAGTTATTCTCCAGTAGTGCATCCCAGATTTATCATCTTTTCTGTGAAATTCTCTGAAGCATCCGTCGCCAGGGTACCCGTCAGCCGCAGACCATACCTGATAGCCGGCTCTGTCGTTTCTGCCCATAACTGCAACCTGAGCATCCGGAAGCCAGTAAGCAGAATATGTATCGTAACCTGTTGCCGGACGTTCCGGAAGCGGAATATATTCAATATTTCCGTAAACACCGATTACACGTCTGTTACCGATGGAGTTGCCGCCTTCAATAACATGAGATTCTGTGAAGAAGTATTCTATATCGTTATTCTGGAGCGTTACTTCAATAGCGGGACGCCAGTGTTTTTTACCGTCTTTTCCGACATATTCATAACCTTGTCTGTATGCGCATTCAGGCAGCCAGCAGCCGCATGCTTTTTTGCCAAAAAGTCTTTTAGTTGTATCAGAACCAACTTTAAATTGGGCATTCAAGTTGCTGTCTGTGGCCAGAAGCGGAGAAAAACCGTGTGTGGCACCGGAAGTTGTAATCTCAATACACCCCAAATCCTGATATTTTTTAAATTGTGCAATTAAGTCCATTCCGTATTTATTAACAAACGAATCTTTGATATGATTAAACCAGTCAAAGTAGTATTTAGCAAGGTATTTCAAGTGCTGTGAATGTGCAACTTTCGGATCTGGATATCTTTCCAAATCTTTTGAAACCTGAGCAATTCTAGAGTCAAGGTATTTGACAAATCCGTGTTTCAGGTATTCATCATTAAGTTGTTCCGCTAGTATCGGAGTAATACCAACGGTAAGTTTTGCTTTGATACCTTCGTCATAAAGTTCTGAGATAGCATTAAGCAGGGGAACATAGGTTTCTGCCATGCACTCATAAAGGTTTTCTTCCCCGAAAGGCCACATGCCGGCTTTTCTGTAATAGGGAAGGTGGCTGTGTAACATAAATACGAATTGTCCTACTGACATCTTTGCCTCCATTATCTTCTTATTTAGTGAATTATTATATAACTATAATCCAACTCTCTTAAAATTATATATACCACAAAAGGCTAAAAAATATAATCCTTAAGAGCTAATTCTCGTGAATAATGTTACAAAAGTTAAAGTATATTTTTTATATTAGTTTTACATACAAGTTTTATCTGAATTATAGAAACTTAGACATTAAAAAGCCATTCAGGCATTCCCAAATTAATAAGAGTTTCTTTAAATTCAGCGGAGTACTTGCTCATATCTCCTTGAGCCGCAACTGCAATAAATTCCCGTTTGTCTGTGCCGGCATAATTAATATAAAAGTCACTTAATCCGGCATTTTTTAATTCTTCAGCATAGTTGCAGGATTGTAATACTTCATCAAATTTTATAGTTTCATCATTGAATTTCAAGTCATTAGTATGTGCCATTTCATGCCTTAAAATTTCTCTGAATTCTTCACTTTGATTCTTTTTGCTGATTGGACTGAAAGCAAGTGAACCGTTAAAGTCTGCTTCAGAGTAACCTCCGGCTGCACCACGTTCAAACCATTCGGCTTTTACGGAGCTGAAATCAATGACAGGCGGCATTTTAGCCTGACCGTTGCTGGCTTTCTGCCATTTGGATAAATCCTCTTCTATTGTTGATAATATTTGTTTTGCGTAATTTTCATCAGCCGGTATCATTACTTTGACACCTAATTTTTCGTTCAACTCTTTACATTGATTTATTATGGACGGATCAATATTTTGTCTTTCCAGTTCTTTCAAGTAATAATTGTCGTACAGGTGATTTGAAAGTTCTGCGCTTGCGTCACTATTAAAGAAAGATTTGTCAGTTGAAACATTGTCTTTAAAATATTGCCTCATCGGGTATAATCTGTTTTCGGTTGCGATATCTCTGGTAAGAGCATCCTGAGTTTCATCAGCGAATTTGTCGAGTTTTTTGCCCGAAAGAATATCTTTTCCCATTATATAGCCGCCGTTAAACGGGATTTCCAGTTTTGAAAATCTTGCCATGGCTGAAAGATTACCATAGTCTTCTTCTGCTTTGTAAACTGAGTAATGCCCGTTATAAGCATTCACGGTATCAATTGTTTCTTGTAAATGTAATAAAAAGTCTTCATCTACATTTCCGTTATTTTTGATATAGATATCCAATTGTTCATCAATCAGATCTTTAACTTTTTGATCTTCCACAAGACTGAGGGTTTGGTCTATATCCATAAATTTTTTAGCCAGATCATCATCAATGTCATCTGTTGAATGTAAAATACTTTCAATACGTGAATTTGAAGCATGATGCATTGAGGCGTATGAATCATTAACTTTGACACCAAGTTTTTCAAGCCGTTTTTTTACCAGATTAAGCATTTTAAGGCTGCTTTTATTATTAGTTTGTATATACACCTGTTCTAACTTTTTGAGTGTTTCTTTGGGATTTTCCAGAGTGTTAGAATATGCTTTTCCAATAATAGCATCCTCTTCGGCCTCAAAAGCTCTCCTTTCTTCTTTTGAAACTTGTCCGTTTTTTGCCAGATAATTATCTATGGCTGGAGTATGTGTATCAACGACTTTTTGGGGGGCAGCAGACGATGTTCCTGCAGCCGGAGGTGTAGCAGTTGTTTGTTGAGCCTCAACGGTTGTTGCAGTGGTAGTTTGAGTGGGATTATCTGTCTGCGGAGTGTTGTCCGGTACTTTAGAAATAGTCATGGGAGTATTTGATTTTCTTGTATTGCCGGATGTTGTAACAACAGTCTGAGGCGTATTTGGTATTTGGGGCGTTGGATTGCCACCGTCTGAACTTATTGAATTTTTTATTTTTTGACCGACATCTTTTAGTACTCCTTCGCCTGCAGCACCACCGACGCCGCTCATTGCAGCATTAATTAGGACACCTTCAGTTGAAACTTTGCCTGTTTCTGCATATTCCTGAGCCGCCCCCATACCGACATCACCTGCTGTATTGGCGGCAACTCTGCCTGCTTTAGCGGCGGTTGTTCCGCCTTTAATCGCCGTGCTTGCGATTTTACCTACCGCACCACCGGCAACGACCGATGCTCCATCCCAGGCCGCACTTTTTAAAATGTCCTGTAATTCACCATCTTTCAATCCAACGTCGGAGGTAAGCCTGTCAGATACATTGATTGCTGCACTTGAAGCTGCAGTGCCTGCTGCGGCCATACCTACAGCAGCAATGCCGGTTCCTGCTGTTGCAACCCCGATTGCGACACCGGCCGCAACTGTTGCAGAGCCTTTAACTACGGTTGCTCCTGTTTGCTGGGATTTGTTATAGTCATTAACACGCTTGTTTATATTGTTTTTTGTACCGAATGCTTTCTGGTAATTTTCGTCTGTCGGGTTTTGGACATAATCTGCAATTGCCTGTTGGTTAAATTCCACCCCGAACATACTTTTGAATTTGGCATTGAAGTTTTTGTCCCCTTGTTCTACTGCTTTTTGCAGGTTCGCAAGGTCTTTTTTGTATTTTTCAATATCCTTGCTGACTTTAGAGGCACGGTTATCCGACCCCCACAAAACACTTATTCCGTCTGCAAAATCTCCAGCCCAGCCGTCTTCAGCGAGCTGGTTCTCAAAGGCTGTTTCCGCATTGTTAACATGAGCCTCAATGAGTCTAAGAGCAGTATTTTGTGCAACTTTGGGATTGTTTTTAATGGCATCCGTTGCATTTTTTTGAATTACATAGTCTTTATTTAAAAGTTTATTGTCGTGTGAAAAGATTTGAAGCTGTCCTTTTGAATCCTGAACAATTTTTCTGCCGTTATTGGCTTCGCCGACTACAGTGTATTCATTATTTCCAATTGTAATTTTTTCGCCGGCTCCGTTTCTGTTTGTGAGTCCTAAGGATGCAAGTTCTTTATTAAGTTGGTTTTGTTCAGTTTTGTTTTGTTGATTAAAAGTTTGTGTGCCGGTTTTACCATTAAAAATAGTTTGATTATTAGCGGAAGATGACGTCCGTCCTGCCGCAAGCGAAGCAAAACAAGCAGGTATCTGCCCGCTTTTTATCATCTGTGCAACAACCTGGCTGTCACTTACTGAAGCGTTCAGGTTATGTTGCTGTCTGTATTCTGCTATTGCCTGTTTCTGTTGAATTGTTAGTTTCACAGACATTTTAAACTCTCCTGTTGGATATAAGACTATTTCCCTGAAAACTTTCAGGCTGAATAATGTATCGGCCTAAAACGAAAAAAAAACATGTAAATTAATAAAAAATTTACATAATGTTACAGTTTCAGGTAAAACCTTAACAAAATTACGTATTGATACTTGCAAAATTAATGTATTTTATTTACTATAAAAAAGCTCACATCCTCAAATGAGTCCGGAGTCATTAACCGGACGCAAGAGTAAAGAAAGGCAAATTAAAATGGCAAATATTAAATCTTCTAAAAAAAGAGTGTTAATCGCAGAAAGAAACAGACTTCGCAATGTAGCAATGAAATCTTCTATCAAAACTGCGGTTAAAAAAGTTCTTGAATTGAGCACATCTGATGATAAAGAAGCTTTGCAGGCAGCATTGTCAAATGCTTACAAACTCTGTGACAAAGCTGTATCAAAAGGTGTATTGCACAAGAACACAGCAGCCAGAAAAAAATCAAGATTAACTAAAGCTTTGAACAAAATTCAAGCCAAGTAGTTAAGTAAAAAAAGCAATCAGGGTTGTTTCCATAAAGGAAACAGCCCTTTTTTAATGTTGTGAATTTATATGAATATTTTTAAAAACAGGGTGGTAAAAATTTAAAAAGTGAGTTATAATAATTATGGCATGATAGAATTAGCTGTATTACTATTTCTGATTGTTTTAATGGTTTCGGGGTTTATTTATTTATTCTGCAAGAGAGTAATATATAAACTTAACCGTCGTGTGCTTGCACGTAATATGGCTCTTATTAAAAACGGACGATACCTTCAAAAGGTTGAGTCGTTAAGCGAAGCAGAAATCAGAGAAAAACTTATATATCCGTTTTTTATGGTGTTAGGCTACAATACTTATGATATGAGAGAATTCCAGAGTTTTGTCGGCAGAAACGGCAGTATGCCGGATTATCTGGTCAAAAAATGGGATCACAGCAAATTCTGCAAGACTGCACTCGCAATAAAATACATTGATTTTAGCGAGGATGACGTGGATTTTGACGCTAAAATCTGCAAAGATAAGGCCGGAAATCCTCTAAATATAAATGAAATGTCAGATAAGGTATATTTCAAATCCGAATATTATATTTTGACAAACGGGTATCTTTATTTATTCTATAACAGACGCGATAAAAAGTGTAAAGATAACTTTATCTTCAGTTTTAATGTAAAAAACTATTCAAAGGCAGATGCATCAGAACTTGCGCATTATACAAAACAATGTCTGTTTCTGGAAATTTCAGACGTGTACCGTGTGTAGTTAAGATTATGTAAAGATAGTGGCAATTAATTATTTAGTGTGTATAATTAGCTTATCGTATGATGAGATTACACAAGGAATAACTATGCAGCAGCAATTGGAAAGACCGGAAAGAAGACAGATTAAAAATATAGATTTCAACTGCGATTTGGCGCAGAGTTTCGGTGTCTATAAGAATAATGCGGAATACGGACTTCTTGATTATGTAAGTTCTGTTAATATTTCCTGCGGCTTTCACGCAGGGGACCCTCTGACTATCAGAAACGCACTTCTTGCAGCAAAAGAGAAAAACATTGTTGTGGGCGCTCATATTGGATATGACGATATTCAAGGGTTTGGATACCGTGCTATGGAGCTGGATGAAGACGAAATTGAAGCACTTGTTCTGTATCAGGTCGGGGCAATTATGTCTTTTGCAAAAAGCTACAAGATGGAAATAGAACATGTACGTCCTCACGGGGCAATGTACAGACAGGCTGCTGAAAATTTTCAGTTTTCATGTGCTGTAGCAAAGGCTGTTAAAAAATGTTCTCAGTGGCTTGTTTATTACGGCGCATCAGGTGACGTTATTCAAAAAACAGGTGAGTATGTAAATATTCCTATTGCACAGGAAATAAATCTTGAAAAAACTTATAATGTTGACGGAACAGTTGACTTTGCAGAAAAAGATAATGAAAGTGCCTTTGATTATATTGCAAGACTGAGAACTCTTCTGAATTACTCTCAAGTTTCAAATAAAGAAGGCGGAAAAACTTTTGTAACAGCCGATACAGTTCATTTTTCCGGTAAAGTGCACAATATTATAGAAATAGCAAAAGAGGCTAAAAATATAATTCAGCCGGTGCCTGTAAATTACAAAAATGTGTGCGAATCCGGCTGGGTGTAAATATTAAAATATAAATAGGGATGAAAATAAATGAAAAGTTTTAAAAATAGTATGAAAATACCAAAAGATGCCGCATGGCTAATTCCGGGATTGCAGGTAAAACGCTGGTTTGCCATGATTTTTCTCGGCGCCCTTGTGATGACAATAGGTTTTTTGATACTGTTTGATATTAAACCTGTATTCTATACAATGATGTTCATTAGAAAAGTTGCAATGACGGTATCGTCTGAATGGCTTGCTTTTGCGATGGTAATGTTCGGAGCCGGAATATTTTTTAAAGGCTGGCAAAAGACAAATATCTCTATGCTCGGGTTGAATCCAGATAAAGCAGGTGACAGTATTCTTGAAGCATTGTATAGACGCCGTAAATTGAATAAAGGGCCTAAAATCGTTGCTGTGGGCGGCGGTACAGGGCTTTCGATGCTGTTAAAAGGTATAAAACATATTACAAATAATATTACGGCCGTTGTAACGGTAGGCGATGACGGCGGAAGTTCAGGCAGACTTAGAGAAGATATGGGAATTCTTCCTCCGGGAGACATCAGAAACTGTATTGCGGCTCTTGCCGATGACGAAGATTTGATTACAAAATTATTCCAGTATCGTTTTAAATCAGGTGAAGGTCTTGAAGGTCACAGTTTCGGAAATTTATTTTTGACAGCCCTGTGCGCAATTACAGGTGATATGGTACGCGCTGTCAAAGAATCATCAAACGTTCTTTCCATCAGAGGCCGTGTTCTGCCGTCTACTCTTGATGATATGAAGCTTGTTGCAGAAATGCAGGACGGCCGTATTATCCACGGTGAATCAAACATCCCTGAGGCTCATGGTAAAATTAAAAGGCTTTATACAGATCCGAAAAATTGCAGAGCTTTAGTTGATGTTATTGCGGCTATAAAAGAAGCCGATTTGATAATTTTAGGCCCCGGAAGCCTTTACACAAGTGTTATCCCCAATCTTTTGATAGAAGAAATAGCGT
Source organism: Candidatus Gastranaerophilales bacterium (assembly GCA_944324225.1). Taxonomy (GTDB): domain Bacteria; phylum Cyanobacteriota; class Vampirovibrionia; order Gastranaerophilales; family Gastranaerophilaceae; genus Scatenecus. The sequence continues at coordinate 80,555 of CALUVL010000003.1, forward strand.
ATGAAATAGCGCAATCACACGCAAAAAAAATCTATGTCTGCAATATTATGACCCAGCCCGGAGAAACAGATAATTATAAGGTTTCTGACCATGTAAGAGCCTTGATGCAGCATGCAAACAGTAGAAATATTATCGATGCTGTGCTTGTAAATGACTGTATTCCTGCAAATATGGCTAAAAAATATGAACTTGCAGGTTCTTATCCTGTTAAGCTTGATGTTGAAAATTTGAGAAATCTCGGCGTCAAAATTTTTGCCAAAAAATTGATAGAAGACAGCCGTGAAGGTCTTGTCAGACACAGTTCAACACGTGTGGCAAGGGCTATTTACTACTGGTTCAGAAAAGAATTGAAAACGGAGAAACCTCATTTTTTTTCAAATAAAGAGCAGGTAAAAAAAGAATGTGTGCTCAAATAATTAAAAAAGTAAATGTCAAGAATTTGCAAGGGTTAAAACTTAAAGGCGAAAAGTTTTCTGTTTTGACGGCTTACGACTATTCAACCGCTAAATATCTTGATGAAGCAGGAATTGATGTTATTTTAATAGGCGACAGTCTTGCGATGGTGGCTCTGGGATATGAAACAACGCATTCTGTCGGAGTTGAAGAGATGAAAATCTTCACAAAAGCAGTTGCTAAAGGTGTTTCAAGGGCGCTTGTAATAACAGATATGCCGTTTTTAAGCTATCATACGGACATTGCTTCAGCCGTTCAAAATTGCGGTGAGATGATAAAACTCGGCGCAAACGGTGTTAAAATAGAGGGTTATGGTGATTATATCGAAGAAGTTGTAACAAGGCTTGTTGAGACCGGAATTCCTGTAATGGCGCATCTTGGTTTTACCCCTCAGTTTTTGAATACTCTAGGCGGTTACAAAATTCAGGGGAAAACTCAAGAAGCTGCAGATGAAATTCTAAAACAGGCAAAACGTTTGGAAGATGCCGGAGCTTTTTCGGTAGTTTTGGAGATGGTTCCTCAGGAAAGCGCAAAGTATATTACCGAAAACCTTACAATCCCGACAATTTCGTGCGGAGCCGGAAAATACTGCGATGCGCAGGTTCTTGTATCTGACGATGTATTTGGCAAGTATAGCGACTTTACACCTAAGTTTGCCAGAAAATACGGTGATATGAAATCTTTGATTCTTGATTGCGCAAGCAAATTTGACGAAGATGTCAAAAGCGGGAAATTTCCTGCTGAAAATGAAGTGTTTTAAAGTATAAGGAGAGGGTATGATTGCGGGAGATTTGTTGATTACTGTTGTGGTAATGGTATTGCTTTCAACAATAGCTGTGCTTCTTTTGTTGTATATTCTGGTCATTACCGGTGTGAAATTTTACGAGAATAAAAAACTGCAGATTTCTCCTGTGAATATCGTGATTGTGTTAATTTCTCTATTTATTTTATACCTCGGGCTTCCGTTCTGGTTTTTGAAGGCTGCGTACTCGGCAGAAGGTGAAAATGCAGAAACTTTACATAAAGTTTCAATTAATACGGCATTGCTGCCTTCTGTCAGATCGTTTATGAAAGCGGAATTAGGGGCATATTATATGCGGATTTTTGAAGGCGAAAAAGCGATTAAGGCTTTTGAAGATTCTATGAAAATACAGGAGAACAAACATTCCTCAGTTATGCTTTGTATGCTTTATTCATTTAAAGGAGACAGAGAAAATGCAGTTGATATGTGTTTAAAGACCGGCATGCATCAGCTTGCGGCTGTGAATTACAGTCTGAAAAAAGATTATGAAAAGTCGCTTAATATTATAAATAGAGAAATAGAATCTGATAAAGATGAATGCTGGAATTACGCCGTAAGAGCTTCTGTAAACAGAAAACTCGGGAAAAAAGATTTATTTGAACGGGATTACAAAAATGCAAAATCATTATGTCCGGGAAATGCAGCACTTGACAAGCTTTATAAGGATGAAAATTACTACGAAAACGTCTATAATCAAAAGAAAAAAGAATTCAGATTTTAAATTTAAAAAAAACTTTGTGCTATAATCTCAGTAAGAGGTGAGAGAAAATGTTACTACATACAATAGCTGAAGTAAGAGAAAAAGTTAGAGAATGGAAAAAACAAGGCTTAACAGTCGGACTTGTTCCGACAATGGGGGCACTTCATAAAGGGCACCTCAGCCTGATTAAAAAAAGTGTTGAAAAATGCGACAGAACAGTGATTTCGGTTTTTGTAAACCCTATTCAATTCTGCCCTGGCGAGGACTTTGAAAAATACCCCAGAACTCTGGATGCGGATACAAAACTGGCAGAAGACGCAGGTGTAGATATAGTTTTTGCGCCGTCTGCAGAAGAGATGTACAGCAAAGACCATATTATGTCAAATGATTTTTTGACCTACGTCATTCCTCCGTTTTTTTATGTGAATAAACTTTGCGGAAAATCACGTGTGGGGCATTTTGACGGTGTTTGCACTGTGGTAAATAAGTTGTTTAATATTGTACAGCCGGATTTTGCGTTTTTCGGCGAAAAAGACAGGCAGCAGTTAATAATTATTAAGAAAATGGTTAAGGATTTGAACATCCCGTTAGAAATAATTCCCTGCCCGATTGTTCGTGAAGATGACGGTCTTGCAATGAGTTCAAGGAATAAATACCTCAATCCGGAACAGCGAAAAGAAGCTCTTGTTCTTAAAGATATTTTATTTAACATAAAATCATGCTATAATTCAGGAGTAAAAGATGTGAAAGCTTTGACAGAAACTGCTTATGCATTTCTAAAATCCTGTCATGAGCTTGAGTATCTTGAGTTCCGTGATAAGAATGATTTGGAACAAAAAGATACGGCAGATAAGGATACTATTGTTTTTATCGCATTGAAAATAGGTACGGTAAGGTTAATAGACAATATATCGTTGGAAGATAGTTAGAAAAAATTGTTATAAAGAGGAATGTATGCTCCAGCTTTTTAATTTAATAAAAAAAATTTTAAGAATGTTTATGGATGTGGCATTTATGTCTCAGATCATACTTATGGTAATTGTATTTGCCTTTGTGATGTACTGGTTTTTTGACGTAATAAATTGCCAGTATCTGGCTTTTTTAACACCTGTAGCTGATAATATTTCCAACTTTATGCATCAATATTTTGCGGATTCGCTAAGTAAAGGCGCAACGAAAACAGATGGATCATTATTTATATTTATAATGATTTTGCTTGTTACAATAGGCGCCCTGACACAGCTTAAGGCTTTTGCAATTGCAGCAGCAAAAAAAGTTGTAAGAATAATAGATAAAATAAAAATAAAAAATGAAGATGAATTTAATGCGCAACTAAGAGCAGAAGCAGATCAGGCAATTTTAGCATACCGTAATGTAATTTTGATAACCAAATTCTCTGCAAAAAGACGAGTTGTTGATGATACCCGTACCGAAGAAGAAAAAGCAAAAGAAAGTGAAGAAATGCAGGACAAGCTGGTTTGTGAATTTTACAACAGAATAAAAAGTGCGCCTTGTTGTAAATTTGCAAAAAATGGAGATCAGCTTGTTGTTACACTTAAGGGGTTTACACATGTAGACAAGCTTCTTTATTATGTAGATAAATCACTTGAAGATTTACGTACAGAAATGCGAAAAGACGGCTGGATTTTAAGATCTTATTCGGCCATTGATGCTTTTGACGATAAAGCATTGTTGAAAGATGTATATTTTGATCTTCAAATTCTTTTAAAACTTAACCTTTATAACGAAATTATTTGTTACGGCAATTTTTGTAATAGATATTATATGGAACCTAAGAATCTTTTCGAAGCTTATTTGAAAGGTGTGTATGACACGACTGAACCTGAAAACGTCTGGACTTTAGTTAAAAAATATTAAGCACTACTTGATTTTTAGTTTTATTTAATGTAGCATAATTGTAAAACCGCAGACAATTAGCCGGCATCAGCCGTTAAATGCATAAGCAGCTAATCGAGGTTGCACTGGCAATTTATTATTCCGGATTCACGGTTAAAATAATTCAAAATGTGTGATTTTGCGGTTAGGATGCGCAAAATCTTTTTAGTATGTAAAGGTTTTGCGGTGCCAAAACAAAAGGTCGATACAAAATATAAGGAGCGAAAAATGTCAACAAAACAATTCAAACAAGAAAAAATTGATGCTCTTAAATCAAAATTGGAAAAAGCAAAAGTTGCAGTAGTTACCGAATACAAAGGATATACTGTAGAAGAAATCACTAATCTCAGACGTGCTCTTCAAAAAGAAGGCGGAGATTATATGGTAACTAAAAACACTCTGGCTAAAATTGCCGTAAAAGGTACCGATTTTGAAATTCTTAATGATACATTCAAAGGACCAATCGCTTTGGCCTTCGGTTATGAAGATCAGGTTAGTCCAGCCAAAATTGTTGCAAAATTCATCAAAGATAACAAAAAAGGTGTAATTTTAGGCGCAGCTTTAGATGGCAAATTGTTATCAGATAAAGAAGCCGAAGCTCTTGCAAAACTTCCTTCAAAAGAAGAACTTATTGCAAAAATTCTCGGTTCTATCAATTCACCGGCATCAGGTATTGCAAATTCTGTCAATGCAGTTATGGCTCAACTTACAAGAGCTATGGCAGCTGTCAGAGATCAAAAAGCTGCTTAGTGAGGAGCTTTTTGAAATGTGCATAGCGCAAACAATATTACCAAGTACACAATAACAAATAATAAAAGGAGAAAACAAATGAGTAATGTAGAATCAATCTTAGAAGCAATTGAAAAATTAACTTTGCTTGAAGCAGCAGAATTAGTAAAAGCTATGGAAGAAAAATTCGGCGTATCAGCTGCAGCTCCTGTTGCAGTAGCAGCCGCAGCTCCAGCAGCAGCTGGTGAAGCAGCTGCTGAAGAAGCTTCTGAAGTATCTGTTATTTTGGCAGCAGCAGGTGCTAACAAAATCGCTGTATTGAAAGAAGTTCGTGCTATCACAGGTCTTGGCTTGAAAGAAGCTAAAGATTTAGTAGATGGTGCTCCAAAACCTGTTAAAGAAGGCATCAAAAAAGAAGATGCTGAAGCTATCAAAAAACAGCTTGAAGCAGCTGGCGCTACTGTTGAAATCAAGTAGTTTGATTTTAAATAAAACATAAAAGTCCCTGTGAATTTCACAGGGACTTTTTTATAGTATAAATTTTTATAAAAAATTACATTTATATAACAAAATTAAATAATTCTCTAATATCTATTTCAAATGCTTTGGCGATAGCTTCAAGGTTTTTTACAGTAATATTGCTTTCTCCTCTTTCTACCATTCCTATAAAATTTCGATTAAGTTCTGCAAGCTCAGCAAGTTTCTCCTGAGACATTTTCCGCTTCATTCTTTCAAGCCGGATTTTCTGCCCCAATTTTTCGGTTAAATCAGTATGAGTTTGTTTTTTCATACTATTTATTCTAAACATCCGTGTATTGACTTGCTACCTAATATCATGTTAATATGTAAAATATACTAGGCAATTAGTTGATTTTCTATAAATTATTAATTTTTAAAAAGAGTGATAAAGATATTTCCTATCATAGCTAAGGAAATATATGTGGTATGAGTCATAGCATACTGCAAGTTTACAGAGGTGAATGCTCCTTTTTTGTTTAAAAAAGTCACCTCTTTTTCTTTGTAGAATTGTCTAAGCACGTGCTGTATGATATAATTTATAGGTACATATTAAAGGAGATAGATATTTTGTTGCAAAAAGTTTTAATTATAGCAATATTGTTTTTGGCAATTTGTATGCTGAGTGTTTTCTGTATTGCCTCGGCGGAAGTGGCGCAATCTTCAAATAAATCACAGTATTCGGCAAAATTTATCTCAAATCTGGTCAAGTGCAAAAAATACAAGGAAGAAATTCCTATGGAATTTTTCGGGATGCCGGTTACACCGACGCTTGTTGTTGATGGCTGGCAGAATGGCAAGTGTGTGTATTCAAACTTTCCTAAAGAATCACCGGAAAGCAAATATACGTGTTATTTTACAAAGGCTCAGCTGAAAGAAATTTTAGAAACCAGCAAGAAAGATCAAAGTCAAGAAGAAACTTATGAAGAAAACGGAATTCGCTATACCGCAGATCCGATGTCGATTTTGTTCACAAAATATCTGAATGACGGTGTGACCTGCAAAATGCCAGAAGATAAATAAAGGGATAGCCAATAATATTCTGTTTTCCTGCCGTTTGACAGAATGAATGAAATATGATATATTCACTACATCAGTGAGTAACAGGCGGAACAAGATGTATTCAAAATCGTCAGGAACTCATATTTAATACAGCATATCTCATCTATGCAAGGGGGGGAAAATGATAAAAAGAATATTTTTAACAGCGTTTGGTATATTGGGATGTGTCCTTTGCAGTCCGGTTGTCTTAGCAGAGGATGTTCCGGAAGAAACTCCGCCGGCTAAATCCATAAAATATTCACAGAATTTTATTGACCACCTTGTATTATGTAAACAATATAAAGAAGAGGTGTCTGCTGAAATGTCTGACAACCTTATTACTCCGACGTTTGTTGTTGAGGGGTGGAAAAACGGTAAATGTGTTTATACCAATTATACTAAAGAAGCACCTGAAAATAAGTATGTTTGTCGGTTTACAAAAGACCAGCTGAAGGAAATAAGTGAAGTAAGCAAAAAAGACCAGACTATTCCGGAAGTTTACAAGTACGGTGGAATGACTTATACATCAGATCCTTTGTCTGTGTTGTTTACAACATATATGAATGATCCGGAAGTTTGTACAGCTCCGCCACCGCCGCCGGCTCCAAATCCTATGCCGGAACCGCAGGAACCTGCTGCTGAAACAGCTCCGAAATCTTAGTTGCAAATTTTGGAGTATTCACAACATTTGCAGTTTTTTCTGTTTTCTAAACCCTCAAATTCTTTTGTTTCAAGAATTTGAGTACATTTGGTATACAGGAGTTTTTCGTAGGATACCTTTATCTGTTCATTAAATTCAATCACTTTGTTTTCATTGTTTTTCAGATCAATGTAGACAAAAGAAAGACTGTTTTTATCTTTGATAATTTTATCAGCACAAAGAAGATAAATCATTGTCTGGTAATCCTTTTCCGGATTTTGGGGGATTGCGCCTGTTTTGTAATCCAGAATAAAATAATCATCTCCGTCCTGTACAATAGCGTCGAGTCGGCCAAAAATCCATATATCGTTGAGCTTTGCGGTAATCGGGTATTCTGAATGAAGACATCTTTTTGAAAAATATTCATTATTTTTCAGCCGTTCCCAAAGCCGTTTTTCATCGGGAGTCAATGCAGTTTCCAGTTTTGTAATATTATCACCTCTGTGATAATAATTTGCAAGTGCATGAATTTTTTTACCTTTTTCAAACAGTGCTGGGTTTTGTGGAACAGTGATTTTTTCATTAAATTTAAGGTTATATTTTACAGGACAAGCCTCAAAAGTTTTTAACATATTTGGAGAAAAATTATTCATATACAGCACCTGCCTTACTTTCGTCTGAAATTATATCAAATATCATTGAGGGTTCCTGATCAATCATTTTTTCAAATGATTTTGACTTTCTGCTTACTGTAATGTGCAAATTTTTCTTGGCTCTTGTGATTGCGACATATAGAAGTCTTAAGTTCTCAGACAGAAGTTCCTGTTTCAGTTGCTCTTCAGTTTTGGGTTTGTAATCTGGATTGAGCCTTCTTATTTCTTCCATAAAATCAGAAGATTTTAATTTAATTTGAGAAAAGTCAAGTGTTAAATTTTTCTCTGACATTTCCGGCAAAAATACTAGGTCGAATTCATCTCCTTTTGACTTGTGGAGCGTCATAATTTGAACTTTTCCCTCCAGAAATTCTTTATCGCTTTCATCTTCTTCCGAGAAAAATTTGAATCCGCTCAACGATGTCTTTTTTGAAAGTTCGCCAAGTCTTGTCATTATGTATTCAAACCCGCTGTTTGCCATTGCTATCCGCTTAATAAGTGTTGATATAAGATAAACATTTGATTTTTCAATTTCGCTTGAAAAATAGTGAAGACCTATTTTGATGGCAAGTTCGTCAGCTGTAAGGTGCGGGAAAGAAAGCCAGTATGTTAAATCCCAGTAGAATTGTTCAAGATAAATATTGTTTAGGTCATCACAATTTAATGAAATAAACGGATTTTCATATTTACGGATCTGTGAAGCCAGTCGTTGTTTATAAAATCCGCATTCGGAGAGAATTTCATAGTTATCTGCAATGATGTTGTTGTCGAAAGGATTGAGAAGCATATTCATAACGGCAAATATTACTCTGAAAATAGTTTTTTGTTCAAGGCACTCGCTTCTGGTTATGGTCTTAAGCCCGCTGTTGTTGATGAAATCCATCCATTGAACAACTTGAAAATTATTTCTTAAGAGAATTCCGACAGTTGCTTTCGGGTCTTTTTTAAGTGTGTTTTTAATTATCGAAAGAATGTAATTTTTTTCTTCTATAGTGCTGTCAAAAATCTTTGGAGTTACGGCATTGGGGCTTATCGGGTTTCTGCCTTCAACAGGGTGCATAAAAATTTTAAAGAACGCATTTTTCATTTCGTCATTTTTTTCCGCAAATTTTACAAGGTCATTAGCAAGCGTCCATACATCTTTCGTGCATCTTTGAGAGCAATCCATACTAACGTTTGTTGAGGTTGATATAAATTGTCTGAAACCTTCAACATCTGCGTTTGAAAATGTTGTTGTGATTGCCTGATTAATGTCACCGCAGCGGATAAGGTTTTTATACTTTGCGCTCAGCATATTGATAAGCTTTTGTTGAATTGCTGATGAATCCTGGGCTTCATCTTCTATAACAAAGTGGCATATATCCTGATAATGTGCCAGAATATCAGGATTTTCTTCCAGAAGTCTGACGGAAGATATAAGCATATCGTCATAATCAATTAAATTTGCGGCATTTAGAGCCTGCTGATATTCTTCAAAAAATGTTTGGAATTTTTTGAGTTTTAAATCTATTGAGCCGTTAAGCTTCTGGCCGTTTTCAGGAATAGTTCCTGCGGGTTTGAATTTGCCCTGTCCTATTTTAAACACAGAAACTGCTCTGTCAAAATCATCTGTTTCAGTTTTTTTTAGTTTAAGTTTCGTTGAAATTTCTCTGACTATTCTTGAGCGCTGGGTGTCGTCACAGATTTCAAAGTCGGACGGAAGTCCGAGCCTTTCAAAGTTTCCGTTTTCTTTTAAAATTCTGAGAGCAAGCCCGTGAATTGTGCTGATATTTGGAAGCTGGGCAGAGTCTTCCCTGACGGTTTTAATCCTTTCTCTAAAGTTTCTTGCTGCCGATTCCATATAGGTAAGTACAAAAATGTTTTCAGGGCTTGCGCCGTTTTCGAGAAGTTTTAATATTAAGGCCAGAAGAATGGTGGTTTTTCCGGCACCCGGCACAGCGGAAATTGCCATCCGGCCGGATTTGTAATCTAAAACCGGCTGTTGATCATCTCTTGGCGTAATGTGAAATTTCTTTTTATTTTCTTCCTGCGCAAGAGGAGCTGAAGAAACCGTAATATGTTTTTCGATCCCGCCAAAATTCTCAATCCCGTTGCCGTCGAACAGGCTTGAATAAGCAAAAATATGTTCATCAGCGCAAAGTGAGAGTTTCCTTAATATTCTTGCTGTTTTTTCTTTGCCGAGTTCAATATTGTCCTCAATTGTAAACTCGTCTTTTGACCAGCCTCTCTGGAAAACCCATGCATTATAAAGCGGGCCTGTGTCGCTTTTAATCCATTCATCACTTGAAACATCAAGCCATATCTGGTATTTTGACCTAATCTGACTGTCAATAATCTTCTGTGGTGTTCCGATAACAAGGTCACGCTCCTTGATTTCTAACGTCGTGTAAGGGTTCTCGGCAATTATTGAATTTTCAATCTGTGTTATTATTTCACTCTTCCGCTTTTCAAATTCATCCTTAAAAACATTCTCAAATTCTTGAAGCTGCTTGATAAAGAAGTTAAATTTATTCAAAATCTGCGCATCAAATGTTTTTAATTCCACAAGGTTTTCGTAAATTTCCAGAGCCTGAAGCGAAAGTTTTTTGTCGTTTTGAGCCTGCGAATTCACAATCTCAAGAAATTTTTTGTATTTTTCCGTGTAATCCGGATACGGAAATTCAAAGTCAATAATCTCTTTTGTTCTGTCAAAAGTATCAAGGATTTCACGGCAGTATTTTACCGGAATTTCCAGAAAGTTTGAAATAATTATTCTTAAATCAAAAGACGTCAGCCTGTCTTTCATCCCGCAATTGAGTTTCATAATAGTCAGAACTGACAGCACAAGCGGATTTTGGATAAGTTTTTCGCTTCCGGAAAGAAATATAAGGTTTGTATGTGAGCCTAAGTTTTCTTTTAGAGAAAATCTCAGCATTTCGTCAATTACGGGAGTAACAACCACAATTTCTGCCGGCTTGACTTTGGCTTTCATAAGCGAATGGATTTGGTTAACCGCCAGCTCAATCATCTTTGCCCGTTTTGATGGTGATTGCATTGAAAAATTTTCCAATAGTTCATTTTTATCTTCTGTAGTGTTAATAAAAATATTCTCCGCATCAAATCTGAGTTTGGTTTCTGAGTCAATAGCAATAACAGGTTCATTAAAGAGTTTTTCAAATTCCCATACAGCAGTCCTGTCAGCACTTAAATAGCCTGTTCTGCTGGCACCTTTTTTGTCAAAAGCAATAAACTGATCCTTCAATTGAGGTGCAATATGTTTTATAAAGTCAAAGCATAGCGGTGTAATTTCATCTCCGTCATCTACAATCAAATATTTAATATTTTTGAAATATTCTGTATTTTTACAAATATAGTTGAAAACAAGTCCCTGTCTTAAGTAATCGAAATCCCGGAGTTCAAGAGTTTTTTTTAGCAATTTTTTAAGTGCAGCTTTAGCATCATCCGCAAAACTCTCTTTTAGGATTCTTGATCTCCATTCAATTTCGTCATCAGTCAGATTATTCTGCACAATAAGCGAATATCTTCTGAAAAGCTGATGAAGCAAGGATTTTTTCGAATTATACCCCTTAAACTGAACCTCTTTAATAATGTCTTTTAATAAAAACTGTGAAACCTCAAGTCCTGCAAGATTTGGCAGAATTTCCGCTCCCTGATACGGATTAATGTTTTCAAGCACTGCCCAGTTGTCAATAATGGTGTTATATACAAGCGAAAAGAACGAGTGAACTTCAAGTTTTTCAACGGCAGACACTTCAAGCAGATTAAGTGTACTTTCTACAAATTTATTTTTAAGTTTGGAATTTTGAACAAGCACCAGAATTTCAGAAGCAGAAATGCCGGCATTCAAAAGTTTTGCGTATTTTTCAATAAGCAAATCCGTTTTTTTTGATGATACACTTCCTTCAATTAACACCTAAAATCAATCCTCTTTTTATAGTATTTTACCACAAAAAAGTGTTATTTTTACCATTGAAATTAATATTATTAAACTATTGCATTTTTACGAAATTTCATCTAATATAGGCATGTAAAGGATGAACTTAGAGCATTGCAAAAAGTGGAGGTAAGAAATGCAAGAATTACAAGAACAAATCGGACAATCAGCTGGACAAATTTACAACTATTTGTCATCAAACAATGGAAAATCAACATTTGCTAAAATGAAAAAAGACTTGGATCTTAAAGGTAATTTTGCTGATTTGGGTCTTGGTTGGTTAGCAAGAGAAGACAAAGTTGCTATTTCTAAAAAAGGTTCTTCAGTTAGTATTTCATTGAAATAGTTAGCTGTAAAGTTTAAAATAAAAAAAGGCACTTATTAAAAGTGTCTTTTTTAATACAAAAAAAAACTTCTTTTAAAAAAGAAGTCAGGTAGTAAGTGTGTAGTAGGTAGGTTATAGTAGTAAAGATTATAGACTTTTGATATATAAATAAAGTATTTTTTATATAACGAATTTCAGAATATGGTTTTATTTTTACAAAACTTTACAAAAAAAACTTGTGTTTATTCTATAATTTAATTGCTTTATAAAGAAAATTGAAAGGAAGCTTATGAAAATAGCAATTTATCCCGGTAGTTTCGATCCTGTAACAAAAGGGCATATAGATATTCTGAAAAATGGGGCTGAAATTTTTGACAAAGTTATAATAGCAGTAGCTAAAAATTCTGAAAAAAACGCTTTTTTATCGGTATCTGACAGAGTTGAACTTATTAAAGAAAGTGTAAAAGATTTAGAAAATGTAGAGGTAGACAGTTTTGACGGATTAACAATAGAATATGCTAAAAAACGCGGTGCACAGATTATTTTAAGAGGTTTGCGTGCCGTTTCAGATTTTGAGTATGAAATGCAGTTGTCGCAGGCAAACAGTGCTCTTTCAAGCGATATAAAAACAATATTTCTTATAACAAAACCTAAATACAATTTCATTTCATCCCGAACAATTAAAGAAATTTACCTTAATAACGGCGATATTTCAAAGTTTGTGCCGGAATGTGTATACAAGTTTTTAATGAATAAAAAACAATCTTAATTATATCCAGTGTAAAATATCTTAAAATACTTGATAATTCTGCGAAAATAGTTTGACAATTAATTTTTGCTTATGTAGAATGTAATTATCAAGAAAGGGATATGTAATATCATGCAACAAAATGGTGTATATGACTTATTAAGATTGTTAGAAATGTCAATTGACGATAGTTTTCCGATTATTCCCGGCCGGTTTGTTCTTGCAAAACCCAAAGAAATAGAAGCGTTGATTGATAAAATATATAGATCTTTGCCAGTTGAAGTTCAGGAGGCAAGGGCATTTTTAAGACGCAGAGATGAAATGCAGATGGAAGCACAACAAAAAGCTGAAAAAATTATAGCAGATGCGCAGGCTGAAGCAGATAGAAAATTGTCCGAAGCTGACTTTTTGAAGGCTCTTGAACGTGAAGGCAATAGAATTAGAACTCAGGTTCAGGAAGAATGTGAAGAATTAAAACGTAAAGCTCTTGAAGATGCTGATAACATTAGACTGAAAGCAACAGAAGATGCAATGAAAACCCGTGAAGGTGCAGAAATATATGCAGAACAGGTTTTGACAAATCTGGAAAGAGATTTAACCCAGCTTCAGCAGGTTGTAAAAAACGGTCAGGTGTATATGGAAAAATTAAGAACTGAATCTTATGGAACTTATGATCTTCCAAGTTCTTACGAAATGAGAAACAGCTCTTCAGATTATGCTGTTAAATAAGAAATAACAAAATAAAATTATGAACTGAAAAGACCGCTTTAAAAGACGGTCTTTTTTAGTAAAATTTTGTAGTATTTGTTAACATTTGTTTGCATTTATTTATTTTTGTTTTATTATATTATAGTAAGCCGATTGAATAGAATGTGAAACTTCTCACATTCTATTTTAAAAAGGACTTAAAAGGTTACAAAAACGTTGAAATTTAATAGAAAAAGGAAATACCAACGATGGGAATCAAAGGAAAAAATGACAGAATGGTAGTTATGGCATGCGAAGACTGCAAAGAAAGAAACTACACAACAACTAAAAACAAAAAAAATATTAAGGAAAGACTTGAATTAAACAAGTACTGTCCGACTTGTAAGAAACATACAAAACATAAAGAAACTAAGTAGGCGTATTTTTCGGCAGGGAACAGAGAAGCGGATTCAGATTCCCAAAATGTCCGTAGTGTACTTTGAATTTAACCGATTTGGTAAAGTAAAGCGCCGGATAGCCGTATAATCAGAAACACCGTGAATATTTCACGGTATAAGCGTCCTTAGTTCAGTTGGTAGAACGTCGGTCTCCAAAACCGGATGTCGAGGGTTCGAGTCCTTCAGGGCGCGATTTTAAAACTATAAGGAAAGCACAATGATTGGTAATGAAAATTCCTCTCAACAATTAGGAAAATCAACAGAATTTATAAACAGTGTGAAAACATATTTCAAAGGCGTAAAATCAGAATGGGGCAAAATCAGCTGGCCGGAAAGACGTCAGGTTGTTGCTGAAACTATTTTTGTTATAGTTATTGTGTTTATATTCACAGTTTCAGTTTATTTAATGGATATAATATTCAAAGGTTTGTTGGGACTTATAAAATAGTCCGGATGTAAAAATAAAAAGGTGGCTTATGGCAAAAAAAGAAAAATCAATGGAAGAACAATTGAATGAAGATGTAAAAGCGGAAGCAGCTGAAGCCGAAGCACAGGCTCAAGCCGAAGAAGAAAAAAAAGAAGCCAAAAAGAACCAGAAACGCTGGTACATCGTTCATACCGTAACAGGTCATGAAAATAAAGTTAAAGTAAACCTTGAAAAACGTATTGAATATATGAACATGGGAGAAAAAATCTTCCGTGTTGAAGTTCCGCAAAAAACAGTTACCCAGATGAAAGGCGGTAAAAAACAGGAAAGAGAAGAAAAAATCTTCCCCGGCTACGTTCTTGTTGAAATGATAATGGACGAAGACAGCTGGTATGTTGTCCGCCATACCGCCGGTGTTACAAAGTTTGTCGGATCAGCTAAAAAGCCGATACCGGCACGTGACAGCGAAATCAAGAAAATTATTCACAGATCCACTTCTCAAACTCAGAAAATTGAACTTGACGTTAAAGCAGGCGACAAGGTCAGAATTATATCTGGGCCGTTTGCAGACTTTGTTGCTGATATCATTGAAGTTTATCCTGACAAATCGAAACTTCGTGCAAATGTTTCAATTTTCGGACGTGAAACACCTGTTGAATTGGAATACAAACAAATTAACAAGTTATAATAAATAAACGGCTGTTGTGATTTTAGCAATAAATTCCAGCAGTCAGGAAGTACAAAAATGTGGAAGGATTTTTCAATCGAAACTACACGAAAGAAAACCGTTAGTACCACAAAAGGAGAAAAACATGGCAAAAAAAGTAGTAGGAAAAATTAAGCTTCAAATTGAAGCCGGAAAAGCAAATCCGTCACCTCCGGTAGGTCCGGCATTAGGTCAGCACGGTGTTAACATCATGGATTTCTGTAAGCAGTTCAACGCAAAAACAGAATCGCAGGCTGGATATATCATTCCTGTTGTAATTGATGTTTATGAAGACAGAAGTTTCACTTTTGTTACAAAATCACCTCCGGCACCTGTTTTGATTAAGAAAGCTTTGAATTTATCAAAAGGATCAGCTGTTCCTAATAAAGACAAAGTTGCTGAAATTACTCAGGCTCAGCTTGAAGAAATTGCAAAAATTAAAATGAATGACTTAAATGCTACAACCCTTGAAGCAGCGGTAAAAATGATTAAAGGTTCTTGCCGTGCAATGGGTGTAACAGTTAAGGAAGGTTAGGATGGAAGGACTTTTGCAGTGTTCTGCAAAATCCGTTAGTACCACGAAAGGATTAAAAAATGTCAAAATTAACTAAAAAACAGAAAAAAATGCAGGAAATGCTTGAAGGGTTTGAACAGCCTTCAACAGCAGTAAATGCTATTAAAAAACTACAGGAAATCTCAAAAGAAGTGGCAAAATTTAACGAAACAGTTGAATGCCATATGAGATTAGGTATAGACGTTCGTCAGGCTGATCAGCAAATCAGATCAACAGTTGTATTGCCTGCCGGTCTTGGTAAAACAGTAAGAGTTTGCGTTATTGCAAAAGGTGCCAAAGCAACCGAAGCAAAAGATGCAGGTGCTGATTATGCCGGAGCGGAAGAAATTATCGACAAAATTTCTGACGGATGGTTTGAATTTGATACATTGATTGCAACCCCTGATTGTATGGGTATGCTTGGTAAATTAGGTCGTGTGTTAGGTCCTAAAGGCTTGATGCCAAACCCGAAAACCGGTACTGTTACAATGGATGTTGCAAAAGCTGTTAAAGATGCAAAAGCAGGTAAAGTAGAATTCAGAGCTGATAAGCAGGGTATGATTCACTGTCCGATAGGCAAAATCCAGTTTGTAGAAGCTGATTTGGTTAAAAACTACGCTACATTAGCTGACGCTGTTTTGAGAGCAAAACCTTCTTCTGCGAAAGGAACCTTTGTAAAATCAGTTTATCTATCAACTACAATGGGTCCCGGAATTAAATTAGATCCGAAAAACTTTGCAGCTGAAGTAAAAGAATTAGTATCATAGGTTTCAAAACAAAGTAAATTGGAAAAGAGCGTCCTTTATTAAGAAGGTCGCTCTTTTTATTTTTATGAAATATCATCCGTCTGCAAAAATGGGTGATTACAATTTAGTTCTTTATTATTATTGTTTTTTCTTTGTAGCTTCTTGAAGTGCTTTTTCTAATGTTTGAATTTTAGCTTCAAGAACTTTAACTCTGGCGTTACTTTCGTCGCTTGAAACAATTGTTTTTTCAAGTTTTCTTTCAAACGCTCCTTCTTTTGCACGGTATTTACTTAAAAACGGTTGCACAAATAACATAGTAGAACAAGAACCTAAAATAAAAAATATAAATAACAACAAGCCTGTATTAACCTGCATTCTTCTTGAGAAAGTACCTAAAGCCTCTGCCAGTCCATTGTCAAGCAATGTAATTCCTGATATAGCCGAAATATTTGAGAATATAAAATAAAGACAGACAGCTGTTATTATAAATGCAAATGTCCAAAATAAATATTTCATAATGTTTAACTCCTGTTTTTTAAATAATTTAATACTTTTGTGATTTTTTCATCCGGTTCGATTTCAAGCTCTATTATTTCATCAGAAAAGGGTTTTGTAAACCTTAAATAATAAGATTGTAAAACCTGTTCATCTGTTTTTACTTTTGCCATCCCTGCACCGTATAGTGTGTCATTAAAAACTGGAAAACCTTTGTGGCTGAGGTGGACTCGTATCTGATGAGTTCTTCCTGTAATAAGCGTTACTTCAAGGAGGGTTGCATTTTTAAATCTTTCAATTACTTTAATTATAGAAGTACTTTCTTTTCCTCCTTCTATCACGGTCATTTTATGCGGTTGTGTCGGATGGCGACCGAGGGGAAATTTTATAACATCTTCATCTTTCGGGTAAATTCCTTTAACTATCGTTCGGTATTTTTTTGTAATTTGGTGATTTTTAATTAATTCGGCAAGATATTCGTGTGTTTTGTTATTTTTTGCAATCATCAAAAGTCCGGAAGTGTTTCTATCAAGCCTGTGTAATATGCCACGACGAAATTCGCCGTTTATATCGGAAAGATTTTCGCCATATTTATATAAAAGAGCATTAACTAGTGTTCCGGATTTTTCGTTTGCTGTCGGGTGCGTAAGCATTCCGGAAGGTTTGTTTACCACAAGCATATTTTCGTCTTCATAGACTATAGAGATGTTGATATTCTCAGGTTCAATTTTTATAGTTTGAGTGTCAGGCATGCAGAATTCTATTTTATCGTTTTCTTTAATTTGATATGAAGGTTTTTTATTTGTTCCGTTGACCTTAACATTACCTGATTTAATCAGGTCTTGCAGTTTTGAGCGTGACAAGCCCTCTGTTAAAGATGCTAAGAAAAAGTCTAATCTGGTATTTTCATCATTTTCATCAACGTAAATAATCATATCTTACTTAGCTTTTTTAATCAAAATAAGTATAACAAGCGCAATGACTCCGATAGTAATAAATATATCAGAAATGTTGAATACAGGAAAGTGAAAGGCTTTTATTTCAAAAAAATCTCTTACATATCCATAGACAATTCTTTCGTGAAGATTGCCGGCAATACCTGCTGATAAAAGTGCAATAAAGAAGATGCTTTTAAAAGAAATTGATTTCAAGTGTTTAATAACATATCCAAATAATAGCATAATAGCTATTACAGAAAGAATAATCAAAATTTCTCTTGAATTTTGCAGAATATTAAATGCTGCCCCGTAATTTTTGACATAAGTAAGAGCAAAAACGGGGGTTACAATCTTCATCCCGTGGGTCAGCTGCCTGACCAGTTGGGCTGAAAAGTATAAGTCTACCCACAGGAAAAATATAAAACAAACTATCAAATAGCTGGAGCTACTTAGTTTCCTGTGCATTCTTGTCGTCCTCCGGAGTAATAAATTTATTTTGTGGAATTACGTTGACTCTGGTCATCAAAAAAGCAATGCCTGTAACATAAACTTTTGAATGATTCTCATCATACGGTTCTGTTTTTGCAATACCAACAGAAGCTGTTGCATATTCATTTATATTTTTGACATTAGCTTTAAAAACTCTTTCAAGTTCATTTTGTTCGGTAATATTTCTAAACGTTTCTTTAGGTTTTCCTACCGGATGTATTATTTCCTGATTTTCAATAGATGCAATTGCATTTTCACCCTCAAGCAGATCTATATCAAGAGAGGCTGTATATTCATCTCCGGCGTTAACGATTTTTGGAGCAGACAGATCCATTTTAATAAA
The DNA here is from genome assembly GCA_944324225.1 of Candidatus Gastranaerophilales bacterium. Classification (GTDB taxonomy): domain Bacteria; phylum Cyanobacteriota; class Vampirovibrionia; order Gastranaerophilales; family Gastranaerophilaceae; genus Scatenecus. The sequence continues at coordinate 98,834 of CALUVL010000003.1, forward strand.
CCTTGCATCACCGTATTTAAGCTGGGATTTTTCATCAAGAACCTGTTCAGCGGTAATTTGCCACTTGTTTCCGAATTTTTGAAGATAATACAGACTGTTTGCTTCTGATCTCAATTCTCCATAAGCATCAACAGTATCAGATTGTTCATGAGTGGTTGCAAGTGCTGTTTCGAAAGTTTGAACAGTTGCTAAATTGCCATCTATGCGAATATCACGGATTTCTGTTTTGTAAATAATATCAGGATAAGTTTCCCAGGTATCTTTGATTAATTTAAAGTAAATTTTTTTCGCAAATCCGTCTGCATTGATAAAATTTTCGGCATAAATCGATGACAATTTGTCCAGTTCGTGATTGTTAGTATATTCGTCCTGTTTTATAAATACATCTTTAACTTCGTTACGTGCATTTTTGAGTTCTCTTGATTGAGACACTTTAGCCTTATAGTCGTCAATAAATCCTGCGTTAGCAGGTTCTGCAAATATATTTGCCAGTGCAAGAGTTAAAATTACAGGTAAAATAATTATCTTCTTCATAATACAAGATTATAATATAAATTTTCAAAATCGGTAATAGTATAAATAAATGAAATAAAATAAAGAATATAATTGCGCCGGAAATATTTTTATGCTACCCTTTAGTGTGCGAAGAATTAGGGAGAAAAAGATGAAAGAATCATATTATCCGCAGGAAATTGAAAAGAAATGGCAGAAAGTTTGGGAAGATAATAAAGCTTTTAAAACCACTGATGACAGTGACAAGCCGAAATATTATGCACTGTCAATGTTTCCATATCCTTCTGGCAAGCTTCATATGGGGCATGTAAGAAACTACACGATTACGGATGTTATCGCACGTTACAAGAAGATGAACGGGTTTAATGTACTTCATCCGATGGGATGGGACAGTTTCGGGCTTCCTGCGGAGAATGCTGCAATGAAGCACGGTGCAAATCCTGAGACCTGGACGGATGAAAATATAAAATATATGACAAAACAGCTTAAGATGCTCGGGCTTTCATACGATTGGGACAGAGAGGTTACAACCTGTAAGCCTGATTATTACAAATGGACTCAGTGGCTGTTTTTGCAGCTTTATAAAAAAGGACTTGCATATAAAAAAGAAGCGGCAGTCAACTGGTGCGAAGAATGCGGAACGGTTCTTGCAAACGAACAGGTAATCGACGGCAAATGCTGGAGATGCGACCATGTTGTAGAAAAAAAATATCTTTCACAGTGGTTCTTAAAAATTACTGATTACGCTGAAGTTCTTCTTGAAGATTTGGATAAACTCACAGGCTGGGGTGACAATGTTAAAACAATGCAGGCAAACTGGATAGGAAAATCTCAGGGGGCAATTCTGAGATTCAAAGTATGCGATATGCCGGATGGTTCAGAGCTTGACATCCCTGTTTATACAACAAGACCTGATACAGCATACGGTATAACTTATCTTGTTGTGGCTCCCGAGTACAAAGATATTGAAAAATTAACAATACCGGAGAATAAAAAAGCGGTTGAAGAATACCGTGCAAATGCTCGCAAAATGACAGAAATCGAAAGACTTTCAACAGAAAGAGTTAAAACGGGTGTTCCTCTTGGTACACATTGCATAAATCCGTTTACCGGAGAAAAATTCCCTCTATGGACGGCTGATTATGCGCTTGTAGAGTACGGAACAGGTGCTGTAATGGCAGTTCCAACACACGATACAAGGGACTTTGACTTTGCAAAAAAATACAACCTTCCGATGAAAGTTGTTATTGAAAATCCTGAAAATCCTTCAAACTGTAAAGAAGAGGCTTATACTGAACCCGGTATAATGGTTAATTCCGGCGAATTTAACGGAATGAAAAATGAGGATGCCAAAAAAGCGATTACTGAAAAAGCAGAAAAAGAAGGTTTTGGTGAATTTAAAACTCAATATAGACTTCGTGACTGGCTGGTTTCCCGCCAGAGATACTGGGGTGCTCCGATTCCCGTTGTATATTGCGAAAAATGCGGGATTCAGCCTGTTCCTGAAGATCAGCTTCCCGTTCTTTTGCCAAAAGACGTAGACTTCAGTGTTGTCGGCAAATCCCCGATTACAACATCAAAAACTTTTGTGGAAACAACCTGCCCTTGCTGTGGCGGGCCAGCAAAGCGTGAAACCGATACCATGGACACCTTTGTATGTTCAAGCTGGTATTACTTAAGATATTCAGATGCAAGAAACGACAAAATGCCGTTTGCAAAAGATAAGGTTAACAAATGGCTTCCGGTCGACCAGTATGTCGGAGGTATTGAACATGCAATTCTTCACCTTTTGTATTCGAGATTTTTCACCAAAGCTTTGAGAGATTTAGGCTTACTGGACTTTGACGAACCTTTCAAGAACCTTTTGACACAGGGAATGGTTTTGAAAGACGGATCTAAAATGTCCAAATCAAAAGGTAATACTGTAGATCCTGATGAAATTTTTGAAAATTACGGGGCTGATACGGCAAGATTGTTTATCCTGTCTGATTCACCTCCGGCAAGAGATTTCGACTGGTCAGACGCTGGGGTTGAAGGTTGTTATAAATTCCTAAACAGAGTTTGGAGATTGATTTCTTCAAATGCAGGCAATATTGTATTAAACATTTCTGAACTTGCAGCTGGTTCATTGAAAAAGAAAGAAAATGACGAATTGCTGAGAAAAGTTCATATTGCAATTAAGGGTATTTCAAATGATATTGCAAATGATTTCCAGTTTAATACTGTAATTTCTAAGTATCGTGAACTCGTAAATACAATCTATGACTGGCAGGGCAAAAAGGCATCTCTTGATGAAGAAGACAAACAGGTGTTGAGTTTTGCGATTTTGACATTGATAAAACTTATGTCACCTGTTGCAGTTCACCTGACGGAAGAAGCATGGCATGAATTGGGATGCGAAGGTTCAATCCACGAACAGGAGTGGCCGAAGTGGGATGAAAACCTTGCCAAATTAAGTTCAATTACACTTGTAGTTCAGGTTAACGGTAAACTCAGAGATAAAATAGAAGCCGATGAATCTTCAAGCGAAGATGAACTAAAAGCACTGGCTCTTTCAAGCGCCAAGGTAAAAGAGTTTACGGATGGCAAGACAATCGTAAAAATAATTGTAGTTCCGAAAAAACTCGTTAATATCGTGGCAAAATAACTTATATTAATTTATACAAAAAGACAGTCGATTATCGGCTGTCTTTTTGAAATGTCTAAAATTTTTCGAGATACATAATACTGCCAAAATTTAGCCTGAACGGAAGCGGAGTGTTGTTTTTGATTGCATCGTCAATAATTTTGTTATCTTCTGCTTTTTTACAGGTAAAGCCCAGTTTTCTGTAGAATTTTTGAGGCGGATTTTTGATGTCATCACCGTTATATGCGATAATATGAATTCTTCCGCCTGCACCCTCCTTTTTGCTTAAGTGTCTTGCAAAGGTTATGAAATCTGTACCGACTTTTTCGCCTTTTTTGAACGCTTCAAGTTTATTCAGGTAAAGCGATGGCGTTGGTTCTGTAATCGGATAAAAGTCACTGTTTTTAAGCAAAACTTTTTCGGCGCGCATAAACCCCAGATGTTCTCCGGTTTTGGTTGAGAACATATTGTATTTTACATTTTTGGAGCCTGCTTTATAGATTAATCTAGCCGGCAATTTAAGCAATTTAAGCGGTCCTATTACCATAATTTTATTTTCCCCTTTACTATAATTAAGTTTTAGTCGACAAAAAAATTGCCTGAAATAAAAAATATTTTTACAAAAGCTTAAAATTAAAACACACAAAAGATTTATGTAATATAATTATATAAGTAGAAAATAGTTTAGAAATAGGGATAGGGCTTTGAAAAAGAAATATCATTTTATAGCAATAGGCGGAATAGGAATGAGCGGACTTGCAAAGTATCTGTTAGAAAATGGATGCGAAGTTTCAGGTTCGGATATAAAAGAAAGTAAGTATATAGATAAATTAAAAAAACTTGGCGCAACTGTATATATCGGACACGACGAAAGTAATTTGCCGGATGATTGTATAGTTGTTGCCAGTACTGCAATCCGTGATGACAATCCGGAACTTCTCAAGGCAAAAAGACTTGGCTTAACAATTTGTCACAGATCTGATTTGCTGGCGGAGATTTCAAAACAGGATAAGTTTTTTATAGGATTCTCCGGCACTCACGGGAAAACAACAACAAGCGGACTTGCGTCTTATGTTCTGGATTTAGCCGGATACGAACCATCGTTCGTTGTGGGTGGAATTATCCCAGAATTAGGGGTAAATTCCCAGTCAACAAAAGGTAAATACTTTGTTGCGGAACTTGATGAAAGCGATGGTACAATTGTTAAATATACTCCGAATGTTTGCGTTATTAACAATCTTGAACCGGATCATCTGGATTTTTACAAAGACGGAATGAAGTCGCTTCTTGCAACTTTTGAGAAATTTATTTCAAATTTGAAAGAAGAGGCCGTTGTTTTGATTAACAATGACTGCGAAGTTTTAAAACAGCTTCATGCGCATAAAGTTATGACTTTCGGATTGAATGAGGCTGATTATACCGCTAAGAATATTGTATTCACACAGGACTGCACAACTTTTGATGTTTACTTCAAAGGTGAACTTCTTACATCTCTTTCAATAATTCTGAAAGGGAGGCACAATGTATATAATTCTCTTGCGGTTGTTGCAAGTCTTCATCAGGCAGGTGTTGACATTGAGCGTGTAAAAAAGCATTTTGCAACATTTTCGGGCATGGGAAGAAGATTTCAGAAGGTTGGAGAATTCGACGGAATATCAATTTACGACGATTACGCGCACCATCCGACTGAAATTAAGGCAACTCTTTCCTGTGCGGAAAGCTTTAAGAACAAACGCGTAATTGCTGTATTCCAGCCGCACAGATTTACAAGGCTTAAAAACCTCTGGAATGATTTTTTAGGCGCATTTGATGGTGTTGACAGAGTTATTGTTACGGATGTTTATGCGGCATCGGAAGAACCGATAGAAGGCATCACAGGTGAAAAATTTGTAGAGGAGCTTACTGAAAAAACAGGTATTACTTGCAAGTATCTTAGTGGAGATATAAAAAATGTTGCTAAAGAGCTTTTCCCGCTTCTTGAAAATGGTGATGTTGTAATAGGTCTTGGTGCAGGAACAATTACGGCTTTAGGCAAAGAGCTTATGGCATTAAATGAAGGGCTTGCAAATGCTGTTAATTGAAGAAAATTTTGATGTAAAACGGCTAACTTCTTTAAAATGCGGAGGAAATATAAAAAAAGTAATTTTTCCAACGTCACAGGAAGAGTTTGCAGAGGCATTATCGATTTATCCTGAAGCAAAAGTGTTTGGAAATCTTACAAATACTCTAGTTTCGTCATTCGGATATGACGGAGTTGTTATTCTTACAACTAAAATGGCATCATACATCATTGAAGGCGAGTTTGTAACTGCCGATTGTGGATTAAAGGGACCGAAATTGTCGCAGGCTGCGGCCGATGAAGGCTTAAGCGGGCTTGAGTTTATGATAGCTTTTCCCGGAACCGTGGGTGGAGAAGTCTTTATGAATGCAGGTGCACACGGACAGTCAATCAGTGATGTTTTTGTGGAAGCTTACTGCTGGAATAAAGAGTACGGCTTTATTACTCTAAATAAAGAGGATATGCAGTTTTCATACAGGACATCAGTTTGCCAGAATCAGGATCTTGTGATACTTGGTGCAAAGTTTAAGCTTACAAAAGCCGACAGCGAAACAATTAAAGCCAAAATGAAAGAAAATCTTGACTTTAGAAAAGCAAAACAGCCAAATCTTGCAACCCCGAATTGTGGAAGTGTTTTCAGAAATCCTGAGGGAGAGTCTGCCGGAAGACTTCTTGAAAATGCCGGAGCAAAATCTTTTTGTGCAGGCGGGGCAAAGGTTTGGGAAAATCATGCAAACTTTATTGCAAATAGAAATAATGCAGCTTCTACCGATATTTTAGAGTTAATGGTGAAAATGCAAAATGCGGTAATAGAAAAGTATAATATAAAATTGAAGCCCGAAGTCAGATTTTTGGGTGGAACTGATAAAAGAGAGGTTGAATTATGCAAAATATTGTACCAGTAGTTGATAAAAATGCAAAAATAGCTGTTCTTTGCGGCGGCATGTCTTCAGAAGCCGAAGTTTCAAGACGTTCTGGCAGCGGATGTTATGAAGCCTTAAAAAGACTCGGATATGCAAATGCGGAACTAGTTGAAGTTGACAAAGATATAGCGTTAAAGTTAAAGAACGGCAAATATGATTATGCCTACAACGCACTTCATGGCAAATACGGCGAAGACGGATGTATTCAGGGACTTTTGGAAATTCTCGGTATTCCTTACACAGGCTGCGGAGTTATGGCAAGTTCAATCTGTATGAATAAAGAATTCACTAAACGAATTCTTTCAACCAATCCCGCCATTACAATGGCAAAATCAGCATTTGTTAAAAAAGGCGAAGATTTGCTTGAAAAGACAAAAGATTTAACATATCCGCTTTTTGTGAAACCTGTAAGTGAAGGCTCAAGCTTCGGGATGACAAAGGTTGATAAAAAAGAAGATTTGAAGTTTGCTTATCAGACAGCGCTGGAATATAATAACGACGTTCTGGTTGAAGAATTTATCGACGGATTTTTTGTAACCGTCGGGGTTCTGGAGCGTGACAAAAAAATGTCTGACGGCCAAGTTAAAAAAGAAGCTTTTGCAACAGAAATTCTCGAAATCCGTCCGAAAAACGAATGGTATGATTTTGAGGCTAAATACACAAGCGGAATGTCTGATTTTATCGTGCCTTCGACAAGTTTGAATGCGGAAGTTACCGAAAAAGTTAAAAAAGCGGCGGTAGAAGCTTTTGAAACCGCAGGTTGCAGCGGCGTTGCAAGAATTGATTTTATGATGAAAGATAATATACCTTATCTTCTGGAAATAAATACAAGTCCCGGGATGACTGTTGTAAGTGATTTGCCGGCGCAGTCTGCCGCAATGGATATAAATTATGATGAACTTGTTCTTTTAATTCTAAACAGTGTGGGATTAAACAAATAATCGGTATAAAATGGACGGAAGCAATTACACACCAAATGAAGACGATATAACTGACGGCAGACGACTTGTTAAAAAAATGCAAAGAAGCCGTCAGATTAGAAAAGGCAGAAAAAGAAAAAATGCCTTCAGGTCTTTTTTGTGCTTTGTTGTGAATATCATTTTAATTGCAGGGTTGGTTTATCTTGCTGATATGCCTCAGTGGTATTTGCAGAAGGATGTTTTCCTGAAAAACGATAACAATACTGTTGAAATCTTAAATAATCATATCGTATCAACTGCCAAAATTCTTACTGCATTAAAAACTGTTGATGTACCTGAAGTGCCGATATATATGGCAAAAACTGATAATTTGAAAGAAAAATTGCTTGAGTTTACACCGATAGAAGAAGTTTATATAAGACGTTATGCATTTCCTGCAAGATTGCAGATAATTGTGAGAGAACGAGAGCCTTTTATAACAATTTCACCTGATGCGAAAGTCAAGCCGGTTGCCTTTTTTACAAAGGATGGTAAACTTATCGGAAGGGAGTATCTGCCTTTAAAATCTAATTATAAAACTCTTCTGGTGCTTTCATACGGAAATAAAGGCGATGATTATACTAAGTGGGATTTGAAAAAACTCCAGAGGCTTGAAAAAATAGCAAAGTATGTTTCCGTTTATTCAAAAGAGCAGGTTGAATATCTGGATTTGCGAAATCCGGATGATGTTTATGTAAAAATTAAGTCAGTTAATATAAGGCTTGGAAGACTTGATGAAAATGTTTATGAAAGAATTAAGCGGATTCCGTCAATTCTTCCGCAGGTTCAGCTGGTGGATTCGAAAGTCAAGTATCTGGATTTAAGCTGGGAAAAGGTAAATTATTTGAAACTGGATGATTAGGAGAGAAAAGTATGAAAACAGCAATTGCACAAATAAAACTTAAAACATGCGATTTTGATTTTAACTATGAAAATATAATAAAGAATATAGAGAATATAGATTGTGATTTGTTGATTTTTCCGTCGGCTTCAATTGAAAGCCTTGGCGGTAAGGATTTGATTTACGATAAAAATTGTTTTGAAAATGAAACTGAAATGTTTGAAAAAATAGCTGGAAAGAATTATGATAAAGCTGTTTTAATAGGAAATATTTTAATCAGAAATGGTGTTGCAGAGGCTGTTGAGTCTTTCGAGCTTGACGGAAAGAAAATCTATGTATCAGCAGAAGATTTTTCTGATGATGTAATCTGCGATTTGTATGTTCTTGCTGGTAACAGATATTTCGTAATGAATTCTTACAATCAATTTGTTGAAAGTATTCATTCAAAATCTGATTTTGTGTATGTTAATGCGCTTGGGATGGCGGATGAAAATATTTTTGCGGGCGGAAGTTTTGCCAAAAACAGAGAAAATCAGGTAGTATTGCAGGCTCCGTTGTGTGAGGAATGTGTTCAGGCTGTTGATTTTGCAAACCATGTCGAATTCAGAGAAGAAAATTTTGAAGAAAGTATTTTTAAAGTAACAACATTTGCTCTGAAAGAATACTGCGAAAATACCGGATTTAAAAGAGTTATTCTCGGGCTTTCGGGCGGAATTGACAGTGCTTTGACAGCGGTTCTTGCAGTGAATGCTTTAGGAAAAGAAAACGTATCAGGGGTTTTGATGCCGAGTATGTTTTCATCAGAAGGAAGCGTTAAGGATTCGCTTGCATTAGCACAAAATCTTGGAATTAAAACCGTAAAACACTCAATTACACCTTTGTTTGATAATTTTATGGAAAAAATTGCGCATGAAAGACTTCATGATTTAGCGGAAGAAAATTTGCAGGCAAGATTGAGAGCTTTGATTTTGATGTTTTTCTCAAACCGTGACGGGGCACTTCTGCTTTCAACAGGCAACAAATCAGAAGCTTCAATGGGCTATGGAACGTTGTATGGTGATCTTGCTGGTGGATACAATCTTATCTGCGATTTGACAAAAACAAATGTCTACAAACTTTCAAACTACATAAACCGAAACGGAGAAATTATTCCGCAGGAAATTATTGATAAAGCACCTTCAGCAGAACTCAGACCGAACCAGAAGGATCAGGACAGTCTGCCTGAATATGCAGTGCTGGATGATATAATTGAGATGTATGTCGAACAAATGAAACCGCTTGATGAAATTTATCAGAAATACGGCAAAGCACTGGTTGATGATACGGTTAAAAAGATATACCGTGCGCAATTTAAACGCAAGCAGTGCTGTTTGGGTGTCCGGCTTACCGAGCGTTCATTCACAAACGGGGTAAACTATCCGATAGTTGAAAGGTTTTACTAATCCGGTACCCAAAATCCTTTAAGTGGTGGATTTAAAGCTATTTACAAATTCGTGGAATTATATTATATTTAAGGATATGGAATTAACAGTATTAGTAGACAATAATACACAAAAAGATTATGATTTGCTGGCTGAGTTCGGGCTTTCTATATTGATAGAAGACGATTTTCACAAAGTGCTTTTTGACTGCGGATACAGTGATGTATTTATCAAGAATGCATATCATATGAATATTGAACTTGGTGATGTGACTGATATTGTTCTTTCTCACAGTCATAACGATCATACCGGCGGTTTTTTATGGCTTCAGAATTTGTATAAGAAGCTTCTGAAAGTCGGCTTTGTTATAAATAATAAAAGGTTGATTGTACATCCGTATGTTTTTCAGCCGCATTATGATGAAAATTTTGAAAATATCGGTTTTCCCGGGGATGAAAATTCAATAAGTGACTTTTTTGATATAACTTATACAAAAGAGCCTTATCATATAACGGAAAATCTTATATATCTTGGCGAATTCCCTGTATCTGACAGCAGTGAAGATCCGGATGAATCTGCGCTTGTTTACACTTCGCCTAAGGGGCTTGTGATAATTTCAGCTTGCTCTCATGCAGGGCTTGTAAATATTGTTGAATATGCTAAAAAGGTTACAAACCAGCATAAAATATATGCAATTTTTGGCGGGATTCATTTGTTAGAAAAATCAGATACAGAGGTTAAAAAACTTGGAATTTATCTTCAGCGTCAGGGTGTGCAGATGCTTTATCCATGTCACTGTTGTGATTTAAGAGCAAAAATTATTCTCTCCAAATACGTTCCTGTAAAAGAAGCATATTCCGGATTTAAAATGACGGTCTGATAAATAGTGACTTATATGGCGATACTATTAAAAGTTCGTCATTCTGAGGGCATTGCCCGAAGAATCTTATTTATTTAGATACTTCGCTAACGCCCAGTATGACGATGTTTTGAAAATTTTTGCGGAATTTGCTATATTGGTTCTGTATTTTCATGGCAGGGTTGTAAAATATTTCGGGTCATACAGAGCTTTTATTGTGCAAGCGGCCCCGTTTAGTCCATTTGATGAAGTTTTGGAACAATAAGTTTCCTCATTTTCATACAAAGTACCTTCTGCCCCCATCGGCACCAGAACACCTACAGGGCCTTTGTCAATAATTTGAAACATAAATAAATCATGCCCTAATGCATTAGGACGTTTTGCACGGCCGTTCACGTCTACACTTATAATAACCTTGCTGTCAGTAGCCCTTTTTTCAAATGTTATCAAGGCTCCGTCCATTGTATAAAACTGTCCGTTATCAAAATATGCAGATGGTAAATAAGAAGAGGTTTTAGTATAATTTGTATATTTGCTGTCATTTTGATTTTTAGGGAAACACCACATGTCATATTCAGGCAAACCCTCCGGCATATTGTCGCATCTTTTATTTATTTTATAAATTTTAGAAAAATAATCATACATAGTTGTGCCTGCCGGAAGACATGAAGTATGAGTGCACACATCCTGCGACTGCAAGTGGTTTATGGCCTGCGTCAAAAGCGAATACTGTTTTTTAAAAGCGGCCTCAAGTTCTTTATTCTTTGCGTTATTAATCAGTGTTGGCAATGTCATTGCTGCAACAAGTCCTATTATCCCGATGGTAATCAAAACTTCCGCCATAGTAAAACCTTTTTGCATTAAAATCTTCCTCCATGCTATGTATAAGAAAATAATATCATATTTTACGTATTAACAGTACGTATATTTAATAAAAATTTACGTATAGACTGTACGTATGAAATCCGAATTCTATCAAAAATTGGGTCGAAATATTAAACACAGACGCAAAACTCTTGGCCTTACACAGCAGGAGCTGGCCGATAAAATGGATATTTCGCTTAATTTCATGGGAAAAATTGAAGTTGCTTTTTCCAAACCTTCCCTTGACACTCTGATAGAATTCGCTGATGCTCTGGAAACTACAGTCAGCGATCTTACAAATTTTGATAACGAAAATTAACAATCCCTTGCAAATTAATGTTTTCCGTAATAAAATCATAATTGCCGAAAGTTTTATGGCTTTGGTATGCCTGAAACTTTTTAGTAACTTACCAACAAATAAAGGAGAAGAAAATGCCAAAAATGAAAACACACAGATCTGCTGCTAAACGCTACAAAGTGACAGCAACAGGTAAAATCACCAGAAGAAAAGCAGGTATAGGCCACTTGCTCCAACACAAATCTTCAGCCAGAAAACGCAGACTTTTCAAGGTTGAACAGATTTCAGATGCACAGGTAAAATTGGTATCTCACGAGTTACCATACAAGAAGTATTCAAGATAGGAGCAAATAATGAGAATTAAACGTGGTAATGTTAGTCGTAAAAGACATAAAAAAATATTAAAACTTGCTAAAGGCTTTATTGGTGCAAGAAGCAGAATCTTTAAAGTAGCTAATATCGCTGTTATGAAAGCTTTGAAATATGCTTACCGTGACAGACGTGCTACAAAACGCAATATGCGCCGTTTATGGATCGTCAGAATTAATGCCGCTGTCAGAGAACGCGGCATGAGCTATTCAAGATTTGTTAACGCTTGCAAAAAAGCTAATATTATTGTAAACAGAAAAATGCTTGCTGATATGGCTGTAAGAGATCCTGAAGCATTTCAGGTAGTTTTTGACGCTGTAAAAGCTGCAAAATAGTTTGCAAAAACAAAAATCAAAATTAAAAAAGTCCGTTCATTACTTGTGAGCGGGCTTTTTAAATGCGAAATATTTGCATTGAGGCTTAATAAAACTTAATAAATTAGCAGGAAAAGTCAATTTTATAACTAAGAAATACTTTATATATATGCAGGGTAAAATTTGGAGTAACCAGAATGAGTTTGAAAGAAAATTATTTAGCAAGCGGGTTGGCTTGCCAGAATCTTGGTGACTGTTCACTTTGCGGGATGCAGATTATTCCAGACTCAGAGCATGAACAGGCGCAAAAAAAAGAAGTCAAACCTAAAAAAACAATCTCATTAAGAGAATTGCTTAACAAATTCAAATCAGATGATGCAGCTTAAAAACTGTGTTAAAACCGGAGAACAATTATGCCGTCAACAGTAGATGATTTTCAAATGCCGATAATGTACAAAGATCTCAGGGATCCTAATATGGGTATGATGATGCCCGGATTTGGCATGTTTAATACGAATTTTCTCGGCGGTATAAGGATGCCAAGAGAACTTACAAGAGATGAATTTGTAAATAAGACAAGAAGTATAAAAGAAGCAGGAACATTGAAAAAAGTCGGACTTGTTCTTCTGGCATTAGGCTCAGCTTTTGTGCTAAAAAAACAAGGGGCTTTTAAATGGGTTTCCAAGCAGGCGAGCGGTGTGAAAGATTGGTTCAAAGGGTTATTCAAATCAAAGCCCAAGACACCGTAAAGGTTATAGATTAGATTATGCAACCTCAATTTAGCGGAGAAGTTATTCTCCGCCTTTTTGTGTTATAATCAAATAATAAAATTATAGAATTTATAACTTATAAGGAGGGAGAATTATATGGCAAAAGACTGCAGTTTTGATGTTGTATCGGAATTTGATAAACAGGAGCTTGTCAATGCTGTTGATCAGGTAAAGAGGGAAATTTCATCAAGATTTGATTTGAAAAATTCAAATTCGGAAGTTACTCTTGATGCTGACAAGTCGATTACTATAACAACCGACGACGAGATGAAACTAAGAAATATTTATGACATTTTGCAATCAAAGCTTGTGAAAAGAAACTTGAGTATAAAAATTTTGGATCCGCAGGGAGTCGAAAATGCACTCGGCGGAAACGTCAGACAGGTTTACAATCTTAAAAAAGGTCTGACTCAGGAGCTTGCAAAGAAGATTACAGCCGATATCAAGGATATGAAAAAGAAAGTGCAAGCCTCAATTCAAGGGGATTCAGTAAGAGTTTCCGGAAAAGACAAGGATGATTTGCAAGAGGTAATCAGAATGCTCCGTTCTAACGAAGAAAAATACGATTATCCTCTGCAGTTTACAAATTACAGATAAAACAACGCGGCGCCGGCTTTTTAAAGCCGGCGCCTTTTAAAACTATTTAATAAGCAATTCTTTTCGGATAATCTTTCGGAACTTTCCATCCGTTTTGTTGAATGATAGCTGTGCAGTAACCTCCATTGTCAGCCTTAGCACAACCATAAGTGGCATCATTGTATAACTGTTCCATAGAACCGTTCCATCTATACATAAAAGGCTCCAATCCCTTTTTGTATGCATGTTGCCATTCCGTAGCCTTATTAAGAGGATAAAAAGAGAAGATAAAAGAACAAACTCCTCCTGTGGGTTCTTGTGCTTTGCTTTTTTTTAAGCATTTTTCAGCATTTTTGGGATAGAAGCTAATATCTCTGTTTTCATGCCTTGCAAAAGAGAATGCGCTTCCGTCTGCAAGGTAATACAGATAATATTTTTCTCCTGAAATTTCAATTTCCTGCACGCTAGAAATATTAAAAAATGGAGCAAGGTACAAGTCAAACGATTTTTTGTTATCCTCCTGACGGTTAATTGAGTTTCCTTCCTCATCTTTTATGTCATTATTCCAATAAGACCAGCTTTCGGGAGGGCCGTTTTTAACAATTGACTGTAGAATGGCCTGATTGAATATTGAATAAAATTTTTGCAATCTGGTTTCTGCAATTTTATTGTTGTATTTGCCCATTAATCCCGGCAGTGTCATAGCGATTACTACCCCTAAAATACCCAGTGTAATCAAAACTTCCGCCATTGTAAAGCCTTTTATAATTTTAAACATTATATAATCCTCTAAAATTAATGTTATTAATTAAATAATATAATGTTTAACATTAATTGTCAATAAAAAATTAATTAAAAACATGATTATAATTCTTTGAAAAAACTTTCATAATTTAATAAATTGGAGAAAGTTATGAAAGAACTTAAAAAAGCGTTGGGAAGTCAAATTCAAAAAATACGTAAACAAAAAAAATTCACTCAGGAAAAACTTGCTGAACTTATTGGCATTGAAGTTCCGAGCCTGAGCAATATTGAAACTGGCAAATATGCACCTTCAATTGAAACTTTGCAAAAGTTGTCTGAAGTTTTGGATGTCAAACCATGGGAGTTTTATTATTTTAATGAACTCACAGAGTCAGAAATGAAACAGGAATTAATAAAAGCTCTTGACAATAATCAAAAGCTTTTAAAAATTCTCTATAATTTTTATAAATCTATTGAAAACTAATGGGTTTCAGTAATGTTATTTTTATCATCTACCATAACCACTGTCGGTTTATGGGTTTTAATTTCCTCCGGAGTAAGGCTTGCATAAGAAACAATAATTACTTTATCTCCAGGCTGAACCTTGCGTGCTGCCGCCCCGTTAAGGCAAATGCATCCTGAGTTTTGTTCACCTTTAATTACATAAGTCTGAAATCTTTCGCCGTTATTGACATCAAGAATATCAACTTTTTGGAATTCTACAATTTTTGCCGCATTCATTAACGTTTCGTCTATTGTAATTGAGCCGACATAATTCAAATTTGCATCTGTAACCGTGGCTCTGTGTATCTTTGAAAATAAAAATTCCTGTAACATCTTATAAATCCTCTTCTGTTATTCTAAAACAAACAAATTATTTAAACAATGAATTTGTTAAAATTGTTGCGTTAATAACAGATGAATTTGGTACACTTAAAAATATTGTTTACACCGCAAAGAGATACAACCTTTTAACAGGCTGTACTCTTTTTTGGTTTATTTAATGTGCCTAAAGATTTTGTCTGTAAACTTTATCTGAATTTTTTTCGATTTCAGGGGTATCAATTTCAAATACGTGAACTCGTGCAGGTCCAAGATCAACTCTGACCTCTCCATCTGAGGCCTGAATTATGCTTTCTTTGCCGTAAGAAGGAAGGATGTTGTTTAATTCCTGATTAGCTTTTAATGTTGGAACTTTAACAACAGCAGCAACTTCTCTGTCTACATTTTTGTTTGCAACAACAAGAAGCGTTTTTCCTTTATAATGTCTTGCATATGCAATAATCTGGTCGTTTGTATCACCTTCTTTGTCAAGGAAGATTATTGAACCTTTTGTAATAACATCATTGTATTTGTCCCTTGCTTCAAAAGCTTTTGTTCTGAATTGTCCGATTTCAGGGTGTTTGCCGCCCGGTTTTCTTGACAGATTGAACAAATCCAGCTTGCCATAGTGAACATTCATTTCGTGGTTGTCAGTCTGCGTGACAGGATTATGTTTTTCTGCGTATTTGTAATCATAGTAATCGCCTGAGTCAAAACCGTCTACAAAATACGGGTTAAGCATAGGTAAAGTTACCTGCAAGCCGGTTGTGAGATTGCAATAGTCTACTCCGCCGTGAAACATTGGTGAAATGTCATCGTGTGTAGCAAATGAACCAATAAGAGATTTTTCTTTTCCGACTTTATAAGACAAATCAAGCATATCTTTTACGTAATTCATAAATGTTGATGCGTTGTGCCACTCATTGAAAATATGATATTGTCCATAAATAAGGTCAAATCCTGAACGAAATGCATCTTCAGGTCTGTCAAACGGCATATTGGCCTGAGGTGAAGCGTCTTCATATGTATAAGTTTCTGCAAGCCATCCGAATTCCGGATCGCATTTGTGTGAATAAGATATTATCAAATCCCAAAATTCTACTGGTTTAGCACGGCTTACATCAGCTCTGATGCCATCAACCCCTGCCTTTATACACATATCTATAAACTGTTTGTGATATTCAAGCAATTGAGGATTTAAAGTCCTTTTACATTCATCCTCCCAGGGCTGGAACATTCTGATATCATTCCATCCTTGCGGGGTTTTTGCAAGACCATCATGTTCTTTTGCCATAAGCTCAGGTTTGGCAAGGAATAATTCATAAGAAGCGCAGCTTGGCAAATCAAGCATCACATGTATGCCTCTTTTGTGACATTCATCCGTAAACTCTTTAAATTGCTCAACAGGTGTTCTCGGATCATCAGGATCGAGAAGCATAGGGTCTATTTCAAGCAAATCTTTTGGCGCATAAACAGAACCTGCGGTTCCCATAGCTTTAATTTTCCCGGGTGTATTAATCGGAAGTACATGTAAAGTGTTGTATCCGTCTGCTTGTATTTCATCAAGTCTTTCTATTGCATTTTTAAAGGTTCCATGCTGTTCGTTGCCGTCAATAAATTCGTTGCCGTTGGTATCTTTAGCATTAAAGAGTCTGGGAATAATTGCAAGAATTTTAGCCTCATTATTATTAAATAATGTTTTTAAATTGTTGTGATAATTAACAACTTCTGTTTTAGGTGTTTGTGTAACTTTCGGGGCATTAATTCTTGCCAGATTATCCAAATATGCAGAAATTAATCCTGGTTGTGCCGTTGAAGTCTGCGGTGTAGCTGCTGTTGTTTCGTTTTTGGTTGATTGAGCAGCAGGCACAATAGTATTAATTTTTTGTAATAAAAGATTTGTTGAGTTAAGCATGAGTTTTGTCCTTTTGAGTTGCGGTTATTTGCGGAGTTTGCATTCTTCCGAAGAAGAATTGTGCAAGAACTGTCGCTCCCAGAAGTGCAGCACCGGCTGTGGAGAACATTTTCAGCCACTTGTTGGTGTTAGAACTGCGTTTGCAGAAATTATACAATACTTCATCCGTTGCAGCTCCAATTTCAATGAATATTTTGTTGTCGCTTGCCAGGGAACTTGCGTCATCATTTATATTTCTATATGAATTTTCAAAGTAAGATTTGTTACCAACGTCATTAAGAACCATTGATCTATACTTTTTAAATTCCTCAAGTAATTTTTTATTACGTCCAAATGCAGACTCTGTTTCCGGATGCATTGTGTTTTCAAAGCTCAATCTCATAGATTCAATGAATAATCGAGGATCTTGAGGAGTGTCAACTTTACCGGCATTAGCAGGTCGGCATGCGTATTTATATATAAGTCTTCCATTTCTTATTTGAATATTGCTTAAATCTGTGGCATCAAAACTTGGGTCAATCCGCCTGTAAAATTTTGTAAGATAATCTGCTGTATGACCTGCAATACCTGTAATTTTGGAAAGTTCAACAATTTCTTCTTTCAATGCCCTAGGAAGTTTGTTGTGAAGTGCCGCATGGTATTTAGGATCTCCAATTGCAAGACGTCTATATAAATCAAGAGTATTTATTATGCGGAAGAATGAACTTTTAACTTCGGCAATCCTGTTGTATGCAAGGTCTTTGTATAGCTGTTTTAGTGAGCCAAGAGGATTTCTGCTTTCAAAGTCTTCTCCGCCAATACCAATCATACTGTTTAAAGAGTTTTCCATAAACGATGGCTTGTACCCCGGAAGTGTCATGATTTTTTGCTGAAATGCTTTAAATGATTTGTCAATGAAATTATCCAGTTTAGTCTTTCCAGCTTCAGAGTACATTATTTCTCTTGTATCTCCAGCTTTCATTAATTTTTCCTGTTTGGCAATCTGGTCAATCAGTTTTGTCATGAAGTTTTTATAGTTTTGTTTGTCCGAAGCGATATCATCAAATGAATCTCTCAAAAAGCTTGTAGCAAAAAGTCTGTCATTTTTGATTTGAGCTATATCTTTTGATTTAAGCCCTAAACCATGAACAAAGGTATCCAGAGTATCATTCCAATAGTTTGCCATAGTTGTTTCTTGTAAACAACCAAGCTGGCTCTGGATAAATTTTTCGGTTGCTGTAATATTGGCTTTTAACAAATTAAATGCATCTGCAACAGTGTTAATCAGTTTTTGGTTATTATGATTTAGAACTGCAAAAGGTTCTTTTTTTAGCCCCTGCATAATTGGATTTTCTTCAGCATCTGCACCTATAAGAATTCGTTTAATATCATCAATTTCATAGTTTGATAATATTTTCATATTTGATTGGGGATTATTTATTGCAAGACTATTATATTTATCCAGTTTTTCATAGAGCTTTTTGGTGTATACAGTGAGGGCTTTTTCCAGTTTTTCCTCATTGCAGGCAATTTTAAAGAATCCATTTTCATTATCAAAACTTTTAAGCAGTTCATTATATGACGGAATAATTTGTCCGATTGTTTCTTTTTCAAATCCGGCATCCAGTAATGCTTTCTCTGCGTTAGATGTTATTGCATTAAGTGTATTTTCATTAATCATGTAAAGATTAGTTTGAAGCAGTTTCCTTAAATCTTTATTTGCATTTTCTGTTACCTGTGGATCAAAGCCTGTTGTAATTGCTTTTGCAAGTTCTTCAACTAAATCATCTGTTATTACTTTATTCTGGTTTATAGATAACAGGCTGCTGACTTTGGTTTTAATGCTGTTATCTTGCATTTCTTTAGCTAGGTCATCTATATTTTTGATATTTTGATTGTTTTTGTTATTGTTAATTTTACCAAGCCATTTTGCGACCGGTTTTTCTAGCTGATTGCAGATTAGAGCACTCATAATCGGAGTAGCAAAACCTGCTGTCCACATCCATAATGTATTGTTTTGAACGGCAATCTTTTGCATTTTGCGTTTTGTGAACTCGTTTCGGTTTGGAATATCTTTGGGAATTCCCATCCAGTCGCCGATTTTTTCCAGTTTTTCGTTGCTATAGGCATCCCAGGCTAAGAACTGAGGATCCTGGAAAAATGGTTTTTTACGTCCAAAACTGTCAACATATTGCTGTTGAACATTAAATCCGTGAATCAGGTAAGCTGGCAGTTGAATTGCAAGTTTAGGCCATAGTGACATTGATGCCAGAAATGAACCCAAACCTATAAATTCCATTGCTTTAGTCATTGGACTTTGTCTTTTTGTATATAAATATGCAGCAATAGCAAGTCCGCCGATTTTCAGTCCAACATCATTAATTTTACCTAGTTGATGATCATCTGCATTTCCGTTAAACCCATTTTTAACAGATTTAAGATCATATACAAAATCTTTTGCCATAATAGCTGGAGCATCAAAAATATTGCTTTTTACAAGATATCCGCTGCTTTTGTTCGGTTTTATAAATGTCTTGGTTTGAAGTTCATGATGAATGTCAAATTCCGGCGTTTTTCTTTCAGACGGCGGGGTTTTCAGGTTATGTACGAAGTTTTGAATTAAATTTGTCTGCATATTAGTTCACCACGTACTTTCTTTCTTTTTCTATAATGTCAGCACTGTCAAGTTTTGATGGTTTATGTTCGCTTCTCATTACATTTAATACACCGAGAACTGTTGCCGCAAGCGGGGTAAAAATCATAAATTTGCCGGCATGTTTATATTTATTGCCCTCACCTTTGTAAAGTGCTTTTGCACTTTTGACAAGCGAGTCTCCAAATATTTTCATTGAATGTCCGAATTTTTTAGTATCCCAGAATTTTAAAGTTGCAACATTGAAATATGATTCCCATGGTTTTTGGAATGCGAGTGCAACCCCTGCTGCAGCCCAGAGATATGAGGTTATACTTTTGGCGGCACTTGTTTTTTCTACGATTTCTTTAATTCTTGGCTTAACTTCCTGATCAGAATCTTTTAAGTTTGTGCCCATACCAAGTCTTTTTGCTATTTTATCATAACGATAATTTCTTGGTTTTCCGCTCTTCGGATCCATAAGCAGCAAATCCCATCTTGAAAAATCAACACTTTCAAACACTTTATGATACTCAATGTTTGTTATATCAGTGTCATATATGTCATCAGGAAGTTCATAGTTAACTTTTGCATAAGGTCTTTCTGTATCAATACCTGTAATCCAGTGTACAGGTGCTGTAACAAGCGGTTTCGAGGCACTTTTTAGCAGAGCATATAATACAACTCCTAGTGCCATTTTATTGCCGAGGGCTTTTGCCGATGGCTGATCAAAAAGGTTGTAATGTTTGTTGGCTGCATTGAAAACAGCCATAAGTGTACCGCTTCCGATTAAATAAGGTATTTGCCCCATTGTCAAAAATTCGTAAAAATTGGCATTGCGGCTGCCTTTAAATCCTTTTGCAGAATAAAGCGTTATTGCATTTGTAAATTTGTCCATCCCGATTCGCATTCTGGTGGATAAATTGTTTGGCAATAGTGTATCGTGGGTATAGTCTTTTTCATTTTTGTTTTGCTTTTTAGCTGAAAAAAACGGTGTATGATTCTGGTTATTTACTGGTAAAATCATTATTACTCCACACAAACTTCTTCAATATATTAATATCCGTGAAGAAATATTTTTGATAGTTTAATACACTTGTGTTTACATTTTTTTACATTAATTTATTGAATTTTTATGCAAAAAATTTAAAGAAAATAAATGTTCCGATTCCTGCTAAAATGCAATACCAGCCAAATATTGCAAGTGAAAATTTTGAAATAAATTTCATAAAATATTTTATACACAAATATCCTACAAGTCCTGACACAATTGTTCCGCTGATTATTGCTGTCCAGTTGTAGGCAAGTGCTTCATGGATATCAATTTTTATCAAAGGATACACCATTGATGCACCGAGGATTATCGGAATACTCAGTAAAAATGAATATCTTGCCGCTGTTGTACGGTCAAGTCCGCAGAAAAGACCGGTTGCGATTGTCCAGCCGGATCGTGAAAATCCAGGCAATGCTGCAAGCCCTTGAGCCAGACCTATGAATATTGATGTTTTTAAATCAACTTTTTCTTTTTTGGCAATAAAATGTTTTGACATATATTCGCTTCCCAAAAGCACAAAACCTGTTATAAAAAGCAATATCCCGACAATTGCCGGTGCAAATACAAGTTTTTCGGCAACTTCATTAATCGGAAGAGCAAGGGCTATTGTTAATATCGTGCCCGCGATTATATAAAGTCCGAGTTTAGCCTCTTTATCAGACCAATCTTTTGTTTTTAGCGCATGCCACATTGCTTTTATTATGTTTGCAATGTCTTTTCTAAAAAATATTAATACGGCAATAAGAGTTCCGAGGTGAACCATGATATCAAAGAATACTTCTTCATTGGAATGCTGGACTATTTCTATCCCCTGAAAAACTTTATAAAAGTTTGAAGTAAACACAAGATGCGCAGAACTTGAAATTGGCAAAAATTCGCTCAAGCCCTGTACTATTCCCATCAATATTGCCTGTATTAAATTCATTTTTAGTTAATCCTCCTCAAAGTAGCTTGCGCATGATGTTTGAGTTTCCCAAACGGAAATTTTGCTCAATTGTACTATTTTTTCTTTCAGTTTTGTATATATAAAGGCTGCTATCATTTCAGAAGAAGGACTTTCTCCTTGAAATTCCGGCAGTTCGTTAATATCTTTGTGGTCAAGCAGGTCTAAAACAGTATTAAGCTCTTTTTTCAGAACTTTGTAGTCAATCAGAATATTGCTTTTGTCCAAAGTGTCGCCTTTAACGTAAGCTTCTACCATCCAGTTGTGTCCGTGCTGGTTTTCGCATTCGCCGTCATAATTCAACAGATGATGTGCGGCTGAAAAAAATGCCTGTGTTTTTATTTCGTACATAATTTTGTTTCCTTTTTTTAATTGTGATTTTGGTTTTTCAGTATAAATTCGCAAAATTCCCTAACAGCACCTCTTCCTCCGTTTTGAGAAGATATGAATCTTGAATTGTTTTTAACTTCTTTAACTGCATCATTAGGGCAGCCTGAAAGTCCGGCTTTTTCAAGAATACATATATCCGGAAGGTCATCACCCATATAGGCTGTTTGTTCCAGAGTCAGGTTGTATTTTGCAAGAATTTCATTCAGTGTTTGAAGTTTATTCTTTGACCCCTGATGAATTTCTTTGAATTTTAAGTTTTCTGCACGATGCTGAACCGTGCCGTTGCTGCGGGCTGTGATAATAGCAGTAATTATTCCTGCATTATTAAGCATTGTTATTCCATGACCGTCTTTTGCGTTGAAGGTTTTGTATTCAACGCCGTTTTCATCATAAGTGATGCTTCCGTCAGTCATAACACCATCCACATCAAAGGCGGCAAGTTTAATTTTTGAAGCTCTTATTTCTAAATCATTCATATCTAAGCAACTCCGGCTTTCAAAAGATCGTGGATGTGGATTACACCGATAGGTTTATGGCTTTCGTCAACTACGGCAAGAGCGGTGATTGAATATTTTTCCATCAAATTAAGCGCACTTGCCCCGTATGAATCGGCTGAAATACACTTCGGATTTTCTGTCATGACATTTTTGATAATAAGATTTGACGTGTCATGATATTTAAGAAGTGTTCTTCTGATGTCACCGTCGGTGAGAACTCCGGTTAAAACTCCATTGTTATCTAATATCATGGCCATACCGAGTTTGTAATTTGTAATAAGTTCAATTACATCTGTGAATTTATCGTTTTCGTGTGCAATCGGTAATTTTTCTTTTTCTGAAAGCATAAGATCAGAAACTTTGTACAAAAAGCCTTTTCCAAGAGCACCGGACGGGTGGAATATAAGAAAATCTTCTTCTGAAAAACCTCTTTTTTTCAAAAGACATACCGCAAGAGCATCACCCATAGCAAGGGTTGCTGTTGTGCTTGCTGTAGGTGCTTTATTAAGCGGGCATGCTTCACGTTCTACTGAAATATCAAGGGTTACATCGCTTGCATGAGAGAGTGTCGAATTCAGATTTCCAGTCATTCCGATCATAATTACCCCGAAACGTTTAATTAATGGTAGAAGATTGAGCAATTCCTGTGTTTCACCGCTGTTTGAAATTGCGATTATTACATCATTTCTTGTAATGATTCCTGAATCGCCATGGGTGCTTTCTGCTGGATGAAGAAAGTATGCCGGAGTTCCTGTAGAAGAAAGCGTTGCCGCTATTTTTCTGCCAATGAGCCCTGATTTGCCCATACCTGTTACAATTACTCTTCCTTTACAGTTGTATAAATATTCTATTGCTTTATCAAATTCTTCGCCGATATTGTTTTTTAATCTCAATATTGAATTTGCTTCTATTGTCAAAACTTCTTTTGCAAGTTCATTAATATTAACTGCTTCTGCCATTGCAATACCCATATCTCTAACCTTTCATTTAATTTTCCTTACTCGATTATACAATAAATATCATACAAATGTATTAAATACATATAAAATTTTAAAATATATTTAAAAAAATCCGACTTAATAGTTATGAGTCAGGTTGGTTGTAAAAATTTGGTTTATTTAAGATCGTCAAATCCAATAAAGGCGGTGCAAGAAGTTAGAAAAGTGATAACAAAATCAGACATTCAAAATTTAGAGTTGGATCTTTCTGGAATGAATTTGCTGGATGCTGTTAAAGTGCTGGCAATGACATCATCCTATCTTTACAAAAAACTTCCTGAAGAAAAATTAAGGTTTAGATTTATTTCGACTGATATAAAAAATATTATTTCCCAGTTGTCATTAAAAAATCTGGAGATGGTTGTGTAATTTATTGGGAATTTTTCCGTCATTATAATCGGCGCGAAGAATCTAAAATTTCAGCCATTTTTTTTAGAGCTTTTGTTGGGCTGAAAGCCAAACAAACTCTACTAAGAGTAAAATGTCGGATTAGTAAATCCGACCTGCTGCTGAAAAAAGTTCAGCATGACAAAATGGCTTTTATTTTCAGAAGATCCTTCGGCTGGCGCCTCAGGATGACAGGTTTGATAATCAGCTGGATTGCTTCGCTTGCGCTCACAATGACGAATATTCCCACTCCCGCAGTGAGAGGTTAAGAAAAGTCTGATTATTTTGTTTCGCTCAGAGTGGCATTTGTGTATCTAAAGAGATAATTACGTTTTTTATACTGTTTTGATTTTGAACATGTTTGTATTATGATGAGCCTGTTATATGTTACAATTAAGAGGGGAGGTATAAATGGAACTCTTACACAGCATAGTGCAGGCGCACAGTGTTGCGATTTCTGCTGCAATTCTGATTGTGGCTTACATATTTATTGCTCTGGAAAAAATCCCGAAAGTTACAATTGCACTTTTGGGTGGTGCAATTACGATTATTCTTGGTCTTGTAAGCCAGTCAAAAACTTTAGATGGAGGGCTTGATCCTCATTATTTTATTAATTTCGTAGATTTTAATGTAATTTTCCTTCTGGTTTCAATGATGATTATCGTAAGTATTGCCACGAAAAGCGGTATGTTTAACTGGATTGCAAACCAGTTTTTGAAACTTACGAAAGGACATCCGGTCGGTGTTTTGCTTGTATTAGGGGTCTTTACTGCTTTTGCTTCGGCATTTTTAGATAACGTAACGACGGTAATTCTTGTAATGCCTGTTACTTTCTTTATTGCTGACAAACTAGGAATCAATCCGGTGCCGTATCTTTTGACAGAAGTTTTTGCTTCAAACATCGGCGGAACGGCAACTCTTATTGGTGATCCACCGAATATTATTATCGGAAGTGCTGCAGGACTTTCATTTATGGATTTTGTAAATGAATTAACTCCGATTATTATTGTTATTATGGCGGTTGTTCTTGCTATTTTGTGGTTATTCTTCAGAAAAGAACTGCATACAACACCGGAAAGAATGGCCGAAGTTGCAAATCTCGACAATTCAAAAACAATTACAGATTTTCCGCTTATGCTGAGAAGTGGAATTGTTCTGGTTCTTGTTATTTTGGGATTTATTTTCCATGATGTCACACACATTGAAACCTGTGTAACAGCAATGCTTGGAGCAAGCTTTTTGCTTTTATTTGAAAAGCCGAAGGCTATTTTTGAGGAAGTTGAATGGAACACAATATTCTTCTTTATCGGTTTGTTTATTATAATTGGCGGTTTGGAAGCTTCAGGCGGTATTGCTTTGATGGCAAAATGGATTTTGAATGTTACGGAAGGTTCTCAGGAAGCGACTGCTATGATTATTCTCTGGGCTTCAGGGTTCATAAGCGGTGTTATTGACAATATTCCGTATACAGCCACAATGACTCCGATGCTTCTGGAAATCGAAAAATTCATGGGTGCTGAATACACATATCCTTTGTGGTGGTGTTTGTCTTTGGGAGCATGTCTAGGCGGAAACATGACGATTATCGGTGCTGCCGCTAACGTTATTGTGTCAGAAACTTCAGCACATCACGGACATAAAATAACCTTTATGCAATTCCTGAAATACGGTGTTGTTGTAATGATAACTTCATTAATCTTAAGTACAATTTATATCTGGCTGAGATTTTTACATTAATAAACCGTACTGACAAAAGTCGGATGTATAAAAAATTCCCGTTGTTTATCATCAATTAGTGAATTAATAACGGGGATTTTTTTATGAAAAAAATAATATTTTTTGATGTTCAGGATTATGAGGTTGAATTTTTAACTTCAGCCTGTCACGGTAAATTTGAGTTTGAAATTGTAAAAGAATCTTTGAATGATTTGTACGATTTGACAGAACCTCAAAAGCAGGCGGAAATTATTTCTTGTTTTACGACTTCAAGGGTTACAAAATCTATTCTGGAAAAGTTCAGGAATTTAAAGTTGATTGCATTGAGATCTGTAGGGTTTAATCATATTGATATTGATTATTGTAAAGAAAAAGGAATTTATGTTGAAAATACTCCGAATTACGGGAATATGACGGTTGCAGAATTTGCTTTTGCGCTGCTTTTGGATGTGACAAGAAAAGTGACATTTTCATTTGATGATTTAAAAAAGGCGCTTATAAATCCGCTTAAAACTACAGGTGTTGAATTATTTGGCAAAACAATAGGAATTGTAGGCCTCGGCGCAATAGGGGCGGAAATGGCAAGGATTTCGCATGGTGTCGGGCTGAAAATTCTCGGGTTTGATATTAAGGAAAGAGCGGATCTGAAAGAAAAATTCTGTGTTGAATACACGGACTTTGAAACGCTTGTAAGATGTTCTGATTTTATTTCGCTTCACTCACCTCTGACAAAAGATAACTATCATTTGTTCAACAAAGATATTTTTGAAATGATGAAGCCTTCTGCTTTTATCATAAACACAGCAAGAGGCGAATTGATTGATACACAGGCACTTTACAATGCTCTTGCCGATAAAAAAATTGCAGGTGCAGGTCTTGATGTTCTGGAAAGCGAAGAAACACTGACTGATCCGGATTTTCTGGTTGATATCGGCAGAATGACAACGCAGTCTTTGCAGAAAACAGTTTTGAACAACAGTCTTTTAAAACTGGATAATGTAATAATAACCCCTCATATTGCTTACGATACACACGAGGCAATCAACAGAATTTTGAATACGGCAATTGAAAATATTTCAGCGTTTGAAGAAGGTAAAATTCAGAATAATGTTTATTAATAAATGTAAAAAATCTTAAAGTTTTATCATTCCTAATCCGTAAACGGGAATAGGAAGGTTAGAATGACAGAGAATTTTATTGTTGAAAATCAGGAAATAGATTATTATATCTCTCCTTTAAACGGATTATGGATGTGGTTTAAGCTGCAGCGTGTTATTAAATCAGGCAAGGCTACCTCTATGACATATAATAATCTTGCGGAAATTTGTCAATGGTACGGATTTTACAAAAAAGCCCGTAAATATGTACTAAAAGCTTTACGAATGAACAAAAACAATGCTCTTGCATATATCACATTAGGGAATTTAAAAGATTTTGATGCAGGCAAAAAATACTTTTTAAAGGCGCTTAAAATAGGCAGCCGCTATGATTATCAGGCTCTGGCGTATCTTGCAGTGTACGAAAGAGATAATTATAAAGAAGCAGTTGTTTATTATAAAAGATTTTTTGAATGTCAGAGTGACGATGCGGGTTATGTTTACTGGCGGGCATTATTAAATGTTTCTTTTTTTAATATCGGTGCGGCAGTTAAAGATTTGCCGCTGCTGTTTAAAAAAATAATAAATGAAAGACTATACATTCCGATTTCGTCGATGGGGTGTCTGCTGTTTGCAATCCTTTGGAACGGGGCATTAGAGTTGTGCTTTCGTGAAAATTTTATTGTTGCAAGAGCAACAATGCTGCTGAATTCAGACAGTGAAAAAGAAGCTGTTGATATGATTTTTAACGCAGCATCAAAAGGTAAAAATAAAAAACATATAGAAAATTGTTACTACTCCCTGCTGAATTTCTATTTTGACCGCAAAGAATACAAAAAATGTATTGATATAGCAAACAAAATTCTGATAAAAGAAAAATTTGAAGGAGCTTTCATATATAAAATAAGGTCTTATGTGGAGCTTGAAGAATATGATAAAGCTGTTGAGCTTATGAAAACGGTAAAAGAAAACTATAAAATTAATTACAGCTTATGGGGTGATTTTGATATTGGAGTTGTGTATTATAGAATGAAGGATTATGATAATGCGCTTAAGTATTTTAACAAACGGATAATGTCAAATCAGGATCCGGAAGCCTTAGGCTATAAAGGGATATGTCTGGAGGAGTCATACTGCTACGAAGAAGCTATAAAAGCCTATCAGCGGAGTCTTGAATATAAACAGGATGACCGCTGGTATTATCGAATAGCAAACCTTTATTACAGGATGAATGATTACGAAGAAGCTCTTGAGAACATAAACAGAAGCCTTATGCTGTGCAAAGATTCTTACAATTACAATCTTAAAGGCGATATTCTGACTTCTCTTAAGCGTATTAAAGAGGCCCGTGCATGCTATAAGAAGGCCGAGGGGCTAGAATAATTACCGGTTCGGAACCTGCGGACTGCAGTTTTTGTAGCATTTGTTTTTGACGGGTTTGCCGAATATCAGCCTTAAGCCTCCGAAATTCTGAGATAACGTTGTTCTTAAGCCTGAAGTAATTTCTGCAATGTTGCAGGTGATGACCTGTGCATTAGAAATTGTCTTAGCTATGTCCGGCGAATTTTTATTGAGATCATTTGTAAAAATATTGATGTTTTTAGTTATTCCGTCAAGATTGTCGGTTGTGATGACCGCATTTGATGAGGTTTTGTCAAAATTGGTGAAAGTATTTTGAAGCTGCTGCTGGTTTATTGCACTGTTAAGTTTGAATGCAAAAACACGCAGGCTGTCTGACATTCTTGCAAGATTGCCTGTCATAATTTTTATAGAAGGTCTGTTTTCGTTTACGGTATCAGTTAGTGCATTCATAAGTACTGTCAGAGCCTTGCTGGTTGCATCAAGACTTTCAAGAAGTTCATTTATGTTGTTAGTAATTTTGTCAAGATCACCTGACAAAGCTTTGCTTGAAAAGTAACTTTCAATGTCAACTGTTGTGAATCCGTTTATACTGTCACCGCTTCTTAATGGCAGTTCGGATGGTTCTTCCGGATAAATTAGATTGATAAAATCTATTTCTCGGCGTTCACGTTTTTCCCTTGTTAAAAGTGCCGTTGTGTTTGTTGGGAGTCTTAAATTCTTCGGATAAAGTACAATTGTTACCATAGTTGATTTAAAATCGTCACTTGGCTTGATTTTTTCTACTTTTCCAATTCTGTAGCCCTTATAATAAACAGGAATTTTGTTTCTGACAGGTCGTGCATCATTAAATACAACTGTTAGATATGTATAAGTATGAAACCTGTAAATACACATAATTGTGCATAAAAGGATGAAAATTAATAATGCTGCCCGTGATGTAGTTTTTGTTATAGGTGATGTTAAAAATTCTTTCATATTAAAATCTTATGATTTTAATAAAAATTAGAAATTGCCATACCGGTTATACAAGAAGATTATTTGTGAAAAATATAAATAATCTGAACGGAGTAAATAAAATCGTGTTTTTTTGTTATAATTCAATGGCAACGTAGAATTTTTTAGAGAAGATTTATGACAACTACCGAAAATAATACTATACGTGAACACTTGGAACAAAGAGAAAAGTTGTTTTTAAATGAATTTGCAACAAAAAGCATAAATTCAAAGGGAAGAAAAATTAAGGAGGAAGAATGTCCTTTAAGAACGTGTTTTCAGCGGGATCGTGACAGAATTCTTCATTCAAAAGCATTCAGACGTTTGAAACATAAAACACAGGTGTTTTTATCTCCTTTTGATGACCATTTCAGAACACGATTGACGCATACGCTTGAAGTATCGCAGATTGCACGCACAATTGCAAGAGCGTTGAATTTTAATGAGGATCTGGTTGAGGCTATAGCACTCGGACATGATTTGGGACACACACCTTTCGGACATTGCGGAGAAGGTGTTTTGAATGAGCTTGTAAATGGCGGATTCCATCATAATATTCAAAGTGTCAGAGTTGTTGAAGTTCTTGAAAAACTTAATCTTTGCTACGAAACGATTGACGGTATTTTAACCCACACCTGGGGGTATACTCCAAATACTCCGGAAGCACAGATTGTTCAGCTTGCAGACAAAGTTGCATATATTAATCATGATATTGAAGATTCAATCCGTGCAGGAATAATTTCAGAAAGCGACCTGCCAAAAGACTGTATAAATTATTTTTCATCAGTTCAAAGCAAGCGACTTAACAAAATGATTGCGGAAATTGTAAATAATTCTTTGGGCAAGTCTACAGTATCAATGAGCGAGGAAGCATGGGGCTATACAACTGCTTTAAGAAATTGGATGTTTGAAAATGTATATATGGATTCTCCGGCAAAGTTAGAGGAAAGTAAGGCAAGAAATGTTATAAGAGAATTGTTTTTCCTTTATTCGGAAAAACTTAAAAACATCTGTGACGAAAGCCGTATTGAAAGGATTGTAACCGATTATATTTCAGGCATGACAGACCGCTATGCCATTGAAAAATACAAAGAACATTTTATCCCGACAGGCTTCCACACAAGTGCAAAAGATGATTATCTCTACAAACTTGCAAATATGATTGAGTAAACTTTCAATAAAGTTAATTCAGCACTCTATGCCATTGAATTTGCAGATGCCTGTTCTTTTGACGGGAAATGTTTTTTACGGTAATTGTCGAGCATTGAGCCGAGTTTGCTGATTGCTAAACCTGAAATTGCTCCATACATCATTGCTCGTCCTCCAGATACAAGACTTGCAGAGAAGTAAAGTGAGGTTGCAATTGCTCCTACTGCCGGAATTCCTGCTTTCAAAAGAACGGTATTTTGCTGGTCTTTGTTTTCGGCTTTGGAAAGTCCGATTCCGATTGCGCCTATTGCACCAAGAATTGATAAAATATCAGTTGGCGCTGAACCCATTGTTAAATCCCGCATCATATCAAAAAAGCTGTTTGTTTCTTTTGAAATTGCATCATCAAGATATTTTATGTTTTTAGAAGTTGAATTTTTAAGTTTTA
The DNA here is from genome assembly GCA_944324225.1 of Candidatus Gastranaerophilales bacterium. Lineage (GTDB taxonomy): Bacteria > Cyanobacteriota > Vampirovibrionia > Gastranaerophilales > Gastranaerophilaceae > Scatenecus. Next base: position 129,352 of record CALUVL010000003.1, read on the forward strand.
TATAATCTTCTTTCGGAAGAAGTTTTTTGTAGATTGTATAAATCTCCTGCAAAGCTCCTTTTCCGCTTTCGCCCATAATATTTCCGATCTCGTTAATATTTGCTTCAAGAAGCTTTACGGTTTCCGGATTATATCCGTATGTGCGTTTGTTATCTTTGATGCTTGAGGATAGCTGTTTTAAAAGAGTATTGATTTCTACATTCAAGGATGTTCTTTTTGACATTTCCTCTTTTCCTGAAAGCTTTTTCCAGTCCTCCAGTTTTAATCTTAGATTTTTTATAATATCACGTGATGATTTGTCACGGGTTTTTATAAATGATGTCATTGAATCAACTACATCAACCGTGCTTTTATAAATGTCATCTATATCTCTTGTTATAACGTATCTGGAAGACAGGGTATCCGTCATAAGTTTAAGCTTTTTGGCGGAAAGTTTGTCTTCTGCAATAAAGCTTTCATACATTTCTTTTTTGCTTAAGTTGTTTAAGTTTCCGGCAGTAGCCTCCCAGACTTCATCAGTAAGATTTTTCATACTGTCTTTAATCTTTGAATAGCGTTCTTCTCTGGTTCTTGCGCCATAGTTTGCGTTCCAGGTGCGTCGAATTGTGGTCTTTAATGTTTCAATTTCATCAAGCCAATCCTTTACGGTTTTACCTTCAATTATTTGGGTTCCGTTTTGAGAGTTTTTTAAAATTCTGTCGTCATTGTCTTCAAAAGTCTGGAACATCCCGTAAAGTTTAGATTTCGCTTTGTCATAGGATTTGTTTACTGTGCGTCTGCCGATTTTTTCATAGACTCCTGTAATCTTTTCGTGTATCTTTTGTGTAAATTTGTTTTTGTACATGAGTTTTTTGAAGGTGATGTCTTTGACAGCCACAAAGTTATTAATACTCTGGGCTTTTCCGATAAAGGAGTTGAGTTTATTTAGTGTAAAAGTATAAAACTCCTCAAAACGACCTACCTGACCGTTCTGTCTTTGTTTCGCAATTTTATTTTCAAGTTTTTGCGACCATTTTTCAAGAGTTTTGTATGCGTTTTTCGGTAAACCTCTCATCAAAAATAAAATACCTGCGCCGACTCCGAGAGCTGAAAATGCAATGGTTTTGCCAAGATGCCGTTCTTTTTTTTCTTCCTGTTTTTTGACTGTTTGCGCCTGAAAACTATCATTTTGTGTTGCGATATATGACGGCAGAAAATAGTATCCGTTCTTTTGAGTGTTGAACTCTGCAAACGGATTGTTTGTTGCACTGCTTGATTTTACACCTGATATTTCAGTCATAATACATCTACCTGTATTTATAAACGTTATTTTAAACAGGTTTTTGCTTATTTTTAAATAGAACGTTAACTTATGTTAATATTTTTAATTGGCCCTTGAGATAAATAAAAATATATTAAATTTGTTATTGCGAGCCGAAGGCGAAGCAATCCGGTCTTTCTTATACTCCTCTCCCTGATGACGGGAGAGGGTAGTTAATGTAGGTTGGGCTTTCAGCCCAACAAAGAATTTTATAATATTCAATCTTTTCTTATGTTGCAGTGGTATATGGTACTTTCTTGTGCCGACAAGAAAGTACCGCAAAGAAGCTCCCGACCTGAGCTTCACTCACTAATCAATTGTAACCGTTTCACTATATAGCAAGTGAACTCGTGCTTCGCACTCAAACAACACTTGCTCTGTTGTAGTGAAACGGAACATTGATTGTTCTCTCCGCAAAGGTCGGCTGGCACCTCAGCTTGTAGGTTGGGCTTTTAGCTCAACAAAAGTTGACAGAAATATCAATTAGCATCTCTTAGCGAAACGTTATCAAGGCGAGCATTGTTTGAGCGAAGCGAGTTTGCGAGCCTAAGGTTGAGCTTTAGAGAAGCTTTTTGACCGCATGTTTTCTTTTCTTGGTTCGTTCTTTTCTTTTGCACTGCAACAAAAGAAAAGAATGAACATAATTTATAATAAAAATTATCAGGCTTAGGTCACCCAAATAATTCAAAATCTTCTTTGTTGGGCTGAAAGCCCAACCTACAAGTTTTATTTGTCTGAATGCCGGTACAATAATGGTTCCGTAAGCAAGGAGAACTAGATTTTTTTTAATTCTCTTGTAATTTCAAGTGCCGCTTCGGTTGATGAAACTTTATCCGACAAAAGTGAGGATACCTGCTTAAGTCCATTAATGTAGTTTTGTCTGTAATCGTTGTCATAGAGTATTTTTTCGATTTCATAGGTTATGTTTTGAACGTTAACGTCTTTTTGGATAATTTCAGGCACTATAATTTTGCCGGAGATTATGTTCGGCAGTGAAACCATCTTTATACATCTTACAAGCAGATAGATGAAGTAAAATATCCATGGCCCTCTGTAGGCGATTATCATAGGTGTGTTGTACATTGCGGCCTCAAGTGCAACCGTTCCCGAGGCAAGTATCAGCGCATCAGATACGCTTAAAAGTGCTTGATTGTCCCCTTTTATAACTTTATAGTCAGTGTTTTTTAAATATTTGTCAAAAACTTCGTCAGGCAAGTTCGGAGCATGAGAAATTACAAATTGAATATCCGGATGTAGTTTTTCAAGGTTTTGCGCTGTTTTTACAAAAACGTTCATCAATTGCTTAAGTTCAAATTTTCTTGATCCGGGAAAGACAGCAACAAGTTTTTTGTTTTTATCAAGGTTATACTTTTCAAAAAAATCGTTTCTGTCTGCTTTTTGTGGAAGTTGTGAAACAAGCGGGTGTCCGCAATAATGGGTTTTTATCCCGTAACTTTCATACATTTTTTTTTCAAACGGAAATATACACAATACTTCATCAATATTCTTTTTGATGGTATTAATCCGCCATTTTCTGCTTGCCCATACCTGAGGCGGAATGTAATAGAATGTTTTTATCCCTGCTTTTTTCAGGAATTTTGCAACATTAAGGTTAAATGCGCCGTAATCCGTTAAAAGTACAAGATCAGGCTTGAATTCTTTTGTGATATAATCAACAACTTTTTTGCCGAGAAGTATATGGTTGAAAATTATCCCGAAAGAAATTCCGACTGCCCCCATTTTTTTCTGGTCGGAAAACAGCTTTACACCGGCAGATTTTAAATTCTCACCGCCGATTCCTTCAATTTCTATATCAGGATTTAACTCATATAATTTTTTTGCAACTTTTGAGGCATGGATGTCGCCCGAGTATTCGCCTGTTATTATGAAAACTTTTTTCATGAATTTACTGCCATTAATACAATATTATTGTCGTCCGCAAATTTTATTACTTCTTCCTGATTTACAATAATTGTTTCGTTAGCTTCAACCGCAAGAAGGGATGCTTTGTAGCGTTTCATTGTTTTAAGAGTCCTTAATCCTACTGCCGGAATGTCAAAACGCTTGTCCTGCTTTGGTTTTGCAACTTTTACAACAACAGCGCCGCTTTTTGCAAGTTTTGAACCTCTTTTTATGCACATATCGGTGCCTTCAATTGCTTCTACGGCCATTGCCATTTTGTCTTTGATGATTACAGATTGCCCGACATCAATTTTACCCATTTCTTTGGCAAGCCAGAATCCGTAATTTACGTCTTGAAGCTGTTCTTCTGTCGGTTTATTTTTGCCGAGGACTCCTGCCGGTATCATCAGATTTTTGATAAATATTGTCTGATCTAAAACCGTTATTCCTGCTTTTTCAAACTCTTTTACAATTAAAAGCATTACTTCATCATCATTTAATCTTTTGATTGTTTTCAAAAGTTCAATGGCACGGGCATCAAATTTGTGAAGCTGTAAAAGTACTCGTTTATGAACTTTTCCTAAAAAAGTTGCCTGTTTTATTTCTTCTGTTTTTAGAATTTTTTCTATTTTGTTGATTTCGCCGGGGTGGCAATCATAAACTTTTGAGCAGTATTTTTTTAATTTTGTTCTGTTATCTTTTGCAAGAGAAATACATACTACCTCAAAACCGTTTTCCTTTGCATACTGTGCCATTTTTACCGGCAAAATTCCGTCTCCGGCTATTAATCCTTGTTTATTTTCCAACATTAAAGACATTTTTTATTTTTCCTCTTTTACTGAAATTTTACCACAACCGTTTTTTAATGCATAAATTTCTTCAACTTCTTTTTGGGTTAAATGTGAGGCTCCGCCGAGAAGTTCTGTTTGAAGTATTACCTGAGCGTAGCTTTCGGCAAGTTCAAGATTTAAGTATGCTTCTTTTATTGTTTTTCCTGCCGAAATCATTCCGTGATTTGCCATTAAAATTACATTAAAATTTTTGAAATATTTAGCAGTTTTTTCAACCAGCTTCTGGGATGACGGAAGTTCGTATTCTGCAAGCGGGATTTCTCCGAAATAAAAGATGTTTTCAGGCATTATCGGTTGGTCTAATGCCTTTTTGCAGGCTGCAAACGTACTCAAATAAGGGGAGTGCATATGAAGAATACAGTTTATATCAGGTCTTTGTTTGTAATATTCAACGTGAAGCATTTTTTCGCTGGATGGTTTTTTCGTGCCTTCAACAATGTTTCCGTCAAAATCTATCAAAACCAGTTCATCATCTTCCAGATATGCATTTGCAGATCCCGATGTTGTTATCAGGATTTTGTCGTTAATTCTCGCTGACATATTGCCTGAAATCCCGGGAGTCATGTTTTTTTCTCCGGCAAGGTGACCGTATTTTTTTAATTCTTCTTTGATTTTGTTCACTTCCATAATGTTTTATATTTGTTCTTTGTTTGGATCTTCTATGTTAATAACCTGCGCAAAGGTTCGTTTGACCGGTTGTTTGGGAATATCTTCTGGAAATACAACTGGCTGTACATATTTTTTCCCCTGTCCGAGTTTTTCCGGATGCTGAATTTCAAGGCGGTCATATTCTACGGAGGAGCCTTTGGTATCTAACGCCAGCTGGATTGTAAAGTAGGTCTGTTCTCTGACAAAATCGTATCCAAAGCTGACTTTAAAATCATCCGGTCCGACTGCTACGATAAATGAGCTTTCCTGCATATCCTTCTGGTTGGGGGCATCATCAGAAAGGTTAATTGATGTTCCGTATGCCAGTGTAAGATATTTATTAACCCTTAGTGCTTCTCTTAAATAGACGTTGGATTTTCCATATCTGTATGCGTCATATCTTGGAATAGGACTTTGGTCGGAATAGGCTGATTGAAAATATCCTATGTCCTGCATCCAGTATTTGTATTGGGTGTGCAAATAAGGACCGATACGACCGACAAATTGTGTATCTCCGGTTCCGTAAATGGCTCCGCTTCCCTGCATAAGGAAGCCGGCATCCATGTGCAGACGTTTTTCATTGTTGTGGTATGAGTAAAGTGACTGCATTATCTGAGCCATATATTTTAATCTGGTTGTCCCTATCTGGTTAGAGTTGATTTTTTCATCATATCTGTTTCTGTCGCTGTCGTGCATATAACCGAATGATGTACGATGTTTAAATGTCAGGTGTTTACCTTTGCCTAAGAAATCCGGATATCTTACACCGTCCATGTATACGGCTTCGGCTAAATATTTGGCCATTCGATAGCCCATCCACCAATCACTCATATATGAATTCATTCCGTATTGCAGCATAAATTTATCATCAAGATACTGTTTGCCTCGAATAGCCAGTACATCTTTTGCGCTTCCGTACATCATATCGGTTCTGTTTGTGGAACTTGTGTATCTTAAGCCTCCGCCTATGCCCCATTCATCTCTGTAGTTTACAAGAGGCATAACCTTGATTGTTGAGCCAAACGGTGCATCAAACACAAATCCGGGGCCTGCAAACATACCAATCATTGATCTGCTTCCGAATTCAGGTATATTGGTTTCTACAAAATTGTGTTCCTTGTTTGTGTGTACTGTGAAGCTTTTAAAATTAAAAGCTTTTGTGTCTCCCAGGTTGACGCTTCCATCTTTTACCGTAATGGTTTCATGATCATCCTTTGCGTTGACTTTTATGTTTTTGGCTATTACTTTAACCTTTGTATGACCTATCATATCGTCAAGATGTGATTGGGCAGCTTCAGGAATTACCATTTTATCAATTCTTACACGCATGAATCTTGTCTGAAGATGAAGAATATAACTGCGTTCAGATGCAATTTTACCTTTTTCCAATACAATCAAATCGTCTTCAGCATTCGCTTTTTCTGCATAAATTGTCATATTGAGCTGATCTGCTTTGAGATTTGTCATAAGGGTATTTTCTTCATTAATGTTCAGCTGGAAAAAGTCCCCGTACATCGTGTTGCCGTCTTTTGTTACTTCAACGTTATCAAATGCCTTTAATACATTAGTCGCAGTGTTGTATGTTATTCTGTCCGCAACAATTTTGACACCCTGTGTTGGAAATCTTAAAACAGGCCGGCCTAGTGCTTCAACTTCTTCATCAAGATAATTTACAACTTCACAGTCTAAAATGGCTTCTTTTTCTGCTTCAACCTGTTTTACACCGCCTTTGATTTTCATTGTTTCATCATTTGCAGATGCTTCAGCAGGTTTGTTTTCAGCAGGAACTGCTGCTTCTGTCTTGCCTGTATTATCTTTTTGGTTCTTATTATCTTCCGGTTTGTTTTCGGAAGTGTCTGCAGCACTGTCTGATTTATCTCGTTTGAAAAAGTTGAATTTTTTCTTTTCTTTTTTCTGTTTGTTTTCTTTATTCATCTGATCGAGGAAGTTTTGAAGATTTTCTTCCTGCATTTCTTCAATAGCGTCTTCGCTTGTGTAATCTTCTTCTTCCTCCAATTTCTTTAAAAATTCCGCTTCAAGCCGTTTTTGTTCAAGCATTTCTTCGTGGGCTTTGGTTCTGTAGTAATTTTGGATTTTAATTCTCATTTGTTTGAAAAGCGGAGTTCCTCTGGAACGAATTTCTTCGCCGCCGAATTCTGCCATACCTGAATCATAATCACGGATTTTCTCTTTTGTTTTAACTTCAGAGCTCATCGGCGGTTCAAAAAAGAATTGCTGGATATTTTCCAGTTCTTTTTGTTCAGGGGTTTGCTCAACTGCAGGATCCTGATACATGTCCCAGTATGCATAAGCCGTACCGGGAAGCATTAGAGTTATTAAAGCTGTTAAGAGTAATTTTTTCAATAGATGATCCCTTTTCTTCTTTAAATGTAATTAAGCGGATTGTTTGGTTTGCCGTTAATTCTGACTTCAAAGTGGCAGTGAGGTCCTGTTGAATAACCGGTTGTGCCTTCCAGCCCGATTACCTGACCTTTTTGGACTGACTGTCCGTTGCTGACTTTAATTGTTGACATATGAGCATATAATGTTGTCATCGGATGTCCGTTGATAATTCCGTGGTCTATAATTACAACTTTGCCGTAGCCTCCGTACCAGCCTGAATAAATAACCTTGCCGCTGTTAGAAGCTTTTATGCTTCCGTAATTCGGCCCGCCGATATCCACACCTGAGTGGAAGGTGCGGCTGTTGAATATCGGGTGCGTTCTCCAGCCAAATGGTGAAGTTATTCTGCCGGCAATCGGTTTCATAAATCCTGCAGAAGATGTTTTTACTGTTGATTTGCTGTAGCCTTTGCTTATCATTTTTTGCAAATCTTCAGATTGGCGTTCTAATTCTCGTTCTGTTTTCTGGTAGTATGCTTTGTCAGTTTTCAGCTTGTTTATCATGCTTTGATTCTGGGCTATTGCTTGTTTAATAGTTCTCTGCTGGTCATTCATGCTTGCAATTGTAGAGGCAAGCTCCTGTTTTTGAACTTCAATATCCTTTTTCATCTTCGCTAGTTTTGCGGATTTCTCTTTAAGCTCAACCATTTTTTTGTAGTCGCGTCTTATGATAATACGTTCAAAATAAACAACGTCCAGCAATGCATTCAAATCTTTTGCTGATAATATAAGCTCAAACATACCAAGACGCTGGTTTTTAAATACCTGTCGGATACGGTTTTTAAGCTGTGCATCAACATTATTGAAGTCACTTTGAGCTCTGGCAAGATCTACCTGCATCCTGCTTAATTGAGATTCAATTTCATTATATCTGGCTCGTGTTGAGGCAAGTGTTGAGTGGGTTGTTTCCAGTTTTTGCTGGTTTTTATATAATTTATTTTTTTCCAGCCCTTCAAGAAGCTGTATTCTTTTGATTTTTTCTCTTGTCTGTTTTTTCTTTTGATCCAGCGTTGTCGCATATGAAGTCTGGGGTGTTACAGTCAAAAGACAAATGAACACAGCCAATAAAGCTATAAATAAATTTTTTATTGTTTTATTTAAATTCATTTATTTCCCTATTTGAATAAAAGCGGCAGCATCATTAAACCCACCGTCCATGCGATGAAGGTTACTGCTATAACGCCGATTATTAATTTCTGGTGTTTTCTGAAAAATTCCATCTTCTTCCCCTAAGTTACTGATAACATTGTACTATAAAAAATATTTTGTGCAATTGTGTAAAAATAAATTTGCAAAATCCTCTCTTATAATTTAATATTGTTTATATGAAATATCAGTTTATAGATGACATCACAGACAGAAAAATATTCTTAAAACAGGAGCTTGATCCTGTCTCAAAGATTTTGGCTGAAAATAATAATGATCAGTTTTTGAAGATGCATGAATTTTTTATGTATGAAAAATTCCTTCTTCTTGTTAGCGGTTTTTTAGGAACAGGAAAATCTTCGGTAATTGATTATTTTGTTGATTTTTTAAAACCGGAAGCTATAGTTTTGAAATATAACTGTTATGAAACAACAAATTTGGAAGATTTGCTTCTGGCTTTATTTGAAAAATTCAAGACGCTTGAAGCTGAAAATGTTATACGGGAACCTAAAATGCGCTCAGAAAATTTTGCGCAGAAAATTAATTCATATTTTATTTCAATCTCAGCTCCTATTGTTGTAATTATAGACTCTTTTGAACAGGTTTTGAAGTCAAATAAAGATGAAATTCTGGATTTCTTGAAGCATCTTTCTCATACTCAGAAAGTTAAGGTTATAATTTCCGGAAGAACTTTTGATTTGAATGACTTTGAAAAACAGTTTGACTATTCAAAAATAATGGTGGGAGCTCTTGAAAAGCATAATTTTGAAAAATATCTGAAATTGTATGATATAAAAACAATCGGGCCTGTTTCCGATGAACTTTATAAACACACAAGAGGTTATTTCCTTTATGTTACTCTTGCGCTGAAGATTATTCAGATTCGCGGCTTGAGTATGTACGAATTTCTTGACGGATACAGCAAGAGTTTTCTTTCATACAATGACTTTATTTTAAGGGAGGCTCTGGCTCTTATTGATCCTGTGAGCGGTCATCTTTTCAGGTTTTTGACAATTATCAGACATCCTGTCAGTATAAGTCTTTTGAAAACTCTCAATTTATATGACGATTTTAAAATAAAAGTTTTTATTGAAGCATGTATACTTGCTCTGGATGGAGAGTCTATTTATTTGAAAGATTACTATAAAGTTATAGCTGAAAATTCTATTCCTGATAATGTGGCTGTAAAAATCCACAAAAGCTGTGTTGATTTATATAATACCCAGCTCCCTCTAAAACCAATGGAGAGAAATTTACTGATTTCCAGGGCAACAATGAGGTCTGAAATTGAATATCATACAATGTTTTTGCCTAAAAAGCCTGTTATAAAGCCTAAATATATTATTGAAAACGGGCTTAGAATTGACAAGCCTCAGGAGCTTCCTCCTCCGGAACCGGAGCAAAAGGATATTAAAAATATCAGTTTCATCTTTGACAGCGAAGAAGAAGAATCAAGCATAATGAATCAAATTGCTGATTCAATAAACGAATTTATAACATTTACAGACGAACAATTAAAAGCTATTGAAAAAGAAAACAGTATGTCGCTGGTGGAACTTATAAATCTGGCAAGGCAGCAGGAGAATAAATATAACTTTAAACGGGTTGTAATGATTTATCAGCGTATTTTGATGATGAAAAATGATCCGAATTATATAAAATTTCTCCCGGTTGTATACGCACGTTTAGGAGCCGCATATTCAAAGCTTTCTGATTGGTTTAATGCCTTAAAATATTATGAAGATGCATTAAAAATTTATGTTTTGGGCGCTGATACATTGAAGGCTGCTGATATAAAGCTTGACATGGCGGATGTTTATTTTCAGATGTTTAAACGAGACAAGGCTAAAAATGTATTGTTGGAGCTTGCTTCCGAAGGAAATCTTGCGGCTGATATTTACATAAAAGCTTATATAAAACTTGCTGACATTTCAGATGAAGATTTTGAAGCGGCATATGATTATTTGAAAAAAGCCCTCAATTTTGCGGAAGGTTCTGAAGATGAAGTTTTACTGGCTGAGTTGTATTATAAACTCGGAATTTTGAGTGAAGATGCTGATGAAGTTAAGCAGGCTGTGATGTGCTACAAAAACTGTGTAGAGCTTGCTGAGGGCAAAAATCCGTTTGCGTCTGGCGCTTATACAAATCTTGCATCTATTTATGAAGATTCGGACGCAAAAGATTCTGCAGAAAAGTTTTATGAACTAAGTCTTGCTCTTGATGAAACAAGCGGGAATGACAACGGGATTTATAATTCATCAATGAAGATTGCTTCATTGAACAGAAAGAAAAATCCTGAAAAAGCTCTTGCTTGCTACAAACAAGCCTATAATACAGCCTGCAAATTGAATGAAAGAATATTTAAGGTGTCATCATCAATGGCTCTTGGTGATTTTTACAACCTATACCTTAAAAATCCACCGCAGGCTCTGGATGCATATCTTAGGGCGCAGTCAAATGCTGACGGCAAGCTTGGTGAGAAAAATATGGCTAAAATTAACAAAAGAATTGATGATGTGAAAACAGTCCTTGGTGAAGAAAAATTTAATGAAATACAGAACAGGTTTAACAATGGAGTTCAATAAAGATAATTTTCAAGAATATATAAAAGTTTTTTTGAAGGAAAATTCAAAATTAAATTTAATTTCTAAAAATGATGAAACTGTTTTGTGGGAAAAGCATATATGCGACAGTCTTGCAATAAAAGAATTTTTTGATAAGTACCGAATATCAGAAAAACTTCTTGATATAGGTACAGGCGGTGGGTTTCCATCAATTCCAATAGCTTTAGCATACCCGCAGACAGATGTTTATGCACTGGATAGCATAAGAAAAAAGATAAATGCAATTGAAAATATAAAAACGGCTTTGAGTGTGTGTAATCTTTATACAATATGCTCAAGAGCTGAAAAATTGAATGATAAATTTGATACAATAACGTCAAGAGCAGTTGCACCTTTAAAAGTTTTAGCCGGATATGCCTCGCCTTTGCTTGATGATGGTGGTTATTTTGTCGCATATAAATCTCTGAAAGTGCATGAGGAATTGGAAGAAGCCCGACAGATTCTAAAAAAATTACGGCTAAATCTTGAGGAGATAATAAAATATGAACTTCCGCTGCCTGATAATTATTCAAGAAATCTTGTTATTTTTAAGAAATACTAAAAGCAAATCGAAACAGCAACTGTTCATAGTGGCAAAATGAAAATTTGCAGAATTGTTAGATTGTTAAAATCAGTACAAAAGACCTGAAGCATGTCCAACATATAGATGTGTCTGAGGCGCAGCAGGTAAAAAAAAACCACTCATTACTGAGTGGGTCGTTTTCTGCATCCTAATGGTCTCTTTTAGTGTTTATTATTTAGGAGTTTATATGTTTTTTGGGGTTAATGAATCTATTTATATTTAGTGTTTCGACTACACTTAAATCTTATGTCTTTATTATTGCATATAAGATTTTAAATGTCAACTAAATGTTTTAATGTAACTACAATAAAAACCCGAAATGCAAATATAGTGTAGAATTTACACTTTACAATTCTTAATAAAGCGTTATAAAGTGAAAAAAATGGGCATGTCATAATTGTAAACAATTGTTAACTATAAAAGCCACCAAAAGGCAATTATTTAATTAATATATACTTTATATATATAAGAGTATAAAAAGGATAAAGGATATGACCAGCGGTTACAACAATGGCAGTATCGCCCCGATAAACAGAGTTAATCTTGGTATGGATGCTCAGGTCGGCGTCGGTATAAATAACTATTATGACACTTCACAGATTGCAGGTGTTTCCCAGGCCACAAGAGGGTATGAGCAAAATTGGGATCCGTCAAGTTTTAGTTATATGACCAAAACCAGTATGAATTCGGTAGGATTAAATCCTTTTCAGAATAATTTTTCAGAGGTTATTCTAGGTTACAAAGATGACGGAACTGTGAATGTTGGTCATACTATAGGTATTGCATAGTAAAAAAATAAAAATTTAGCCCCGGTTAAAAATTACCGGGGTTTTGTTATGTTTTGTAAATTTTTTATAAAAAATAGACTTTTGACTAGCAAATATTTTATTTTGGGGTTTAGGTATAAGTGGGTATTAATGAAAATAATGAAGGTCTAAAAAATTATGAAAATTACACCAATATCTTCACAATGGTTAGCGTCAGGTATTAAGAACAAATTTCAATATTCAAATAATCCAATTTTAAACAACACAGTGGAGAACAGGGATGTTTTTGTTAAATCATCTTCATCTTCGGTTTCGTTGCAGACTCCTGTACATTTTATGGGACACGATGTTTTCTTGATTGACGGCGGAAACCATGCAAAAGATATGGAACATTTTGCAAAAGCTATAGATACCGGCAAAAACATGACGGTTTATACATATGAAACGCAGGATCCTATATATTCAACATTTGGTAAACCATGGCAGAATGTTGAAGAGGAACTTCAAAAACTTTATTACAGCGGAAGATTAAAAAAAGATGATTATGTCGCAGTGCCTGTATATGTAAACGTTCCGCTTCAAAATTTGGAGGCTCAGTATAAAGAAGTTATGGGAAAAGATATTGATTTAAAGCCATACAATGTTTTAACACATAAAAAAGAACTTCTTGACTTTTTGCAGGAACTTGCGAGAGATCCTAAAAAACATGAAAAATATATTAGATATATGGACCCACAGAATCGAGGGTTGGAATATGTATCAGGAATTATCAATATTTTAAACAGACTTGATTGCAAGAAGGTTTATGTGCCAGCTTCTCATCCGCATGAAGCAAGTTTAAGATGGATGGCAAACGAAAGAGGCAATACTCCGGAACTTACCAATTATCTTGCAACCGGATATGATAAAGACGGAAAAGTTCATGGAATGCTAGATGAAATTAAACGCAATGGATGGTATGATTTTAATTTATTAACGCTTGCAGATGTTGATGTTGTTAACTTAAAAAAATCGGATGGTGTTACGGATCATATATTTTCTGCCTATGATACAATTGTAAATGACGGGGAGCGCGGAGTTTATAATCTTACACCGGTGCGAGATGAGGACGGTAAAATCCTCGGGTACAGTTTTGAAGACGATACAACCAACAGCTATCCGGTTGAAGAATTTCCGTACAATGAGGATTTGCAAGATGTTTCGAAATTTGTAGGAAAAAGCGTAGATGAAGTTGTTGCTGATGATGAAGAAACAGAATGTTTCAAAAATGCTCTTGGTGAACATCGTGATATGCTTCAATTCGCAGACAAATTATATCCTGTCTGGAAAGTCTACAGTCAGGAGCAGTTGTGGAATGACAAAATATATGATAAAGGTGATTTTGTTGATTACAAAATGGAAAATTTCTTTAGAAGAAACGGAGATTATAAAATAATCTACCCTCTTGGTGATGTTGAAAACAGCGGTCGTCCGAGCGTTAAGGCAATGGGCGGAAGCAGTTATTCTATGTTTGCTGCAATTAAACGTGATATTGATAATCAGGCGTTTTATGAAAGAGTGCAAGGCGACGGCGTAAATCTTACAAATACTATTTGGAGTATTGTCGACGATGCTGAAGGCTTGATGAGGGTCGGTGACTATAACAGTGCTGAAGAAGAGCTTACAAGTTCTCTGAGATATATTGATATGGTAGGATTTGATTCTTCAAATGATTTTTTCTTGCGTGCATACAAAGGTTTGGCTGATATAAAATATCACAAAGGCGATTATGCCGGAGCAAACGGGTTATATAATTTTTATTTAAATAACATCTGCAAAAAGCTTGAAAACTCGACCCCTGAATACTTTATTTCGCATGAGGATGAACGCAGACATATCGCTGATATATTTTTACGTCTTGCCGATATTGCAAATCGTAGGGGTGAATATATTCCTGAAAAAGAGTGTAGAATCGCAGCACAGGCCATCGTGCCCTCTTCAAATCTGGGATATTATATAATCAACCGTAGGGCTAAGGGCGATAATTATATAGGAGATTTAATACAAAATGAATGTCGATAAGATAAGGACAAATGTCGTTTTTAAAGGGTCTATAATAGATTCTCATATGCATATAGGGCAATGGTCAAAGAACGGAAATTCCAATAATATAATGAACTTTGATTCCAATGCAATTGATGAATTTATAAAGAGCCCATTGTCTATACAGGTGCAGGGAAATACTCAGCAAGATGAAGTTGAGAAAGTTATTATTTCAAATCTTGACGGGCTTGTTTTGAACGGAAAAGATGAAATTTCTGCAAATAAAGCACTTTTAGAAATGTGCGATAAAAATTCTAAGTTTCATGCACTTGCAGTTTGTCAGCCATCTGTAACAGATGGAAATTCTGTTCAAATAAATAATTTGATACAAGAGAATCCGGAGAAATTTGTCGGGTTGAAATTCCACCCACGTCATTTTGGTGCACAGGCTGATAGTGATACATACAGGCCGTATATGTTTGTTGCTGAACGTTACAAACTGCCATGTGTTTTTCATTCAGATATACAATTCAACAATGATGGCAAACCGGTAGACAAGATATCTTCTCCGGAAGCTATTCATAATATAGCAAGACTTCATCCTGATGTTCCCGTTGTAATGGCGCATATGGGGGCGGGTGATGTAAAATCTCATCAAAATGCCATTGAAGAACTTTTAAAATCTATAGACGAAAAGGATTCCAAACTTTATGTTGATGTTTCTTGGGTTGATTGGGGCAAAGATGGGCTTAGCAGTATAGAGAAGCCAAGTATTGTCAAACTTATAAAAGAATTACAAAAAAGAAATGCAGTTGATCGAATTTTGTTTGGAACGGATGCACCTCTCGGGTGTTTTGGCGAAAACCCTGCAGGCGGACTTTCGCCCAAACGGGCTTATGAAAAAACTGTGAGTGATTTAAAAACTGTAATTAAGGAAAATTTTAAAGATCAGGCAGATGATTTAATAAACAAAATCTTTTATCAGAATGCGGAAGATTTATTTTTCAACAAACACTGGACAGCGCAAAAAGAGGCCAAGGTGCCCAAGACTCCATTAATAAAAATAATCGGAATAGTTACAGCGGTTCTGGCGTTTATCGGTATAGGCGGTATTGTAATTGATAAAGTTTCATCATCAAGGGATACAAGTCTTACTAAATAGAATTTGTTTTAAATATTTATATAACAAAAAGCCTGCTTTTTTTAGCAGGCTTTTTATGTGTAGTATTTGCAGTAAAAATTATACACTGATTGCCGATTTTGATTTTTCTATACAATCAATAAGTGTTTTAGCAACTGTTTGCTGTTCTTCTTTTGTAAGTTCCGGGAACATCGGAAGAGAAATAACCATTTCTGTATCTTTTTCCGTATGCGGAAGTGAACCTTTTCCGACACCTAAGTATTCATGAACTTTTTGAAGGTGCAGAGGTATCGGATAATAAAGCATAGCACCGATTCCGTTTTCCTGAAGCATTTTGTGAACAGCGTCGCGGTTAGGAATTTTAACCGTGTATTGGTGGTAAACACAATAAGTATCTTTTAGTTCAACAGGAGTTTGAATATCTTTGCAGTCTTTGAACAATTCATTGTAATAGTATGCATGTTCGCGTCTGAGTTTGTTCCAGTTGTTTACATGCGGAAGTTTTACTCTTAAGATAGCAGCCTGAATTTCATCCAATCTGCTGTTAACACCGATTTCATCATGATGATAACGGATAGCGCCGCCGTGGTTTCTGAGAGCAACAACTCTGTCGCGGAGTTTTTCGTCGCTTGTTATAATTAAGCCGCCGTCACCCATACCGCCTAAGTTTTTAGTCGGGTAGAAGCTTAAGCAGCCAAAATCACCGAATGTACCGACCATTTTGCCTTTGTAAAGAGCGCCGATTGCCTGACAGCAGTCTTCAATTACATGGAGGTTATGACGTTTGGCAACATCCATGATAACATCCATATCACAAGGCTGGCCGTAAAGGTGAACCGGAATGATAGCTTTTGTTCTGGGGGTAATAGCAGCCTCTATTTTAGAAGCATCAATGTTGAAAGTATCAGGATCAATATCTACAAATACCGGTTTTGCCCCTACAATTCCGATAGCTTCTGTTGTAGCAACAAATGTGAAAGCAACGGTAATAACTTCGTCGCCGGCTCCGATATCAAGTGCTCTTAAAGCAAGATGGAGGGCATCTGTGCCCGAGTTTAAGCCAACTGTGTATTTGCAGCCGATAAAATCAGCCATCTCCTGTTCAAAAGCCTTTGTGTTAGGTCCTAAAATATAAGAACCTGAGCGAAGAACTTCGCAAACAGCTTTTTCTACTTCACTGCCAATTGTGGCATACTGACGTTTTGAATCTAAAATAGGTATCATGTTTGTATCTCCTTCTTAATTACCCTTAATTATAGTTTACCACAAGCCAAAAGTACCTTTACATAAACTTAATAAGCTACTTGTCAATGAGAGTGAAATTTTCGGGCAGTTCGTTTTCAACTTTTTTTAATAATTCTGATACAGGAATATTTAGTGCTTCAGAGATTGTCCAAATGGAGATTAGTTTAGGCTCATTAATTCCGTTTTCAAGCCGTGACAAGAGCGATTTTTGGATAT
Organism: Candidatus Gastranaerophilales bacterium; assembly: GCA_944324225.1. Lineage (GTDB taxonomy): Bacteria > Cyanobacteriota > Vampirovibrionia > Gastranaerophilales > Gastranaerophilaceae > Scatenecus. The sequence continues at coordinate 146,178 of CALUVL010000003.1, forward strand.
CAAATTCATCGGCCAGTACGCGTAAAGATTTATGTTGTTTTTCTCTTTCTTGCCTGATTACTCTGGCAAGAGTTTGGAAAATGATTGCAGATTTTTTAGAATTTGCATGTTGCATATATAGAATATTAATGATAAAATCTGCCATGTGTTTCTATATATAGAACCATAAGAAAGGCAGGCTAGATGAATAAAAATAGATTATTTGCATTTACTATGGCGGAAGTTTTGATAACCCTTAGCATTCTGGGGGTTGTGATAGCAATGACTCTGCCTTCCGTAGTCGGCAAATACCAGAAAATTGTTGCGACAACTCAATTGAAGAAGATATATAACGTAATTTATAATGCATATTTAATGTCAGTAGAAACAAACGGAGAGTCACAAGGATGGATGTTTCCAATGACACCGGAGGGTACTACAGTAAACAAAGAACAGGTTGAGTTTTTCTATAATCTTTATTTTGCGCCTTTTCTAAATTTTAAATCTTCAAGCTATGAGCGTTATAAAGTTTATAATTTTAATGGCGATGATACAAAGATTGAACGACAGCAAACAATAGCTGACAATGGTTATTTTGTAAGAAATCCGGATGGTATGTGTATGATAATGTGGGCAAACAATCAATATTTTGTGTTTACTGTAGATCTTAATTGTGAAAAAGCTCCAAACATCGTCGGAAAAGATGTATTTGATGTATTTGAATTGTACTGGCAAGGGAATAAAACTCTGGTTGTACCTTGGCTGTCAGCCATTAATAACGGAAACAGAACCAGAGCTGATATTATAGAATCCTGCAAATCTCATACTTATATAAGTGGCGTTCCAGGCACTTGTTTTACTTTGTTTGTTTATGATGGAATGGAGTTTAAGAAGGATTATCCCTGGAGATAAGATTTCTTTTCTGATGATATTACAGCCGCCATTGTCCAGAATATAAACTGCAGCTGCGGTCTAAAGAATACCGTATCCACAAGCCCGTGAACCATCAGGGCACAAATTGAAATTACTGCTGCCGATAAAAAGATTACCTGTTTTGTGTTGGTTGATTTAAGTATTATTTTTATGCCGTCAACTAGATTTGTGATTATAAATCCGAGAAAGGCTATCAGTGCAAAAATTCCGCTCTCAACGGCTATTTCAAGGAAAATATTGTAAGCTGAAAGAGCATCAAAGCCTGTTCTCATATAAATTCCGTAAATTTCCCTGAAGTTTTTGTTTCCGCAGCCTATTCCCAGGAGCCAGTTTTCTTTAAACATGTTGAAAGATGACTGGTAGACATTAAATCTGAACGAGTTTGAAGAATCCTGCCTCATTGCAAAAATTGAAAGAATTCTAGCTCTAAGTGACGCCGATAATAGAATTGCCGAAGTCATGAGCGCAACACACCCGCCGACAATTGAAATATAGATAGCTTTATAATTTTGCCAGAGATATTTGGCTGAAACAAGAAAAGTTCCTGCTAAAATTACCATCATGCCAATGTAAGAGCCTCTGCAACCTGTTAAAAACAGTGCTACACTTGATAAAAGCGCACAAATTCCACCCAAAATTGCAAGATTATATTTTTTGTCTACGAATAAAGCTGCGACGACTGCGTATAAAGCAGGGATGCCGGCGACAAAATAACCACCAAGCAAATTTGGATTGTAAGGTTTTAGTGTTCCGTAAACCCTTGTCATAACTTCTTCCGGATTGAGTTTTGAAACATCCTGCCATGTTGAAATTTCTTCAACATGGGCAAAGTTCTGTAAAAATCCCATTATCCCTTCAAAGCTTATGCATAATCCGATTGTCAAAAATATCGGAAAAATTTTGTCTTTATTCTTCTTCAAAAAATGTGCTATAGATAGGTAAAAACCAAGATATATAAATGTTTTCAAAAAACCTTTGAGGCTCAGAGCAAACAGACTAGAACCTGCAAGGCTTACAACAACAAGCATAAAATAAGCAAGAAGCCAGATTTCGGAACCTGTTGCCTCAAGTTTTTCATCTTTAACAAACAATAATTTAATGATTGTTAATATTGTTGTTAATATGGCAATAAGACCGATATAATCCGACGGAAATATTGTTGATGCTGCAAAAACAGCCAATATAGACAGGTAAATAAATTTATCTATATTTTGAATTATCAGGCTGTTGTTATAAAGAAACTGTGTATGATTTTGGGTAAAATTGAATAATCTATTGAACATTTTCCACTGCACTTAATTGTTGATCATTAGCTACTTCTTGAGCACCATTAATAAGTTTGATATTTGATACTGTTCCGTTAAGTCTGTAATTAGAACCTTCCAGAGTTATTGGAAGTCCGATTTTAATTTTGTTGCCGCCTACAACAGCGCCGTCTTTTGTAATTTTTGCGGTATCTTTGAGTGTTACAACAGCATCATATACATTTGGCTGAGAAATGTCTTCAACAACAATGACTGTTTTGGTATTTTTTGTGTTCAAAACAGGAAGAACGATTTTTCTTTTTTCAGCTTTTACATCAGTAATCATAAGGTCTGAATACGGAACATTTCTAATGCTGATGAAAGTTTTTTCATTGGCTTTTATAGGTAAATCATTCCCTGTGTAAGTTATACCTCTGATAAATACGTCAAATGAAATTTCGGAAACAGCATCAACTGACTGGCTGGCTGTTTTATGGAATCCTTTGTATGTCAAAAATCCGACAAACGCCGCAAGAACTATCCCGACTATAATAATATAGTCAACGAGTCTGAGTTTTTTTAGTGAATTCAAAAAGTTATCCATAATATTCTCCTATAAAATATTTTCAACAGCGCATAGTAGTTCGCTGATAGTAGTAGTAGCGCAGCCGAACTGTTTAACAACGAGGCTGGCGGCGATGTTTCCTATTAAGGCCGCATAAACGCTGTCTGCACCTGCGGCAAGCGCAAGGGTGTAAACAGCAGTAACTGTGTCACCTGCACCTGTCACGTCAAAAACTTCGGATTTATTGAAAACCGGAATTTTTGTATATTTTTTGTTTGGTTCGGTTACGAACATACCGTCTGCCCCGCAGGTAATCAGAATAGATTTAGCTTTTGTTTCTTTCAAAAGTTTGTCGCCTGCTTTTTTTAAATCTTCTTCATTGCTTAATTCAAACCCGACGGATTTTTGTGTGTCCGGAAGATTCGGGGTCATAGAGGTTATGTTTTTGTAAATTTCAAGGTTTCTTTGAGCATCAACGACAACTATTTTTTTATATTTGTTTGCAAATTCGATTGTTTTTTCAATAACTTTTTTTGTCAAAGTTCCGATGTGATAGTTCGACAAAATAACCGCATCAACTGTAGGAATTACTTTTTTTATGTTTTCAATAACTTTATTTTCTGTTTCTTTAGAAAGATCATCCTTTGTCTGGCGGTCGATACGAACAATCTGTTGTGTTATGGATGTTGAAATGCTTCCTGAAATTCTTGTTTTTGTTGTGGTTTTTCGTGCTTGGTCTTTAACCATATATTTAGAACTGACGTTTGCCTTGCGGAAGGCTTCTTCAAGCTGTCCTGACTGGTAATCATCTCCGCAGACACCGATAACTTCGACTTTTCCGTTGTTAAGAGTTGCGGCGTTATGAGCAGCGTTTGAGGCAGCACCCAGTATAATGTTTGTTTTTGTATGCTGTAAAATAAGAACTGGCGCTTCACGTGAAATTCTTTCCGTGTCGCCATAAATCATTTCATCAATCGCAAGATCCCCTACAACAAGGATTTTTGGCTCATTTAATCTTTTAATATATGCTATTAATTTCTTCTTGTCTACATCCATAACCTTTTTCCGAATTTTCCTTAATCTTATCACAAACAAAATTTAGTGCAAAAATTGAATTTTGTTAAGCAAATATAAACAGAAAACGCAATTTTCGTTATCCAAAAAACTTTAAATAAATACAGGGGATAAAAGGGATTTATATGGGAAAAATCGGTTTAACAATAGATTTGGCAAAGGCTGCCTGTACATATATAAAAACAGGCGGCAAAGTTTCGATTAATTGGGGTAATGCATTTGAGTTGCAAAAAACGTTAAAAATGCCGAAGTTGTCGGAAATTAAAGATTTAAAAGGTTATTTAAAGACAAAAGATATAGAATTACCTGATTATTTTCGAGAACTTTCACAATCTCGTAGGGGGATATATAAACTTTCGCCTGAAGAAAGAGTTATAGATGCATTAAAGCAGGTAAAGTTAGAAAACGGCACGCCAAAGTTTACGGAAGAAGCTCTAAGAGTAGAGATTAAAAAAGTGAATGTGGGCAAATTCCAGAATTTGGATTTAAAAGGATTTCATTCTGACGGCAGATGTAATGAGATTGTTATGTTTGCAGAACGTGCAGATGTAGATTTAAGTGATGTAGCAGAATTTTCTCGTCTGCCGGAATACTCTTTCGGTTTTGCAAATTCACTTTCAAAAGACAGATTTAAAATCTTCAAGGAATTTATGCGATATACACAAGGTGATGAATTTTATATTCCCAAAATCGGCAATACAAATCCCAGAAGATTTTCATTTGAACAGCTGCAGCAAATTTCATTATACCTGCAGGAAGAAAGTATTCAAAGATTAAGAAAACTTGTTGATATCAAAAGACCAGAAGGTCCATTTGTTTTTAAGGATGAATATGTTTTTGGCGGAGAAGAACTAATTCAGTTTTCAATTACGCAAAATTTAGAAATCAATGGACTTGTAAAGTTAGCAAAAACAAGCGGATTAAACGGGCATTCAATCTGTGAAATAGCCAAAGTAAAAGATATCGATCTTAATAATGTTTCAAAAGTAATTAACAAAATCAAAAAATCTCACAAAGGCGATGTTGTATTATCAGCGGAAAAAGATATTTATGAAGCGGATAAATTTAGACTTTTTGAGTGGAGCAGGGCAAATGACAAAGAAGTTTTGATAAAAACTTTTGACAATAAAATGAATTTGATATCTACAGATAAAGTAGTGCCGATTCAAGGCAAACTCAATCAGGTAAAAATAATCGGAAATGATTTTGAGGTGGTTATGGAAGCACATGCTGTTCCTCGAAAAGAGATTGCACCTTTACTTGAGAAAGATATGGTAACTGTTTCCGAAACAAGAAAAATACGTGATAAAAACGGAAACCTTCTTAGAACGGAATACTTAACTCCGTCAAAAGTTGAAGGGCTTCATAACTGGAAAGCTGTTATGCCGGATGGAACAGTTAAGCCGATTATAGATGTCAAAAAGAGCGAAAAAGGTGTCTTGAGTGTCAAAAAGAACCTTGAATCACTGGATGGAACAATAACCAAGCAAAATTACAAAAGACTTTCCGACGGAAGCTGGACAATGCGATTGAACATTTCAAAAGACGGAAATGTGCTTTCAAAGCGGAATATCAAACATAAAATGCTTTCTGCAAATGAAGCGGAATCCGTTGTAAACGGTGAAAAATATAAAGTTTTATATTCTTCTGACGAAATTAGGGTTTTGAATGCAAAAGGTGAAACCGATTGTGTAATTGATTTAAAATCCTTGATTGACGCAAACAATACACCGGAAAATGCTTTGAAATTGAAAAATATGCTTAAAGAATGCTCGGCTGACGAATTGCAGGTAATAAGCAAAAAGCTCAAGACTCTTGAATTTAATCCTATTGACATTGATGCATTTGCAGATTGTAGTGCAGGTAAAGTTTCTACCGGAGATGATATATTTACTTTCAGGCATGAAATGGGGCATATTGATGACCTTTTCGGTACAGTACCCGCTAAAGATATGGCTTGTCAGGGGATTTACTCAACAGCAGATGATTTTAGGAAAGTTTATTCGCAGGAATTAAATATGTTTATGAAAGAATTTCCTCAAACACAAAGGCAATACGTAGATTATTTTATTAACCATTCTGATTTTGATACTTCAAAACAAAGTTTTAAGGAAACAGTAGCAGAGCTTCTTGCCTCAAACAAAAGCCCTGATACCTGCAAAATACTCAGTACAAGAACCGAATATCTTGAAAGGTATTTCCCTAGAACAAGAAGTTATCTTGTAAATGCCTGATTAAGCGTGTCTTGGAGAAGGTTTGATGAGCATATTTGCAATTCCCTCAGCTCCGTCAAAGTTTCTGGCTCTCATTATTGAGGCAGCTTTTTCTCTGTCGTAATCAAGCAGTCTGTGTTCGGCTTCAAATCCGCCGTCTTTGATATCTAAAATCAAATAACAGGATTTTAAATCTTCTGTCATCGGTCTGCCGACACTTCCGTCGTTGATTACGGTTTGTTTTGTTCTTGTCTGGTATCCTGCCGGCATGTGGGTGTGCCCGCAAAGTATTAAATCAGCTTTTACACCGGAAATTATTTCTTCAACCTCCTCAATTGGAAGGTTCGGAAGAATATCTTCGTTGTTGCGCCTTGGCGAACCGTGGACAAGAAGAATTTTTACCCCTTCAATTTCAAGTTCCTTTTGCGGCGGAAGGTTCTTCAAAAATTCCTTCTGGTCGTCTCTTAAAATATTCACGTCTTCCTGAAGTGCTTTTGCCATAAGAGGGAAAGAGTTAAGCATATTACTGAAAAGTTCAGGCGAAAAATCAATGATAAGTTTGTCTGTGTTTCCCTGAATTATTGTCCAATCTTTTTGTTGCATTATAAAGTCAACTGTTTCAACCGGCTGAGGTCCTGCCATTGCAAGGTCGCCAAGGCAGAAAATTCTGTCGCATTTTTGCTCTTCTATATCTTTTAAAACCGTTCTTAAAGCTTCCAAATTTGCGTGGATGTCTGAAATTACCGCAATTTTCATAAAAACCCTCTCCTTAATTAATATTCATAATTTTTTCTTTACTTTATGATATCATGAAAATATGATTAAAAGACGCAATACAAAACAAATACAAATCGGAAATGTGAAAATTGGAGGGGACGCTCCAATAAGTGTTCAATCCATGTGTAACACTGATACGTGCGATGTCGAAGCTACGTTGAGGCAGATAAATGAACTTGCTGAAAGAGGCTGTGAAATAGTAAGGCTTGCGGTTCTGAATGAGGATGCCGCATCAGCAATAAAATCAATAGTTAAAAAATCTCCTGTTCCGCTTGTTGCAGACATTCATTTTGATTACAAACTGGCGGTTGAATGTTTGAACAACGGAATTCATGCGCTCCGCCTTAATCCCGGAAATATCGGTAAAAGAGAAAATGTTGAAAAAGTTGTTAAGCTTGCAAAAATCAACCAAACTCCGATAAGGATTGGAGTGAATGCAGGTTCGTTAGAGAAAGAGCTTCTTGACGCTGACATGTCGCTTGCAGAAAAGATGGTTAAGAGTGCAATTGGGCATATCAAAATTCTTGAGGATATGGATTTTGATTTGATAAAGGTTTCTCTAAAATCCTCAGATGTTATGACAACAATAGAAGCTTATCGTTTGATTGCCGAAAAAATTCGGTATCCTTTGCATCTTGGAGTGACTGAAGCTGGAACAATGCGTCAGGGGGTTATAAAATCTTCGATCGGGTTAGGGACGCTTTTGGCTGAAGGTATAGGTGACACAATCAGGGTTTCGCTGACTGAAAATCCGGTAGAAGAAGTAACGGCGGGATTTGATATTTTGAAGGCTCTGGGGGTTCGCCAGAAGGGTGTGAATTTTGTTTCCTGCCCGACATGCGGTAGGACAAGAATTGATTTGATTTCTCTTGCTAAAAAGGTAGAAGAAAGATTTAAAGATATTAAGGCTCCTATAACTATAGCAACTATGGGTTGTGCTGTAAATGGCCCAGGTGAAGCCAGACATGCTGATTTTGGAATAGCAGGCGGTGTAGGAGAAGGGTTGGTATTCCAAAAAGGTAAGATAATTGCAAAAGTTCCAGAAGAAAATCTTCTTAATAAGTTGGAAGAAATTGTAAGAAAATCATACAAATAATCCATTCTTTTTTTGTGTAAAGAAATTATAATACTTTTGTCATTATCTAAAATAACTATTATAATCTGAATATACAGAGGTGGACTTATGAAAAATAAACTTTTATTATTAGTAGGACTTTTGGCTATCGTTGCCTTGCCGGCAAGTGCACAACTATCAACGGAAGATGCTAGTTCCCGTGAATATCTGATTAACCATGGACATTCTGCTGCAACGGCTGATATTGTTGAGTTAAATAAAGGGGTTACTACCGGTGAAAAGGTAGTGTTGCCGGTTGACAGAAAGTATGATAATAAACCCATTGTTTATAAGTGGATCGATAAATTCTTTATTTATATGGATCCGGCATTAGATAATGGGAAATTTATGCGTGAAGATACGAAATTTCATCCGAGTATAGATGATATCTAGAGAGAAATTTATTGCAAGTTTTCCTCTGGTCTTAACGCTTATATGCTGTCTGTATCCGCCATCTTGTGCAATAGGTAGCGGATATTCACAGTATGGAAACTTTGTAATTGATTATTCTGAAATCAATGGTGAAAGAGTTCGAAAAGAGGGAGATGAGTATTTTGTAAAAGCTTATGACAGTCCTACTGAATCAGAGCAGGAAAAATATTATATTAAAGCTTTGCATAAATATTATATACTTTCTCAGGTATACCCGGCTGATTATTATGCTTATGTCCAGCTTGCTCGGATTAATGATGAAAGAGATAATGACAAACTTGCAAAAAAGTATTATTATCACGCATTTAATCTTGATAAACACAATCCGTATACAAATTTTTATTTTGCGGAATTTCATATAAAACATGGAATGTTTCATAAGGCTTTAAAATATTATATGGAGGCATATAATAACGGATATAAAGAAAATTATGTAACAAATTTGAAATTGGCTGAACTTTATGAAAAACTTGGTGATATGGAAAAAGCAAGAGTTTTTTATGAACATGCTTACAAACTTGACCCTGGCGCAGGGAATCTTATAGATAAAATAGATTCAATAAAATCATTAAATTATACAAATCATGAATATTATCATCGTATCAGGGAGTAGAAAATGACATTAAAGAAAATATTAATATGTTTAATAATTTTGATTTTTTCATCTAGTGGTGTATATGCCAAAGGTGAAACCAGTCTTGATACGACAAACAGCATGGATTTATACAGTATAAATAATTTTCTGGTTTATCAGCCTTATAAGCTTAAAAAAAATGAGAAGATATACAACGAATCTTCAATAAAAATAGATTCGGTGAATCCTACAGTATATTCAAATCAAACCGGAGGCTATCTGCCAGGCGTCAGGGGGGCAAACCAGCTAGTTGTTTACACAGGCGGATATGCAATAAGGACAGGAACAAATGAATTCGGGGCTGAAGCTATTGTCGACGGAAACACCGTTACAGAGCTAAGCGGTGCTGATTCTTTCATCCCCCAAAATGGACTTGTCATTAGCGGACATGGTGTTGCTAAAAATTGGATTAATAAAAATCTGAAAATTGGTACTAAAATTTATATAGATGCAGTTGCAAATACTTTGTATGCTTATACAACATCAGAAAGCTATCTTTTTGAAGCTGCAAAAAAAATAGATGAAGCAAAGGCTATGGTGGATTACTATAAAGCAAGCAGTGCTGACTACGATTTTCGAATCCCTAATGAATACATAAAAGATGCGCAGGATTATCTTAAAAAAGCAGGTCATGATGCGGAAAATTCTAAAAAATACACGGAGCTGGCAATAAAATCAGCAAATACTGCGTTAAAAAGCGTTGTGCCATATAAAAACAATGAGTTTAAGGGTGTCTGGGTAAGACCTGTCGAACTCAAAGAGAGAGAGATAGAAAATTCCGTAAAACGTATTAAAGAAGCAGGTATCGACAATATATTCCTTGAAACTTATTTTCATGGAAGAACAATTTTTCCGAGTAAAACAATGGAAAAGTACGGTTTTGTAAAACAAAATGAAAAATTTAAAGAGTTTGATCATCTGAAAGCATGGATAAAATATGCTCACAGAAACGGGATTAAGGTTCATATCTGGTTTGAAACTTTTTATGTAGGCATTCAACGTCCGGAAACAAATCCCGGAAATATTCTTGCTGTAAAACCCGATTGGGCGAACAAAACAAAAAAAAATTACAATATAAATGCCCCGACGCCTTCTATATCAGAGCATAACGGCTTTTTTATAGATCCTGCCAATCCGGAAGTACAAACATTTTTGCTGGAGTTAATTGCTGAAATTATAGATACCTATAAGGTAGATGGTATAAATCTTGATTATATAAGATATCCGCAGGCTGTTTCTATCAGTGAATTGAATTCCTGGGGGTATACTAATTTTGCAAGAGATGAATTTAAAACAATTTATGGGAAAGACCCTGTTGATATTTCAATAAAAGATCCTCTATGGATGAAATGGTGTGAATACAGACGTAATAAAATTACGCATTTCGTAAATAAAGTTGGTGCTTTAGGAAGAGAAAAAGGTGTCTATATAAGTGCTGTTATTTTTCCGGACAGGCTTTCAGCGTTAATGAATAAGCAGCAGGATTGGAAAGTTTGGAGTGAAAAAGGCTATGTAAACGGATTTACACCTCTGTTTTTAACATGTAATGCTAAAACTCTGAATGCTCTTGTAACTAATGTTATGAAAGCTAAACTTCCGGCAACGGATTTATTTGCAGGACTTTTTGTAACGTTTATGGGTGGCAGTGAAGAAGATTTGATAAGAGAAATTCATGAAACCAGAAAAATTAATGCTAATGGTGTGATTTTGTTTGACTATGCGCATCTAGACGACAGATATATTGAGACCTTATCAGAGCGTGTCTTTAATGAAAAAGATAATGATGCTCCAATCAGATTGCGCAGAATGGAAACAACGGTTCCTGCGCAGCCGCAAACTGTCAAACAGCAGCAGTCAAATATTCCGCAGATAAAAAGAGAAAAGAAAAAATGGTTCTGGCAAAAAAAGTAATTGTGGACTTTTAAATTAACTTTTTTTAGAATTAAGATATGATCAGGGATTTTTGTAAATCTGCGCTTCAGAAGAAAAATACGATAATGTTTATAACATCATTATCGTTTATAGCGGGGATTGCTTCTTATTTTAATAATTGCGAAATTGTTTTGGGTATTTTCTTTACATTGGCTGCGCTTTTGTTAATATGGAAAACTAAAATTCCGCTGAGATTTCTTGCGATATGGGTGACAATATTTTATTTAGGATTTTTTAATGCTTATTTGCGAATTGAAAATTTTGATAATCTTTCCAAACTTGCACCTGCAAACGCTGAAATAGAAGGAAGAATAGTGTCGATTCCAAACAGCGGAACTTCCGGTAAAATGAAGTTTTTTATGGAAGTTGAAAAGTTCAACGGTAAAGCTTTAGCAGGAAAGACGTTCGTAAATGTTTTTGATAAAAATAATGATTTTTCAAAATTCAATGTCGGCAGCATGTATAAAATAAATGGAAGTTTAAGGCTTCCGTTTAAAGCCTCGAATCCTTCGCAGTTTGATTACGGAAAATATTTAAGGAATTTTGATACTTTTTCAATTTTGTATGCAGCAGCGCAAGATTGTATCCTTATTCCATCAGAGCTTCCGCTGAAGTGGCAGTTTATGCAGAAGCTGAATAATGTCAGAAATCGTATAATCTCAACCCATGCAAAGTATTTGAAAAGTCCGAATTTGGAAATATTAGGCGGAATTGTATTTGGAGATGATGCTGTTTCCCCTCCCGATTATATAAAGGACAGTTTTACAAATTCAGGATTGCTGCATATTTTGGCCGCATCAGGTATGAACGTAGCTTTTATCTTTGGGGTTTGGTTTTATATATTATCGTTATTGAAGGTACCATATAAAGTTCGGGTTATAAGCGGCATGGGGGTCGTTGTTTTGTACACTCTAATGACAGGTTTGGGTGCTTCTGTTATAAGAGCAGCACTAATGCTGTTGTTTGTACTGGCCGGAAAACTTATTGACAGAGATTCTCATAGTGTTGCACTTTTGTCATTTGTTGCATTTTTGATGCTTGTTTATAATCCGGCTTTTTTGAATGATGTAGGTTTTCAGCTTTCATTTCTTGTAACTTTCGGGATAATATGCATGGCCGACGTTATTATAAAACGTTTTGAGAATAACAAAATTTTGTTTAAGATTGCAGGAACTTTGCTTATTCCAATTGTTGCGCAGGTGTGGGTTATTCCTCTGCAGATGTTTTATTTCAATACAATAAGCACATATTCCTTCTTTGCAAATATTGCAATAATGCCGTTTTTGTCTGTCATAAGTTTTGGCGGTTTTGTTTCTTCTGTGCTTGCAATATTTGCTCCGATTGCGGATTTTGTGTGTAAAACTTTTGATTTTATTTTGAATATTATGCTGAATTGTCTGGTATGGATTTCAAATTTCTTTGCGACATTGCCGCATTCACTGATAGAAACTCCTCATCCGTCTGTTTTGCAGGTGTTTATTTATTATCTGGCAATACTGCTTGTGACATTAATGATAAAGGAAGGTTTTACAAAACGACATCTGGTGTTTGTTGTTGGATTTGTGGCTGGTTTCTTTTTGCTTGGTATTAATTTCCCGAATGGCAAACTTGATATTATTACCTTTGATGTTGGCAATGCAGATGCCTTTCTTGTCAAAACTCCGCAGGAAAAATATATACTTATAGATACTGCAAAAACGGGTTATCTCGGGTCAAAACCGCAGGCTGAACTGATTATCCGAAAATACCTTAAGGATAGAGGGATAAAAAATCTTGAAATGATTATCGTAACACATTTTGACTCGGATCATGCGGGCGGCGCTGCGGATTTAGCCGAAAAAATGAAAATAAATAAAATTCTTGTTAATAACCTTCATGACAACTCAAAAATTGCGCAAAAAATATACAAAACAGCAAAAGAAACAAATACACCATTGGAGGCAGCTCCGGATGATAAAGTTGTTTATATTGAACCGGATTTTACAATAAAAACATTTGTAAAAATATATGACTCAGATAATGAAAGTTCAGTAATTTCACTTTTAAGCTACAAAGATTTTGATGTTTTATTTACCGGAGATGCCGGAGTCAGAGCTTTTAGAAGAATAGAAAATAAAATGCCTGAGAAAGTGGAAGTTCTGAAGGTCGGACACCACGGTGCATTTGGTGTTGTGGATAATGATTACATAAATCATTTGAAACCTGATGTTTCAATAATCTCAACGGGCAAGAACAATTACGGACATCCGAACAATGTGACGCTTGATATTTTAAGAAATACCGAAATCTATCGTACAGACCGAAACAATTCGATCAAAGTTTCAACAGATGGTGACACTTATCAGATTTATACATTTAATTCTCTATTAAAGCAATACGAGCTTATATCAACAAAAACGGCTTTGTAATGAAAATAAGTGTTTTATTGTATTAATCACCGGCAGGATTGATTTTATTTTTTTTCATGATAAACTTCACTTGTATTGTGAGGTGGTGTTTTTATGTTGAAACCTTCTTCTGCGAAAGACAGAATTATTTTGGCGCTTGATGTAGATACTTTGGATGAAGTAAAAGAGCTGGTTCTTGAATTAAAGGAATATGTCGGATATTTCAAAATAGGTCTGCCTTTAATAATCAATTGCGGGTTTGAGGCCGTGAGGCTGATTGAAGAGCTTGGCGCAAAGTGTTATTATGACGGAAAGTTTCATGACATACCGAACACTGTCCAAAAGGCTTGTATAAATCTTGTAAAAAACAATATTCATTTTTTTAATATTCATATTCAAGGGGGATCCAAAATGATTACGGCGGCTGTGAAAGCAGTTAATGCAACGGCCAAAAGAATGGAAAAAGATCCCCCTGTAATTTTAGGTGTAACTTTATTGTCAAGCTTCGGGCAAAAGACATTAACTGAAGAACTTTGCGTTAATAAAAATATAGAAGATTACGTGATGCAATTGGCGCAAGTTGCAAAAGATTCCGGACTTGACGGAGTTGTGGCAAGCGCAGATGAAGCAAAACGAATCCGCAGTCAGATAGGGGATGATTTTATAATTGTCTGCCCTGCAACCCGTCCGACATGGGCCGGTGTTGATGATCAGGTTAGATTTGACACCCCGCGTAAAGCTATTCTTTCAGGTGTCGATTTTCTTGTTATCGGCCGTCCGATTACAAAGTCGGAAGACAAAGTAGCTGCCGTAAAACTTGTAATAGATGAGATAGAAACAGCATTAGCAGATAAAGAAGCACTGGTTTAATTCAGGCTAAACTCAGTGCTGTTAAATGATTTGTATTTTTACGATCGGATTACTCCAAATCTTCAGGAATTTCCGGAATTTCTTTCGTAACGACTCCGCCAAGTTTTTCAATTTTTCCGATTTGAGTGATTATGTTTCCGCTGCCCTGAAGTTTTTTCAAGGTGTTGTTCAGGTTGTCACGAATTTTTAGAAGGTCGGACAAAAGCGCTGCAAATTTGTCGTGAACTCCTGCGCAAAGTCTTGCCATTTCAATAACATTCTTGTTTTGTTTGTCAATCTGATGGAAAGCATTGATTATTTTTAAAGCTGCCAGAAGAGTTGAAGGCGAAACCGGCATCACTTTGTTTTTCCAGGCATAATCCCATAAAGCGCAGTCGTCGCAAAACATCATTGCATAACAGCCCTCAATCGGTATAAACATCAAAACATAATCAGGAGATGCGCCTTCTGCCGAATAGTCACGTTTTGCAAGTCCTGTTATATGCGCTTTCGTTGAGTCAATGAATTGTCTTAAGTGAACAGCTTTTTCGTCCTCTGTTTCAGCGTTTACATAACCGTACCATGAGGCAAATGAGGTTTTGCTGTCTATAAAAATACATCTTCCTTCAGGAAGGTTCACAACAGCATCAGGTCTGCCTTCAGCTGTGCCTTTTTGAATTTCAAATTCTTCTCCCCGTCTGAGGCCTGAGGCTTCAAGAACTCTTTCCAAGACAATTTCGCCCCACCTGCCGGAAGTTTTGTTGTCGGATTTCATTACGTTAACAAGGTTTGAGGTGTCAGAAGAAATTTTGTTGCCCGCCTCAATAAAACTTTTGATATTCATATCAAATCTTGTGAATTTTTCGGTTTCAACTTTAAAGTTTTCTTCTGTCCTCTTTTCAAAGTCTTCGATTTTTTCTTTAAATCTTTTGAAAAATTCTTCCAATTTCTCTTTATTTTGTTCAATCCTGTTTGATGAACTTTCTTCCGTACGTTTTTCAAAATCGTCTATTTTTTCTTTAAAGCGTTTAAAAAATTCTTCCAGTTTTTCCTTGTTTAGTTCGCTTAAATTGACAGAACTTTCCTGTACAACTTTATTTGCCGTATTTTCAAAATAAAGTTTCATTTGCTCTAATATAGCATCAGTTGTGTTTCTTTCATTCTTTTTGCCGAGAAACAACGGTACATAAACGGCAATTGCGCCAAGTACAAATCCGGCTATAAATATAATTATATCCATTAATACTCCTCCACTGTTATTATGAATTATACCACAAGTGTATTAGTGCAAAAAGTCTATAAAATATTTGACAGGTAAAAATATCAACCATGCCGCAAAGCATGATGTATAAAGAGATTGAGATATTTCCTCAATCCAAAGATTTAGAACATATTCTACAACCCCCATGACTTCAATATCAATCGGGGCATGGATGAATTTTCCCCGCTAAAAGTTGTAGTATGAATAGTGTAGAGAACAATAATTTAAAATTAAATAAAGGGGAAAGATGATGAGAGAGTTTAAAAGAAAATTGAGAATTTTGCTTGTTGATGATAATTCGGAACATTTACGTGGTGTTAAAGAGTTAATCAGTCTTGAGGCTGGTTATGATGTTGTTGGTGCTACAACAAGTGCAAATGTTGCAATTAATCTAATTAAAAAATATCGCCCTGATATTGTTTTGATGGATATTAATATGCCGGAAAAAGACGGTCTGCAGGCAATTCAAGAGATTGAAAAACTTGATTTGGATACAAAAGTTATTGCTCTCAGCGGATATGATGATGCGGATTTAATTTTCAGAGCTATGAAGCTCGGTGCAAAAGGTTATATTTTGAAAACAATGGCATCTGCGCAGCTTATTTATGCAATTGATGAGATTGCAGCAGGGAAGATTTATCTCCCGTCAGCTCTTTCTTCAAGATTTTTTGAATACTTCCAGCGCTCATTTAAAAATGAAAGCACTGATGCTGTTGAAGAAAATCTTCTTTCCTATCTTACTTCTCGTGAAGAAGAAGTTCTGGACCTTCTTACCCAGGGAAATAACTACAAGGGTATTGCAGCAAAATTGTTTATATCTGAAACTACAGTTAAGACTCACGTAAATAATATTTTCCAGAAGTTACAGGTGAATGACAGAACGCAAGCGGTTCTTTATGCTTTGAACAATGGTTTCGCAGGTAGAAGACGTATGAAGGCTGCTGTTTAAATAAAAAAATGTTAGGTCAGGGTTTGGAAAAAGGTTTGGCTTTGAGTTTTTAGGTCAAACCTTTTTGGTAAAGAGGAGTATATGCAGACGCAGAATGATATTATAAAATCTCAGACAAGATGTATTGCGCACGAAATAAGAAATCAGCTTTCAATTTGTGATGTTTATTGTGAAATTATAAAAAAGCATCTGGATAAAAACGGAATAGAACTTCCTCCGCTCAACAATGCTGTTAATTGTATCTTAAAATCATTAAAAATGATTGATAATTCTCTTCTGGATTTAAAGTCTTTAAGCAATGTGGACTGTAAAGATTGTAATTTAAAACAGCTTCTTTGTCAGGCTGTGGAACTCGGTAAAGTTTACATCTATGACAAAAATATAGATGTGCTGCTTGATGTTCCGGAAAACTGTACCGTGTATGTTGACGAAAATAAATTTCTTGCCTGTGTTATTAATCTTATAAAAAACGGTGTAGAAGCAATTGAAACCGAAGGATTTATTTCAATAAAAACCGAAATTCTAAAGGATTTTGTATCAATACGTATTGCAAACAGCGGAGATGAAATCCCCGAAGAATTCAGAAACAAAATTTTTGATGAAGGGCTTACTACAAAATCATTCGGGAGCGGACTCGGGCTTTTTATATGCAAAAACAATCTGAAAAGTATGGGGGCAGATTTGAATTTAGTGAAATCTGCCGAAGAAATAACAGAGTTTGAGATAACTTTGCCGATTAAAAAATCTTAATAAAAAAACTGTTATTCAGCAAAATAATTTAATTTTTCGTTTTTATATTAATATAAAATGTAGGAAAAAACGGAAAAGTTAATGGATTTTTTTAATTCTCTCTCTGAAGTAGTAAAAAATAATAAAAACTTCAATCGCTGGGAACAGGAACAGCGTGATAATGAAGCACAGCGCAAAGAACTTTATAACCGCA
The DNA here is from genome assembly GCA_944324225.1 of Candidatus Gastranaerophilales bacterium. Classification (GTDB taxonomy): domain Bacteria; phylum Cyanobacteriota; class Vampirovibrionia; order Gastranaerophilales; family Gastranaerophilaceae; genus Scatenecus. The sequence continues at coordinate 163,464 of CALUVL010000003.1, forward strand.
GGAATTACACTCCTGAAGAAATTGAAGCCGCAAAACAGCTTGGTGAAAGAATAATTGATGTTGTTGACATTATGGACAACCATTCAGAAAATGTTGCAGAAAACGTTGAAACAGCAACAGCGCCGATTGTATCTCTGGCTCCAATTCTGGGTGCACTTATTCCTGGAGTTTATTATGTCAAGAACGTATTAAAAAAATCAGTAGATGCTAAGTGGGATATTGACAAACAAATGTTTTGGGATAATGAAGATGCCCGCAAGCTTGCAGATGAGATAACTGAAGATATTCACAAAACACGCCCTAATAAAGACGGGTTTTATTACTGGGATTTTATTTCAGAAGATAAAGTCAAAAAGATTCCTAATCCCGAACTTAAAGCCAGAGCAATGGAATTGTACAATGAATATGCTAAAAAAGTAAAACCTTACAACAGAAAAATCAAAGGCGGTGCAATTGGTGTTGTAGCCTCCAGTGTGCTGGCTTTTATCGCCGCAAACATTTATTCTGCAAAACTTCAGGTAGACAGTTCAAAAATCGCAAGGTATCAGGCAAGAAAAATTCTCGAAGACCCGAAAGCTTTTGTAAATTATACTCCAGAGCAAATCGCTGCCGCTAAAAAATATATTGAAGAACATCCCGAACTTAAAAAACAAAAGCAAAAAGAAAAACTCAAAAGCGGTATGTTCAAAAGTATTATAAACATTTTGCGTGATCGAAAAGCATATAAAAATGCAAAAAAATCTGATACGGACGAGTCTAAAAAAGTAACAAGACCTCTGAGTCCGGAAGAAATTGTTCAGGCTAAAAAAGATAAGGAAGTTATACAGCGTTCTGTCAGAATAATCAACAACGAAGCCGAAAAATATTCCGAAAATATGGAAGTAGCAGCAGGCGTAATCTTAGGTTCAACCCCGATAGTCGGCGGTTTGGTGGGCTGGCTTACAGGTGTTCTTATGAATAAAACAGGTTTGACCAACAGTATTGTTGCAAAAATCGTAAATAAAAACGGAAGTGAAGAAGCCAAACAAGCTTATGCAAGGTTTAAAGAACTTAAACCCGGAGCACCCGGCTACACAACCCGCTGGAGCAAGTTTGTTGATAAGTTGATGAAAGATGAAGAGGATATTAATCTAAGAAATGATATTGAAAATTTTGGTGCGGAAGTAAAAAAACAAAGAGCCAAAAAAGATATTATAAAACCTTTCAAAAAGGCTTTTGCGGCCGGCCTGTCGCATAAATGGTTTAATTCAAAAATTATCGGACTTATAGGCGCTGTTGTGTCATCAATTCCGGCGGCATTGATAGCCCTCAAACTTCAAAAATCCTCTGCCCGTGCAGGACGATATACTGCAAAACGTGAACTGGAACAGGATCCGAGAAACTTTATCGGTTATACTGAAGAAGATTTGGAAGAAGTTAAAGACGTCAAAGGCGAAAAAGAAACATTCGGACAGAAATTAAAAGAATATGCCCTTTTTGTCCCGACAGTTTTGAAACAGTATTATGCCTATGACAAATATAAACGCACAGAATTTAAAGAACATCAGCTTCTCTTAGATGAACTTAAAAAAGCTGATGTAACGGAAACACAGCTTCAGGATGCAAAAAATCTTCAGCGTAAGTTATTCAATACATTTGAAAAAGTGGATGATAATTCTCAGATTTACTCGGAATCAATGGAAGCCGCAACGGAAATTCTTCAGCCGTTTGCCTTGAGTGCCGGAATTCTGGTGGCTGTATTTCCTGCAATTTATGTAGTCTGGCAATTAGCGCACAATAAAATTTCAGCAGCCTCTGCAGTAGACTGGGTTACGAAGAAACTCGCAAATGCAAGTAAATTCTTAAAAAGCAAAACTTTCAAAAAATATTTGAATGCCGTGGCTGAAAAGGTTCCTCACAAAGTCGGCAATGTCGAGCTTCAAAATAAACCGCTGGCAGCTTTAATTCAAGGGATAGACTTTAACAATGATAAAATTGGAGAAATTGGTGCTAAATTAGCGAAAAATCTTAATATCAGTTCGGAACAATTCCGTTATATGAATAATTTTGAGCAGATTGCGCTGATTGAAAGAATAGAAAAATCCATTAATAATTTGGCGGCAGTTGCGGATGTAGAGTCAACAAATTTCAAGCCGGCTTTAGATAAAATTAAGCTTGTCTTCAGCGAGCTTAAAAGTGAAAAATATTCAAGCAAATTAAGAGCTGATATGTTTGACATTATGATTAAGAATACCGACCGTGTATCTCGGATGAGTGATTCTGACTTTAAGGCTGCAATTTCCAAATTCGTTGATATTTCTTATCTTTTAAATAAAGAAGGCATAGACTATATGGTAAAAAGCTGGAGCATGGCTCCGCTTGATAAAATCCCGCCTCAGATGCAGGATTTTGTAAAGAGATTCAGATATAACTACAGGGTTGACGGTCAGCAAGTTGATGTTTGGAATCCAAAAGGATTTAAAAAAGCAATTGCAGACAGTGTTTCTAAGAATGATGTAGTCTTGGTTTACAAATATATTGATGATATTTTCGGCACGATTGCAGAGAAATTCCCTTATACATTAAAAGAAATTCCTGAAGGTCTGGATAATATAATTGAGTTTTTCCAGACAAATGCTGGCAGAAATGCTGATTATGCGCGCATAGCAGGCATGGTTGAAGGAGAGGCCGTGGCGCAGGCGTCTGCAAATAGGCCATTCCAGGCTTTGTTCAAGAAACTATCAGAGCCGAAAGAATACTTGTCAACTTTGAAAAATAAGATTGAAAAGATGACAGATGCGGAATTTCAAGCACATGCAGACAGCAGGCATTTTTCAAGTATGGATAAAAAGACAATGTTAAATGTTCTCTCAAATCTTGAAAAAATATTTGATAATATTCCGAAAGATGAACTTAAAGGTATCAAAAATACTTTATTAAAGGAATTGAGAGACCACCCTGATGAATTTATGAAAGCCCTTCGTACCGGTCAGCTTCCTGCTGCCTTTATAACTGATGGGCTTGTAAAGGCAGCAGCAGCGGCAGGTATAAGCTGGACAGTTTTGAATATTGCTCTTATCTGGGCAATCCAGACATGGCTTGCGGATATTCAGTTGAAATCGGGCAGACTCGGGGTTATGAAGGCTCTTGAGGCTCTTGATGATCCTGCTTATTATGCAAATATAATTCCTGATAGCAAAGCAGTAAATACTTACTCATCAGCTTCTTCACCTCAGACGGAGGTATCAGATCAGACCTCTGTTATTCCTGTTGCTCCGCAAAACGGAAGCTTGCTTGACAAGTTCAAAAAATAACGTACTTATCTCTTGATGTGCAGAACTTACTTTTGAATAACCGTTCTGGATGTCAAGTAATAAGTGAGAAAAATAATAATTCATAATCTGGTCAACAAAAAAAGCGCCGTTAAAAATACGGCGCTTTTAAGTTGTTGTGTTTAATGGTTATTCTTCAATTGGTGTGGCCGGTCTTGGCATCGGAACAGGTTGTTGCATAGGTTTGCAGTTACCGTCTTTGATGCATTTTTTTCTTGCTTTTTCAAATTTTTTTCTGCCTTCTTTTTTCATTTTCTGAAGTTCTTTTTTCTGCTTATCTGTAAGAATTGATTCAAATTCTTTCATATTCTGCATTCTCAATTCATGAGCCTGCTTTTTTAAATCTTTTATTTGAGCATCGATTTCAGCAATTTTTTCTTTTTGCATTTCAACAGCCATACGGGAGCGTATTACCATTTCTTTTTCCTGTTTTAATTCTTTAATTTTAATCATGATAGGTTCCATCTGTTCATGGCCTTTCATTCTAAGTTCTTTAGCTTTTTGTTTTTGTTCATCTGTCAATTTCATTCTTTTTTCAAAATCTGATTTTGCTTTTTGAGCTTTTGGGCATGGAGGTGGCGGTGGGGCGTCTAATTCTGCTTTATCTTTGACTGCCGGAGCTGTTTCAGCAGGAGCGACCTGCTGTGTTTGAACAGTTGCAGAAGCAGGAGTATTGAGTGTTGTGTCTGCTGCGATTGCGCCGTTAAACGTAAAGGCTGCAAGTGCTGCTAAAACTAATGCTTTTTTAATCATTTGTCCGTCCTTTCTTTTTACATTAAATCATTTAACTTTTCTGCTAATTCTTTTTTTGCATTGTATATTCTTGATTTTATTGTGCCAAGCGGACACTTAAGCTTTTTAGAACATTCTTCATAGCTGTAGCCTTCCACTTCGCAAAGTAATATTACTTCTTTAAACTTTGGTTTCAGATTATTTATTGCCTTAAGTATTTGTTTTTGCCGTTCTGTTTTTATTAACAGGTTTTCCGGTGTTGATTTTTTGTCTTTAATAAGCACAAGTACATTCTCATCAGATGTTGTTAGATTTTGTCTTTTTCTGTAGGCCGATTTTAAATAATCTTTTGACACATTTTTGGCAATAGTATTTATCCAGCCGGTAATAGAGCCTTGCTCTTTATAGCGGGCTGAGTTTTTCCAAACTTTTACGTAAACCTCCTGCTCAAGGTCTTCGTTTTCTTCTTCTTTTGTAATCAGTCTGATTATCTTTTTTACGTTTTGTTTATTTTTCTTTATTATTTCATTCAGATCCATTATTCCACCAGTAAAAATCCGTAGGAATCTACAGGGAAGCCTAAGTCTTCTGCTGAAAGAGTTTCGCCGTATTTGATGTAATCCATTACATCCTGGTTTGTTCCTACAACACCAACCGAAGCTCCGCCTATCACAAGTGCAAAAAGAATACATGCTACTTTAAGATGATGGTAGGATGTTTTCTTTTTCTTGAGAAAAGGTTTTACTTCTCCGATAAGTTCTGAAACTTTATCCATTTCTTCCTGTTCTTTGCGGCAGTCTTCGCAGACTTTAAGATGTTCCTGCAGAGTTGTTTCATCTGCAAAGGTGAATAAAGCTTCGTATTTTGTGCATCTTTCTTTCATTTTTGTAACCTCTATACTATTATAACGAATTCCAAAATAAAAAGTTCATTTTTTATTTAATGTTTACAAAAAATTCTTGAAATTAATGAATTTATTTAATAAGTATCACTCTCCATACAAGACATTCTTGGAATCGTCATTCTGAGGGCGAAGTCCGAAAGAATCCAGTTTTAACAAAAGCCATTTTGTCATCCTGAATTTATTTCAGGATCCTGACGAGATTCTGAAACAAGTTCAGAATGACAGTGAAAGACAAAATGGCTTTTGCCTGTGATTAAAATAGTTAACCGCATTCTGCCCCTCAGCCATCCGGCATACAGTTTAACAAGACTGATTTTTTGCCAACTATTCTGTATGTCAAGGGATAATTGTAAAATATTTTGTTCTAATAGCAAAAATTTTTATTTACAAGTTTTACCCAATTAGAAATATGAATAATGCATTGTTAGACAAATTCAGAAATATATGCCTCAAGCTTGGCAAAAATAACAAGCCGACATATGTAGTAATGGCAATTGCGGCTGTTAAGGGCATTTGCCGTCCTACATTTACAATGATGGATAAAAAAGAAGAGCCGAAAACAAAAAAATATACCGCAATAAGAGAAGGTTTAACTGAAATTATTGCAATTCCAGTTTACTGGGGGCTTGGAGAAGGTTCAGCAAAATTAGCAAATAAATTTCTACCTGACGAACTTAAAGCCAAAGGCGCAAAAAATTGTATGCTTATCGGGGTTTGTGCAGCAGCTCTGTTTGTGATTCCAGGGTTGTGTTCTCTTGCAATAAAGCCTTTGATGGAAAAGTTTTATCATAACAAAAAAGGTGCTTTAGCACAAAAATTTGACGAGATTTCAACAGTGTCGTCTGGCAAATCAAAAACTTTAAATACGCAATTGTATTCACCTGTCAAACGTCCGAGCCTCCAGACGTTTGTTAATTCCAATCAACACGGAATGAGAGTAGGTGGCGTATGATGAACGGAATAACAAGAATTTTAACAAGTAACTCACTCAATAATATAACCTCGAATACAAATTCGCAGGTTATTATGGAAACGACATTGAAAGCTATAGGCAGACCGGGGTTTATTCTTATAGATAATGATATCGATGACAATACAAAAAAATACGCAGCGGCAAAAGAATTTTTGTATCAGGCAACCTGTCTTCTTGTGTATATTGCACTGGTTGTTCCGGTATTCAAGAAAGGTACATTCAAGATTGCCCAAAAACTGTTTAAGCCTGAAGAAATCGGAAAATTTTCCAACAGCAAACAGTATGCACATTATCTTAAACTTTGCGATACAACATTGAATAACCGCCAGAAAACTCTAGGAAAAGAGATTAAGGGTGTTTATAAGACAGACAAAAACGGCAATAAGGTTCACAAACTTGTGGAAGATGATTATGATCCTTTAATTGTCAAAGAATTAAATAAGGAAAATCCAGATAAATTTCCGATATTAAAAGGGGCAGTTGAATTTGGAAATATTGTCGGATCAGTATTCGGGCTTGCAATTTTTGCGCCACAGGTTTCACATTTGTTTATTCATCCTGCATTGAATGCACTTGGATTTGAAAAACATAAAAATGCGCCTAAAGTTGATGAAACTCAACAAAAACTTGATAAAAATGTATAGTTTTAGACAATAACTCCTGACAAAAATTCAATAGACCTGTTTGATAAAAGTTCTGCTTTTAATTTTTTGTTTTTTCGTTCTTTCTTTGGCAGTTCAATTTTTTCTAAAATGCCCCAGTTTGAATTTATGGGTTGAAATTTGTCATGCTCTGGATTTGTTATGTAATGAGTAAGAGCGCCCAGCATTGTTATTTGTGGAAGCATTAAAAGGGGGACATTATTGATAAATTTTGCCATGTTTATGCCTGCAAGAAGCCCTGAGGCAATTGATTCAGTATAACCTTCTGTGCCGGTAAGCTGTCCAGCAAAGAATAAATCTTCTCTTGCTCTTGTTTGAAGTGTAGGGTTTAGAAGTTTTGGTGAATTTATAAAAGTGTTTCTGTGCATAACGCCATATCGAAGAATAGAAGCATTTTCAAGTCCAGGAATAGAATGTATAAGTTCTTTCTGGCTTCCCCATTTAAGGTTCGTTTGAAATCCTACAATGTTATAAAGTGTTTTAGCTGAATTGTCCTGTCTAAGCTGTACAACAGCATAACTTTCTTCTTCAGTTCTCGGATCGATAAGTCCGACCGGTTTCATAGGACCAAATCTCAAAGTATCTTTACCTCTAGAGGCTAGAACTTCTACCGGCAGACAGCTTTCGAAAAATTTTGCGTTTTTTTCGAATTCTTTCAATTCAATCCTAGGAGCAGTTGTCAGAATTTCGTAGAATTTTTCATATTGTTCTTTGTTCATCGGGCAGTTTATATAATCTGCATCGCCTTTGTTATAGCGGTTTTGTCGGAAAGCGATATCAAAATTTATACTGTCAGCTTCGACAATCGGAGCGATGGCATCAAAAAAGTAAAGATGGTCGTTGTTTGTAAATTTTTTAATGCTCTCAGCCAGTTCAGGACTTGTCAGAGGGCCGGAAGCGATTATCGTCGGAGTCTGCGGAATTTCGGTTATTTCTTTTCTTATGAGCGTTATATTCGGGTTCTCAAGGATTTTTTTGTTGACCTTCTCCGAAAAACCTTCCCTGTCAATTGCAAGCGCATTGCCTGCGGGGACTTTGCATTCATAAGCAATTTTGATTAACTCGCCACCTAAAAGTTCCATTTCTTTTTTCAAAAGTCCGCTTGCGTTTGTAGTATCAAATGCTCCGAGACTGTTTGAGCATACAAATTCTGCGCAATCACCGGTTTTATGTGCGCCTGTTGTTTTGTCAGGCCTCATTTCATAAAGTTTTACTTTTATATTCCTTTTTGCAAGCTGCAAAGCCGCTTCAGAGCCGGCCAATCCTGCACCGATTACTGTTACTTCCATTCCAGAATCGTATTATGAAAACAGGGGCTTGTCAATTTTGGCGGTCTATAAAATAAGCCGGTATTATTCCCTAATCGGGTGTTTTTTTAACAAAAATGTAAAGTTATGTGAATAAAAATATTATAATTGTAGTATGTAGCTTGAAAAAAAATATAATATTAAGTATAATAATTACACTTAATAAAATTACATTTACGTCAGTTAACTTGTCATGTTAATTTTTCTTACAATCTATCGCAAAAATGGCAATAAATGTAACCTTTAAGTTTTTAAAATAGTATGTGTGTGTAGTTTAGTCATGAAAATAAAGTAGGGATATGTCAGTAAAAGCAATTAATTCATCGGAAAATGCCCGCCCAAACAGACTTGGACAAAGAAGTGTAAAATCAAGTAATCCGCAGTTTACAAGCAGTTTTAACCCTGTTGTTACTGTTACGGATGCAATCGCACGAGGAGGATTTGCCGCATCATTTATCGCACAGGATGGTTTAGGTATGGTTGCTCCGAGGATCTGGGAAGGTTTGAACAGAGGCAGAGAAAGAGCCGTAGACCCTGAAACAGGCGAAAAAACAGGTAAAAAAATCGGTCCTTATAACTGGACTTTCGCAAGACGTGAAGGGGTTCGTGAAATTCTTTCAGGTCCGAGCGCATTTCTGATTCCGCTCGGTATTATGGCTTTCCTTAAAAAATATGCAGGCAAAGCCAATAATGTTCCTATAAACATGATTAATACCCTCGGTGAAAACTTTAAACAAACAGCTATCAGTCAGCAGGAGGCAATCAAAAATATTACTGATTTTAAGGATGCAGCTCAGACAAAACCTGTAAAATTTAATTTTTATAAACAAATGTTTAAATCAACTCTTGAGGCATCTCTTGGCGGTCTCAAAGAGTTTGATTATGATGCCCAGGCTGAAAAAATGGCAAATAAACTGCTTGAGATTGAAGCTGCTAAATCAAAAGGATTTTTCAAACATTTTATCGGCAAAAAGACTCCGGGCATGAAAGAGGATTTAACATCAGAACTTGTCAGTGAGTTTATGGATTTGCGTAAAAAATATGTAAGTCCTACTGAAAATGAACTTGCTGCTACCGTCAACGTTAAATGGAGAAGAAATCCGGTTTCTGTTTCATTTAATAAAATGCTTGACAACATGATGGATTATACTGATGATGTCATAAAATCAACCAGTAAATATCTGAAAAATAATGCGGCTCCTGATTTGGCAAAATTCTTGAAATCGTTCAATCTCAGACGTTCCGGTTCAAGGCTTTTGTCTAATTTCGGAATGTTCTTTGCAGTTGTCGGGTTCTTTGATATTATTCCGAAAATTTACAACATAGGAGTATCTGAAAATGCAGATGAAATAAAAGATACTCCGGAAAATGAACAAAAAGAAAACGCAGCCGAAGCCGAAAATACACAAAAAACTACAAATAAAGCTGCTGATACTGCGCAATCTGACAAGGCTGCAGTGCCCCCAACAACTCGGGATGCAAAAAAATCCGATGATAAAAAGTCGGATGATAAAAAGGCCGCAACTTCATTTACCGGAGCTGCCTCAGCAATAAACGAAAAACTTGGTAAAACTGTTACTAAGGGCGGATGGTTCAAAAAACTTTCTGATACTTTTGAATTTGACGGAGCATCAATGTCTGTACCTGCAATGTTGACGTTGTTGTTTGGTTTTTGCCTGCCTCCAAGGCTGCGTAACGCAAAAGGCGAACATGACAGACGTGAAATTGAAGTTCGTGATATTTCAAGCTTTATTGCGATATTGTTTGGTGCAAAAACACTTTCAAGAAGTTTTTCTACTTTGTTTGCAAAGATTTCCGGTCTTGCATTGAATGTAAAACCGGCCGACCATGATAAAGGTATCTTCTATAAACTTAAAAATTATCTCACTCCGTCAGGCGGAGTAACAGTTTTGAGCAGCGAGCAGCTTGCTTCAAAGCATAGTAATCTTAAACAATACAAGGATGGCGTGCTTGGTTATATTGAATTCCTGAATAAAACAGGCGGCGATCCCAGAAAAGTCTTTGCAATGGATAAAACAGTCAAAAATGCTGCTGAAGATATTCTTACCGGCGCTGGTGTTAAATTTGAAAAGCTTAAAGATGTATCAATTGAAGATTTAGAAAAAGCTTTCAAACAGGCAATGGTTCAAGATAATAATACCTCTCTTGAAACAATTTACAAGGCTTTTGAAAGTGCAGACAACAAGTTTGTAAGAATCGCAAAAACATTGAACAGTTCGTTTGACTTTGCTTCAATAATCCTTATTGTACCGGCATTTATGATATGGCTTGCAAGATACTGTGAAAAAATGACAAAGGAAAATAAAGAAAAAGAACGTTTGGCAGAAGAAGCTAAAAAACTTCAAATGCAGCCGGCTATGGCTCAAACAACTCTAAATAAATTGATGCCTCCTGCAAGTAGTGCCGCACAGCCTACAATGGCAGGATTTTTGAAAAGATAATAGATAACCAAACTCCTGATATATAGTTACAATTCAAAAAAGCGGATTCTTTAAGAATCCGCTTTCAAAGTTTATAGAATATAAAGCCTTATTGCTGTTCAATCAGTTTGTTGATTTCTTCAACCATTTCATCAGGATCAAAGCCATGAACTTTAGCACCGGCTTCAAGGTTTTCGAATCTTGCAGCTGCGCATCCGATACAGCCGAGTCCGTATTTTTGGAAAATGATAACGCTTTCCGGGCAAGCTTCCACTATATCCATAATATTCATATCTTTAGAAATTTTTTGTGCCATTAATACCTCCTTGACTTTCTACACAAAATCCTTAAAAACATTATACAACAAAAAAGAAGGATGTGGTAAGTATGGAATTTCTCAAAAGATTGTTTAAGAATGAGGATAGAGTTGTCGGGTTATGTGCACTAAACAAAAAAAACGGCAGAGTAACTTATACGTATACTCCGCAGTTCAATGCACAAAAACTAATTTACAACACAAATACTAAAGATAATTTCTTTCTGCTGTAAACCCTTGTCCTTATGCTATCAAATCTAGGTGTTGAGCTTTTAATGGTGCACCGCAAAGCTGTTCTGCCGAAAAATTGCTTTTTACAACCGGTCTGTCTAGGCTCGGAGTGAATCCGAAGGTTTCTTTAGCAAAGTTTTGAGCCGGTTTGAAACTTGCGTTGTTGATGCGGGGTGCGCCAGGTGTTGTGATAATTTTTTGAACATTTAATCCGAACATAATAATCTCCAAAATTCCCTATATTTTAATAAAGGAAATTTCGGACAAAAAATTGCTAAAATTTTGCCAAATATTAAGAAATATTAAGCTAATCTGTCAAGTTTATTTGCAGAAGGTCCGAATCCTGCGACTTTGGGGTGATTTAAATTGAATTCACCATCTGTCTGCTGTGCAAAAAGCGCATTTGAGAAAAAGTTGCTTTTAGCTGTCGATTCGCGCCTATGTGTTTCAAAGAAATTGACAGGATCAACTTTAAAAATAAAGTTTGATTGGATTTTGTCGATATTCATCTCTGTGCTCTCTTTCTCAAATATATAAAAAATTTTCTAAAGCTCTGATTTCAGAAATTCTGGCGATTGTTACATTTGTTACATTAATGCCTGATATATTAAAGAAATTATTTCTAAGTGCCGATACTGGTATTGTTGTAAAAAATAACAGAGGTTAGTTATGACTGATATCAATATTGAACATCTCGGTCTGGGCAAAATATCACGGGATGACATAAAAAAGCAGTTTGCAAATGACAAACGGCTGGATAAAATTTTGTTCATATTTGATAAAATAAATGCCCTTGACGAAAAGATGGATTCAACACTTAGTTCTCGGGATATAGATGCGATGATGAGAGTTCCGTATGGCAAATGGTCTGATGGAGAACCAAAACTTGCATTTTTGCAGGGGAAGCATGATGATAAAGTGACTGATTTTGAATTAAGTCAATATATAAAAGAGGCAAAGCCGTTTTACGGTGATGATATACAGGAGGAAGACTATCGGAAATTTTTGGGGTTTGTTGCCTCTGTAGGTGATGAAGCTTATGCCAAGAAGCTTGAAGAAACATCACAAAAAACAGGCATGTCCAAAGAGATGGTTGAAAAACTCGGCGGGGCATATATGGCAGACCAGTATACAAAGGTCGAAAAGGACGGTAAAATTTCGTATGAGCGCAAGATTGACGGATTTACAGAGATTCGGGACGAAAACGGCAAACTTAGTGAAACCCGAGAGGCTTCCTGCGGTATTCAAGGATATGAAGAATGCGATTTAATTACTACTTATGATGAAAAGGGCGAAAGTTCTAATACTTATATAAACAATAAAACCGGAGAAATGACAAAATTCGAGTATGGCAAAAATCGGGAGGATACAGGTTATAAGCTTCATATAAAAGATGGTGTTGCCGTAAGGCAGTCACATGAATATTCAGAGGATGATCCTTACTGGAGAAATATGAAGCTGGAGGATATCGTATTTAATGCAGGAACTCCGGATTCAACAAAAGTTTCTTTTAAATATGATGAAAATAATAAATTGACAGGAATAGATATTAAAGATAATTCTTCGGAAGATGATGCCCCGAGAGGTTTTATAACGGATGGCGAAACTTATCTGACTCATATTCCAAAGAAAACAACTGTTGATGAAGCTACAGTTAAAGCAATTCAGCAAATGATAGACGGAGGTGCCAGATACGGCGAAGATTTTGATTTAAAAATTGAGGATGGCAAACTTAAAGTTGTTCCAAAAATTAAAAATGAAACAGGTAAAGAAACACCTCCTTTAAACGGAGAGGCCTTTGACAGATATAAAAATCTTGTCGGCGATAGTATTCATGCAGGCGAAGATTTTGATGTAGAATACGATGAAAACGGCAATTTCAGGTATCATCTTAAAAACAATCAGGCAAAAGGTTATGCGGCAGACTACAAAAGTGAAGTTTATGACAAAGATGGTAATTTTGTATCGTCATTGACTGTTCAGGACGGCGAAGTCATAAGAGAAACAATGGTGAACGGGCAAAAGCAGACAACAAAAATGCCGTTTGACGAAGCCTTTATGCAGCTTTTAACAGAGAAAAACTTCACTGTTGCTGGAGAAATTCTTGGCAGTGATGATGTGTTGTCCGGCGGATACAACATTTATCCGGCGGCTGAAAAATATAAACAAATGACAGGCAGAGAGCTTATCGGTGATGTTTATGATGCAATTCATTCAGAAACTGACCAGAATAAACTTGAAGGAATTTACAACCTGATGGGCAAATTACAGCCGCATGGCGCAGGCCTTGGCGACACTAAAGAAGATTTTATCAAAAACTATTATGACGGATATAATCAATTTAAAGAAGTTTTGAATTTTGATCCTAAAAAATCTCAAATTGCAGATATGCTTCCTAAAATTCAAAGAATTCAAAATGGTGATAATGCCTTTACTGAAACAATAAATAATAATTCTTTTGATGTGAAAATCTCAAACGGACAGATTACAATCAGTAAAAACGGAGAACAGTCAAAAAAACTTGATGTTTCCGAGCTTCCGGAAGATTATATTAAACATGTATTTTCAAAAGTCAATTCCGCAGTGCTTTATGATATGGCATCAAGCGGAGTTCAAATAAAATTGAATGACCAGCTTAACGGAGATTCAAGATATGGTACTACAAACGGTTTCTACACCAATGCAGATGGCGGAAAGATTGTGCTTGACCCGAATGCTTTGATTGGTGACAGAGCTATAAAAACAATAGTCCATGAAACCGGTCACATGTGCGATCATATTGATGACAAAGATAATGCAATAAAGGTTCTAAAAGAACGTTTGAAAGATTCTCTTGCAAATTTCGGCAGAGATAAACCTTTAACTTTGCAGGAAATGCTGGATAAGCAGGGAACCCTTCAGCCGGTATCAGGAGCAGATGAAAAGCTTCACGAGGTATTCAATAAAGAAATATCAAATTACCGTAAAAATGCTCCAGGTGTAAATATAAATGCAGAATATGCAGCCACAAGCATTACGGAATTTTTTGCTGAGGCCTACACCCTTCTAAATATGGGAACATGCAAATCTGAATATATAATAGCAAACTATTTTCCGGAAACTCTGGCACGTGTAAAAGACCTCATAGAGGCAAATCGTGCGCAAAGAGAACAGTCTAACTAAATATTTCAATTGATATTAGCAAAACAACCGCCTATTTCGTTGTTGTTTTTGAATTGTATAATGTTTACTGATCACTTTCGTGATGGTCGTTGTCTTTCAGAAGCTTTTCAAAGTCCGAAGGCTTAATACTCTGTATAAATTTTTTAAATTCCTGAGCTTCTTCTTCATCTTTTGCGCTGTCTGTTGAAACTGAACCGTTAGAAATAACGTTTGCTGTTACAAAAATCGGAGCATCAACTCTTATAGCGACAGCTATGGCGTCAGAAGGCCTTGAGTCTATTTCAATAATCTTTCCGTCATCGTTGTTTTTTAAAAAGATTGTTGCGTAGTAGGTTTCTTTTTCAACATCGTTAATTTCAACTTTTTCTATTTCGCATCCCATTTTTTCGATAATGTTAATAATCAAATCGTGTGTCATCGGTCTGGAAACCGTAAGATTTTCGATTTTTCTTATAATAGCGCTGGCTTCTGCGGAGCCAATCCAGATGGGAAGCGCCTTTCTGTTCTCTTTATCGTGGAGTACAACAATAGGAGAGCCTGTTCTTGTATCAAGAGCAATGCCCATAACTTTCATTTCAATCATAATAAAGCCTTTCTTCTCATTTACAATCATATTAGCCTAATAAGGTAATGCGGTCAAGAAAAAAGCGAAATTTCGGCAATTTGTAGGAAAAGATATTTGATATTTACGAAAAAAAATGTTTATGCTAATATAAACGTATACGCATGTGAATATTATGTGTAAAGAAATGAATATAAAGAATGGAGAAGTGGCCGAGTAGGCTGAAGGCGGCACCCTGCTAAGGTGTTATGTGGAGTAATCTGCATCATGGGTTCGAATCCCATCTTCTCCGTTTTTTAGTATAAAGATTAGGAAGCAATACAGATTGAATTTTGAAAATTAAGATTTGTATATTATCAGTAAGATACGCACCAAATTTCAACTGTACGGATAATGTTTTTAAAAGTCCAGTTTGATTATTTCGGACAGTTTGATTATTGT